>CAZKRL010000033.1:0-34961 GCA_964555295.1 uncultured Comamonadaceae bacterium | reverse complement strand
TTGCATGTGTTAGGCCTGCCGCTAGCGTTCATCCTGAGCCAGGATCAAACTCTCCATTGTGAAGATTTTAATCTCTTGGCTTCGATACAAATTATCCTGTTTGCTGCTGCATTATATCAAAGAACTTTTTCAAAACACCCAAACTCGTTTTGTTTGGGGGGCGCAAATATACCATGCCTTATTTTCCGAAAGCAAGAAAACTTTTACTTTTTTTAATTTATTTCTAAATAACCAATAAAATCAAGGCTTTCAGAGCCAAAATAAATTTGGAAATAAGTTGACTTCAATCATTTCTTTTCAAAAAACATGGATGCCATTGGTCTGTTTCGAAGCATTTTTGCCACAACATATGTCCCAATCAAATAGAAATCATCGTAAGACCCCCCAACAAAAGATCTACGGTGTTCATGCAGTTATAGAGGCTATTGCTTCAGGAAAAGAGATTGAACGCGTTTTTCTCAAGCGCGCCGGAGATAACCAACGAATAAAGGATCTTCAGAAAAAATTATCTGAACGTTCTATACCTTACGTTTTTGTTCCTGAGGCAAAACTCATTAGAGAAGCTGGGGATAAGCACCAAGGCGTTATAGCCATCTGTGCAGTAATTGAATACGGAATCATTGAAGAGGTCATTGCAACCACATTTGAAAGGGGTGAAAATCCTCTTATTTTGATTCTGGACGGGATAACAGATGTGAGAAATCTTGGAGGTATTGCCAGAACCGCTGAATGTATGGGAGTACATGCCATTGTAGTTCCGGAATCAGGTTCAGCACAAATCAACTCTGAAGCCATCAAAATTTCAAGCGGTGCACTTCACAATTTAACGGTATGTAGAACTAAATCCATTCAACAGACAATAGATTATCTCCAAAATACAGGGGTAACAATAGTCGGCGCATCCGAAAAAGCTGAAACCTGCGCACATGAATTCAATTTTTGCAGACCCATAGCTGTTGTTATGGGCTCCGAGGACAACGGCCTAAGTCATGCCTCAATACGTAAAGTCACACAACTATTAAAAATACCCATGGATGGTTTAACCAGCTCGCTCAACGTAGGTGTTGCTTGTGGCATGATATTGTACGAATGCAAGCGTCAAAGAATTTAAGACTGTTGAAAATTTAAGCCTATCCAACACAAAAAAAACATTTTCTCTTGGTGAGCAAATGTTGCATATTTGCAAACTAAGTAAACCTAAACAAATCGTATGAAATTGACGCATACTCTGATTGCGCTTTTTATCTCTTGCGCAACGCTGGCTCAAACCCATCAGAATATCAAAAATCCTCTACCCGCTCACGAGGCAATCATTCAAATTAACGACCTGACGGTAGATAGCTATAACGCGCTTTTCAAAGCTTTAGAAAGGGATGGTAATTTTTCAATAGTGACAGCGTGCATTCCTGCCCATGTGTTGCACATTAGCTGGAAAGTAAATTTTTCCACCACTGCTGATACAGAAATTAAGAAATTCATCCGTGTCGCTAGCACATGTGATTTAGAGCGTTTCAATCACATGTCACAATGGGGGGTTCAAGAGTTTGAGCAAGCTTGTCTCAACGCGAGAAACTCTGTCACAAATTAAAAAAGTCGAAAGGATATTCTACAATCAACTGAAATGTCAACTATACAAATGGTGATTAATCAATTAAAAAAAGTTGCTGGGTTTGCCCTGCTTATGGGCGCTTCACAACTATCAGCGCAGTCCTACTCTGTTAACATTAACTTGACAGCGCAACAAATTGTGCAGGGACTTGTTGGAGACGGGGTACAGATAAGTAACGTAGTCGTTACCACTTGTAATGATAGCACCTATGGTTTCTACAATTCTGTTAACACAGAGCTTGGTACGAGTCAAGGTCTCCTCATGACAACAGGTAAGGCGTTATACTCCATTGGTCCAAACAATGCAATCGGCAACTGCTCAACCGCAGCAGGAACATGCGATCAATTCGATAATGGTTGTCCAGGTAGCACTCTGTTGAATCAATCCCAAAATCGCGTCACAAGGGATGCTACAACCATTCAGTTTGACATCATTCCTCAAGGGGACTCGCTTAAATTCAAATACACATTTGCCTCGGAAGAATATAATGAGTGGGTGAATTCCCCCTTCAATGACGTGTTCGGTTTTTATATATCAGGCCCGAATATTGGAAACAACGTAAATATCGCATTAGTACCAACGACAGGACAGGTTGTTTCCATCAATACTGTAAACTTGAATCAAAACAGTCAGTTTTTCTACAACAATCAAAACCCCTTTGGACAGTACATTCAATATGACGGTTTCACCAAGAACCTCGTTGCTAAGATTGGTGGCCTTACCCCTTGCGTTCCATACACACTAAAGTTGATTATCGCCGACGGAACAGACCGTCTATACGATTCAGCTGTTTTCATAGAATCAATCGAATCTAACCCTGTAGCAGTAGCCACTACGACATCTAACGGGCTCAATTACCTCACTGAAGGATGTTCCGTAGGCAACCTTACATTTTCTCGTCAGTTTCCCTCATCGCTTGCCCAAGATGTAACATTTTGGGTGGGAGGAACTGCAACCAATGGTGTTGACTTTGTGCCATCCATAGGAAACGTGCCACCACTAACACCGCAAACCATAAGTATACCAGCGAATCAAACTTCAGTTACAATCAGTGTGAGCGCGCCAAACGACGGTATCCCGGAAGGACAAGAGTATTTCACAATTTACCTTGCAGACCCAGTATGTTCGGGCCCTGTGTTGCTTGATAGCATCAACTTCTTCATTAATGATCAACTGGATATTGACTTGCAAGCTAATACTGAAGCGATTTGCCTTGGTGAATGCGTGAATCTCACACTTGTAAGTGATGCAGCAACGCAAGGGTCATTTACTTGGTCTCAAAACGTTCCCAATCCATTCGCTCTTACAAATACTGTTTGTCCTAATGGTGCTGAAACCTATATCGCCACTGTAACTGCCGGAAATTGCTCTGCCACAGACTCCATTACCATTAGACCACAAGAGGTTGAGTTAGTCTTATCTTCAGTTCCTGCACTGTGTGCGGGCAGTGCTACAGGTTCTATATCCGTAGTTAGTACAGACGGACAGCCGCCAGTTACTTATCAATGGGCTGGACCTAACTCATTCAATAGCACTCTCGCGAACAACAACAACGTGGTTCCTGGTCAATACTGTGTCACAGCGACCGATAGCGATGGCTGTCAAGGGAACTCATGTGTGCAGGTGGGTACCAATCCTACTCCTCCTTATAATTTGACTTTGAATGTTACAGATGTTCCTTGTGCCAACAGCAGCAGTGGAGTTATTCAAACAAATGTTTCCGGTGCTGACAATCCATTGAGTTTTTCATGGAGTGGGCCGAATGGATTCACTAGCAATACTCAAAACATTGGTGATCTTGGTATTGGTCAATACTGCTTGAATTTCTCCGACGCCACAGGTTGCTTAACCCAATTGTGCGAATTTGTTGAATTGGGCACACCAACTCAACCGATTTTCACCTTTACACAAAACCCCAGACCTTCTTGTCCGTCTGCAACCAACGGTGGCTTAGATGTGAATGTAACGGGTCTTTCGGGCAACTTGACATTTAGTTGGACCGGACCTAGCGGATACACAAGTAATCAGCAGAACATCACTGGCCTCATTGGCGGTCAATATTCTCTAACCGTTACGGATGGTTTTGGATGCACATATAACAGCCAAACCAGCCTCGTACCCTTCACAACTTCCAACGCTGTTTTATCATTTGATGTAACCAACACAGCTTGTCCAGGAGGTAGCAATGGCTCTATCAATGCATCTGTTACTGGAGCAAATACTCCTATACAAAATTTTTCATGGACTGGACCCAATAACTTCACAGCAGCAACTGAAGACGTTTCTAATTTGGGCACAGGACAATACTGCTTGACTATCACTGATGCCGCAGGTTGCAATGCAACCAATTGCGCTAATGTTAGTAGTAACCCGTTCAATCCTGATATCGTATTCACTTCTACACCAACAACATGTGCTACCAGTTCAGATGGCTCTATTTCGGCCTCAGTTACAGGCCTTGGTGTTGGAACCATTGCATTTTCCTGGTCCGGAAGTTCCGGCATCATTGGTGGAAACACTAATGCCATTTCTGATTTGTCAGCAGGTCAATATTGCGTCACAGCGACCTCAAGCAATGGATGTAGCGTACAAGAGTGCGCTAATGTTTTACAGGGCACGGGTGCGAATGTGACAATCGCTTTCACTCCTACAGCACCTGCCTGCGTTGAAAGCAATTCTGGCGCATTATTAGCAACCGTAACAGGCACAACTCCCGTTAGTTTCGATTGGACTAACTCTGGTGGTCTAACTATCGGAAACAGCAATCCCATCACTAATCTCATAGGCGGTCAATATTGCCTTCAGATTACCGACAACATCGGATGTGCCTACACTCAGTGTACCAATCTGATTCCAAACAACAATGTGTCATTACCTTTCACATTCAACATTGAAAACAGCAGTTGCCCCGGGGTTAGCGACGGTTCCATTATTGCGAGTGTACTCGGAGCTCAATCCTTCGCATGGGTGGGACCCAATGGTCTATCCTCACAAAGCCAGGCTATTTCCAATTTACAACCTGGTCAATATTGCCTTACCGCTACAGATGTAAATAACTGTGCTGATGACTCTTGTGTTTTTATCATCGCCAATCCATTTAACCCAACGATTTCCTTGACTTCAGACGCAACAAGCTGCGCGCTAAGTTCAGATGGTGCAGCCAACGTAACTGCTAGCAATTTCAGTGGTACCAACTTATCTTATGTATGGACATCAGGACCAACATTCATCGGAACCGGAGATAACATCAATAATCTTTCTGCTGGAAACTACTGCGTTGCGATAACAGATGAGAACAATTGTAGTGCTGAGCAATGCATCAACGTTGCCGCAGGAAACGGCGCCGATGCAAACTTTGATTTTACCACAGTTGCTCCATCATGTCCAAGCAGTAACTCAGGTAGTATTTCTGTTTCCGTCACCGGCACAACAGGTAACCTAAGTTATAGTTGGACGGGCGGCAACCTCACCACTCCAGCAACTGGATCAACTATCAATGGATTAACTGGTGGTAACTACACCGTAGTGGTAACTGACGCTCTTGGCTGCCAGTACACAGCATCACAAGCACTTGTTCCTAACGCACAACTGAACGCAAACTTCGATATCACTGTCACCAATAATAGTTGCCCGGGTGCTAATAATGGCGCTTTAGCCCTTCTCTCCGTCGCAGGAGCCGGTGCTGTAACGAGCATTGAATGGACAATTGGAAACAGCGTGATTTCGAATGACTCTATCATAACCAGCTTGGCTTCTGGACTTTACACCATCGCCATAACAGACAACAACGGTTGCGAAACTGAGGCCACACGATTTGTAGGCGTAGATGTTTTCAGCCCGAATGTTCAATTGACTGCTTCACCGAGTTCCTGTCAATTTACTAATGATGGATCGGTTGTTGTGAGCAACGCTACTCTCACCGCTCCTATTGCTTCATATACATGGACAGATGCTCAAGGAAATAACATTAACAATACCAGTGAGCTCAACAATATTTCTGCTGGTGAATATTGTGTTGAGATTACCGACCAAAACAACTGCTCCACGGAAGAGTGTGCAACCGTTTCGAATGCCAATATAAATAACCTTGTCTTACAATTGGTTTCAACTCCCGCATTTTGTCAAGGAAGTAATTCCGGTGCAATCAATGGATCCATTTCGGGTCAAAACGGTTCAGTAACATTCCAGTGGCAAGGTCCAAATGGTTTTGTACTGGACACGAATACCACCTCGTTGAATGCTCTAGAAGCCGGAGAGTATTGCATAACTGCTACCGATGCACTCGGATGTTTTGTTGAAGAGTGCTCCACGGTAATTGAACCTGCTCAATCGACAATTTCTTTACAATTCACGAATACACCAGGATTCTGTGAGCGCAGTGAGGACGGCGAAATAAACGTAAACTTGATAGGAGGAACAACTCCGATTGAATACAGCTGGCAGGGACCGCTCAATTTCGAATCGCAGAGTCAAAATCTGACGGGCGTTATCTCAGGTGAATACTGCTTAACTGTCACCGATGCAGATGGATGTCAAGCGAGTGCATGTGACACATTAGAGTCAGTGAACTCTAATGTTATCGATTTGACCTCACTCGTTTCGGATGCCTCCTGTATTGGCTCTGATGACGGCGCCATCGATGTAACCATAAGCGGTAACACAGGAGTAACTACAACTACTTGGACAGGGCCATCCAACTTTACCAGCAGTTCAACGGACCTCAGCAATATTCAGAGTGGTGTGTATTGTGTAGAGATTATTGACGAGCTTGGATGCTTGGCAGCGAAATGCGATACTGTTGAAACATCCGGTCAGGGAGACTTCAATCTGGTCATTACCGTTACGGACGTAAATTGCTCAGGCCCTAACAGTGGAGCTATTTCCGTAAATGCAGTGGGCACATCATCAACCCTGAGTTACCAATGGTTATTGGGATCTATTGAAGTAGGAACTAGTTCATCCTTGAACAACATCGCCATTGGAACTTACTGTGTCACTGCAACGGATGCAACAGGATGCCAATCCACCGCTTGTGACAGTGTTGGCACTGATTTTTCTACCGGCACAACCTTGACGTTTGCAACGACCGAATTGTCATGCCCAGGCTCAGACGATGGATCTATTTCCGTAATTGCTTTGCCTAACGGCAACTATAATTACAACTGGCAATATCCGGGAGGTCTTCAGAACATCGGCTCCACCATCTCCAACTTGACATCAGGAGAATACTGCGTTACTGCTACATCTACGAGCAACAATTGTACGGCTGACTCATGTATTACTATTGGAAGTGGAGACGGAAACATAACTTTCACTTTTGCTGTCATACCATCACAATGCGGTAATAACGGACAAGTTCTTACCACCATAAATGGGGCTAATTCTCCTATCATTTCTTGGACAGGCGATAATTTCTTCAGCGACTCTGAAGATCTTACGAATCTTGCCGCTGGTATCTACAACATCACGGTAACTGACGGCTTAGGTTGTACGGCTGACTCAAGTGTATTCGTTGATGAGCTTAGCCCTGCACCTTTCGGAATTACGTTCACTTCCACGCCCGTGTCATGTCCTGAAGCTGAAGACGGAACTGTAAGTATTCAAGCTCCTGGTGCAAACGTTCCATTGAACATCACATGGACTGCACCAAATGGCATTGCAGGTGTAGGATCTACCATCAACAATGCTATTTCCGGAGAATACTGCTTTGTTGTTACCGACTCTAGAGGTTGCGTTGAGAATGCATGCGAAACCGTTGAAGTCTCCACCAATAGCTTGATTAATGTGACACTAACAACTACTGACATTACCTGTAACGGAGCGGATAATGGTAGCATCAATGCCATAGTAACGGGAGCTGAAGGTCCTTTTGAGTTTGTTTGGCAAGGTCCAAACGGCTATTTCAATACTGGTAATCCTATCAACAATTTGGCCCCCGGTTCTGACTATTGCGTGACAGTAAGTAATCCCACCGGTTGCACAGGTAGTGCGTGCAGTGACGTTAACGTATCCACTACTTTACCTTTCCAATTGACAATTACGAGCCAAGATCGGGTATGTTCCGACAATGGTTCGCTCACCGCTCAAGTAGTTGCCGCAGTGGAACCTGTTTCGATTGTTTGGCTGAATGCCAGCGATGAAACCATCGGACTGGGCGCCACTCTTACCAATGTAGGTGTTGGCAACTATTGCGCGCAAGTAACCGATGCCAATGGATGTATTGTTGAGCAGTGTGACGACATAATCGATCAACAGCCCGCGCCGTTCGGAACTGACTTTACCTCTGTTCCAGAAAGTTGCAGCGGCGCAGGTAATGGAAGCTTGACATTTGTAGCTCCTTTGGCTGTTCAACCATTTTTAATTACTTCATGGACGGGTCCAAATGGTTTTGAATCAACATTGACAAATCTCAATTCCCTCAATGCCGGGCAGTATTGCTTGACATTGGTTGATTCAAGAGGATGCGTTGAATCAGATGTCTGTGCAATCGTTACTTCAAATTCGACTCCCATAAATATTGTCACTTCTCCTGTTGCTCCCTCATGCCCGAACTCAGAGGATGGGTCTATAGCTGCAACGGTTATTGATGGCACTGGTATATACACTTTTGAATGGACTCAGAACGGAGCTTTGATCAGTACTTCGGCGGACTTGGAAAATATCGGAGCCGGCACATACTGTGTTACTGCAACCGACGCCAATGGTTGTTCGTCGGAAGAGGTTTGTGAAAACATTGACGGCGGTGCCGGAGGCTTAGACGTAATCATTAACACGGTGCCGCAGCAATGTCCGGAATCAGCCTCTGGATCTGCTTCCGTAATCGTAAACGGTGCCACTGGTAACATAGACTATTTCTGGAGCGGCAATGCGTTTTTCTCGAATGAGCCCATCATTACTGACCTTGTTTCAGGCGCATACAACCTAACTGTATCTGACGAGTCCGGATGTTCATTCGACACTACAATCAACATCGGCTTGCTGTCATCACCTCCTGTATCTGCTACCCTGAACGCATCTAATGCTGCTTGTGCCAATAGTGCATCGGGTAGTATTTCTGCGGATGTTATTGGCACTAATTCGCCTTTTGATTTCTTATGGTCTGGACCAAACGGATTTGCCAGTACCCAAGAGGATATCAGCAACCTAGAAGCTGGCGAATATTGTTTGATTGTTCGTGATGCCGTAGGTTGCTTTGGCACCGAGGTTTGCGCCGAAGTGATAATCAATCAAGATCAGTATCTTTTCGCATTTGCCGATGCAACAAATGCCTCTGTATGTGCGGGAGGTGACAATGGTACAATTGATCTTACCGTTGTCGGCGCTTCAGCTGGGTATTCTGTTATTTGGAACGGGCCCAATGCCTTTAACAGTTCTAATGAAGACATCATAAACTTAATTCCTGGAGAGTACTGTGCTTTAGTTACAGATGTAAATGGTTGCTCATCCGACACTACCTGTATTGAAGTTGGTCAAACATCTGCGTCTAATTTCATCGCAGCGATCGCCGCAACTGACGCCTTCTGTGAGGGCAGTGCTTCAGGAACAATGACGGTAACTTACGCGGGTGCTGTTGAGCCTGTATCTATCGGTTGGACCGGTCCGGATGGATTCACCTCGGCTTCAGCCGACATAGAAGACTTGCCAGTTGGCACGTATTGCGTGAGCGTAGTTGACGCCAATGGATGTCAGTCAAATGCATGCGACACGATCGAAGTTTCTGCGACATCTCCACTGGCCGCAACATTCGAGATTGATCCTGCTAATTGCGTAAATAGCAGTACTGGTGGAATTGTTGCAACTCTTGCTGGAGGGATAAATCCTATAGATATTTCTTGGGTTGGTCCTGCTGGATATAGCGCAGCAGGAAATTTGAGTATCAACAACTTAGATGCCGGTGTTTACACTCTCAATGTTCAGGATGCTTCAGGATGTTCATTTACAGGTGACGCGGAAGTAACTGTTAGTGATATCTCTCCAATAGAAATTGTACTTTTCGCTAATACCATTACTTGTCAAGACGCAAGCACTGGACAGGTTACAACCATTATCGGTAGCGAAGCCCCTGTGACTATTGAATGGGCAGGTCCGCAAGGCTTCACTTCTAGTCAGGCCAATTTGATCAATGTATTGGCCGGAACATATTGCATTTCCGTAACTGATAATACAGGTTGTTTTGCTGAAGATTGCATTGATGTTGAGGAAGTCAATGTCTTTAATGTTGTTTCATCGACATCCGATTATTTGTGTAATCAAATCAGTTGTTTCGGATCTAATGATGGTCACGTAGCATTAGATATTACAGGTGGCGTAGAACCCTACAGTATTTCATGGACAGGTTCCAACGGATTCTCCTCTAACGCTGATAGTATTGGCGGATTAGGTCAAGGTGCGTATGATGTGGTTGTAACAGACGCTGAAGGTTGTTCATACACCAACAGCTATACACTAACCCAACCCGATTCAGTATTCCTATTTGCCGTGGGTCAAGTGGATCTTCTTTGTAACGGTGTTGAAACTGGCGAAGCCACTGTTGTTGCGACCGGTGGATGTGCTCCATACACTTACGTTTGGAGCCATGATCCAGCGGTTCAAGGGCCTGTTGCACAAAATCTTGACGGAGGAGAATATAGCGTTAACGTAATTGACCGCAACGGCTGTGTGAATAGTGCAAGCGTTGAGATCGTCATAAATGAACCTATAGAACCAATTACGACCATACTTACTGACGTTACATTGTACCCGGGGGGATTCAATGTAACGTGTCACGGTTCTTCAGACGGAGGAGCAACAGCGATTGCTTCCGGAGGAACTCCACCATATACTTATCAATGGATCAACAATGATGATGATATCATCTACAGCACAAGTGAGTCCCTGACAGGAGCCCCGGCGGGTAATTATTCATACTTCGCATTCGATTCATTAAATTGTATTTCTGATGAGATAATTTTCAATCTTTTGGAACCGGAGCAAATTGACATTACTTCGTTGGTTACCAATAACGCATGTGGTGGTGGTGACGTGGGTCTTGGTGCGATTCAGATTACCGAAACAACAGGCGGCCACTCAGGCGGTTACACATATCTTTGGGAAGGTCCAGACGGTTTCTCGTCAACCGATGAGGATATCACCAATTTGACCAGCGGTATTTATACAGCGTTCATTTTTGACTCACAAAACTGCCCTGACACTTTCTTCATCTCAGTTGGAGCCAATGACCAATTCGTGCCATCCTTCAACCAAGTTAATCCTCTCTGCGAGGGAGTTTGTAATGGTCAAATAGAGGTATTCACCAGCTTAATAGACTCAACTGTGGTACTACCGCCATTCACTTTCGAATGGAGATATGAAAGCGCCGATGGCAATTCATTTAACTCAACCTCATCTGCCGACAGTCTCTGTTCAGGGTTGTATTTCGTTACAGCAACTGCAGGAAACTGTTCTGAGACCATGGTAATTCCACTTGTTGACCCTGCAGGTTTGTTCATCGATACAATTCTTGTGGATAGACCTCTTTGCGTGGGTTCAGCTGATGGAGCAATAGAAATTGCAGTTAGCAATGGATCTGGATTTTATACATACTCATGGTCTGCTGATGGAGACTGTCCGATCAATAACCCCAACAACCAAAATATTTCCCAACTCTTTACCTGTGTATACACAGTTGAGGTAACCGATACGGTCTTGGGGTGTGTTGCATCAAAAACCATCAATTTGAATGCACCAGTAGCCTTAGAAATTGTATCGATTTTGCCTTCCATTTATGAGGGAGGTTACAACATTGGTTGCAATGGAGCGAATGATGGATCATTAGCTGCATTTGTTATTGGAGGCACTCCAGATGCAACTCAATTTGCTCCATTCCTTTACTCATATGATTGGACAGGTGAGGCGTCACCGAATTGCGCGGGTTCCTCATTCGATCCTGCAGATTACGGCAACCCTGCAAATACCTCGTTCATTAATAATATTCCAGCAGGTACATTGTCGTTAACTGTTACCGACGTAAACGGATGTTTCGCAACCACATGTGTCAACCTAACAGAGCCCGATGCATTGTCATCATCGGGTAGCACAACTTCTATTGATTGCAATAATTTAAGTGGCTGTATCATCCCAAATATTTCAGGCGGCAGTGGAAACTACATCAGTTACGAATGGACCGGCGGAATTGGCGATAATAGTCCAGATGCCGATACTCTTTGTGGCTTAAATCCTGAGTTATATACTCTTACTGTAACTGATGCAAACAATTGTCAGGAAACATTTGAATATCCATTAATTGAGTTCAGCGCTCCTGAAATTGACTTTGTGGTTGTTCAATCAGATGTTAGTTGCTTTAATGTTTGCGACGCCTCGGCCTATCTTGAAATCAATGGTGGAACCGGAAGTAGAAATCTCATTCTCGACGGTGTAACATTATCTATTGATTTGAGCGGAGACTCATTAGCTATCGTGATTGATTCATTGTGCCTCGGTACTCATAGCCTTGTCTTAGCTGACGCCAATGGATGCAGTGATGAGGTTACTTTTGAAATTGAGGGCCCCACGCCAATTGATATTATTCTGGATGATATTGTTCAAGTAATTGGTCAAACCTATTCACTTCAATGCTATGGGGATGACAATGGCGCGATCAATCTAACGCCTGTCTCAGGTGCCGGGCCGCTAAGCTATACTTGGACCAATTCGAATGGAGATACATTATCAAATAACCAAGATATTTTCAGCCTCACTGCAGGTATCTACAGCGTTGAGGTAACAGATGTCATCGGGTGTTCCGAAAATTACCAGTATGAAATAACTCAACCCGATACATCGATTGGCTTTGAATTTGTGACAACCGACTATTTTGGCTTTGCAGTAAGTTGTCCTGAGTCAAGTGATGGATCTATTGATATCTCCGTCACCGGTGGAATGGCACCATATTTCTATTCATGGCAGAGTAATGCTAATGCAACTGAGTTCGACGAAGACCAGCTGGACTTGACCACGGGATTGTATCAAGTTTTGATTGTAGACGCGAACTATTGCACCTTTACCAGCGACCCCATACTCCTGCTCTCCACACCGGCCATAGAAACAAGTCCGAGCACAGTAGTAAACAACATTTGTTTCAGTGAGTGTGAGGGAAGCATTGATATTACACCATCAGATACGGGTTTTGTATATTCATGGACAGGTGTAAACGGATTTACTTCAATCGATTCTGATATTAGCGGGCTTTGTTCTGGAGATTACACTGTCTCGATTACAAACTCCTATAACTGTAGCGCGTCATTTGATTATGAGATTACAGAGCCTGAATCAGATACTATCATTATAGATGCGACCTACAATTGTGATGAGGGATATGCAGACTTGTGTGCCTTCATCCAAAGTGTAAATGGTCCGTTTACTTATGAGTGGAACACGCTCGACACGACCTCTTGTATCTCGGTTGTTGGGGCCAGTGAATTCTGTGTCGCAGTGACGGATATTAACGGGTGTGTTAATCAAAATTGTTTTACTACCAATCCATTAGAACCGATTCAAGTTGTTTCAGAGGTCACCCCTACTACATGTAACAATTGTAATGGTGGTATTGATCTTCAAACCAACGGAGGTACAGGTGTAATAACATATACATGGTCAAATGGAATCCAAACTGAAGACCAAAGTGATTTGTGCGCCGGCAGTTATACTGTGAGTATTGCGGATGAGGCCAATTGTATAATCGAAAGAACTATCGAGATAGAATCCAGTGTGGGAATGGTGGTTTCGCCCATTATCAATAATATCTCATGTATCAATCTTTCAGATGGTTCAGGTAGCGTAAGTATAACAGGTGGATTGGCCCCAATCACAACCCAATGGTATGACTCTGCGGACAACCTTATTTCAACCGCGGAAAACATATCTGATCTGGCTCCCGGAAATTACGAAGTGGTTGTAACCAGTGCCGATGGTTGTATTAATAGCGCTGATTTTGAAATTCAAAATCCAACGGCAATAGCTCTTCAAATTACCTTGAGTCAATTTGGAGATTACAATCTCTCATTGTTTGAATCTGGAGATGGAAGTATTGAAGTAACTGCAATTGGCGGCGCAGGAGGTTACCAGTATTTATGGAATCCTGCAATCGCCGGAGACACCATTAACTCGGTACAAAATCTTGCGGCTGGAGATTATGAACTTACAGTGCAGGATAGCAATGGTTGCAAAGTAGATACTTTGATAAAACTCATCGAGCCATTCAAGCTAGAAGTATATAATGCCTTATCCCCTAACGGTGATGGCATAAATGATGTATACATCATCGATGGTGCTTGGGGTTGTTCAGAAAGTGTCTTCAAAGTATTCAACCGCTGGGGAAGCGTGGTTTACGAGAAGAAAGACTACCAAGACGACTGGTTTGGGCAGCATAGTGATGGATCGCTGCTTTCCGACGGCACCTACTTCATCATTTACGAAGGATGTAATAAAGAGTTTAACACATTTGTTGACTTGCGCAGAAACTAATTTCCAAATCCAACTAAAGCATGAATAACATGAAAAAATATATTCTTCCGTTGATGCTGCTGCTTAGCCTCCAAGGATTAGCACAACAAGAGGTGATGATCAGCCAATATATGTTCAACGGTCTTTTGATCAATCCTGCTTATTCGGGTTCGCATCCCTACTGGAGCGCCAGTTTGCTGCATCGCAGTCAGTGGGTCAAAATGGATGGTGCACCGAAAGTACAAACAGTATGTGCCGACGGATCTATTCTGAAAGGCTTGATGGGAGTTGGCGTGACATTTACAAACGACAATATTGGTCTCACTAATACACAAGACCTAGGTTTGAATACATCCACAAGAGTTTCGATAGGCAACGGTTATCTCCGAATGGGGCTTCGCCTTGGTATATCGAGATATTCAGCGCGTCTTAATGAGGCGATTGTCAGAGAAGACTCAGATCCAGTTTATGCAAACAACATCAAAGGGGATATTATTCCGAGGGTAGGAGCCGGACTTTATTACTATACGAATAAATGGTATTTGGGCCTTTCAGCTCCGAACATTTTGAGTGTTGACGATAAAATTTCCTACACCAACACCGGTGTAAACTCCTTCTACAGAACCCATATCTATGCCAATGGTGGCGTTGTAATTACCCCAAATTCAGAATTGGCAATAAAGCCAAGTTTTTTGGTTAAAATTCAAGACGGTGCGAGCCCTCAAGTTGATCTAAACTGTAATCTTCTCTTTCTCAAAAAATTCTGGGTAGGTGCAGGCTATCGCTCACAAGATGCAATCGTGGCCATGCTCGAATGGAATATTACCCCGGAAATGCGACTTGGGTATGCGTTTGACTACACCCTGTCGAATTTGGCTAAGTACAGTAACAACTCTCACGAGGTTATGTTAGGTTATGACTTCGGAAGTGAGGTGGTTATGAAGACACGATCACCCAGATATTTCTGATCCATTAAAAGAAAATTAAACGATGAGAAAAAGTTTTTATAAAGTAATAGTAGCCACGCTTCTTTTGGCCAGCTGCTCACCTTCCATGTATCTAAAAAATGGTAAACAGGCTTACGAAGGCTATCGTTATCAGGATGCCATCAGCTACTTCAACAAAGGATTAGCCAAAAAAGAGGATGCATCATCTCGTATGATGTTGGCCAATAGTTATCTTAAAGTCAATAATTTCAATAGCGCAATCTCCAATTATGAATTGGCGTCAACTGCCCCTGATATTACAGACAACGATCGTATTAATCGTGCAAAAGCGTTGATGGGAGCGCAGCGCTACACCGAGGCCATGCCGTTGTTAGAAGGTGTTCTTTCCAGGAGCCCAGAAAACACACAAGCCCGTGGTTTGTTGGAAAGTTGCAAGTCGATAGAAAAATTGAAAGATGATTCCACATACTATGTGATTGAGTCGCTTAACATTCCCATTGGCGGTCCATTCTTCAGCTCTACCCCTTACAATGGTGGGTTGATTATCACAAGTCCATCAGGAGAAGGAGAAAAAGACCCGTACAATGGTTTAACTTATAACAACCTTTATTTTAGTAAAAGGGACGGTGCAAGTTGGACAACTCCGGAGCCATTGGCTGAAGTTAATGGTATCTACCATGATGCGTGTGCGGCCGTCTCTCCGGCAGGCACCTCGTTGATATTTACACGTAGCTTTCAAGTCGATGCCGGTAAAATGGGTAAAAACGATATTCCTATAAGTACTACACAATTGTATTCATGCACCAAAGGTTCTGATGGTAAATGGTCTAAACCAACCTTAATTCCATTTTGCGATGCCTCCAGTATGTATGCCCATCCGTCCTTTTCACCCGATGGACTTACATTGTATTTCTCGAGTGATATGAGTGGCTCATACGGCGGCATGGATTTATGGTCAAGTAAATTCATAGATGGATCCTGGGGCACTCCTGTCAATCTAGGTAAAAATGTTAATAGCACCGGAAATGAATTATTCCCTGTTGTCAGGTCTGCTGATCAGATTTACTTCTCAAGCGACGGTCATCAGTGTTTAGGAGGTATCGACATTCTTTATTCCTATCTCAGGAATGGCATTTGGGAAAAACCCGTTCACCAAAGTTATCCGGTGAATACCCCATTTGATGACTTCGGCATGGTTTGGAATGGTGATGGGAAAAGTGGTTATTTATCCAGTGATCGTATGGGAAGTGATAAGGTATTTTCCTTTTCTTATGACGATAGTAAGGTTACTCTGATGGGTTCAATATCAGGTAAGGACAGCAATCTTCCTTTAGGTGGTGTAAAAGTCTTCATTAAAAACCTGACAGACGGCACGGAGCAGATGATTCTAACGGATGGCGACGGCCGTTTTCAAGCAGAACTCATACGTGGTAAAGACTATCAAATTGTTACTGAACTTGAAGGATACTTCGCGCTCAATGAAAATATTGAAACACGCAATGTAGAAAACCCCATTGTAAAGAACTTTAAACTCACTGAGGTATATGTAACAGACGCCACCAAAGATGAAGGCAAAGACAGTGGCAACGGCAAGAACAAAGGGGTCTATCCAATGCCTGATATCCACTGGGATTTCAATAAATGGCAAATCAGAAAAGATGCGTATCCATTTCTTGATGAGTTGGTTAAACTATTCCGCGAAAACGACAACCTGAAATTTGAGCTACGAAGCCACACAGATTGTAGAGGTAGCCAAGAGTACAACGATCAGCTCTCCGACAAACGCGCCAAGGCTGTAACGGAATATCTTGTTAAAAAAGGAGTGCCAAGGGCAATTATCACGTCCAAAGGATTTGGTGAAAGAGAGCTTCTCAATGATTGTAAAGACGGTGTAAAATGCAGTGAGGCAAAGCACGAGGAAAATCGACGCACCGAGTTTATTGTTAATGGCAAGAAAATAAAATAGCCCATACATCACTTGGGCGATGGAGCTTCAAAGCTCATTCGCATCATTGACATATAAATAAAAGAAAACCCAAAATCCGTATGAGAAGTAATTTCTTATCCGGGTTTTGGGTTTTATTCTTTTGGTAGCAACAACCCTATACTAAGGCATTTTCAAAACAAAGTGTTCTTTCTCCTTTCCCTTTCTCCGCGCAAGAATTCCGAAGTGCAAGAAATCAATGCTAATTTCGAACGTGGGCCGCTGAGACATGAATTTCCAGGCCCTATTCATTTCGGCCGACCAGTGAATATCATCGCAAACAATTACCAAATTCTCATTACTACTTGATTCTATTTGCAGGAAGTACTCCAAGGTGGCGGAATAGGTGTGGTTGCAATCGAGTATGATAAAATCAAATTGGTTCAACGCACATTTCGGAAGACTATGAAAATATTCCGACATCTCATATTGAATGATTTTCGCATTTTGTAAGCCCAATTTCCTCAAATTATCTGAGGCAATTCGCGCTGTATTGGAACATCCTTCAACTGAATTGATTTCAGCCTCGGGATTGATTGCAGCAAGCGCCGCGGTAGTTGTTCCTAAACATGAACCCAATTCAAGTATCCGAGTGCTATTCACATGCTTAGCTAACCAAGAAATAAATATAGATTGTTTGAACGACTTTATGCTACGATTAGCAATTGTGCTAACCTTGATTGGACCACTTTCTCCAGTTCCATAATCGACTTTAACTATAACTGTAGAATCGCGTCGCAACTCTTTATGAAGATCTCTGAGAACCTTTAAAACCTCGATATCAAAAGACGATGGGCAATAATTTATAAGAATGTCAAAGACAAAAGGTGAATGAACCCCATGCGGTCCCATAGCCCTCAATTCATGGGTTATGGATGCACGACATTCAAAGAAACGATCTGACCAAGCTCTCATCCCTTTTCATCACCAACGATCTTCTCTATTGCGCTAATTCGCTTCAGGATTTCCGGCAGCTTAGTAAAACCAACATAAGATTTTTTGTAGTCCATTATTCCAAATGCCGGTGAACCTTGAAGCACTGTATTAGGAGTATTAATTGAATGTCCAATACCGCTTTGTGCGGCAATCTTAGTGCCGTCGGCAATAAATAGGTGACCAATAATCCCAACTTGGCCCCCAATCATGCAATTCTTACCAATTTTCGTTGAACCCGCTACCCCGCTTTGCGCAGCTATGACAGTATTCTCACCAATTTCAACGTTATGGGCAATTTGAATTAAATTATCAAGCTTCACCCCTCGTTTTATTACAGTAGAACCTAAAGTAGCCCGATCAATACATGTTCCTGCGCCCACCTCTACAAAATCCTCCAGAATAACATTACCGATTTGAGGCACTTTTTGGTAGTTGTTATCGGTGTTTGGGGCAAAACCGAAACCATCTGCTCCGATGATCGCACCGCTATGAATTGTGCAATGCTCTCCTATCGAACAATCATGATAAACATGAACACCAGAATAAAGAAATGAGCCGTTGCCAATCACAGCGCCGTCACCAATGCATGTTGCCATCATAATTACAGCATCATCTCCAATTCGCACGTTATCACCGATACAAACATTCGCTCCAATATGCACCTCCTTACCTATAATCACGGCAGAACCAATAACTGCCGAAGGATGAATTCCTGGCTTGGGCTTACGGAACGCCTGATAGGCGCTCAACAATTGAGAAAAAGAATGATATGCATCCTTAACACGAATCAAAGTAAGTGTAGCCGGAATTGCCTGCTCTTCCGTGAAGTCCTCACCTACTATGGCGACACTCGCAAGGGTTGAAAAAATGAACTCCTTATATTTAGGATTTGCAAGAAATGTGAGTGTCCCGGGCTGACCATCTTCAATTTTCGACAAACCATTTATCATTGCGAGAGGATTGCCCTCTACTTTACCACCAAGCATATCAGCAATTTGCTGCGCGTTCAATTCCATTTCGTTGAGATATTTTTCCTCAGCTAAGTTAGAAAGTAATAAACTATAAATTAGGATTTAGTAATGCTCCTGCCATGATCTACAGCGCAACTATAAATGTACTACTCTCCTTTTGCCAACATTTTTGAAGCGAAAGTGATGCAAAGCCTTCGGGCACGTTCTATGGCAAAATCACATCTAGGACCTTTGAAATTGGCGTTTATGGATTCTTCAAAAAGCATCAACCATCTTTTAAAATGCTCTTCCCCGAGAACCATACTTCTGTGAGCATCAAAAACATTATTTACATACCCCGGTTCCTCCAAAAGAATAAAGGACCAAAAGGCAATCATTCTCGACTTATGAATAGGCCAATCTGTGCCAACGAAATAAGGACTTAGAAGATCATCCTTTTCAATTCGCAAATACAACTCATCTACCAATAGCGAAATTGAATCCTTAGTTACGAGATCTCGCATACATGATCTACAATCCGTTTAAAATCTTCTTCTTAGGATATTTACAGCTGAAATACAACCTACGCTTCTCCGATTGCCCGGGATTCATTTGCATCTTCCAACTTACCTTACCTGTGCCGACATCATGAAAGCCACCACTGACATCCGTAATTTCAACCTCCAAATCACCATTTTGCGATATGGGTAGCTGGTCTTCAATTAGTATTTCAATCGGTACTTTCTTGTTATTCTGAACACTAATATCATAGGCCTTACTCGTTTTTTGACTTCCACCGAAAATAGTAGTCTTGCAAAAATCCTTTACCGACTCGCGTTGAATTTTAATGCCGTTGTCTCTTCCCAATGAAACTATTAAAGTATCACCCATCTGCGAAGGATCAATAAAGCCTTTCCCTACAAAAGCATTTCCGAAGTATATGTGACTCTCGCCCGCAAGCATCTCTTCTCGAGATAGATTCGTGATTTCAGCTCGCAGATAGGCAGAAGCATCAAGCTTGGGCGCCGAGTAATATTGATATTTCGACGGATAAGATTCTTTGCGAATAGTTACATCATAATGCTGTCCGTCGCTGGGTATGGAATAAGGAATGTCTATTCTGAATTCTGAATTCACCGCATTGTTGGTTACAGTAACATAATTGGCTGTAGTGAGGGATTGCGACGCATCATCCGCCGACATCATCCGAGACGCTGGTGCGGCAACATTAGCGTACTCTCTTTTGCTTTGGGTGGGCACCGGCGTGGGGTCATAAATATTGATGAACCAAGGACTGATAGATGGTGCTTGCATACTAATGATAGGGTTGCCAGTAGAAAGTGTAATATTCACTCTTTCCCAATCTTTACCGGAATTCTGAAAGACTTTCGCGCGATATCCAACTTCAATTTGTGAGTTGATATCCCGAGCACGGATATCATACAGCGGTTGCCATCCCGCTTGTTGAATGAAGTAGGAAATTCGAACCGTCGAGTTCATGGTCTTATCAGCGAGGATGTGAAAAATAATTTCACTCGGTGTGTTGCTGTGTTTGGCATTCAGTTGGTTGAGCGCTTTGGAAACACGATCGATATCGCGCGCGATCTTGTTATCTTTCAACTGAAGGTCGAGTTTCTCTGAATTCAACTTGATGTGCCGATTGCGAAAGAAATCTGCCATTTCTTTAAGGTCTTCCTGAATCAATGTAGTGTTCTCCCCTTTTACCATACGATTGCTTTCCAGCATAATCCTCTCTTGCTCCAGAGCATCTAATAGACCCGCAACCTCTTGTTTTGCAATATGCAAATCTTCAAGGCTATCTTTTAACGCCTTCACTCTCGGGTGTGAGCTGTGATCGCTCAAATGATTGATCTCATGACGAGCAGATAGAATGGTAAACGCATCGCTCCCGCTGATTTGAATGGAGTTGGCATCCATGTACATGGTGAGGTCTGTAATTTTGAAAGCGTTCTCGCCTTCCTTTAAGGACACATTCGCCACTTCCGTAACTTGAGCGCCATTGAGATAAACAGTGACATCAGTTACTTTGGATTCAACCCGTTTCGCAATAAGCTGCGCAAAAAAGTTATGCTGTTGAAGCAAAAGGATGGAGAGAAAGAGAAGATTTTTCATGTGATGATTTTGAGTTCGAAAGTTACAATTTCATGGGTATTAAGAAGGATAAATTCATACAAAATTCCTCATGATCCAACGGGATTTTTGGACTTCATACTACCTGGTTTTTTTCTTGAAGGCACTCTGCACCACAGAATGAACGGCATCAATAAATTGGGTGTTGCCAACTATTTCAACGTCGTCAAGCAATCCTAATACAAAGCGAATGATCGGTTTGAAATCTTGAACTTCACTTGAAAACTTGAAGCGATCAGATGCTTTCATTTTCTTCAATTTGCCGATTGTGCCAGGATACTCCTCACCCAATAATATCGCCGCACGTCGGGTTAAGATCAGTTCTACCCGTTCGGGTTTATTGACGCTCGCATAGCCAAAGACATCAGGTTCTGAGTACTTGTGCTTGCGTTGAAACTTCATTTTCGTTTTGTGAATGACTACCTGTCCAATGCGTTCCAAGTTGAAGTATTTATTAACGCCTGAGCTGACCTCGTATGCGGCAAGACTTCGATAATCCGGTGTGAATCGGATCGGCTCGACCAATCTGTCAGACAATTTACTCGAATTGACACTCTGGTATTTTCTAATTTGTATTCTCTTGCCAGAATCAATTGCTTCGCGGATACTCTCAATCATCGAGGTGAGTCGAGCGTTGTATAAATCAGTGGCCCCAACGGCCACATCTGAGGTCAGAAAAAGCTTTTTCATGATTGCGTCTCTCATGACATTTTTCCTTGTTACGGTTTGCAGCAGCTGCTTGAGCAATCCCAATTCTTCAGCTGTGAATTTGATCTCCGCCCGCTCTGAACCGCTTTCAATGTATACTCGCTTCTCGCCATCACGCATGATCTGAAAGCCCAGTTCCGTAAGCATATCAAGGTAGCGATACACCGTTCGCTCTGTTGTGTTGAGGCGCCGCGAGAGCATCTGCATCGATTTGGGCGGATCCGATTTGAGCCATGAGATGAGCTGAAGAACCCGCAGAATTTTATGTTGATTATGCATGAATTAAATGTAGTGGCGTTGATGTTGGATTCATCGAAATTCGCATGCCAATTTCAACAAACCTATGAATACATCTGATTACTATATCCGAAAACTCAATCTGCTTCCCCATCCGGAAGGGGGCTACTACAGTGAAACTTATAGAAGTTCGATGAGTTCTGAATTTCAAGGTTTTCAGGGAGAAAGATCATTGGCCACTTCAATATATTTTCTGCTCACCGCTGAAAGAAATTCTGCAATGCATCGCATTAAAAGTGATGAAATATGGTATTTCCATGATGGTGACGCACTAGACATTATGATGATTGATCTGGCAGGAAAGCATTCTACTGTGCGATTGGGAAGAAATCTGGAAGAAAATGAGATCCTGCAATTCGTAGTGCCTGCGGGCTTTTGGTTCGGGGCCAGAACCACCGGCACATATTCTCTCGTGGGCTGTCAGGTAAGTCCCGGATTTGATTTCAGAGACTTTGAATTGATGTAGATCAGTTGGGATTCAGTTTTTTCTCTCCTTTCAGCACTGGTGGCGAGTAATCGGGGTCGGCAGGTCGATCAGGGTCATAGCCGAAAAGATTGTTGTCCTTAATGATTTTATCTACCTGGTCAGGAACAAGATTCTCCCAGCCGCTATGGCCGTGATGAATCATCTCGAGCACATCCTTTGAATAAATATTAAGTACCTCTGGATTGTATTCAGTGATATCAATCAGTCGCTTATTGTAAACGAGGTAATTGTAGAGTGGCTTAAGTCTGGGATGAACCGGACAATTAGCGGAGGTGAATAGCTCTCCACTCACTTCGTCTTTGAAGGGATATAAATAAATCTTGAGATCTCGACTGAAAAGGATGCCAAATGCCTCCAGAATGCCTCCGTTGAGATCGCGATAGTAACGTTCACTGAATAACTCCATGAGCATATTCGTGCCCATGATAATGGCCATTCTTTTGGTGGTGTATTTCGTGAAGTATTCAACCAATTTATAGTACTTCGAATAATTGGAAACCAAAACGGTCTGACCAAGTGAGCAAAGTATATCTGCGCGATCCAGAAAATCTTGCTCATTGATATCACCCTCTGCCCTCAGATTATTCAAGGTGATTTCGAAGAGTACTTGAATTTGACTCTTATCCACTTTGTTGTCGTTCTCGAAGATGGCCTTACCCTTTTCAATCATATCGAGATTGACTTTGGTAACTGGCCGGAAACTTCCGCGAAGTGCAAGTATATTTTTCTTGTAAAGTATGTCGGCGGCCTGCAGGTTTTTTCCGTCGGGAGAAAAAATGACGGCATCTGTCATTCCGTTTCTTACGAGCTGCAGTGAGAGCAATCGATTGTCGACATGATCAAAATCAGGCCCAGTCATTTGTATCATATCAATCTCAATCTGATCACGGGAGATGTTATCGTACAATGAGAGGAGCAACTCCCTGGGCTTGGTGTAGAAAAAGTAACAGCCGTAAAGGAGATTCACGCCGAGAAGACCAACGGACGCCTGTTGCAGCAATGCATCGGTTTCATGGAGCCGCACGTGCAGTATAACTACGTTGGGCTCTTTATCAGGAGCAGTTTGAAATTTCAATCCGATCCAACCATGACCCTGTATGGTCTTCTGATAATTGATTGTGGCAACCGTATCGGCGAAAGCAAAGAACTTTTTATTGGGATGGATTTTCCTGTCGAGTCGTTCTTCAATCAGTCGGTATTCGTGCGCGAGCATATTATCGAGACGAGGTTTGCAGACATATCTGCCCTTGTCTTCCTTCCCGTAAATGGCATCACTGAAGTCCTTATCATAAGCGCTCATGGCCTTGGCAATTGTGCCACTTGCACCTCCTGCGCGAAAGAAGTGTCTTACGACTTCCTGACCTGCCCCAATTTCGGCAAACGTGCCATAGATCTCTGGGTTGAGATTGACGCGCAGTGCCTTCTGACTCGCTGATAAAATGACTCTCTCTGTATCCACCTTATTTGTGATTGCAACAAATGTACAAATACCCTTTACCCTAATTCTCAGTTTCGCTTTCTCGCATTGTATTTTGCGTCCGTGTCTGGAATGCTCAAAGTTACTTTTCTGGGAACAGGAACATCTCAGGGTGTCCCCGTGATCGCATGTGCATGTGAGGTATGTAGCTCTATGGATCCTCGCGACAATAGACTTCGCACTTCAGTTCTTCTGGAATGGGAGGGCCGCAGGGTGGTGATTGATTCTGGTCCTGATTTCAGACAGCAGATGCTAAGGGAAAGGGTGCTCGGTCTGGATGCGATACTATTTACGCACGACCACAAGGATCATATTGCCGGCCTGGATGAAGTTCGCGCTTTCAACTACATCAATCATTGGCGCGCCCAAGTATATTGCACAGAGGATGTTGAAATTTCCTTGCGCCGAGAATTCCATTATGCCTTCAGCGAAGTGAAATACCCGGGTATTCCAGAGATTGACATCCATCGTATCGATGAAACCCCCTTTGAAATCAACGGTTTGAAATTTATTCCTATCAAGGTTTGGCATTTTCAATTGCCGGTTTTTGGTTATCGCATCGGAAACTTTACTTATATCACCGACGCCAATCGCATCGATGAGTCAGAACTTGAAAAGATCAAAGGGTCAGAAGTATTTGTGCTCAATGCTCTCCGTCATGAAGCGCATCCATCTCACTTCACCCTGGAGGAGGCCAAAGCCATTGCTCAGCAAACAAAATCTGATAAAACCTTTTTTACTCACATCAGTCATCAACTTGGATGTCACTATACAGTTGAAGCGAATCTTCCAAAAGGAATGGCTCTGGCATATGACGGTTTAACGATTGAAATACCCATGCCATGATGTCGCGGTTTGTCTACTTTCTGATCCTTTATCCACTGAGTCTACTGCCTCGTGTCCTTCGCTACGCCCTATCTGACTTTTTCCGCTTCGTAATTGCCGGTATTTTCGGATATCGTAAAAAGGTCGTTTGCGCGAATATCCGAATGGCTTTTCCCAAGCTGTCTGAATCTCAAATCCGTTCCATTGCCCATCGCTTTTACATCAATCTTTTTGATATCATAGTGGAAAGTATTCATCATTTTTCGGCCCATCCCAAGAAGATCAGTGGCAGTCTGCATCAGGTAAACCCCGAGATTCTGAATGACTCCGATGTGAGTGGCCGTCAAATCATAATGTGCGGTGGTCACTATTGCAATTGGGAATTGTGGGGTTTTTTGGCGCCGTTGAAAATCACCAAGCAGGTAACCGGGATTTACCAGCCGTTGAAGGACCCATTTCTTGACCAGAAAATGCGAAATTCCAGAGAGCGAACGGGATTGAAAATGCTACCGATGCGCGAGGTGGGTGTTTTCATGAAACACAACCACAATAAAGACGGAGTCTTGGTTTTTGGATTTGACCAATCGCCTTCCAATCCGAGCAGAGCGGCATGGATTGAGTTTATGGGCATTGAAACCGCCGCAATGGAAGGCCCTGAGTTCTTCGCCAAAAAATTCAACTTACCGGTAGCATATGGGCACCTGAAAAGAGTCTCCAGAGGCAAGTATGAAATCCGTTACGAATGGGTTACAAAGACACCCAACGATTGGGAACCCAGTGCAATAACGCGTCGGCTGTATCAGATTTTAGAGGATGATATCCGAGCCGTGCCCGAGTGGTGGCTTTGGTCTCATCGCAGATGGAAGCACAAAAGAAGTGGCAATTGAGTTTTTTTTTGAGTGGGTGCGATATTCTGGAATTCCTTCGTAATATTGCGCCCCCGTTTTAAGTAAGTCGTAATACCTTAAGAGTATGAACAGAATCAAAGAATTAGAGAAGCGTCTGAACCCAGTAAAGGAGATGCCAACTTTCGCAGCCGGTGATACCATCACGGTTAGTTATAGAATCGTTGAAGGAAACAAGGAGCGAATTCAGGAATTTGCAGGTGTGGTTATCCAGCGCAAAGGAACTGGCGCTACTGAAACTTTTACTGTGCGTAAAATCAGTGGTGGTGTGGGTGTTGAAAGGATATTCCCGATCGCTTCACCATTCATTGACTCGGTTGTGGTTACAAAGAGAGGTAAAGTTCGCAGAGCGCGTATCTTCTACTTGCGTAGCTTGACAGGTAAAGCCAGCAGAATTCAGGAAAAGAAGCGTTTCCAGGTAGAAGCCTAAATGAAATAAGACTAAATGTTCTGAAACCGCCCTCGGGCGGTTTTTTTATGTTCGTTACGTACTCAGAATCCGTTCACACCATTAACCGTCGTGTACTTCAAGACATAGTTTTTATCCGGATAGATACGCTTAAAAGCGCTTTGCACCATCAGTGTGGCTTCATGGAATCCACATAAGATTAGCTTGAGCTTACCTGGATAGGTGTTGATGTCCCCAATCGCATAGATGCCTGCGACATTGGTGCTATAATCCAACGTATTGACCTCAATAGAGTTTTTATCGATTTGCAATCCCCATTGAGAAATGGGCCCAAGCTTTGGAGACAATCCGAAGAGAGGTAGCCAGTTATCGGTCTTTACCTCAACAGGCATTTGGTCTGTTTGGGTAATTGTGACATATTCTAATTTATTCGCCCCACCAACACCCGTTACCTCTGCGTCCGTTACTAAACGGATTCTGCCAGAACTGGCAAGGTCCATCACTTTTTGCACGCTGTCCGGGTGGCCTCTAAAACTTTTGGATCGATGCACCATGGTAATGTTTTTGGCAACACCATTGGAGAGAAAAATGGCCCAATCCAGCGCACTATCGCCTCCTCCGCTGATGACCACATCCTTACCTGAATATACATTCGGGTCTTTGATGATATAGGCAATGCCCTTGTCTTCATATTCGCTGATGTTTGCGATTGGCGGTTTGCGTGGCTCAAAGCATCCGAGACCTCCCGCGATGGCAACCACCGGCGCCTTGTGAGTCGTGCCTAAATGCGTTTTGACAATGAATTTATTGTCGTCAGATTTTTCAATGGACTCACAACGTTCACCGAGCGTAAATCCCGGTTTGAATGGCGCCGCTTGTTGCATCAAATGCTCGATCAATTCACCGGCCAATACTTCAGGGAACCCCGGGATATCATAGATGGGTTTTTTCGGATAGATCTCAGTGAGTTGTCCGCCAGCCTGCGGGAGTGCATCGATCAAATGACATCTCAATTTTAGCAGTCCGGCTTCAAATACGGTAAACAATCCACATGGCCCGGCACCAATTATTATAATATCTGTTTCAATCATATACTTTAATTCACGGCGCAAATTAAGATAGCACCAGTTGGAGAACAATCGGTAAATCATTTAGTTTAATACAGCCAGAATAACATCCGATATTTGCCGAGTGGAATCTTACCTCACTATAAAGTCGTTACACATCATCTTTGTCATTACCTGGTTCGCCGGTCTTTTCTATATCTATAGACTCTTTGTATATCATGCAATGGCAGAAAAAAAAGAGGAACTAGAGAGAAATATTTTGATCAAACAATTTCGGATAATGGAGTGGCGATTGTGGTATATCATTACTTGGCCTTCATCCATTTTGGCGGTTAGTTTCGGCATTGCTTTGATTGCGTTAAACCCTTCGTTTTTACTACAACCTTGGATGCAATTAAAATTGGGATTCGTTGCATTACTAATACTTCTGCAATTGTATAGCCAAAGAATTTTCGCCGAGTTACAATCAGGAGTTTGTAAACGATCTGATGTATTCTTTCGCTTTTTAAACGAAGCCCCTACGATTATTCTTATCGCTGTAGTCTTTTTAGTCGTGCAGAAGACGAGTTTTTCTTGGTTGATTGGACTCGGAGGAATTATGATAACTGCGCTGGCAGTAACATACGCAATACGAATATTGAAGCGGAGGCGTGAAGAGGACTAACAAAATCAGTCCTATTTCACGATCCGAAAGTCCATTGAAACATTGTGCGCGAGTGAATCCAGGTGCCGGTGTATGTTTTTAACTATTATATTTTGATATTTCAATTTAGTATAAGTGTAGCACCTAATTCAGCGCATATATTTGAAGACTAATTAAAATTTAATACATGGCAAAAAACAATTTTCTTGTATTGATTCGGAAACGAATCGAAGAGATTCACAAAGAGTATTCTGCTCTGCGCAATGCGTATGAAACATTGGAAAAAGTAGCGGGATTGAGAGGCAGAAAGGTTTCTATACCAGAGCTTACAGATTTGATTAAATCTGAAAAATCTTCGAAGCCTGTCAAAAAAGGAAAAAGAGGAAGACCGAGAAAAGTTTCTATTAGCGAAAGCATCGCTCCATCTACCGAAGCAAAGAAGCCTAAAGGTAAGCGTGGCAGAAAAAAACTCATCAAATCGATAGCAACTAAGGATGCAAGTAGCATATCAAAGAAGGAGAAAGATACTATTAAGAGTAAAACCAAATCGACTGAAAAAACCTCTAAGAAACCTGTAGGAAGGCCGAGATTAAACAAAGAAATCAAGAAATCTGAAAGCACTCCGAAAGCGACGACCAACATTTCTTCAGCATCAAAAAAAGCACCTAAAAATTCTCGTAAAAGTGGCAAAAAAGGTCCTCGCACCAGAGTTCCGAATTTGGCGAGTCGGATAACGGAAATTATCAAGACAGCAAATCGCTTTGTAACTAATGCGGAGATAACAGATAAACTGGCCTCAACATATCCATCAAAAGACAAGGCTCAATTATCAAAGTATTTATCTGTGGTAATGGCCCAAATGAAAGGAAGGAAAGAAGCAGGTGTTGTTGTAAAAGACCACAAAGGCAAGCGCATGCGTTCAGGATTATGGGGGTTGCCTAATTGGTTTGAAAATGGCAAACCCAAAAATGAATTTCTCAAATAATTAATCAATTATATACATTCAAACCGGCGTCAAAGCCGGTTTGTTTTTTTTAATGAATTCCGTTAAAGAAATATCCATTGATGCTTTCACTATTAATGATTCTATCGAAAATGCGATCGAAGAATATGTCAGCGAATTTTCAGTTGCTCAATACTTTCGTATAATAAGAAAATCGATTGATTCGAGGCACGGAAAGGTCATTTTTCGTGTGCAATTGGAAGTCAGTAATGAGCCATTTATTGAAAACTATACATCTCGTTATTTCGATAATTTTCCGGATAGATTGAATCCTCATAACGATGTAACTATAGTTGGTGCAGGACCTGCAGGGTATTTCGCTGCTCTTCAATTACTGAAACACGGGATCCGTCCTATTATAATAGAAAGGGGCAAAGATGTCAGGAGCAGAAGGCGCGACCTCGTTAAAATTCACAGGGAGCATAAGGTTAACCCAGATTCTAATTATTGTTTTGGTGAAGGTGGCGCGGGTGCATATTCAGATGGAAAATTATACACTCGCAGTCTCAAGAGGGGCTCTGTGGCCGGAATACTTGAGGCCTTTGTAGCATTCGGTGCTGACCCGGATATTCTCGTAAACGCACATCCGCATATTGGAACAAATAAATTACCTGGCATCCTGTCAGCAATGAGAGAATTTATCATTTCGAAGGGCGGTGAAATTCATTTCGATAGAAAAGTAGAAGGATTAAAAATCGTCGATGGCAGGATTCGCTCACTGACTGATCAGAACAGAAATGAAATACATTGCAATACGGTGCTTTTAGCCACCGGGCATGGTGCTGATGACATATATAAGCTCTTGATCTCATCTGGTATTGCGCTTGATTTTAAGCCCTTTGCCATTGGAGTCAGGGCAGAACACCCTCAATCGTGGGTTGATGCTGCCCAATATAAATGCAATTCACGGCCGTCAATGTTGCCTCCTGCGGAATACAGACTGGTAGAGGAAATAGATGGACGCGGTGTATATACATTCTGTATGTGTCCAGGTGGAATAATAGCGCCGTGCGCCACGGAAAATGGATTAGTTGTTACCAACGGGTGGTCGCCTAGTAAGCGAAACAATCCTTTCGCCAATAGCGGTGTTGTTGTTCCTGTTGGATGGGAGGATATAAAAGCATTTCATCCATTCGGAGCGTTGGCCGGATTGCAATTTCAGCGCAGTATCGAAAGCCGGGCATGTCAACTTGCAGGTAATAACCAAACTGCACCAGCACAGAGACTCATAGATTTCATAGGCAATACAAAAAGTACGGTTAAATTAAATTCATCCTACCAGCCAGGAATTGCATCAGTAAAAATGGATGAATTTTTACCTGACTATATTTCTCATTCACTGCGTAAAGCCTTTCAATCTTTTGATACAAAAATGAAAGGGTATTTGCATCCTGAGGCCACTTTGGTGGGTCCGGAGACACGCACCTCATCTGTTGTACAAATACCTCGAGATAAACAATATCTCCACAATCCGCAATGTCAAAATCTTTACCCATGTGGTGAAGGTGCTGGTTATGCAGGGGGCATCGTTAGTGCCGCTATGGATGGTGAGCGAGTAGCCAATGCAATAGCAATCTCTGCAATTTCAAAAAAGGCGATTTAAATATTCTCCTGCGAAAATGGCGTTGTCAAATAAATCGTTTATTTTTACGTAGCTTTAGGAAAGCATGCAATCAATGAGGTATCTATTATGGATCTGCATCGTGGTGATGTCTGTTGCCCGCGGGTATTCTCAAAATGAGATTGTACACGTATACGGACAACTCAAAGATCAGCTAACTAAAAAAAAATTAGAAGATGTTACTGTGCAAGTTTTCAAAGACGGCGCACTATTCGACAATTTCAACGCTGGAAAATCCGGCAAGTATGATCTTAACCTACCCCTTGGGCCAACTTATGACATAAAGTTTTCCAAGGCCGGAGAGTTTTTGTCGAAGACAATCAGAGTGGACACTAAAAACATTCCCGCTGAAGAACGAATGGGCGGTTTTGATATGAACCTGGATGGAACGCTCTTCGCGTATCGAGAGGGATTCAATACGGACCTTTTGAAAGAACCTATGGCCAAAGCCAAATATGATCCTGCCGGGGATGGATTTGGTTTCGATAATGAATACACTGATAAACGAATGAAAGCCATTGAGGATGAATTCAAACGCCTGGATGATCTTGCCAAAAACAAGAACAAAGCGCGTGAGGATTTTGAAAAATTCGTGAAAGCCGGCGATGACAACGTTATCAAGAAAGTTTATGCTGAAGCCATTTCAAATTACGAACAAGCATTAACGTTGTTTCCCAATGAGGAACCTGTGAAAACAAAATTAGCAGATGCCAAGGCGAAACTCGATGCCGAAAATGCAGCAAAAGGAGCCGAGGCAGAGTACAAAAAATTATTGAAAGAGGGCGATGATTTCTTTGCTACTAAGAAATATCAGGAAGCCAAAGAGAAATTTCAGAAAGCCAAGGATATGCGCAATGGCAAGTATGAAAGTGACATGGTTGTGAAATGCGATAAGGAAATCGCAGCCATGGGCAATAAAGCGAAATACGATGCATTGATTTTAGAGGCGGATGGTAAATTCAAGTCGGAAGACTGGCAGAACTCCATCAACAAATACCAGGAAGCACTGAAAATTTATCCTGACGAAAAATATCCAGCGGATCAAATCAAAAAAGCCGCAGCTGCTATAAAACAGGCAGAAAACAATTCTGCTGAAGCGGCGAAAATTCAAAAAGAATACGACGCCAAAATTGCCGCTGCGCAAAAGGCAGAGACCGAGAATAAACTGGAGCAGGCAATTCAACAGTACAAGGCAGCAGGTCAAATAAAACCGAGTGAAGAACTTCCTCCCAGAAAGGTGAGCGAGTTGGAAGGAATACTTGCAGATCGCAAGGCCCAAAGTGATCGCGCTGCTTCGGAGGCGTTGGCCAAGGACAATGCCGCCAAAGAGGCCCTGGAGGCAGAGTACAAGAAGATGATCGAAGAAGGAGATGCATTCTACAAATCAAAAGACTACGCAAATGCCAAAGCACGATTTAATAAGGCCAAGGATTTGAAAAACCAGCCCTACGAGAAAGAAATGCTCGCACGAATTGAAAAGGATATTGCTGAGTCTGGAAAGCGAGGCGAATACGAGGCCATCCTTTCCGAGGCCGATGCCAGTTTCAACGCAGGTGATTATTCTAAGTCTATAGAAAAGTACAAGGCCGCGTTAAAACTATATGGAACTGAGAAATATCCTGCAGATCAAATTGATAAGGCGGAACTAGCGCTAAAGGACAAGGAAAAGGCCGATCGAGAAATGGCTGCAAAGCGCAAAGAATACGAGAAGAAAATTGGGCTTGCGGAAAGCACTGAGAAGTCAGGGAAATTAGAATTGGCTCTACTTCACTACAAAGCAGCTAATGAAATCCTACCCTCAGAATCAGTACCGATCTCCAAAATCTCTGAGATTGAATCGCTGTTGGCAGATAGAAAAAATAAAAGAGATCAGGCCACGGCCGACTCACTTGCAAAAGTCGAGGCCGAAAGAACTGCCCTGGAAACACAGTATATGATTCTGATTGAGGAAGGGGATGATTTCTTCACCTCCAAAGATTATGACAAGGCAACGGATCGTTTTCAGAGAGCAAAAAAACTTAAGAACGGCGCATATGAAACCGAAATGCTCGCCAAAATTCAGGAAGCCAAAGCTTCTGCAAGAAAACGTATTGCTTACGATTCTATCATTTCGATTGCTGATCAGTTTTTTGCCACAAAAGACTATGCCATTTCCATAGAAAAATACCGTGAAGCATCCAGTATTCTACCCCCCGAATCTTATCCCAAAGACCAAGTAGTTAAAGCCGAGGAAGAACTGCGAAAATTATTGGGAGAAGAAGCAGAACGCCAGCGCATTGATCGTGAATACAAAATGTCCATGGACTTCGGTGAGAGGGCCAGCAAATCCAAAAACTTTGAGGAAGCGATAATGCACTTTGAAGAAGCTGCGAGGCTAAAATCTACCGAATCTCTTCCACTCCTGAAAATAACTGAAATTCAGGGGCTAATTGCTGAGCGAGATTCTCTAGAACTCCTGAGAAAAGAGCAAAAAATGAAAGATGATGAGGACGTCCGCTTAGAAACGGAGTATCAAGGAATCATCACAGCTGCCGATCAATTGTTCTCATCTGAATTATTTCCAGACGCTAAATCACGCTACGAGGAAGCGCTGGTGCTTCGACCGGATGCCGCCTATCCACGATCTAAGATTGAGGCAATAAATCTCATTTTATCCAATAAAGAAAATGATAGAATCAGTAAGGAAAGAGCTTTACAAGACTCGCTTCAGTTGCTTGCTGATGCGGAAAGATTGGCCATTGAACAACGACAAAAAGAACTGGATAAACAAGCTGAAGAGGCTGAGTTGAATCGACAGAGAGAAGAGGAAGAAAGACTACGTCTTGAGAACGAAAAAGCTACATCACGTAAACGAAAATGGGACTCTGATGCGGATCTAGAGGCAGAGGCACGATTGGAAAAATACTATAGGGAAGCTGCAGAAAAAGAGTATGCAGCAAAGGCAAAATCCGTAAATGACAGAAAAGACGCACAGGAGACATATCGTGAAACGGCGGAGGCCTCGGCTGACGATCGAAGACTACTGATCGTTGACGAACTAGCGAGAGTCAAAGATGCTCAAATCGAAATGACCACAGCCGGAATAGAATCACAGTCTAGATATTACGATCAGATTGATAAGAAAAAGAAGAAAAACGCTCAAGACGTTCAATCCAGTGAAAACCGCGCTGAAACAAGAATCCAGGGAAAAGCCGACGAAATCGAGGAAATCAAACGCAATCAATCCATGCTTGTTGGTAATGACCGATACCGATTGGTAATGGCAAGGGAGACTGAGGAGACAAAATCAAACTCTCAGCAGCAATTCATATCATTTTACAGAAAAGGTGAAGCACAACGGAAGTTGAACGACCTAAAGATTAATCGCGAGAAAAAACTCGTCAGAAACGAGGCACAAAAGGCGGATGAATTAAGGGCACTCAATTACGAGGGAACTGAAAAAATCAAAAAGTCACAAAAACGATATGATGAGGATAATCGCAAGTCAGCTGATCAACGAATTAGCAATAACCAATTACGAATAGAACGGAAGAAAGAGGCGCAAATGGCGGTCAGCTCGGGAAGTGACATCAGAAGAAAAGAGACCGCTCGAAAAATTAACACCCTCGCCCTGCAAGTAGACTATGCAAGGCGTCAATCAGAAATCAAAATCGCTCAGAAACAATACGAAACAAGAAAGGAGCTTTTCGAAAGAAACCCAGGCAAGATGACCGATCCAGAGAATTATTCAAGTCAACCCGGGACGGAACATTTGCGCCAAGGAGTAACTGAAAACTCATACAAAATGGGCAATAAGACCATAACCGAGCGAACTGTTAGAGTGGGTAATAAGGTTGACCGGTACAAAAAAGTAGTTTCAAAATCTGCTATTTATTATTTCCACAATGGGCGAAGCATTACAGAGGAAACTTGGCATAATGCTACCGTATTGATACCCGATTAATGCATGAAAACCATTACGATTATCAACGGGCCCAATCTCAATCTGCTGGGCCAGCGAGAAACAGAGATTTACGGCAGAGAGTCATTCGAAGATTATTTACGCAGCATAAGAGATGAATTTCATGACATCGATATCACCTATTTTCAAAGTAATGTAGAAGGTGAGATAATAAATAAAATTCATGCCTCCTCCGGTATTTCCACAGGTATCATTATTAATCCCGGCGGCTACTCACATACCAGCGTCGCTATTCGTGACGCCATAGCATCCGTGAGTCTTCCCGTTATTGAAGTACATATTTCCAATCTTTATAAGAGGGAAGATTTTCGTCAAAGCTGTATAACAGCCGGTGCATGCCTGGGTTTAATTTCCGGATTAGGTCTTAAAGGTTACCGTTCTGCGATTCAATTCTTACTTTCTCTATAGAATTAAGCTTCATCCATTCGCGAAAGAGACTCTTAAATAAAAAGGAAAACCCCCGCCGTTGCAGGGGTGTTGCCTAACCTTAACCAATTAACC
>CAZKRL010000032.1:2303-35577 GCA_964555295.1 uncultured Comamonadaceae bacterium | reverse complement strand
TGACTGTAAATATTCCGGCCAATACCACTTACGAGTACAAGTTTTCACATGACTCATGGGCAGGCCAGGAGTCGCTGACTTCCGGCACTGCATGTACCGTTACGAATTTCGGTTTTACCAATCGTCAAATTGTTGTGGGTGCAACTGATGTTACTGTTCCAGTAGTATGTTGGGGTAGCTGCAACTCGTGCGCTGCTCCGCCGCGTGCAGTCACTTTCAGAGTAGATCTTTCCAATATCAACGGCTTCACTACGCCCACGGTCAACGGATCATTCAATGGATGGAGCGGCACTGCCAACCCGTTAAGTGACCCAGAATCAGATGGTATTTGGGAAGCAACCGTATTTATTCCAGATGGCAACTATGAATACAAGTTTGCCTATGATAACTGGACAGGTCAGGAGACTTTGATTCCTGGTTCTTCCTGCACTGTGACCAATTCAGGTTTCACTAATCGCTCACTTGTGGTTAGTGCAGATGTCATTTTACCTGTTGTATGCTGGAACAGCTGCAGCACCTGCGCCGCCACCTTGCTTCCCAAGGATGTTACTTTCAAAGTAGATATGCAAAACGTTACCGGATTCACTACGGCTTATGTAAATGGATCTTTTAATGGATGGTGTGGATCGTGCAATCCCATGACTGACGCTAACAATGATGGAGTATGGGAAACAACGATTCAGCTGAATCAAGACACATTCGAATATAAGTTTACTTATGATGGATGGACAGGTCAGGAAAATCTTACGCCTGGTTCACCATGCACATCGACTTTAGGTGGATTCACCAATCGCAGCATCATCGTAGGCAATGCAAATCAGGTATTACCGATAGTATGTTGGGAAAGCTGCACCAATTGCACACCTCCTACTCGCAACATCACTTTCAAAGTAGATATGTCACAAGTGACCGGCTTCAATCCGGCGGTGAATGTACCTACAGTGAATGGTTCATGGGACGGATGGTTGGGTGGCTCAAACCCAATGACTGATGCAAACAACGATGGAGTATGGGAAAAAACCATTGCCCTTGTTGATGGAAGTTATGAATACAAGTTTGCATATGATGGCTGGAACGTATCTGAAAACTTAGTTTCTGGTTCTTCTTGCACCGTAACAAATGGTGGTTTCACCAATCGCTCATTGACTGTAAACGGCATTGCTCAAGTGCTTAATCCAGTATGTTGGCAGAGCTGCAATACATGTTCTGCACCTACCTACAGCGTCACCTTCCGTGTAAACATGGCCAATGAGACCAACTTTACCACACCTTACGTGAGCGGCACTTTCAATGCTTGGTGCGGTGATTGCAACGCAATGTCAGACGCCAATAACGACGGAGTTTATGAAGTTACCATTCCGCTCCAAAACGGAAACTATGAATATAAAATTTCGAAAGACAACTGGGCAGGCTCTGAGCAGCTTCCAGCCGGAAGTGCCTGCACAGTAACCAATTCAGGCTTTACCAACAGAACTCTTGTTGTAAACAGCGCAGCGCAAACTCTTCCTGTTACTTGCTACGGAAGCTGCAGTGATTGTCAGCAACTGGTTAACGTAACCTTCCAGGTAAATATGGAACAAGTGACTGGGTATAACATACCAGAAGTAAATGGTAGTTTCAATGGATGGTGCGGAGGTTGCTTCCAATTGACAGACGCCAATAATGATAATATTTGGGTTGGCACTGCTGCCATCGCCCCTGGCACTTACGAATTCAAATATGCCTACGACAGCTGGGCAGGTTCAGAAAATCTGATTCCTGGATTGCCTTGTACGGTTACCAACTTTGGTTTCACGAATCGTCAATTGGTTATTACCGGTGACACGGTTTTACCCGTTAGCTGCTGGGCTGCTTGCAGCGAATGTCTTAGCAACTACAACGTTACGTTCCAGGTGGATATGTCAAACGTTTCTGGTTTTAGTGTACCTGAAGTCAACGGTGATTTCAACGGATGGTGTGGAGGTTGCTTCCAATTGACCGATCCCGATGGGAATGGTATCTACACCGGAACAGCATCCATTCAGGAAGGTATGCATGAATTCAAATTTGCTTATGATGGTTGGGCTGGACAGGAGTCACTTACAAGTGGATCACCTTGTACTGTAACCAATTTCGGATTCACCAACCGCAGCATCAACGTAACGCAGAATATTACCCTACCTGTTGTATGCTATGGTAGCTGCAGCGGTTGCACATATGCTGTATCGAATGATTCACCGTACTCAGCAACTTCCTTCAATTATAACGTAAACCAAAACTATCCTAATTGTGACCCTCTCAGCAACACGCTTGCCGGATGCACTGACTCACCGCAATCGGCCTCAGTAGGGCCTGATAGATGGTACAAGTTCATTGCTCAGTCTACGGCAGTATCAATTACCTTATCCAGTGCATCACAAGATGACTTCATCGAGCTCTATTCAAGAACCGGTAATACCTTTACCCTACTGGATAGTGAAAACGCATCTGCGGGCAATGGCGACTATGAAAAACTCAACTATTCAGGTCTAACAATTGGTAACGTATACTACATCTCCATAGGAGGAAGTGTAAATGGTGCTTTCACTCTTTGTATACAGCACTTGCTTCGTTCATGGGGCGCCTATTCACAACCGGCATCAGGTTTCCAACTATGCTCCAATTACAAATGTGTTTACCGTGGTAACTCGAGCAATAGCGTTTCATACACATTCAATTTCACCGAGACAGGTGGAACAGAAACTGCTCCATTCGAAACAACCTCAGCGTCAACATCCAGCACATACATCGCGCTGAACAATCCCGTTCTCGCCTTACAGTATGGAGGAATCTACAACGTACAGGTAGATGCGCTATATAATTTAACAAACAGCGCCGGAGCGCCGAATCCGATCACAATCCCTGGATTGATTACCGACCCGAACTCCACAGGAGTTACTATGGGAAATCACTCACTCCTGGAGGTAAGATCAAGTCAAAGATGTCCTGCATCATTGTTCAGAGGCACATACCTCAACGGTGCAAGAGTTGGCGGTGCGAATCCTGTTTGCGGAGCTCTTAACTACACCTACGAATTCCAACAGGTAGCAAGTTGCAACGATGGCTCTACTGTGGGTCTTGCCAGCACATTTACCAACAGCTCATCATCACCTTATCTTCAGCTTGGTGTGCTCCCAACAGGTGTCAACGCAGGTGCATGGGATGTTCGAATCAAGCCTAATTTCAGTTACGGATCAGGAACATACGGACCAGCGCAGCGAATTCGTGTTAACGGTACTGCAGCAGGAACAGAAATCATTGAAGAGTCTGCAATCAGCGAAAGAGAAGAATACATCAATGAAACATCTGTATACCCAAATCCATCTGACGGAAACACACTAAATGTGCGTGCTACCAACCTGAAAAATGAAGTAGTTCAGATTCGAATTATCGATGCTTTGGGTAAAATGGTTTGGTCAAACTCCCTGTTCAACAGCGGAGACATCAACACAACAATAAATTTCAATGAAACACTCAGTCCAGGAGTCTACAATTTGGAGATAATGGATGGCAACGAAGCTCAAACCTCAAGATTGATTGTTCAATAAATTGAGTCAGGGTTAATGATGAAAAACGCTCCTTCGGGAGCGTTTTTTTTTATGAGAACTTTACAACTACCGATTGCAATACGCCGGCGGCATCTTCACATTTATCCGTAGCAAGTTCAAGCATGGTAATCACTTCTTGCTGGCGCATCAAATTCGTGGCATCCTTTTCTTCCCGAAACAATTTCCCAACAAATTGATTCATTATCGTATCAGCCTCATTCTCTAGCTTATTGATTTGCTGCATTTTCTGGCTTACCACTCCGGCGTTTCTTAAGTTTCTCATGGCCTTCAGCGCAGCTCTTAATTCCAGGGCACATTCGTAGATGATTTCTGACAGGCGAATCATTTCTGGTGCAATCACATGCACCTTGTACAGATCAATGCGCTTGGCTGTTCCGTATATCAAATCAACAATATCGTCAATAGAATTGGCAAGCGCTTGTATGTCTTCGCGATCGAAAGGAACAATAAAAGTTGTACTCAACTCAGATATGATAGCGTGGGTAATCTCATCGCCCTGCTTCTCCAAACGGTTAATCTCTTCCAATGACTGAATGCGTGCAACACCATCGCCCTTCATGCTCTCAACGAAAACATAGGAGATACTCTCCAAATTCGCGCAAGCCTGATCGAAAAGCGGATAGAACTTTTTGTCTTTGGGTAAGAGCAGCTGAAATATGAAATCCAGAGAGCGCTTCATGATTGGACCATCATCCGTCGAAAGAAAAGCCTCGGTGGGTTGAGTAGGGCTCATAATCGTGATAATAATGAAAGATTCAAATCAGTGTAATGTACAGCTAACAAAGCGATCGATCTTTGAAGGTCCGTTTCAAATTCAAAGCATTCGTCGTTGGTCATACTCGCGCAAATCAAAGCAATTTCTCTGTGCCATCAAGGACATGCATCAAATAGTAACTTTGGCGTAACATAAGAATGACCTAAACACAAACTCCGTAATATTGCGCCGAACATAACTTGCCGAAAATCTTATCATGAATTTGCTACGACTATTCGCTCCAAAATCTGCTCAGTTTTTTGATTTATTCTCAGAGGCCACAAAAAATTTGGTTGATATGGCCGAAAAATTCAAAGAACTGCTCCAGACCAATAACGAGGTCGAACGTGAGAAAATCGTAAGGGTGATTCATGATCTTGAACACCGTGGCGATAATGTAACACACAGGATCTTCACGGAATTGGGCGAGAATTTCATTACCCCTTTCGATCGCGAAGACATACACTATCTCGCTACCTCCCTTGACGATGTTGCCGACTTCATCCATGGCACTTCATCACGTATCTCTCTTTACAATCTTGTAGAAATTGACCAGGTGATGCACAGTTTAGCGAGTGTTTTACAACGACAGGTAGCCGAAATTGTAGAGGCGGTGGAGAATCTGAAAAACATGAAGAACGCCCAACGGGTGAGAGAAGCAATCATTAGAATCAATGATTTGGAAAACGAAGCAGATAGTATTTTCGATCTCGCCATCGCAAGATTATTCTCAGAGGAAACCAATCCGATTGAGATGATAAAGAAGAAGGAAATTCTTAGTGTGCTTGAAACTGCTACAGACAAATGTGAAGATGTAGCCAATGCTATTGAGTCGATATTGGTGAAAAATTCTTGATGCCATGGAGTTTTCCACGATGCTAATATTGGTGATTGCCCTTGCTCTCATTTTCGATTTTATCAATGGCTTCCACGACGCGGCCAATTCAATCGCAACTGTAGTATCAACTAAAGTCCTCACCCCCTTTCAGGCAGTAGTCTGGGCCGCGTTCTTCAACTTCGTGGCCTTTTTTATTTTCAAAGATCATAGCGTTGCTGCGACGGTGGCCAAATCTGTAAAAGAACAATTTATCGCCCCGGATAACGCTCCATTGGCCATGATTTTTTCGGGGCTTTTGGCGGCTGTTATATGGAATCTTATTACGTGGTGGTACGGCATTCCTTCATCATCTTCTCATACACTCATCGGGGGATTTGCTGGAGCTTTTCTGGCTGCCTTTGGCTGGAAGGCCATCAATGGGGGCATCATCGCCGCAACGGCCATTTTCATTTTTATCGCGCCCATTGCGGGCATGCTGATGTCATACCTGATATCTGCCTGGTTCCTTAATTCCTTCCGAAAAGGAATCGCTATGAAAATAGTTTCTGTTACTATTATCGTCTTGGTAGTTATTGCGGTGTACAATTCCCTCGAATTGGATCCGGCGAAACTCAAAAACGACTATGATACCTACTGGTTGAAAGTGTTATTTCATGGATCCAATTTCAAGTGGATTTTATTAGGCTTTATCGTTGTCGTAATGGGAGTCTTTACACTGATGCTCAGCGGCATGAATAATCTGAAGGCCAACAATTCATTTAAACGATTACAGTTGTTTTCATCTGCTGCATTCAGCATCGGGCACGGTGGCAATGATGCTCAAAAAGTGATGGGCATTATCACTGTTGCTCTCATCGCCGGTGGTCAAATCGATAATTTGAAGGATATGCCCAATTGGGTTCCTCTCGCTTGCTACAGTGCAATTGCCTTAGGTACTATGAGCGGCGGTTGGAAAATTGTCAAAACCATGGGAGCCAAAATTACCAAGGTTACGCCCTTCGAGGGTGTGGCGGCAGAGACCGCAGGCGCGGTTACCTTGTTTTTTACCGAAGGGTTAAAATTCCCCTGGAAGCTCGGTGATGAAGTCATTAAAGGAATACCTGTGAGCACTACCCATACTATCACAGGATCGATTATTGGAGTGGGTATAACCAAAAGAGTTTCTGCTGTGAAATGGGGCGTAACGGGGAAACTATTAGTGGCCTGGATTATCACAATACCGATTTCCGCTGCCATGGGTGCATTGGTGTATTACCTGCTGCATTTCACAGGTGTACGATAGCTGCCGCGTATCCTAATAGTTTTGTTCCATAGATCCTTTTCATAGTCACATCATTATCATCTCTATTAGATCATAGCAAGCTTGCTTATTCCCTTGGAATTATATTCGCGCTGACATGATGAAAACTACTCTGAAGGAATTCGAGAATAAAAAACCGCTGATTGTTTTTGAATGGAAAGATGCATTCAGCGAGGCAGAAGGATGGCTGGTCATTAATTCATTGCGCGGCGGAGCTGCAGGAGGCGGAACACGCATGCGCGCCGGCCTCGATCGAAGAGAAGTTGAATCATTGGCCAAAACCATGGAGGTGAAATTCACCGTTAGCGGCCCCCCAATCGGTGGCGCAAAGAGCGGAATTAATTTCGATCCCCGCGATCCCCGCAAATGGCAGGTGCTGCAGCGATGGTATGCAGCAGTATCACCGATTTTGAAATCCTACTATGGTACCGGGGGCGATCTGAATGTAGATGAAATTCATGAAGTAATTCCCATTACCGAAGAGTGTGGCATCTGGCACCCTCAAGAAGGAGTTCTTATGGGACACTTCAATCCCGCTGAGCCAGGAAAAATTCGTGGCATCAACAACCTGAGAAAGGGAGTGACGAAAATCATCACAAACCCAGATTATACTCATGATCTATCCGCCAATCTCTGCGTGGCCGATACCATAACTGGGTTCGGTGTGGCAGAAGCGGTTCGACATTATTACGACCTCTGGGGGGGTTCACTCCAGGGCAAAAGGGTCATCGTTCAAGGATGGGGAAATGTGGGTGGAGCTGCGGCGTATTTCTGCACTACCCGTGGCGCCAAGATTGTAGGCATCATTGACCGCGCAGGAGGTATCATTGATACCAATGGATTAGGACAAGAACACATCAAGAAACTACTGAACAACCGAAAGAATATGATGTTGACTTCAGATGATTTGATTTCATTTGAAGAAGCCCATCAAAAAATTTGGGATGTACCCTGCGATGTTTTTCTACCATGCGCAGCCTCAAGACTTGTGCAGGAAGAACAACTCAACCGACTTATACAATCCGGACTTCAGGTTATTTCTTGTGGAGCCAATGTGCCTTTCGCTGATTCCGAAATTTTCTACGGACCGATCGCAGAAAAGGCAGACACAACGGTGAGTCTTCTGCCGGATTTCGTGGCCAATTGCGGTATGGCCAGAGTATTCTCATACTTAATGAGTCTTGAAGATGAAAACATCACTGACGCTGGAATATTTGAAGATACCAGTGCTATCATCAAAAACGCCTTGCAAGCCATTAAGAAGAAATCGCCAGAACGAACATTGATTACTCAACAAGCATTCTCAAATGCCTTGCAGCAACTGATGTAAAATGGAACTCGGCATACTTGTCATTTTCATTGTTGGATACATTGGTATTACCACAGAACATTTTCTTCGTATCGACAAATCCGCTATGGCACTGCTCACCGGGGTAAGTTGCTGGGCGCTCTATTACATTCATCACGCGACTCATATTGAAATCGCTGAAAGCTCACTGATGCATCACGTGCAGGAAATCGCATCAATTCTGCTATTTCTCATGGGGGCCATGACCATTGTAGAATTGATTGACGCGCATGATGGATTCAGAATTATCACCGACCGAATCACCGCGAAGCGAAAAAACTCATTGCTTTGGATCATCTGCGGGGTTACATTTTTTATGTCGGCCCTGCTCGATAATCTCACCACTGCCATCGTGATGACGAGCTTAAACAGGAAACTCATAGACGATATCAAGCTGCGCCATCTTTTTGGTGGAATGGTGATTCTGGCAGCAAACGCCGGCGGTGCCTGGTCGCCCATTGGCGACGTTACCACCACTATGCTTTGGATTTCGGGCGGTATCAGCACATCGGGAATCATCAGCAAACTATTGCTGCCATCCATAGCCGGAATGATTCTCCCACTCGTGATTTTACATTTTCGGTTGAAAGGGGATATGAATCGACCGGCAGAATCAAGCTCTTCACACATGGTCTCTAACAGAGATCGCCTCATCGTTTTCTGCACAGGTGTTGCTGCTTTACTATTGGTACCTGTCGTCAAACAAACGACGCATTTGCCCCCATTCATGGGCATGATGTTTTCGCTTGGTATTCTATGGCTCGTTACCGAATTGCTTCACGGAAAAAAAATCATGGAGGAAAAAAGCCGCTACTCTGCATTGCAGGCATTACGAAAAATTGATATGCCCTCTGTGTTGTTTTTTTTAGGAATACTTCTGGCTGTGGCAAGTTTGGGTGAAGTGGGTCATCTGCATACATTGGCCGTTCAGTTGCAAGAAAATTTAGGGAGTACGTTTCAAATCAATGTTGCCATTGGTATCATCTCTTCTATTGTAGACAACGTGCCGCTGGTAGCTGCTGCAATCACGATGTATCCTGTGCAAGAAATGATCACCGCAGATCCCTGGCTTGTACAATTTATGTGTGATGGAAATTTTTGGTCGCTACTGGCGCTCACTGCCGGCACGGGTGGAAGCCTGCTCATCATTGGCAGTGCCGCGGGCGTGGCTGTGATGGGAATGGAAAAAATATCCTTTGGCTGGTACCTTCGTAACATTACACCGCTGGCCATCATTAGCTATGCCTTCAGCTGTCTGGTCTATTGGTGGATGTTGTGAGCTATCAACATCACAGGATAAATAAGTTTTGTTTCTGACTTTGAATGCCTCACAATTCCAACGGCATCTTAGCGTTTCACCGATAACACAAACGCATGAATTTTCTCGCATTTATTCAAGAATCCATCAGTCCGATGGCCGACAGTCTCGCCACTGCAGGCAGCACCGGTATGCATCCCGTTGGACATTTCAGTATCATGGAACAGCTCATGAAAGGCTGGTATATCTACCTGCCACAATTATTGATGAGCGTGATTGCGGTTTATGTAATCATTGAGCGAACGCTTACGGTGAACCGCGCCGATAAGGAAGAGACATCATTCATGCAACGCATCAAAGAGTATATCAATCAGGGCAAATTGGACAGTGCAAAAAACCTCTGTTCTACCTCTGGAACGCCAACGGCAAGAATGATTGAGAAGGGAATCAGCAGAATTGGCAAGCCCGTAGAAGACATCAAGAAGGCCATTGAAATGGTTGGTAAATTAGAAACTGCAAAACTCGATCGCAACGTCAGCATTCTCGCTACTATCGCGGGTATCGCTCCTGTCTTCGGTTTTCTAGGAACGGTGTTCGGTGTAATCGTAATCTTTCGTGACATTGCAGAAGCGGGAAGCCTTCAAATCGGAACGGTTTCAGAAGGTCTTTATCTGAAAATGATTTCTTCAGCCGTGGGTCTTATCGTTTTCATGATTGCATATATCGGATACAACCACCTGGTAACAAGAGTAAATAAGGTGGTCAATAAAATGGAAGCCAACGCGGTAGAATTTCTGGATGTATTAGAACAACCAACGGCCTGAACGCATGGACTTTGGAAGGAGAAATAAAATTCATGTAGAGCCGGCCATGTCGGCCCTCTCCGATATCATCTTCATGCTGCTCATTTTCTTCATCATCGCCAGCACACTTGCAGTAAATGGAGAGCAGGTCAACCTACCTAAAACAGGCACAGGCACTCCTACTCAGAGCACAATCACCGTAACGATTACAAAGGATCTTCGCTATCTCATCAATTCAAACGAGGTCGATGTAGCGGAAATCGAAACAACGCTGCAAGCGATCTTGCTCAATTCCGCAGACAAAAAAGTTATTTTGAATATCGATCGGGAAGTTCCCACGGGCGAGACCATTGAACTTTTCTCAATACTCAAAAAAAACGGATGGCAGCCATTTATAGCCACCCGTCCGAAAGAAGAATAACATGACTGCAACCATGTCAACAGACCGCAATAAGTCGCTGGCAGGTACTCTCCTGCTGCATGCCGTTATTGTGGCCATGCTCTTCCTGGTGAAATGCAATACCACCGGTGGTGGCGGAGGTAACGATGGCACTGGTCTCACCGGCATGATGTCGCTCGACGCCGCGGGGATCGGAACATTTACCGACGGCTTCGGCTATCAACCTATGGAACCTGAGACCCAAACTTCTGTGGTTGCTGAAGAATCATCAGACAATGCCATCACCGAAGAAACAAGTGAAGAAGCCCCGGTGATGGAAACGAATCGAAACAACAAGCCCGAAAACAATCAACCCATCACTGAGCAAAAACCCAAAGAGGAACCTAAGAAAGTTTCGGACAACCTCAAAAACGCATTTGATCAGATGAAGCAGGGTTCGGGAAATACGAGCGGTACAGGTCAGCAAGGCATTCAAAACGGTAGTAAGGATGGTGTGGGACTTCAAAACGGTGGCAGCAGTATGGGCCAAGGTGGTGGTCAGGGAGGAGGCAATGGCACCGGCACCGGACCGGGCAATGGATCTGGTACTGGACCGGGCAATGGAAATCTCGCGAGCGACTACAAACTCGATGGTAGAAATATGATCAGAAAACCCAAAATTTCTGAGAAAGCACCTGATGAAGGGGTTGTGGTAGTGGACATCTGGGTCGATAAAAACGGTAATGTAACCAGCGCTAAAGCCAATCCTGGACTCTCGCGCGCAACCAATGCCAAGCTCTACTTACTTGCCGAAGAAGCAGCGAAAAAAGCAGTATTCAGTTCAGGCACGATGGCAACACAGAAAGGTACGCTCAAGATTACATTTCGTTTGAATTAGAATGAAGTTTCATCGCATAGAGGATGTGATGAACTTCCTCTATTCTCAATTGCCCGCCTTCCATCGCGTAGGACCGGCTGCCTATAAACCCGGACTGGACAACACATACGCATTGATGAAGGTTGTAGGTAACCCCCATCAACATGGCAAGACCGTACACATTGCAGGAACCAACGGAAAGGGCAGCACCTCACACCTCGTTGCGAGTGCTTTACAAGAGGCCGGATATCGCACCGGACTTTATACATCACCTCACCTGGTAAATTTCGGAGAAAGAATCAGAACCAACGGCCAGATGATTGCCGATGAGGCGATCATGGATTTTGTTAATACTTACCACTCAGAGTGGGAATCGATTCAACCCTCCTTCTTCGAGATAACCGTAGCCCTTTGCTTCTGGTATTTCAAGAAAGAAAATGTTGATATAGCCGTCATTGAAACAGGCCTTGGTGGCAGACTTGATAGCACGAATATCATCGAGCCGGAGGTTGCGGCCATTACGAGTATTGGCATGGATCACATGCAGTTTCTCGGGAATACAATTGAATCCATTGCGACAGAAAAAGCAGGGATAATAAAAACAGGACACCCAATTGTAACGGGCGAATTGCCTACCAACGCACTTGATGTAGTGCGGAAAATGGCCACACAAAAAGGAGTGAAACATATTCATGCACCTGCACAAAAATTCGACGTGCCGTTGTGCGCATTACAAGGAAATTATCAGCGCCACAATACGCGCACTGCTTATGCGATTTTACAGGAGCTCCAACTGTTGGGTTGGAAAATTGAGGAAGAGCAGATCGCAACAGGATTTATGAAAGTAATCGAAAACACTGGGCTACGAGGACGATGGGAAACATTGCGAAATACCCCACGCATCATTGCCGACGTAGCTCACAACCAAGAGGGCATCCAAGAAGTAGTACAACAATTGGGCGAGACAAAATTCGATCAACTGCACTTTGTACTTGGGCTAGTGGCCGATAAAGACATAGAGTTGGTACTACAGTCATTGCCTATCGACGCAAGGTATTATTACACCAAGGCACAACTACCGAGAGCCCTTTCACCCGAGCTTTTGCTCGAGCGCGCTGCTCACTATCAACTTAGCGGGAGTGCATTTCAGAATGTCGGCAATGCCCTCGATGCGGCGTTGGCCGCAGCTTCTGGCAACGATCTGATTTTTATCGGAGGTTCAGTTTTTGTAGTGGGCGAGGCCATTCTTCACCTCAACGGATAGAGAATAATTCGTGAAGGCGCAGCATCATTTTCAAATGCGGCCGGAACCATCTGAACGAGATAATGTCCATCGGCGATATCATCCGGAACAAAAATCATTTCTGTAATTGTGCAATGCGATCTTGAAGCATCACCGTTTTTCCAGAAAGCGTGATGTGCCGCAAGTTCACCACCATCCTCTTCCCTGTCAACGCTAGGCAAGTCGAGGAGCAAATGGTTCACGTGGTTGTCAGCGAGATGAGCCGCTGCCTCCGCTGCCAAGTAGGGAAAATTCGTATTCGAATAATTGCGATGCAGTTTAGAATTATCATTGGGTATGGTACGAATGAGAAGCGCTTCAGGAGCGAATTCATTGTCATGCAAGGCCATGCGGATTTGTTGGGCGGTTATGATTTGATCACCGATTTGAGTAGTCCCTTGTTGTGTTGAGCATCTTTCAGGGGAGAGCGTTATAAGTTGAGCAGCAAAGAAAAACTTATTGAGATCAGCGATGGGTACCGAATGTTTTGTGATATGACCCATGGTCTCGGTATGGGTGCCATGACCATGTGGATTGAAAAAAACATCATTGAAGTTTACCTGTCCACCAAGGGCAACGCTACCTGTGAAATACTGATTAAGTACTGGGGTAATCCTTGCTGGGGGAACATACCAGGCCCTTGGACCGATGGAGCTTATGCGAATGGTGAGGTCACGACCAGCAGTAAGATCTGCGCAAAAAATATTTCCGTTATGAGAAAAATGGAGCTCCATAATTTCATACAAACATATCTCTTGCGGTGGCATCGGCCATCAGCAAACCTTCCGGGGAAAGCCGAAAAAAATCATCCTCCCAAAATGCTTTACCCTCTGCGCACAACCTCTTCATTCGGGCAGATGCCGCATCATCAGGCGCCCAGCCATATTCACTTTTCAAAAGTTGTAAATCCAATCCCTTTGATGTGCGCAGGCCAATAAGCAAATGTTCATTGATACGGTTCTGAGGGGTTAGCTCTTCGCTTTCAGAGAAGGGGAGATGGGTCTCGATGGCCCGCATGTATGAATGATTATTAGTCACATTCCAACGACGTGAAATTCCATTGAAAGAATGAGCAGAAGGTCCGATTCCGACATAAGGGATTCCCGACCAGTACGCAGAATTGTGTTTGCTCTCATGACCGGGCAGAGAAAAATTTGACACTTCATACTGGCGAAAGCCTGCTGCCGCGAGTTGATTCACCATCATAAGATATTGATCGGAAGCATTATCTTGATTCACTGCCGGGGCCAGTCCTTTATCAACCTGTGTTCCATAGAGTGTGCGCTGTTCGGCGGTGAGGCAATAAGCGCTGAGGTGTGACAATTGTAAGGAAAGAAAAATCTCGATTTGCTCTTGCCAGAGATCCATTGACATACCGGGGATTCCATAGATCAAATCCATGGTAATATTATTGAATCCTGACTGTTTGAGGTATTGAATGGCTTGCATGGCGCGGTTGGCGTTATGCGGACGTTTCATCCATTGAAGGATGGAATCATCAAAAGATTGCACACCGATGCTTACACGATTCACCCCTGCGATTTTCCATTCGCTTGCCATTTCTATGGTAACGTCGTCGGGATTTACCTCCAGGGTGATTTCGGCATGTTTGCTATCCGGTATTTGTCCGAATACTTTCACAATCATTTCAGCGAGAAATTCGGGTCGCATCAATGAGGGCGTCCCCCCGCCGAAATAGAGGGTGCGAATGGACTCGTTTGCAACCTCCTTCATGCGCATTCTCCATTCCTCTGCAATAGCGCCTTCCATACGTGACATTTCTGAGAGCCGCGTAGAAAAATGAAAGTCGCAATAACTGCAAGCGGTTTTGCAGAAGGGAATATGAACATAGACACCTGCCATAGCGCGAAAGTATGTAGCTTAGCGCCTATCGACTATGGGAATTGTAACAGCACAAATTGAGGGGGGCGCAACGCATTCTGTTGAATGGGATGGACAATCGCCGCAGGCCATTATAGATGGGAAATGTATTACCATTGACCGTTCACATAGGCACCAGAATCATTGGATCATTGATGGAAAATCCTTCACCATTGATGTACTTGGGCCTGTTGAGGAGAGCGGCGAGATGGAGCTTTTGGTGAATGGTCGCAAGCGGCGCGTTAAGATTACCACCGAGCTTGAAAAAATGCTGAATCAATTGGGGATGTCGGGCGGACCGGCGAAACAGATCAAGGATCTCAAAGCGCCGATGCCCGGGTTGGTTTTGAAAGTTTTGGTAGAGGAATCGCAAATGGTAGAAAAAGACACACCCTTGATGATACTGGAGGCCATGAAAATGGAAAATGTGATCAAAAGTCCGGTCGGTGGAAAAATTGCCGGTATTAAAGTCCTTCAGGGCAAGGCAGTAGAGAAGAATGAAGTGTTATTATCCTTTGCATAAACCCGAATGACATCACACTCCAAAATCGATATCTTTCAGCGTTAAAATTTTGCATTGAACACCCTCAGGAAATCATATCACTATTTCACTCTCAAACTTGTAATGGTATCATTTCTTCTATTTGCTGTTGCAAGCATCTCCAGAATAAAGGCACAAGGGTGTGATAGCGCGCGATTTAATTTCATTTGTCCCGGCACTCCACCTCCTCCGGTGGTACTGGAAGAAGATCGGTTTATAAGAGGATGTTTGTCATGCCCCTGTCCGGGAAATTTCGCTTTTGATCAAACTGCGTTTTACACATTTCACACGAACGTGGCGGCGAGTTCCGGACAAGTAAAAGTCGATGTACAAATTCTTGACTGTGATTTTAATACTGAAGGTGAAAACGACTCTGTAAAAGTCATGGTCATTCCGTTATTACCTAACGAAAACCCCTGCAATCCAATTTCAATAGAGAGTATGCAATGTGCCATTGATACGGCGGCAGAATTTCAAATAACCCTAAACGGATTGGTCAACAATCAGGATTATTTGCTTGTTCTGGGCTCTAATCATGATCCGCTCAATGGGCCATGTGAAATCAGCATCGACATATCCGGTTCGGGAGTGGAAATAATTGCATCGGTAGAAAATTTAGGTATTTCTCTTGGCGAAAGCACCAACCTTTTGGTGGAGGGGGCTGATAACACCTCAAGTATCAACTGGTCTCCACCTGAATTCGTTGATAACCCAGCGATAGAAAATCCGCAAGCCACACCGGAGGTGACCACTGTTTTTCAAGTTAGCGCTGAAGTGGGCCCGTGCAAACTAACCGACTTTGTCTCGGTGAAAGTCGGACCGCCAATTGATCCATTTTCTGCATTTTCGCCTAACAACGATGGTGTAAATGAAACATGGAAAATTAAAAAGATAGAGGTTTTTCCCAACTGTCAAGTAGAGGTTTTTGACCGTTGGGGTCAGAATGTTTTCAAATCCATTGGCTACGAAAAGCCGTGGGATGGCACCAATAATGGTAAGCCATTGCCCACCGGACCATACTACTATGTCATCGAACTAAATTCAATTAAAGTAACTATACCGCCTGTTACCGGTGTTGTAAGCATATTTCATTGACACGTATTATTTTCATATTGACTCTAATCGCTGCGGCTCAATCTCTGAATGGGCAACAGCTTCCACAATATTCTTATTTCACCTATAACTACTTGCTCTATAATCCAGCGGTTACGGGTACTACTCCATGTATCGACCTAAAGGTGGGGACTCGCAGACAGTGGACCGGATTAACAGGAGCGCCAACCTCCAATTTTTTATATGCCCATGGAAGAATAGGAAAAGAGTCTAAGCTTAAAATCCATGGCATCGGCGGAGTCATTGAAACGGATCGTGCTGGCCCCTTCAACAATGTCGGACTGTGTGCTAACTATGCCTTTCATAAAAAAATTGCAAAAAATTATTTCATGGCAGGTGGAATTTCTGTGGGAATGTATCAGTACTCCATCAACTACGCTGCGCTCAAATTTGAGAATCAATTGGAAGAAACATCCATTGAAGGAAGTATTAACACCCTCCTTTTTCCCTATGCCAACTTTGGGCTTTGGTTGTACAACAGAAGTAAATTCTTCGGACTCTCGATAAGGAGTATTGGAAATCCGACCATCAATGGTGTAGAGGGAAGTAATCTGCAACGTCATACATCCTTTGCCGCTGGTTTTACGAAACGAATTTCACAAGACCTCTCATTTAAACCCGCTGCTCTTCTGAATTACGTTGGCAAAAGCAAGCCCTCAATAGATCTGCAGGGTATGATGAATTACAAAGATCTTTTTGATATTGGCATGGCAGCGCGCTCCGGACACGGCGTTAGCGCCATGGTTAAACTCTCGTTAATCGATCACGTGACCCTTGTATACTCTTATGACTTTACCATCAATAAGATGAAATATGCAAGCCCGAATACACATGAGGTAATTATTGGATTAAGATCATGCCGGACTCCCAGCAAATACGCCGTGCCCTGTTCTGCCTATAATTGATATGAACATAGAGGATTTTAGAGCATATTGTCTGAAAAAACCTTTTGTTACAGAGTCATTTCCCTTCGATAATTCAACCTTGGTCTTCAAAGTTGGGGGAAAAATGTTTGCCCTATGTGATATCGATACTTTCTCATCGGTGAATTTGAAATCACATCCGGAGCGCGCTGAGGAATTGCGTGCACAATATTTAGGAATCAAGCCGGGTTACCACATGAACAAGAAACATTGGAATAGCGTAATGCTACATGCAGATATTGAAACCCCATTGCTGCTGGAACTCGTAGACGACAGCTATAAAATTGTTTTTGAGGGATTGCCAAAAAAAGAACGTTCAAAACTTCTTGCCAACGGCCCAACATCCTGAGAATTTCAAACATAATTTTCCTAAAAACCTAGTTATGCAGAGTCCACAGAAATTCAAAAGCTTATCAGAGCTGGTAAATGAACTGAGTGCATTGTTGTCTGAAGAGGAGATTACTCTATCACTGGAAGAACTCGAAAACGCTAATCAACTTGCCCGTGATATTTCAGAGCGGTTGATTGTGCTGCGTCATAAAGCCTACGAGAAGTTTGTGGGACGTGACAACCAAGAAAACATTGACATAGAAGAACAAATTAGTTCAACGAATCTCGACCATAACAATCTGGAATCAACGCCAGAATCAGAAACTGAGATCTCCACACCCTTTTTTCAGATGTCGCTGATTGACGCTATCGAGGAGGCAAGCTCGATTGTTGAGGAAAATAAGTTGGCTGAAATCGAATCGATCGGAATAGAGGATGCACCTATAGAGACTCAAGATGCCGTAAGTGAACAAACGCTTGCCAAGGATGATGCACCTCATTTCATTGCCTCCGAATTGGAAAAAGTTGGAAACACCAAAGCGGATGAATTCATAAACGCCTCAGCTGCAAATGCTAATCAACCCATAACACTGGCTGATAAACATCAATTCGATAAAATCGAAGATCTCAAGCGAGCCATAACACTGAATCAACGTTTTCAATTTTCCAGAGAACTCTTCAAAGGAAATAATCAGGAATACGAAGTTGCTATTGACCGCTTGAATAATTCATCACGTGAGGAAGCGCTTTTGATGTTGCGTGACTTACGAGCAAAATTCGACTGGCATGAAGAATCATCGGCTGCCATTGACTTATATGGGCTGGTGGAGCGCCGCTATTCTTCTCTGTGAAGCTCACCATAATTCCCACTCCTATCGGCAACCTCGAAGACATTACTCTTCGGGCCTTACGCATCTTGAAAGAGTCTGATCATATTCTTGCAGAGGACACTCGCGTTGCTGCTAAACTTTTATCGCATTTCGGAATTTCAGTTCCCATAACGAGTTATCACGCTGCTAACGAACATAAACAATTGGCTCGTTGTCTTGAACTCATTCGATTGCATACCAACGTTGCATTGATCTCAGACGCTGGCACACCGGGCATTAGCGATCCAGGTTTTATGTTGGTGCGCGCATGCATTGCCGAGAATATTGAAGTAGAATGTTTACCCGGCGCAACAGCGATGATTCCAGCCCTCATCAATAGTGGTTTCAGCAATCACCATTTCACCTTCCTTGGTTTTTTACCCCATAAAAAAGGACGTGAAACAATGGCGCGTGAAATTGCACAACGGAAAGAAACATGCATTCTATACGAGAGTCCACATCGATTGCTTAAAACCCTCGAACTTCTCAAGAAGCATCTCAGTAATTCAAGGCGGGTGAGCATTTCCAGAGAGCTCACCAAACATTTTGAAGAAACGCGACGAGGCTCGCTATCCGATCTCATTGATTACTTCACGCAACATTCTGTTCGCGGAGAATTTGTAATTGTCATTGACACTTTAACCGAATAGCGCGGAGGCCAAATCTCCCAAATGCGCAACCTTAACAATTTGTATAGACGCTTTTAGGGCCTGATCCATTTTAGCAAAATCGGATACATACATAGCAGTGCACCCAAGCTTCTCAGCTTCACTGATGCGTTGATCAATTCTTGGAACTGGTCGTATTTCACCATTGAGACCAACCTCTCCCGCAAAGCAAACATTAGGGGGAAGGGCAATATCCGCATTACTCGAAAGAATGGCTGCTGTCAGCGCCAAATCCAGTGCGGGATCTTCCAGACGAAGTCCACCCGCTATATTCACAAAAACATCTTTCATGGCCAGACGGAAACCACACTTCTTCTCCATCACGGCCAGCAACATATTGAGCCGTCGATTATCATAACCCGTGGCACTACGTTGCGGTGTGCCGTATACAGCGCTACTCACCAATGCTTGGACTTCAACAATCATCGGCCGAACACCCTCCATCGAGGAAGCGAGAGCAGAACCCGAAAGACCGCTTACCCTATCGCTCACCAAAAATTCTGACGGATTCTTCACTCCACGCAACCCTTGTGAATTCATCTCATAAATTCCGAGTTCACCGGTACTACCAAACCTGTTTTTTGGACTTCGCAACAGGCGATAAACATGATTACGATCTCCTTCAAAACTCAACACCACATCCACCATATGCTCAAGAACCTTGGGCCCTGCTATTGCCCCATCCTTTGTGATATGGCCAATAATGAAAACCGATACCCGATTTTCCTTTGCGAGACGAAGCAACAGTGATGCGCATTGACGCACCTGTGAAACACTACCCGGTGCCCCTTCGATGACATCAGAATACATGGTCTGAATAGAATCGATCACCAAAATTCCATAGCTCGCTGAGGTTACACTTTCAATGATACTCTCCACGCAAGTTTCGCAAAGCACCTTACATCTATCCCCTGATGCGCCGAGTCGATCAGCCCTCATCCGAATTTGCTCCTCGCTCTCTTCACCACTCACATAGAGTATATCCACTCCAAATTGTCGAACTGCAATTTGCAAGGTGAGCGTACTCTTTCCTATACCTGGTTCGCCACCAAATAAAACAAGACTTCCTTGCACCAATCCACCGCCTAAAACTCCATTCAATTCTTCATCGCACAGAATAATACGTTCCTCTACGTCGCGTTTCAACTCGGAAATTTTCTTGGGTGCACTTTGACGTCTTCCCGAAGAATTGCTCTTCTCTTGCTGCTTGGAGAATCGTTCCTCCACCATAGAATTCCATTCATTACAGGCAGGACATTTACCCACCCATTGAGCAGATTCATGTCCACACTGCTGACAAAAGAAGACAGATTTTTGCTTAGCCATTTTCACAAAGCTAATTTCATTGTCACTGCATCAACGCAATAAATTGATAACGCCTTTATATACTTCAATCTTATCAGATTGTTTGGCAAGAAATTCTATTCGCCAGACATAAGGTCCAGGTGATACATAGTAGCCATTATCATTGATTCCACCGGTCCAAACAGCATCTACTTCATCAGAGAAGAAAATAGTCTCTCCACGCCGGTTGTATATCGTTAAACTGAAAGAACCGGGTTGCGCTCCGCTAACAAAAGGACGAAAGACATCGTTAATACCATCGCCATTCGGTGTAAAAGAATTAGGTGCGAAAACCTGGGCGACAGGATTTACATATACATCACGGCAAAGCGTATCAAGACACCCTTTACCGCTAAATCCTATCATACAAACAAAATAAGGAAGTTCGCTTTCAACCGACGGGAATGACCACACAGGGTCGAACAACGTCGATCTGCCCGCATTATGAAAATTCCAAATCACACTGTCGATACCATAGGGTTCACAATTGAACTGAACATTTGTATTGAGTATATCGAGCTCCGCAGGTTCCCACCAAAAATCAAGCTCCGGCTGCGGATATACTGTAATAAAATTCTCACTCATTGTGTCTCGACCAGTACATCCAAATTCTGAGGTAAGACTCAAGTGTGGTTCAAACAAACCCGGACTCGTATATACTACACTGGTATCGCCACAATAATCTATGTCACTACCAAAGTCAAAATTCCATCGGCAAGAAAAAGCATCCAAAAATTCCGTTTCAATGTCGTAATACAATTTAAACTCACTATCGACACATTGATCATAAACATTTGCAAACACTTCAAAATCCGGTGTGTTTTTCACTTCAATCACTATGGTATCTCTAACATCTGTTACGCAGTTGTCAAACAGTTTTACAATGATCCGTTGAAAGGGCACAGAAAAAGTTGGACAGAACTGAAATGCAGAAGCGTCAACTGAATTCGTGCTTCCTCCCGGATTGGTGGTCCATAAGTAATGGTAATCTCCATTACCTCCTTCAGCGCTCGCATTAAGTTCGATGCAATCGTATTCACAAACGAAAGCAGAATCTTCTATGCCCGATAATGAAGTAGATAGTGGTTCAAACAAAAATGGAGAAGCCGAAAGGGTGTCTGATGAGCATCCGTTTTGATCCGTTACATGCACGTAGAAAACAGTGTCCTGTGTAATAGAAAAGCAGAACGGATTCAGTTGCGAAGACTGGCAGTTAATAGATTCCTCGCAACGGTTCCAGTGGGGAGTTAAACTTCCAAATCCACCGCTACTGAATGTTTGAAGACACACCTGCGACTGATCGCAATAAGGACCTTCATCTGCATTCAATGATATACTTATCGGGGCCGATAAACTTTCAAAATCAAAATCGATAGTATCGAGACAAGAGTTTCCCTGAATATCAACCGCCATAATGAGTCTATAACTACCTGCAGGTAAATTGGAAAAGTTAAACGGTGCCGACTGATCGGTGAGAAAAGGAAATGCCGCATTGGACTGATAGATCGACATATAATCTGCAGAAGCATCATATGCACTCACCTGACCGGTGGAGTCTCCAAAACATACTGGAGGTAATGCAGAGAAATAATCCACTATTTCCTGAGGTCTTTCAATGACGTTAAAACCAATGGTATCGACACAACCCGCAGCATCGAAAACAACTACTTCATTGTATCCCGGGCAAAGTGACTCCGCGATAAAATTGGCATTGACGTTTGGCGAGAAATACGGTGGTATCCCGCCGCTAACGGTAATAGTGGCACTTCCATTGCAGCTGCCAAAACAAACCTCCTCAGATACCACATTGGATGTCATTCCCAAAGAAACATTCACGGTCACCAGTTGTGAGGAAGAACAAGCTAATGCCCCATATTCGTTCGTTCCGGTGATGACAAGATTGGTAGTTGCTTGTGGACAAATTATTAACGTGTCGCTCAATAGCGGCGTGGGATCCATAAATGATTCATTCCAGGAATAAACATCTGCTCCTGAGAGCACAGCTTCAATGCAGTCGCCAAAGCAAATTGCACTTGCGCTTAGATCAACTATGACGTTGGGCAATGAATACGTATAAACTTTTACAGTATCTTGGATCAGACAACCATCTTTTAAAATATCGAGTACAAAGGAGATTTGCCCAGTATCAATAGGCGTAATAATGATTTGAGAATTTTGCTGAAATGAAGGATTGATGAATGCGCTGGCTTGCCAGTTATATGAAGCTCCAGGAAATGCCGCTGAACCTATTTCCACACTTTCATTAAGACATAACTGTTGATCAACACCCGCAGCTGATTCAGGCATTATAACATCATTACTCGCAAATACAAGCGGCTGGTCAGACGCGCATGAATTCGCGTCCGCAATCTCCAAGACACTATAACTACCAGGTTCGCAGACATCCACCAACAAGGGTGAAGAAATTACATTCAAAACTGTATCCGAAAGAAACGGTCGCTGAAGGGTAACCGACATAGGAAAACTTCCCGTTGTAAAATCTATACTCACCTGCTCACAAATATTATTGCAAAGCGACACGGGCAATTCAGAAGTGACAACCGCCCCAGGTATCGCATTAACGGTCAATTCAACTGACGATGGCAAGAGTTGCGGTTGACAACCATTGAAATCGATGAACTCTTGCACGCCATAAAGGCCCGGCTCACTAACGCAGTGATTTATGATTCCGAGGGGTTGAGAAGTATAAACATCGGCGTTGCCAATGGCATTATCCACAAGAAGTGTAAACGGACCTTGACCCGACAGACTTATTTCAAAGCAGTGCTCATCTCCTTCGCAAATGGCCGCATCACCAGAGATGTTTATTACGGGCAAACTAAAAAATCTGGCCAACACACAACTGGTGTTGTTGATGCTAATAGGACATGTTGTTTCCGTCATAGTAACCGCACTCAAACAATACGTTCCGGAGTCCGAAATAGGGAATGACATGTTGGCATCGTTGGAAGAAACTGAGAAAGAAACAGTATTAGGATTTGATCCGTCGGTAACGTATGTCAAATCATAGTGACCAGGAACAGCGAAAGAAACATCCAGATTGAACACATCGCCTGCGCAAAGGTTGATGGGACTTGAAGGTGTTTGCAACGCAACTTCCAGCAAGCGATCGAACCCCCAAATAACCGGTTGTCCTTGAGAAATTTCAACGATAGAATTTATATCGCCACATGCATTCCATTCAACCGAACTGATATAATATACCGTACCCAAGACCACTACTCCTGGGGCTGATAAAGCGCCGAAAATCAAGGGAGTATTAGCATCACCAAAGTTCGGGGCATTGCAATTATAACTGATGATTTCACCAATAACATTGTTTGTGCCGGTGTGTAAAATAAAGCCCTCCGTTAACCCTGCGGAAGGAGTTGCAGGAGTAACGAGAGTTCCCGCAATTGGGCTGGGACTATTAGGATTGGAGGGCAAGGGACAGGGTTTGATGGTGTCCTGCGACATCACTCCCGGAGTTGGAAGATCTAAAGCGAAACAATGATCACAGCAAAAGATCAAGAATGCCGTGATTACTACCCGCAAGCCGATTCCCTCTCTCGCCCTCATCAGCGTATGAAATTAGAACAAAATTGGGCTAACAAACAATTCGTTGTCACTCCTTTAGTAACTTGACATTCTCAAGCCAATTATATCCCTCTAGAATAAGAGTATACACGCCAGAAGGAATGGAACTTAAATTGAGGTCCATCCTACCCAAATTGTTTTGCGAAGAGTAACATTTTTTCCCCGTTACATCTAAGAAACTTACACTACGAATCGGTCTAACGGACTGAACGTGTAGGATGTCATGAAATGGATTGGGATAAACCAAAACCTTGCTATTTGAAGCAAATTCCTGATAGGAACTGTAGACCAAATCAACTGTTACTGAAGAGGTGTCTGAACATCCTGTACCTTCTGCAATCAAACTTACCTGCAACTCTGCCAACGGAGATATGAAGTCATAAGAATATGAATGAACCGGGGTGATGGTGTCTGAGGAACTGCCATCACCAAAATCCCACCAGTAAGAATTCGCACCTTGACTATTGTTGTCAAACGCCACGACTACGCCACTGTCGCCGAAGGTAAGTGGACTCGGCATTTCAAATGAAGCAGTGACAAATTCATCCAGGTCATTTAAGGATCGTGGCCAGATAGAATATCCCTCACTGTATGGCGAAGATTCATCGAATTGCACCACGACACCGGTGACATCGAATCTGCCCTCCGGTACCTCAGCGTTGAAAATGTCGGTATTAAGATCAATGTGAAGTGTGAAGAGGCCGGCGGAATTCTGCAACGTAACATCGAAACCTGAACCATTCGGAATCCATTGACTCGTGTCAGATAGCTCAACGCAATCGAGCCGCACCAGATGACTCTCCAGAGATTCATCAAGTGAACTTACTTGCGTGGCTTCCTCTTGCGTGAGCCCTTGGGCTATGACTACTATGCTATCAGGATAAAATTCTGTCATACCACTGAATTGGCCCAGTCGGCCCCAGATTTGCAAGGAATCGCCTCCTGAAAAATCATACCCGAAATTTTCAAAAGAATTAAAAACTCGCAAAGCCGAAGTGCCCTGCACAAATGGGAATTCAAGGCCCTCCGGATTGAAATTGATGCCTTGGGTTACACCCTTTATGACCGCGTATTGATCGAAATAAATGGCATTACCATCAGGTGTATCCTCAATCAAATCTTCTATCAAGAAAGGTGTATACTCGATGTCACTCGGGCTAATGGTAACTGAAACCGTAGAATTGTTGATTTGGAATATGCCGGTTGAATCCAACAATTGGAACAGTATATACTCGACTTGATTCTCGAATACTGCGTCGTCAATGATCTGTATTTGAAATACAACCTGAGCCACCCCCGGTGTTACCATCTGGTATTGTGGGCTCAATAAAATCCAGTCCTCACCCTCCAACGCAGTGCCTTCAATCACAGCAATACTGAGATAAGCCGTATCAGTGAGACCAGAAACATTGACGGTAAAATCGATGACATCATTGGATTCATCAATCAAAAGTGCTGTCGTTTCAAAACTCGCAATTGCAGGCACAATGCAGTTTTCGGTGGCATGAATGCCTAAATTTCCAAAGTCATCAACGGAGCCACTAACATCTGAAAAATCCCATTGGGGCGCACTGAAATCCCAATTCGATTCTGGTGATGAGAACACTGGGTTTCTACGCAGCACAGCACCTTGTGTAGTACCATCATCGACCCCCCAGGCGTTGCCCGGATTTTGTCCAATTTGCCCAATCACATCCACAACGCTGTCGCCCAACATCAAGGCAATCGCGTCATTGCCATTGAAGATCAATTGAAACGTTGTGTCATCCGCAAATGCCTCACCCATGCCTCCACCGGAAGCGATGACATAAGCGTCACCAGGCACAACATATCCTTGCAGACCTATTTGTAGTGTGGCAGAGGAATCACCATTTTGAAAAACACCCAGGTTGAATCCCGATAAATTGATCTCCTGATTGGAAGGATTGTATAACTCAATCGCACGACCGGCGGCGCCTGATTCGATATATTCTGAAATAAATAGATGTTCACAAGGAACGCCAATGCTGCATTCCAAAACCTCCAGGGCCAATGGAGAAGACAACTCGAAACAAAAAAATACCTCGGCAAAATTGGAAAGTGCTATGGCCATACTCTGCCATTCATCCACTGATGGATAAGCATAATGAACTCCGTATAATGAATATTGCCCGGCCGGTAAGGATGCAGTAGAGAAAGATCCGTTGTCATTCCACTGAAGAATATCACCAGCCGAATTCGCTATACAATATGAATAGTTGCCTGTATTCAAATTGCTTTCAGTGGCTATCTCAAGTGATTCCGCGTTCTCTTCACAATAGGTCAGATCGGTATTACCAGAGATCAAAACGATAGACGAAGAATCGCAGCTGATGCAATACCCTACAGTTAGATGAATGGTATCATTCAACCAAATCAGGCATCCGGGAAGTGAATATCCCGGAACATTCAATAAGCTATCCAATTGCAGTGAACTGGGCAATTCGGCGGTGTTTAGCGCGTAGATGGTATACATACCCGTATCCAGAGCGGCGGATTCAATTTCATAAACTTCGCCCGCGCTGGTTTGAAGGACATTGCCTTCAGCATCTGTCATTAGAAAGAGCGTTTGTCCTATTACCGCTTGAGATGTGAAGGTGATAATCGACGGGTCTTGATAGCATCTGTAAATACTATCACCCGCGGAAGAGGTAATGCTTGCGGCAATGCAGGGTTCTTGGCAGGAATAACGAATGATGCGCACATAATCATCGCTCAGTTCAAAACATCCAGGACCGCAGAAGGAGAAAAAAGAAGTGAGAGCAGAATTGATTTCGAAAGATTGTGATTGAGAATAGGAGGCTGCACGCACTCTGTATTCACCAACAGGAAAAGCGAAAAAGTCGAATGGGAAACTGTCGATCACTCCCAAGATGATATCATTGATGTCTGTAAGGATATAGCTCATCATCTCGCCATTTCCGCCAGTGAAATCAGCGGAGAAAATGGCTGAGGAATCAAGACACTGCAATACTATTTCAGAGGATTCAAGAGTATAAGGAATGCATGGCGTCAGCGAATTACTATAGCCAGGTGTAGGATACTGCACTGTATAGGCCGCGCTTGAGATGGATTCACCGCCGTCGAGGATGCGAGCAAAGGACGCTTGACTGAGTGATGGATTGTCGGCGACAATAGGTTGACCGCTCATCAGAACTGAAGTTAGACCTGGAGCATTATTCTGAACTCCATAAACTATCGCGTCTACCAAAAGGGTATTTTGTACCAAAGTTCCATTCGGCCAATCACTTGCGGCACCGAAGAACAAACCCATACCATCTGTACCATCTTGCATCCAGTTTTGCTCAATTCCGGCAAGCAGATCGGTGCACAAAGCATTGTTTGGCGCGATGAGAAGAAATCCCTCCTGATCCAATGAAAGGCCATCCAGATCAACGGCGTAATACGATTGACTGTTGATCCCATTGAACAACACCAGAGTCAAACTATCAAGGGCTTGGCCGCCAGGACCAAACAGCTCAATGAATTCAAAAGAAGTCGGATCACTTGTTGAGGGCTCAACTTCATTGATTCGAACCAAGTTCATTTGTGCTACTAGTGAGAAGGGGAGGCACAGTATCAACCACATTAAATTTTTCATCGTACCACAAATTTGAACTGAAAAAAAATATTTCGATGCAAGGACAATGCTAAATGCAAACAGGTATTTGTGAACCTCAGGCGAGTGTAATTTTACCGCACAAATTAAAATATGAAAAATCTTGTAGATGCGTTCCCCTCACACTTGCGTGAGGCCCTTGAAATTGGCCGAAAAGCTAATTTAATTAAGTCTGACCGTTCGTTTCAGAATGTAGTAATATCAGGATTAGGAGGCAGTGGGATTGGTGGAAAAATCGTTTCACAGCTTGTTGATGATTACTGCGCTATTCCTGTGATTTGCACCAATGATTATGTGCTCCCGGGCTTTGTCGGAAAGCACAGCTTGGTAATCATATCAAGTTATAGCGGAGACACTGAAGAAACGGTAGCTGCGATGTATGAGGCCGCATCGAAGGGGGCTGAAATAGCATGTATAACTAGTGGCGGAAAAATCGCTGCATATGCTGACGAAAAATCGCTCAATCGTATCATCATACCTGGGGGTAATCCTCCCAGGTCAATGTTTGGATATAGCTCGGTGCAAATTTTCTTTATGCTAAAGGCGTATGGTCTGATTCATGTGGACTTCGAAAAGGATATTGAGCAAACAATTTCTGATTTGTTGCGCGAAAAGGAAAGTATCAAAGCAGAGACGCGCAGCATTGCAGAAAAAATTGTGAAGCGAATTCCCATACTCTATTGCGAAGCGAGATATGAAGGTGTTGCCATACGCTGGCGGCAGCAAATCAATGAGAACTCCAAGATGCTGTGCTGGCATCACGTTTTCCCGGAGATGAATCATAATGAGCTTGTTGGTTGGACCGGCGGCGATAATCGTGTGGCGGTATTGCTCATTCGTTCGGAGGATGACCACAAAAGATCTCAACTCCGCATGGAGCTTTGCAAAAAACTCATGGGAGAAAAATGCGACACCATCATTGAAATTCATGCTAAAGGTGCTTCACGAATTCAACGTGCTTACTATTTAATTCACTTGGGTGACTGGTTGAGCATTGACTTGGCAGAACTGAAAAACGAAGACCCCGTTGCTATTCCCGCCATCATCTTTTTGAAAAACGAATTGGCCAAAGTGAATTGATCCAGCGCACTTGAAACAAGTCGAATTTCTGGATGTCGGAAAAATGGCATTTGCCGATTGCTGGCAGTTGCAAGAGAGATTATTTGCTGAGATATGTGACGACAAGCTTACGCGCCGCAACTCGAGCCCCAATGCGGCAATCGCGGTACCCGGAAAACTCATCTTCGTTGAACATCCGCATGTATTTACTCTTGGTAAAAGTGGTGACGAAAAAAACCTCTTGCTAAGCGAATCGGCACTTGAGAAAATCGATGCCCAGTTTTTTCCCATCAATCGCGGTGGTGATATCACCTATCATGGGCCTGGGCAACTGGTGGGCTATCCCATCATTGATCTCGAAAACTACTTCACTGACATTCACAAGTATCTGCGATTTCTGGAGGAAGCCATTATAATGATGTTGAAGAATTTCGGCATAGAGGCGGGACGAATCGACGGTTTAACGGGGGTTTGGATTGACGCTCAACATCCGCAACGAGCAAGGAAAATCGCAGCTATGGGAGTCAAGTGCAGCAGATGGATTACGATGCATGGATTCGCCCTGAATGTTAATCCTGATTTGCAATACTTCGGTCACATTATTCCATGTGGCATTACCGATAAAGCGGTAACCTCAATGCAGGCAGAGTTGGGTAAAGTGGTGAATATGTCTGAGGTAAAAACACTAATGAAAGAAAATCTCGCGAAGTTGTTTGGCTTTGAGTGGATTTAAGAAAGCTTATCGGTAAGTAATTTCATCTCCATCATCGGCGAAATTTTTTCGTAAAGGATGCGGTAAACAGCGTCACAAATTGGGATATCTGCTCCGAATTTCTTATTGATTTCATGAACGCCCTTTACTGCAAAATAACCTTCGGCCACCATATTCATTTCAATGGTTGCCCACTTCACGCTGTACCCCTTCCCTACCATAGTTCCAAAAGTTCTATTTCGAGAGTATGGTGAGTACGCTGTAACAAGAAGGTCTCCCAAGTAGGCGCTGCTCTTCACATCTCGGTGCGTTTCGTTTACAGTGTCGATAAATCTCTCCATCTCACGAATTGCACTGCTGATAAGTACAGCTTGAAAATTATCTCCATAACCGAGACCATGGCAAATACCTGAAGCAACTGCGTAAACATTCTTGAGAATTGCTGCCAACTCGGCGCCGAAAACATCTTCTGTTGTGACAGTCCTGATAAAACGACAAGACAACATTGCTGCCATGCGATCTGCACTTTCCAAATTCTTACAACCGATAGTAAGGTATGAAAGTTTCTCGAGCGCCACTTCTTCGGCATGACATGGTCCGCAAACAAGACCGATTTGTTCATAAGGCACTGACCAGTTTTTATGAAAATATCGGGCGGGGATAGAATCAAACTCATTGATAATTCCTTTAACTGCTGAGAACACAACCTTGTTCTCAAGACCGGTTGGCTTGAAATGATCGAACGTTTCATGAACAAAGGCGGAAGGAATTGCAACGATGAGAAAATCGGATGAGTCAATAACCTCCTGCATTTGATCGGTCAGTCTAAGTCGTGAGGTATCGAATTCAATACTCTGTATATAATTGGGATTATGACCAAACTGGATCACATGGTCAATGGCCTCTTTATTGCGCATCCACCAGTGGACCTCCTTACAATTATTAGACAGCAATTTAACCAGGGCCGTAGCCCATGATCCACCGCCAATTACGCCGACCCGTGAAGCACTGTTACCATTCATGCCGTAAAAGTAAAAGGGAGTCAACAAATTGACTCCCTTTTTGAGATTATTGAATCTTGTTATTGAATAACCACCCTAGCCAACATCCGGCTATTGCCATTGGTTACTTCCAGTTGATATTGACCGGCACTTAATTCAGACCTTTCAAGAATCAACCGTGATGAGCAATTTCCGTAGGAGCGCACAACTCGACCGGTCATATCATAGACATTCACCTGGTAAACTCCTTCTGGCAAAATAATGGTAGCTGAAGATGTGAACGGATTCGGATAGACGCTAAACGCAATGCTTGAATTCGTATTCACATCCAATATCACCACAGGTTCGCTTATGGATGAACAACCAGATTCATTGGTAACTTCCACAGTGTAAGTTCCTGCCTGATCCGCCTGAATACTTGGAACATTACCACCGAAAGCAATTCCATTCAAATACCACTGCCAACTGCTACCACCGGCCGCTGTAAGAATATTACCCGACTGGGAAATGGAAGCCGATGGCAATTCATTCATATCTACGAAAACACTATCCAGAGCACTACAACCATACACGGAAGTAACGGTGATAAAGGCCATGAAATCCTCGGTGACGTCAAATGGAACGCCGTTTACAATATCATTTGACCATTCTACTGTAGAAGGATCTCCAGCAGATGTTCCAAACAATACTATACTCTCACCATAGCAAGCGCTCACTTGATCGGGCAAGCTGGCTCCAAACAAGTTGGTAATAACAGGTTGAGCGTGAACCTCGACATTGACAATATGCGATTCCTCACAAAGCACATTAGATGTAATCAAAATCACCTCATAAGAGCCCGCAGCAAGATTGTCGACCTCGATGGCAGACTGATCTGCAGGATATCCCAAATCAGTGCCATTCAGGAACCAAGAGTATTGATCAACGTAATTCTGAGATGCGCTCAGCACCAATGTTTCGCCCTCACAAATACTAGTCGACCCGTTCATTGCTTCAAAGCTGTTGCAATCGAAAATCGTATGGTAAGTCTGATTGGTACTGATAGCGAATTCATCTGAACCGAGTCCATAATCGAAGGCTACATGGGCTTGATTATAAACAACGTACTCCGCTGGAAGATCGTTGCGCAACACCGCCCTGAACACTGCAAATCCTTGTGAGGCTGATGGATTTGAAGCACCAGGCAGATCGATGTTAGAGAATTCAAAACGTATGATTCCGCTGCCGTTGTTATCTGAATTAACGGATGCACTCATCGCGTGTGAGGCGTACATCGGCTCGATGCTGAAGTAGTCGAATGCGGAGAGATCCAAAGAATCCACAACCACAATATTCTCGGCATTCTCATTACCCACATTTTCAAAACGCACCTTATACTCGATAGTGTCACCCGCCAATACATAGTGCGGATCTGCGTATCCAACCGGATTGGCTGAAAGATCGTTTTGCAGATAGGTACAAGACACACCAAGGGCAATACTATCAAGGCTTGTGGAAACCAATACACCTTCAGCATTGAAAACATCAAAATGATAATTGAACATGTATTCGCCGAACTGGGTAGTGTCATCCTGAGGTCCATCCAAATGGAATGAAAGTAATCTCACCTGACCTACGTTCAAGGTTGTATTCCAGATCACTGTGTTGTTGTCGGCATCAATAGAATCAGGTGAAATTGTGAGATAATTGTCATTATCCCCAGTGATTGCCGGACTCCAAGGCATCTCGTCATAATTCAACTCAAGTCGGATTTGAATAGGTGATGCACCAAGATTGCTGACATAGTAACCACCTTCGTAACCGTACTCGCAATGAATATCATCCCAATATCCTTGATAGATACCGGAATTGAAAGCGATACCATCTGGTAATTCTGTTGTTGCGTTAGAATCGAGGGTCATAGCCAGGTATAATGAATCAAAAGCACTGATCGAGTAGACCGTTGCATCTCCATTCCATAATGGATCATTCAGGATCAACTGAACCTCTAGGTCATCTGTGGCTGCGAATGGATATTGAACGAAGCCAGCAGCATTTGAGTATACAATCAGAGTATCTGAATTCAAATCATCGTGTGTAACTACAATTTGCACAGGCTTATTTGACAACCCTTCTTCTCCAGCATCAAAAGCATTGTTTGCAATTACGTTATCGTGATACACATAGATGAAAGGTACATAGAGACATGAACCATCATCTGTGTTGGCAGCTGATGAGTAATTATCCGCAGTAGCGTCAATACAACCTAGGACCACTGGCACACCAGAACAAATAAGTGATCCATCCACAATTTGCCATGTTTCAAATACCGTTGCAGGGTTGTTATCATTACATGGATCTCCAACATACACACAGCTGCTATCGCTGGCCGTTGCGGTAATGTTAAAGTTTATAGCGGTATTATCTATACATCCAAACACTTGATACACTCCAACACAAACGCATTCCGCGTTGAATGTCTCATTGTAAGTTGAATCATTGTTGTCATCACAAGTTGAACCTGGATATGAACAGCCTTGATCAACGTTAGCATTTGAGTCATAATTACAGGAAGTAAGGTCCGTACAACCATACACCGCCGGAACACCTACACAGAAGCCAAGTGCACTATAACTATCCATAATTGTTTCGGCATTACCATCGTTACAAGCATCACCTTCGAAGAAACATGAGCCATTGTCTAATGTAGCGGTAAACAAATAGTTCAACGCGTTGGCATCAGTACAACCTACCACCTGAGGGATACAAGAACCATCATCGCAGATTGCAGTTGCATCGTAATTCTGTGCAGTAGGATCAGTACAACCGGCATCCTCTGAAGAACCCAAATTCATCCAAGTGCAAGTGATTGCATCCAACTGATAATTATCCCAACAATTCAATGCCTCTGGTTGTAGTGGCTGAGTGCCACTTACATCCCATGTGCATGTTGCATCATTGAAGGTAGCTGTCTCATAACAAGCCGTTACTGGAGCTTCCGGTTGAGTGCCGCTTACATCCCATGTGCATGTTGCATCATTGAAGGTAGCTGTCTCGAAGCAAGCCGTTACAGGAGCAATTGGCTGAGTGCCGCTTATATCCCATGTGCATGTTGCATCATTGAAGGTAGCTGTCTCGTAGCAAGCCGTTACAGGAGCAATTGGCTGAGTGCCGCTTATATCCCATGTGCATGT
>CAZKRL010000032.1:0-2203 GCA_964555295.1 uncultured Comamonadaceae bacterium | reverse complement strand
CGTAGCAAGCCGTTACAGGAGCAATTGGCTGAGTGCCGCTTATATCCCATGTGCAAGTAGCATCATTAAAGGTAGCTGTCTCATAACAAGCAGTAACCGGAACAAGTGGCTGCGAGCCAATATTAATCCAGGAGCAAGCGAGTACATCAAAAACAAATTCGTCCCAACAATTCAATGCAACCGGTTCTTCGTCGGGGAATACACACGAACCATCATCGCAACTCGCGAGACTATCGTAATTGCAAGCCGACTCATTCAGGCAACCCCCATAAATGCATTCACCATTGGCACAACCTGCGCTGGGTTCATAATTGCAAGCTGTCTCATCCAAACAGCCAGGGTATATACAGCTGCCATTATCCACCCAAGCCGAGGAATCATAATTACATGCTGTTGGATCAAGACAACCTTCCGGATAGACTCCAGAGCACTGACAATCAGCTTGTATTACATCATCCGTTGTTACCGGATCATTATCATCGCAAGGGTCGCCTGTCAGGATGCAATCATTAGAAGAGAAATTTGCTGTGGAATCGTAGTTACAGGCCAGTTCATTTGTGCAGCCAATAATTACCGGGGTACCTGAACATATACAGTCTTCATTATTTATATCATTAATAGTGGAGAAATCACCATCGTCACAGGGCTGAAGTGGGAATGTGCAAATAGATGCTTCGTTACATCCCGCTGTGCTATCATAATTGCAGGCTGTTTCATCGGCGCAACCTGGGAATACACATGAGCCATCATCGCAGCCAGCATTCGGATCAAAATTGCAAGCAACATCCAATGTACATCCGTAGGAAATGCAAGAGCCATCGTCACAAGCTGCGGTAGCATTATAGTTACAAGCCGCAGTATCAAGGCAGCCACCAAATGTGCAATTGCCAGATTCACAGCCAGCATTATCATCAAAATTGCAAGCTGTCGGATCGGTGCAACCGAAAGCTAAACAACCTCCATCATCACAACCCGCTGAGGCATCATAGTTGCATGCTGTAGGATCGGTGCAACCCGGCAACACGCAAGTGCCATTGTCGCAAGATGCAGACCCGTCATAATTGCAAGCCGCTATATCGGTACAACCTGCAATACCATTTCCTCCGCACTCGCCACAGGCATCAAATGTCTGACAAGAGCCATCATCGCAGCCTGCTGAAGGGTCATAGTTACAAGCTTCCGGGCCCGTACATCCGGGGAATTCACAACTTCCATTATCGCAAACAGCAGAATTGTTATAGTTACATGCAACTGGGTCGATACAACCAGATGCTAAACACGAACCGTCGTCACAACCCGCCAAAGCGTCATAATTGCAGGCGAGGGAATCCGTGCAGCCGGGGTATGCGCATAAACCCGGATCGGTGGCAGTTTCATTATAGTTGCAGGCATCAAAATCCTGACAGCCCACGATCTCCAGTTCGTTACAAACCCCATCCTGATCGGTATCAGTAATACAATTCGCTTCACAATCGTAATACAATTCAGCATAGAAGCATGAGCCGTCATTACATCCAGCAGCAAAATCGAAATTACAAGCAGCAAATTCATTGCAACCTGGATAAGTACAAAGACCATTATCACAACCTGCCAACTCATTAAAGTTACATGCAGTTGCATCGGTGCAACCAGCGTATGTGCATGATCCATCATCGCAGGTTGAGACTTCATTGAAATTACATGCTCCCGAATCAGTGCATCCAGGATAATTACAAGTACCATCATCGCAGCTGGCAAAAACATCATAGTTGCATGCCGCAACATCCGTGCAACCAGAAGTCGACGATCCGCCGCATTGACCACATTCATCGAAGAACAAGCAACTTCCGTCATCACACAAAACCGAATTACTATAATTACAAGCATTCGTGTCTGTACAGCCTGCATCAGCCGGACTTCCTAAATTGATCCATTCACATGTTCCAAATTCGAATTGGTAATTGTCCCAACAATTTTCAGTAACAGGAGCTTCGGGCTGAGTGCCGCTTACATCCCATGAGCATGTTGACTCATTGAAAGTTGCAGTTTCGTAGCAAGCTGTTACCGGTGCTTCAGGTTGAGTGCCACTCACTACCCAAACGCATGACTCACCATCGAAAGTTGCAGTTTCATAGCAAGCTGTTACTGGTGCTTCGGGTTGAGTGCCAGTTACATCCCATGAGCATGTTGACTCATTGAAAGTTGCAGTTTCGTAGCAAGCTGT
>CAZKRL010000031.1:0-36713 GCA_964555295.1 uncultured Comamonadaceae bacterium | reverse complement strand
GGCAGCGGTTCAGGAAAAACAAGCTTCCTCAGAGATTTAATGTCATACTTTTCTCTCGACCAAGTAGCTCTGGTATCTCAAGATAATTACTATTATCCGAAAGAAATGCAGCAAATCGATGAAAACGGTCAGCACAATTTTGATTTACCAGAATCCATTGATCGCAAGCATTTTCACGACGATATGATGAAGCTCAGCAGAGGTGAATCGATTGAAAAGCTTGAGTATAATTTCAACAACCCCTCATGGGTTCCCAAAAAGGTCACCGTTTACCCGGCACCGGTAATCATCATGGAAGGTCTTTTCGTTTTTTACTATCAAGAAATTTGGGACCGGCTTGACTATAAAGTTTATATAGATGTACATCACGAAGAGCGCCTGCAAAGACGGATACGGAGAGATGCTGAAGAAAGGGCATTTCCCGAACAGCAGGTATTATATCAATGGCATCACCACGTAAGGCCTGCAGAGGAAAAATATTTGGAACCCTTTGCACCGAAATGCAATTTGGTGGTTGACAATAATGATCACTACACCAATGGCTTAAATGAACTGATTGCGGTGGTTAAAGGTTTTCAATCCTAAAAGACATGAAACGAATATTTCATTTAGCGACTTGCTCAACCAATCAACGTATATTGAAAGAATGGGGGCACGGCATTAAGGACTTTACATTACAAGATATTAAATCTGAGGCCATCACTGAAGAGCAGCTAGATGCAATGAAAAAACTATCAGGATCTTATGAATCACTTTTCAGTAAGGTTGCCATGAAATACAGGGCATTGGGGTTACACGAAAAGAAACTGACCGAGAAGGATTACAAGAAATATATTCTGCAGGAGTACACATTCCTCAAACGGCCTGTGATGGTGAATGAAAAACAAATTTTCATCGGTAACGCTGCCTCCGTCGTTACTGCAGCTAAGGCAAGTTTAAAATGAACACAACTGCGGCGCATGCTTGTCTTATAGGCGCCGCAATCATCTACGGCGCCAATTATTGCATCGCCAAATCTGTGATGCCAGAGCCCCTGGCCGCTAACGCTTTTATCGTTCTTCGTGCCACAGGAGCGGCGATACTCTTTTGGATAATCGCTGCTAAAAAAATCACCTTGCCCGAAAAGTCAGATTGGTGGCGTTTTCTGGTTTGCGCACTCACGGGTGTATGCATCAACCAACTTTGCTTTTTCAACGGTCTCGCTCTCACATCGCCCATCAATTCCAGCATAATGATGACAAGCAATCCCATTTTGGTTATGGTTATCAGTGCATTCATACTCAAGCAACGAATCACCACGATGAGAATTTTGGGCATTGTTTTAGGAGCTTCTGGAGCCATTATTTTGCTGACATCACAATACGGATCGCTCAATACCGAGGGCACAAAAGGTGATATCTTCATTTTGATCAATAGCATTTCATGGGCATTTTATCTGGTACTCGTTGTTCCGCTCATGAAAAAATACCCCCCCACTGTTGTCGCTGCTTGGGTATTCTTGATCGGGTCCATTATGGTAATCCCTATTGGTGGCGAAGGGCTTAGTTCTATTCAGTGGTCGGCACTTAGCAGATGGCAGTGGTTCTGTTTGGGGTATGTTGTAACGGGAACAACATTTCTTGCCTATCTATTAAATATGCTTGCCGTGAGTCGACTCTCTCCAACTACTGTAAGCAGTTATATCTATCTACAACCTATGCTTGCAGGGATATTTTCCTGGTTGTTTGATTCGTTTCTAGGAATATCTTTTGACTCATCACTAAGTACAGTTAAAATACTGAGCACAGTATGCATTTTCGCCGGGGTCTATCTCGTCAGCAGAAATGACATAAAGTTTATCAAGTGAAGATTGCTAACTCTCACCAAGGTCATACATAAATCGATTACCAGGTAAACTTCTCACACGACCCTGTAACTCAAGCTGCAATAATTCCTTGGATATAACTGAAACCGGCATACGAAGTGCACGACTGAGCTCATCACTCGACAACTGATCTTGTCCTGCCAAAACCCGAAGTATATCACCTGCAATCGTTGCCTCAAATTCCGGGAAATCCAATTTCATTTGTTCTGACTTGTTAGGCTTTGTCCAACCCATATGCTCAGCCAATTCCTCGGGTGAAGTAATCAATACCGCCTGGTTCTTGCGAATCAACTCATTACAACCAGCGCTTGTCGCCTCGTTCCGTCTTCCAGGTAATGCGAAAACTTCGCGAGAGTAAGAATTGGCAATATGTGCCGTAATCATACTACCGCCAATTTTGTCAGTTTCCACCACCACCGTACAGTCACTGAGCCCGGCGATGACCCGATTGCGCATAGGAAAATACTCAGGCATCATTTTGGTATTGCTCATATGCTCAGTAATTAGCCCTCCATGTTGAATCATTTCCATTGCAAGACTCAAATGCAAACTTGGGTATACCTTCTCTAACCCATGGGCCACACAACCTACTGTAGCAAGACCACTTTGAATAGCGTATCTGTGAGAACATGCATCAATTCCATAAGCAAGACCGCTTACAATTAGTGGTTGATAACCCTTCATTCCCTCAATAAAATCTTTGCAGAATTCCTTGCCGTAGGAAGTTGCAGACCGGGTACCTACTATGCTAACAATTCTGGCACTATTCAAATCGCTATTGCCTCTGAAATACAAAACGGTCGGACTATCCTCACAAGTAAGTAATCTAGTTGGATATTTTGAACTACCGACAAAAAGAACTTCAATTTGATTGCGCTCAATAAATTCCAACTCTGCCTCTGCCCTCTTGATGGCATCAACCGAGGCCTTGGTAAAAATTTCCGCGCTGATTCCAGAAATTTCTGCGATACGCTCCGGTTTAGTTCGAAATATCTCCTGAGCACTCCCACAAAAACCCAACAAGCGCCTCGCCCTCACTGGCCCGATATTGGGTAACTGCGTAAGTGCTATTTGATAGAGTGCATCCGTTTCATCTATACTGGAATGATTCATTCCCGCAAATTAGGACTACAAATTGGAATAAATATGCTATTTATTCGCAGCGATGTATTGTTCGATAGCCATAGACATGGAGGGAGCCTTTGGACTAGGGGCCATCACATCAATACGGAGTTTGGCGTCCTGAGATGCTTTTGCAGTTGTTGGTCCAAATACAGCAATTCGAGTTTTGTCTTGAACGAAATCGGGAAAATTCTTAAATAAAGATTCGATATCAGAAGGAGAAAAGAACACTAGCATATCATACTTCACATCCGCAAGATCCGACAAATCACTGCAAACCGTTCGGTACATAATGGCCTTGCTGAAATCAATCTTTTCACCCGCCAATGTCTCAGGAATGCTTGGCTTCAATATATCCGAGCATGGAAGGAGGTACTTATCTGACTTGTGTTTTCTGATGGAATCCATCAGCTGCTGAAAAGTATTGTGTCCGTAGAATATTTTACGCTTCCTGAATTGAACATACTTCTGCAAATAAAATGCGATGGCCTCAGACATGCAGAAATATTTCATCGACTCCGGAATGCTAATTCGCATTTCCTTCGCTATCCTAAAGTAGTGATCTACGGCATTACGACTCGTAAAGATTACTGCTGTATGCTCAAGAATATCAATACGTTGTTGTCGGAAATCCAGTGAGTCCAATCCTTCCACATGAATGAACGGGCGATAGTCAATCTTTAACTTGTGCTTTTTAGCGAGGTCAACATAAGGATTCCTCTCAGCTCCCGGATCTTGCTGGGTAATCAGGATCGTCTTTAATTTTTCTCCCATTCCAAAATTTCATATTGTCTAATTACTCAGGCACAGAAATATTTCAGTACTAAAGCACTAGGCAAAATTTCAAGGGTGCAAATGTAAAAAAATAAATAATACAATGGGATTCTATGAAAAATAGCCAATTGCAGACCCCTCACCCACAAAACCAATTGGGTTACAGCAAATAGTACTATGATGAGTACGGAAAAGTAGAACAATGAGTCAGGACGACAATACACAGAGCAAACGAGAGGAATGAATAGCAAGATCCCTAAAACCAAATATGAAATACGCATACAATAGGCGTACTCCTGAAGTCCACTTATTCCACCTGAAATCATTTGCACTGCACCAATCCACAATTGTCGTAACCACGTTAGTATCAAACCTATAGCAAATGAAGCCTTCAGTGAAAATTCACCAATTTCAGACTGCCCGAAATAATCCATTATGTTGTTTACTCCAGCGTATACTGATAAAGTAATAATAGAAATTGACACCAATCCGTAGGCGAGCGATATTGATCCGGTGGCAGAATCCTCACGCATGAGCTGCATTGCCAAACGGAAATTCCAAAAAGCTTGCCAGTGCCTGATGAGTCGCGCACCAAAATATCTTCTTGTATAGGCTAATAGAAGCAATGTCATTAGAACAAGAATGAATATTGCCTCATTTTGCAAGTGACCTTGAGGCCTGGGTACTTCTTGCATTATCAGAGGGTGCATTAGAAATTGCCCATTGAGTTATTTCATCATTCGCAAAAATGCAACCTCCTGATCTGATAGATGCCTGTAGCGACCTCGAGGCAAATCTTTCTTGGTTAAACTACCTAACATTACCCGATCAAGCTTTCTCACAGTATAACCGAAATGTTCAAACAAGCGCCTAACAACCCGATTCTTTCCCAAAAGGATTTTCATTCCAATCTGGCACTGATCGCCCTCTACAAAACTCACTTCATCTACCTTCATTAATCCATCCTCCAATTGAACACCCTTGCGCCAAGCATCAAGATGTTCCGGCTTAACCTTAGATGTGGTTTCAATATGATAAAGTTTTGGGAACCGAAATTTCGGGTGCGTTAGTTTTCGGGCCAGATCACCGTCATTGGTAAAAAGTAATAGACCCGTAGTTTGACGATCCAGTCGCCCTACCGGATAAATTCTCTCTTTACACGCCTTGTGAATCAGTTCCATTACCGTGCGCCTTTCCTGGGGATCATCAATGGTTGTAATGAAATCTTTCGGCTTGTTAAGAAGCACGTAACGAAACCTTTCCGGATGTAGAACCCGATCATCGTATTTGACCGTATCCGTTTGCGGATCCACCAATACCCCCATTTCTCTCACAACTTTGCCGTTTACCTGAACAAGGCCCAACTCAATTAATTGATCCGCCTCTCTTCTTGAGGCTATTCCTGCATTGGACAAAAACCGATTCAGTCTTATCCTGCGATCTCCTGTTGACTTCCTCGACTCGGTCCGCTCCGAAGGTCTTGGGCGATATGGCTTCCGGCTTACACCAAATTTTCTCTCCTTGTATTTATCGTCGTCACGATATTTCCTGGGACCATCACCAGAGAAGCCCTCCCTGGATGGCTTTTTATACCCACCCGATCCACCTGAATATCGCGAAGCCCGTTCTGAAATTCCCTTCAGATTACCTCGGTCTTTCGTTGCTACCGCATTCGAATCCCAACCTTTTTGTTTCGACGGAAACTTACCGGGTCTAGCCCCTCGGGTATCGGAACTCTTTCGTTTTGAGGGGACCTTGGACTGATCCTGCTTTTCATCCGCCTTTTGGCGGCCCCTGCCTCGAGTTGGTTTCATAATATATTTCGACAAATGTAATCAGTTACGCAGCGGATGAAAGGCATTAGGTATGTGAAGCACATCTTGTTGATTGCCCATTACTAAAACAGAAAGGATATCAAATCGTGGCTCAAGTCTGCTTCCAACCGTTCTCAAATACACATCAGCCGCAGCCATTATCAAACTTCTCTTTTTTTTGTTTACCGCTTCCCAAGGCGCACCCCAACAGCTGCTGTAACGTGTTTTTACTTCGATAAAAATTATCGCTTCGTCCTTTGTCGCTATTACATCCACCTCCAAATGGCGGTTTCTCCAGTTTTTTGCAAGGATGATATACCCCCTCGACTCTAGCCACCTGACAGCTATGTCCTCGCCAGCCCTTCCTTTATCAGTATTGTTCATTCACCACCAAAACAAAACACTTCCATTACACAACAGATTTATGCATGAAATAATCTTATCGGAAATTCACAAAAAACCTTTGAAACCTCTGTGAATAGAGCTAAACATAATATGCCTTAGAAGAATACTATGGCTGATATTCGGCAGCGCCCTCCGCAATGTAATTCATCTGATAGCGCATGCCGACACCAGAAAGTGAACATTAAAAACGAAAAAATTACTACTGAATAAAAAATAGAAATAAATACAAATAACGAATCCCGATATCTATTTTCGGCACCAACCAACACACAACTTTATCCACCATGAAAAACATTATCCTCATTACCACTGCTTCCTTAATCATCTTCATTCAAGGGTGCAAAGCACCATTGCCTGTCAAAAATCCTGTAACACGCGAGGCCCTCAAATTGGAAAATAAATGGGTTGTCGTCGGAAGCGTAAGAGTTGAAACATTCTCGCGATTAGCCATCAATCCTATACCATTTGACCAATTGCTAAGCGAAGCGCAGAAGATTCATGGAGATAAAATAGATGTGATTGAAATCAAAGAGGAAAGATTCAAGTTAGACGCTCTCACAAAAGCCGATCTGTTGAGAATGAGGAAGGAATTATATAAGTATAAATTCATTTACAACGCGCTCGTCGTTAAATACGAATAATACAGCCACCTCTGTTCTAGCGAATTATTAGCAGGACTTAAGGCTGATATTCCGCTGCGCCCTCCAGAATGTAATTCATTTGATATACATCCGTGGCGTTGAGTTTCAAACGGCCTTTGAAAGTGAGGCGTTCGTCAGTCTTATATGTGCGGTTCTTGCCCGCAAAGCGAAGGTCAACAACGCTTTCCGGACCCCCGCCACCACAGAAATAACAATTGGCATAAGGATAACGTGAGATGACATAAAAGTTCTCGTCGTAGTCCACCGGAATCACATATCCAGTTATGTACACTTCCTTGTTCTCTAGCGATTTCACTGACAATCCAAACGTGGGCTTCCAATAATACATGTCCATTTCAGAGACATACATTTCTTTGAAGGTGACATCGGTGAGCGTGAGCCAGCTCAATTCCTGCGGACCGCCCTCTGAAATTTTCATCACCGCCGCTGGAGCATTGAACTCCCATTTCACCGCAGCATCAGCAATGACGGGCGCATCAGTAGTATCAGATGAAACAAAACCATACGCCAACGCCACAAGGGCAATTCCAAAGATCAAAAAGATAATTTTCTTAAGCATGTGACAAGGTCTTTGAGATGTCGGTGCGTGTGGCCTTCATGGCTGGCAACAACGCGGCTAAAGTACCCAAAATCAACACAAGCCCGAGCACAATACCTTCCCATTGAGAGAAGCTGAATACATTCAATCCGTAATGAAAACCTTCCTCAAGGTATGTACCTAAAAGAAAGAGTGCAACGCGGCCGAGAAACAAACCGCACAGATAACCCATGATCACCGAGAGCATCCCCTCGGTCCACACCATCGACAAAAGCTTCGCGCGACTTGCACCCATAGTGCGCATCACCGCCATTTCGTATTTACGCTCTTTCATGGCATTGAGCAAGGTGATGAAAACACTCAATAACGAAATCATCACAATCACTACTGCCAAGGCAGCCACCGTTTGCGTTCCAAGACTGAAATTATTCATCAACCTGCTGTTTTCCACCGCTACGTTGGCGAGTTGCATTGTGGTATTCTCAGCCATTTTTGACAGCATGCCAAAAGCTCCCTTATTTCTTTTTTTGATAAGGTATGCGGTGACTTCCTTTTCCTCTGCTGCAAGCATAGCAGAATCACCTTCGGCAGGATCAACCGGATGCTCATGCACCATCCAAACGGATTCCACCGGCGTAAGGATGAGGTTATCGAGCACCGTTCCGGAGGGCTTGAGCGTGCCTACTACAACAAATGGATTCTGATGATGATGATCTTCTGAGGAAGCAGCGCGATCATAGCCATGAACGCTGGTAAACTCACTGCCAAGAGTGAGGTTCGTCTCGCTTGCAACCTTCGCACCAACAATCGCTTCGAACGGCTTTGAAAAAATATTTCCCTGAGCCAACTCCGCATGGTAGTGCTGCAGATATTTTTCATTGGTTCCCACAATTCTGAAACGCTCATAATTATCACCATAAGCGAGAGGTATGGCCTGCTCCACCATGGGGTTACGAATCAACCGCTGCGCCTCGCTCATCTTGATATTACCCGTTGGCGCATCGATGTGATAGACGTTAGCGAGTATCGACTGCACAGGACTTCCCTTTGCGGCCAGCACGAAATCTATGTCCTTCACATTTCGATCGAAGCTCTCCCCCATTTGCTCACGAAGCAACGTAAGCAATGAAATGATGCCAATGCCAAAGGCCAGCAAGACAATACCCAATATCGTGTTGAGGGGCTTATGCCAGAGATTGTGCCATGCAATTTTCATCACGTTCATAGCTCGATACAATTATTGAACGCCGCCTTGAGACGTGCGTCGTGAGTGACAATGATTAAAGCACTTCCGGCCTGCGAGGCCTCTTCACGAAGCAAGGAAATCACTTCTCGGGTGTTGGCATCATCAAGAGCGCTGGTGGGTTCATCAGCGAAAATGACATCGGGACGATGACCTATAGCGCGTGCGATAGCCAGCCGCTGTTGCTCGCCGATACTCATCTGTTGCGGACTTTTCTCAGCATGATGGTCGATGCCCAAACGTTTCATTAGCGCGAGTGCATCGGCACGAGTCGGTCCTTTGCCGCACAAATAAGGCACCATCATCAAATTATCTAGGGCCGACAGAGATGATATGAAATGAGCAGATTGAAAGATGATGCCCATGTGTTTGCCGCGAAAGTTGTCTCTGTATCGACCAGTCATAGCGGTGATGTCCTCTCCGGCAACTGTAACCTTGCCCGATGTAGGCGTGAGTAAACCCGCCAGAATATGTAGCAAGGTAGTTTTTCCTCTGCCGCTACCACCAAGAATCAGCAATGATTCAGCTTTCTCGCAGCGTACATCAGGAAAACGAAATGACGAATTCCTGTCGTATGAGAATTGCAAATTCGAAGATTGAATCATGTGCATGAATGAACTTCAGCAAAAGTATGTCGCAGGTTAGTTAGTAATTAAAAATGCGTTCGGTTCTATAAAACTGAAGAGATAGATTCATCAAGCCATTGGAGGTAAAAATGGATTCTGTAACCAATACAATACTTGATTTTCATTCCTCCACAATTGAGGGATTTCCATTGAATTGAAAGCCATTATCAGAGCTTCTTCATGACCTTTTTCATAATTCCACCGCCTGTAAGTATATAATCCTCTAATTGACCCTTAGAAAAAATAATCCGTCTATTACCCTTGCCAAAGGCATCTTCGAATCCGAGCACAACAAATTCATTGCTATCGATTTGCAACATTTCATGCTCTTTGTCCTTGATCTGTATGTAAACTTTTCCGCCCTTTGAATACACGTTTCTCTCATTTTCGTATTTACCACAAATATTCTTATCCAAAGGGAGATTTTTCGGATAGGAACCTAGAAGATACTCAATCGTCTTCAAATTCCAATCAATAATTTCCTTTTCCCCGTCACTCGTGACTTGCTTTAATTTTCCTTGAAAATAATGGCGTTTAGCATAGTGTAATGCATCGTCTTGAGATGACAATATATCTGGCTTCACACTCGCCTTTTCATCCGTTATTCCTGCTGAAGTTGGAATGAAACTCAAGAAATCATAAACCAACGGAACACTTCTGCCAGGATTTCCGCCACCTTTGGTTTTTACACCCACGACAATCGCTTTTTTACCACTCTGTAAACCACCCGCAATCGCCTCACCTGCAGAGAATGTGCTTAGACCAGTTAGCACATATACCGGGCGATTCAAATATCTTTTTCCAATCACAAAAGGCAGTACTTTGAACCTATGGCTCTGGGTAGTACTATCGAATATGACCAAGTTTTCTTCAGGATAGAAATATGTTTCCAATATCTCGGCTACACGACCATCGCCACCCATGTTGTATCTAAGATCAATTATTAACGCGTTGGTATTCTCCACCAGATTCATTGCAGAGGCAATTTTTTGTGCCACCACTTCACCTATAAAACTTGAACATCGCATAATATTTATATATCCGATGTTTCCATCCAATATTTCAACTTTGGTGAAGCCGAAATTTATATTTCTCTGAGTCTCATACTCATATTCTTTTTTAGCATCCTCTCCTGTTGAATAACTCAAAAACATATCCTTATCTTGATATATAGTTAAATGATTATCGTTACTAATAGCGTGAAGCAGAGCATTCACTCTATCGCAAAACTCAACAACACGTATATCTTGGGTAAGCTGAGTAGATATATCCGCAAGAGAATCTGCAATCATTTCGGCAATCCTTGCATCGAAATAACGAGTTTTAATTTCCTCTGAAAGTTTTGTAATAATTTCAAGCTGATTTTCTGAACTAATTGTCATTTGTGCATGCAATGCACTTGCGCAGAACATGGCGAGAATTAAACCAAATAAATGTGTTTTCATAAAGTGATTTTCGTCATAGGTTGAACCCAACAGATCCTTGCGAAACTATTCATTTTTCATATTCTCTAACAATGCCTCTTCAACATGATGAGGCATTGTAACTTTTAGCCTCGGTTCCGCTTGCATGGCACGTTGGATCGCAAACTCTGCTTCAGGATTTCGTGCCCATGCACGTCGTGCGATTCCATTATTTACATCCCAGTGCAACATGCTTGTGAGCCTTCTCGCAGCGTCTTCACTGCCATCGAGCAACATCCCGAAGCCACCATTGATCACTTCGCCCCATCCCACTCCACCTCCATTATGAAGACTTACCCAGGTAGCGCCACGAAATGCATCGCCAACAAAATTCTGTACCGCCATATCTGCGGTGAAGCGCGAACCGTCATAAATATTGGAGGTCTCTCGGTAAGGAGAATCCGTGCCGGAGACATCGTGATGATCCCTGCCCAATACCACTTCTCCGAGTTTTCCCTCAGCAATAGCATCATTGAACGCCGCAGCAATTTTCATTCTGCCTTCAGCGTCGGCGTAGAGAATTCGCGCTTTCGATCCAACCACCATATTATTCTCCCCCGCCTGCTGAATCCATCGGATATTGTCATCAAGCTGCTGCTGAATCTCAACAGGCGCGTCTTTCCGCAATGTCTCAAGGACCTCGCAAGCCAGACGATCCGTAAATTGAAGATCTTCTTCCCGGCCACTACAACACACCCAACGGAAAGGACCAAAGCCGTAATCAAAACACATCGGACCGAGGATGTCTTGAACATAACTCGGATATTTGAACTCACGCTGTTGCGCGTTAGCATCATCCGGATGCGACATAACATCACCGCCCGCCCGGCTCGCCTCCAGAAGAAATGCATTCCCATAATCAAAGAAATACATGCCCCGTTTCGCATGACGATTTACGGATTGAGCATGCCTTCGCAATGAGTCGCGCACCGCTTCCTGAAAACGTGCAGGTTCTGCCGACATCATACGATTTGACTCCTCCAACGAATAGCCCGCGGGATAATAGCCACCCGCCCAGGGATTGTGCAATGAGGTTTGATCACTGCCAAGATGCACCTCAATGCCTTCGGTATCGAAACGTTCCCAAACGTCAACAACATTGCCCACGTATGCGAAAGACTTGACCGTAGCAGATGCAATTGCATTTTTCACCTCGCTGCAGAGTTGATTCAAACTATCGGTAACCACATCCACCCAACCTTGCTCATGACGCTTCCGTGCCGCCTTAGGATTCACCTCTGCCGTGATGGAAATAACACCAGCAATCGAAGCCGCCTTGGGTTGTGCACCACTCATGCCTCCCAAGCCTGCAGTAACGAAAACCACCGGCTCATGTGCCTGCATGCCGCGTTGCTCGCGCATTCTACGCGCAGCATTCATCACCGTTATCGTTGTGCCATGTACTATTCCTTGCGGACCGATATACATGTACGATCCGGCAGTCATTTGTCCATATTGCGTAACACCCAACGCATTGAATTTTTCCCAATCATCGGGCTTGGAATAGTTCGGTATCATCATTCCGTTGGTTACCACCACGCGTGGCGCCTCTTTGGAAGACGGGAACAAACCCAGTGGATGACCGCTATACATCACCAGCGTCTGATCCTCCTGCATTTCAGAAAGATATTTCATCACCAGCCGGTATTGGGCCCAGTTCTGAAATACAGCACCATTGCCTCCATAGGTGATGAGTTCAAGTGGATGCTGAGCAACACGCGGATCGAGATTGTTTTGGATCATCAACATGATGGCTGCGGCCTGACGGCATTTAGCAGGATACTCATCAATTGGCCGGGCATACATTTCATACTCTGGCCGATAACGAAACATATATATCCTGCCATAATCCTTTAGTTCCTCCCGAAACTCGGGCAACAGAACGCTGTGAAGATGTGCAGGGAAATATCGCAAGGCATTTTTCAGCGCGAGTTTCTTCTCGCTATCCGACAATATCTCTTTTCTTCTCGGCGCCCTATTGATATGTGGATCCGAAGGTGGTGGTGTTGGCAAATGAGCAGGAATACCCTCGCTGATGGCCTGATGAAATGGATGGAGGTTCATATTAGATGACAAAAATCGTTCAAGATGCAAAACAACAAGGCGACGAAAAAAGGAGGTTCACTTCTTCTTGAAACGACCTGTTTTGGGATTGAAGCCATAAGGACAATGCTTACATCCGCTCTTACAACAATAGCCGCGCTTCAGGTGATAGACCTCAGTAAAAACGATGTAGCCCTCAGGAGACACATAATAATCGACCCCTTTTACCTTCTGATATTTTTCGTCTTGGACTGACATTGCGGTGCGAATATTAGAGCATTTAATCCTCAACACATCAGCACCAGAAATTTAGATGCAGAGTGAACCGTTGCGCTCCTCCGCGGTTCAACCATCATGAAGCTATTATTTCTAATGGTAGTGGCATGGATCAATTACCTCTGGATGAGCAATAACAGAATAGAAGAATATGGTTACTCGGTAGAAAAGCAGTTGGGTGATATAGAAATCAGGATATACGAACCGGCTACATTTTCTTCAGTTTGTTTGCCCTCGGGCAGTTACGACGAGCAGGCCAGCCGTGGCTTTCGAACTCTTGCCGGATACATATTCGGCGGCAATGAAACCGGAGAATCCATTGCCATGACAAGTCCTGTAATGATGGAACTCGACACACAAATGGTGATGTCATTTATGGTGCCAAAAGGAAGGGATGTAAGCTCGTTGCCGCGGCCTCACAATGCATCCATTCACTTCGTTGAAAAACCCGTTGTGCGTATGGCGGCTATTCGATTTGGCGGCTGGGCCAACGATGCGAAGATTCAAGCACACAAACAAAAGCTGACGGAGGAACTTGCGCGACATGGCATCCGTCACAAAAACACCTTCGCATTTCTTGGTTACAATCCGCCATACAGAATCATCAACAGGCGGAATGAGGTGGTGGTGGAATTGGACTAACACAAAAACCACTTTTCACTTGTGAAAATACTCTTGGTGTACATTTAACACCATGAATTATCGCAAGATGAAATTCCACACAAGCGACAGTATGAAAATTGCATTTCTCGCTCTCACGATCCTGAGCGCATGCACCCAAGCGCAAAAAGACGCGTCCCAAGCCAAAGTACTCGGACACTCTGAAACCCAGATACTAAAGCATCCTGAATGGTCTAAAAACGCTACCATCTACGAGATGAATGTTCGGCAACACACCCCCGAAGGAACCTTCGCAGCTGCTCAAAAAGATTTACCCCGACTGAAATCGCTCGGGGTAGATATTCTTTGGCTCATGCCCATTCATCCTATCGGTGAGGTAAATCGCAAAGGCGGCATGGGCAGTCACTACAGCGTGAAAGATTACACAGGAATCAATCCTGATTACGGCGACTCGCGAGCGTTCAAAAACTTTATTGACGCTGCACACGCATTGGGTATCAAAGTAATCCTCGACTGGGTGGCCAATCACAGTGCGTTCGATAATGTATGGACCCTCCAACATCCTGAATATTATTTGCCCGATGCCAATGGAAAAATTCAGCCGCCCCTGGGTACTGATTGGTGGGATGTAGCGCAGTTGGATTACAACCAAAAAGGTCTTTGGAGTGCTATGGCCGACGCCATGAAATTCTGGGTGAAGGAATTCGATGTAGACGGTTTTCGTTGTGATGTTGCTGAGAAAGTGCCTACTTCGTTTTGGGATTTTGCTCGCGCGTCACTGGATAGCATTAAGCCGGTCTTTATGCTCGCTGAAGCTGAGCGAAAAGAACATCATCTCAAAGCATTCGATATGAGCTACACCTGGGAATTCATGCATATCTGTAATGATATCGCCGCGGGTAAGAAAAATTTGAATGACATTGACTCTTACATGGCGCGACAGGATACCGCCTTTCCCAAAAACGCTTATCGAATGTATTTCACTACGAATCATGATGAGAACAGCTGGAATGGCACCGGCAATGAGCGGTTAAAGGCAAATCGAAATGTGTACGATGTTCTGGCCTTTACCATCGGCGGAATGCCATTGTTATATAGCGGTCAAGAAGGCGGTGAACAGCATACCGATGGAAGCCCGCATCGACTTCGCTTCTTTGAAAAAGACACCGTTCAGTGGAACAACTATCCGCACAGTGCACTCTATCAAAAATTATTCAAACTGCACCATGAAAATCAAGCCCTTTGGAATGGGGAATTTGGCGGAAAATACACACGTATACATACAGGGAGCGACGAAACTCTTTTCTGTTTCAAACGCACCGCAGGCAATTCCGAAGTGGTAGTAATGTTGAATTTCTCTGATCGTCCCAGCAGCATTGATTTGATCGACCCAATGGAAGATGTCAATCACATCAGTATCTTCAATGACAAGTCAATGGCCCTTTACACCAAAGGAGAATTGGAATTACCGCCGCACGGCTATCAGGTATTTGTGAAGAAATAATTGTGAATCACCTCCTTGCAGATAATCGAATTTCTTCAGTGCGCGGTCATTTCAGAGCTGAGTTGAGTGACCGATTTTCAACACGAGAGATCGAGCACATCGAGGCGATGGTTTTTAGAGAATGTTTCCAGCTTGAACGCTATGAATGGATGGGCAATCCATCGATACTCTTCAGCGAATCACAACTCCTCACCCTGAGAAAAATCCTCAAACGCCTTAAAGATGGCGAGCCCATTCAATACATCCTGGGCAATGCATACTTCTGCGGATTGAAATTCGAGCTTGTGACAAAGGTGCTCATCCCACGTCCGGAGACCGAAGAACTCGTAATGCTTATCTGCGATCAGCAGCAGGGAAAGAACCTTCGCATTGCCGATGCAGGTTGCGGTAGCGGATGTATTGCCGTGTCGCTTGCAAAGCTTCTGCCGCAGTCAGAAATCACAGCTGTAGACATAGACGCGAATGCATTACAGTGCACGCAACACAACGCCAAACTCCATGATGTGCGCGTGCGCGTGCTTGAAATGAATATAATAGACGAACTTCCGGAGTGCGACATCCTCGTCTCTAATCCACCTTATATTTCTCCGAAAGAGGCCATCCATATGAGCGCCAATGTTCTTGACCACGAGCCCCATGTTGCTCTGTTTACGCCAGAGAACGACACTATTATATTCTATAAAAAAATGCTTGAACATTTGCCGGCATCTTGTCGGGAGTGCTACTTTGAAATCAGTGAATTCGCAGTAGAGCCACTGACACAATTGCTGACTAAACAACAAATAAGTAACTACGAATTCATCCCGGACATGCAAGGAAAATATAGGTTTCTACATATACAATTATAAATATGAAATCCACCCTCCTTTTTCTTTTTGCCTTCATAATTGCGGCATGCAATTCCGAAAAAATACAACCATTTTCAGACAAGTGCTTCAGCCCCATCATCCTTTCAACCGATACAACAATGGTACGGCTGGCCGCATACACCGGGCAATGGAGCAGCATCCTGAATGTGGAGTACAATGGTCAGCCGATTACTATAGATAGCACAGGCAATGTAATGCTTCCGCCAATAGAAGAACCCGTATCTGTATTGTATGTAAAGGGGGAAAAATTCCAATTCGAAGTACCTGTATTCAAAAGCGAGAAAATCAAATATCACTTCCAATATAATAGTGCCAATCCGAACACACAGAAAGTAGAACTCGCCGGTAGCATGAATGGTTGGAACCGCAAAGCCACACCCCTGCAAAAAATCAATGGCGTATGGCAAACAGATTTGACCTTGAATCGAGGCCAGTATGCCTACCGAATTTGGGAAGATGATAACGAGAAGATGGACGAAGGAAACCCGGTTCGTATTGACAACGGACTCGGTGGAGAAAACAATGCCTTTGAGGTAGGCGAAAAATTATCTGATCCCCCGCAACTCATCACGAAGAATTTCACAGAAAACAAAATTGATATTTCAGCAAAACGAGTTTCAAGAATTTATGCGTTTTGGATGAACCGACTTGTCGACGTGAAGATCGAAGGAGAAACTGCAAGCATCATCCTTCCCGCGATGGCAGCGGAGCTTGAACATTCCGAAATCACTGTATTTGCTCACGATGGCATGCAGCGTTCAAACGAACTCCTCATTCCTCTGCGACGTGGCAAAGTGATCAAAGACGCCTCACAACTGCCGCGCACCGACATGCATGGAGCCGTAATGTATTTCGCTATGATAGACCGCTTCAATGACGGCGACCCATCCAATAATTTTCCGGTGCAAGACCCAAGTGTATTGCCCAAAGCCAACAACATGGGGGGCGACCTTCAGGGCATCACTGCGAAAATCAAAGAGGGATATTTTGAAAAGCTCGGTATCAACACCCTCTGGCTTTCACCTGTTACAACCAACGCCGATGGAGCATGGGGCTTGTGGGATAAAGGAGCAACCAGCAAATTCTCTGGTTATCACGGCTATTGGCCCATATCGCTCAGGTCTATCGACCGCAGACTCGGCAGCGAATCCGCCATGCGCGAACTCATCAACCAAGCACACGCGCGTGGCATGAATGTTATACTCGATTACGTGGCGCATCATGTGCATCAGGAGCATCCCCTCTACCTGCAACATCCTGAATGGACAACCCCGTTATACCTACCCGATGGCACGATGAACACAGAGAAATGGGACGAACATCGGCTCACTACCTGGTTTGATACCTTTCTGCCCACATGGAAATTTGCTGATCATCAAGTCGTAGAGGCGCTCACAGACACCGCCATGTATTGGGTAGAATCTTTCGAACTCGACGGCTTTCGTCACGATGCCACCAAACATGTTGCCATCGATTTCTGGCAAACCCTTACACAAAAGATTGAAAAATACAGAAGCAATCACCCTGAAAGAAAGATTTATCAGATTGGAGAAACCTATGGAAATCCAGAATTGATTTCATCCTACATCGGCAGTGGTTCCATGGATGCTCAATTCGATTTCAATCTGTATGACGCCGCCGTAGATGCCTTCGCGAAAAAAGAAACGCCATTCACAAATCTCACCCGCGTACTGAAAGAAAGCATGCAATACTATGGGCAACACCATTGCATGGGCAATATAACGGGCAATCAAGACCGCGCACGATTCATAACCTATGCAGATGGCTCACTGGGATTTGGTGAGGATCCAAAACTTGCCGGTTGGACCAGAAACATCGTGAATCGAGGCGACAGCGGTTTCAATGAATTACAAATGCTCGAAACATTTTTGATGACCACACCCGGCGTACCCTGCCTATACTACGGAGATGAAATTGGTATGCCCGGTGCCAATGACCCCGACAATCGCAGAATGATGTCATTCACAGGCTGGAATGAAATGCAACAAAAACACTTCGATATAACCTCACAGCTCATTCACTTAAGGCGATCTGATATGGCCTTACAATATGGTGAAACGTATTTTCCTGAGGCGCCGGATAACGTGCTTTGCATCCATAGAAATTACTTCGGTGATGAACGCATCATTATCTTCTACAAACCGTCGGAAGGCCGTAAATCCATAACACTACCTGAAGGGAAATACGAAGTAATGCTGACATCAGGACCTATAGAAATATCACAACAGCAACTGCACACCTCAGGCGAAAATGCCGGCTGGTGCATTCTCAAGCTTACTCACTGAGCTTTTGATGCGCCCGGTTTTCCTTTGCGGTGGAAGGATTTCCGGTGATGCGGTGATTTCTTTCGCCCATCGTTAGCTACCGGAATAGTATTATTTCCTTTACTTACTCCCGCAGGAAGATCCAGCTCAGCAATCTTCGAGCCGATAAGTTTCTCAATGCGCGCAAACCCTCGTTCTTCGTCGGCAGCAATGAGTGTAATTGCTTCTCCACTTCGCTGCGCTCGGGCAGTACGGCCAATACGGTGAACATAATCTTCCGGGTCACGCGGCACATCATAGTTTACCACCATATCGATACCATCGATATCAATACCGCGCGAAATAACATCAGTTGCCACCAATACACGGATCTCACGATTTCGAAATTTCAGCATTACACTTTCTCTCTCCTCCTGTTCGAGTTCACTGGATATCCTGCCCACAGAAGATTGCTTTTCCTTGAGCTTACGATACAAAGCCGCCACAGCAGACTTGCGCGAACAAAAAACAATTATGCGATGATCTTTGCGATCATCTGCATTGAGCAACGCATTCATCAAATTCAATTTCTGATCATGCCCGAGGCGATATACGCCTTGTGTAACACGCTCAGCCGGACGAGACACTGCGATAGAAACCTTTACCGGGTCGCGCAAAAATTGACCCGCGAGCCGCATCACCCCGGAAGGCATGGTTGCAGAAAACATAAGGGTTTGTCGTGCAGGATTCGTGGCCGAAATGATCTTGAAAAGGTCGGGCTGAAAACCCATATCGAGCATCCGGTCTGCCTCATCCAGAACAAGAAAATTCAATTTAGAAAAATCTACATTACCAATATTCATGTGCGAAATCAAGCGACCTGGAGTAGCGATGATGATTTCGGTTCCCTGAGTGATGGCCAGCTTTTCTTGATAGAAATCCTGACCATCGCCACCACCATATATGGCACGAGATGAGATACCCGTGTAGTATGAATAGGCCTCTACCGCCTGATCAATTTGCACCGCAAGTTCGCGCGTAGGCACTATGACCAAGGCGCGTGTATGATCAGCAGGATTTTTCAGAATATAGTCTAACACTGGTAACAGAAAAGCAGCTGTTTTACCAGTGCCTGTTTGTGCAATCCCCATCAGATCTCTCCCTTTCAACACTTCAGGAATGGCTTGTTGTTGGATGGGGGTAGGCTCCTTAAAGCCCATAGATAGTATTCCTTCTACCAACAAATGATGCAAGCCCAGTTCTTCAATTTTCAAAATGCTAATTCTATTATTTGTAACGACTTAAGTATATTCTCTTTGCGACTGGTAATTTCAAAACGGTAAACTAGAACGAACCATAAAAAACCATTGGCACTTCACCGTGGCACTTACAATCTTGGATGCTCAATTCTACTAACACTACCAAACTCAAATTATCAAGTTACGAAAGTAAGCACAAGCCATCAAGAACAGCAATCAATTCATTGGCAATGCACCTGTATTGAATGACATTTTAAAAAACATATAATAGTTCTATTCAATGTCTGAAATCAATTAAAATATGAATTTCAAATAATTACCTCAACATGCAATAATGGGCGCTAGGCATAGGTTAAAAAAGAAAAAAGCCATGAATAGAATTATTTGTCTGATCTGTGGCGTTCTCCTTATCGCCTCTTGCACAATGCAGCAAACCACAAAAGGATTTAACTACGCTCAACACCGACGTGAAAATGAGAGGTATGTCAAGTTTGCAAAAAAAAGATGGAAAAACTCCGGACACGATCTCACACAAATTCGCTGCGCCTCTAGAGGCAACATCAAAAAAACCCAAAGAAACCCATGCTTCAAATGAGGCTGTTATGGAGCTATGCAGAATTGAGTCATCAAAATCTCAGCCTCATAAGACGGTCGGAGATATAGACCTTTCGGAAATATTTAAATTTTCGAACATTTATATATACCCTTTCTCATTCAATCAGTTTGAATAATAAATTCGCACAAACTAAAGTGCCATGGACATCACAGGAAAAATCAAGCTGATCCGCGAAGAGCAATCATTCCCTAGCGGATTCACGAAACGCGAATTTGTAATTACTTCTGAAGACAGATACCCACAAGACATTTCTTTCGAATTACTTAAAGAGAAATGCAGTTTAACCGAGGGTTATAATGATGGCGACCGACTCAAAGTATTTTTCGAAATTCGCGGCAGAGAGTATAACGGCAAATATTATAACAGTCTTGTTGCCTGGAAATTGGAAAAACTCGGCGAAGGATCCAATGTAGCGAATGCTCAAGCACCTGCTCCCCCAAATATTGAGATACCTGCAGATAATGCTCAGCAAGATGATGACTTGCCGTTCTAGGCCATATATTGTCTTGAACATATGAGATAACCGCATAATATGCTGGATAAAGCGGTTAATATGCCCAGAAGAAATTTCTTGTGTTCGCTTTGCTTCATGGCACATTTGGTCTCTGGTTACTGTGTTTTTGCGCAAGACGCGAGTAATATTATCAAGACCTATTTCACGGACGGCAAAATTTCCACTCAAATCACAAAGCTGAGCAATGAAGTGGATCGCGGTAGCGCCGTGGCGTTTGATCGTACGGGCAAGGAAATCTATCGTATGGAGGTAAGAAGGTTTGCGGGAAATGCAAATGTTGAGTTCAATTTTCATCCTAATGGAGCGGTATACACGGCGCATTACACAAGTCACCCCGATGGTGGCATACAGTGGAGCGATATCACTCATTACTTCGATGATCAGGGGACTCTTGTGAGGATTGAAGACAACAGTTCCGATGATTTCGGAAGACCTACCTTACATATACAACCCGAGGAACGGGAAATGCACCAGGCACCCGTAAAATCTCCCCCTCAAAATCAGGCGACACCCTGCGCGGAGGTGATGCAGACAAAAGTCTTTGCCGTCAATATATGCAGAAGAAAAATTCGCTTGCGCAAAGCATTGTCCGTCGCTTCAGCAAACGAGGTATCTCACAGCGACTGGATCACACGAGGCGACACCGTGTTGATATCGTCGGTGATAGATGCCGGGCAGTTTACCGATATAAAACCAAGGGTACAGCCAGAATTTTTCCTTGGACGAAAACAAGCATTTGCAGAATATTTCTGGTCAGAGCCTATAATGAAAAGCAAAAATGAAAGGCACTACATTTTGTACGTTTTCGAAAAATAAACTGCTTTACACATATCTTAATCCCTAAATGGATTCAACTCATTTTATTAGAGAAGGAATTGCACACATCACCGACCCTGGTGGATATGACCATATGTTATTTCTTCTTGTGTTGTATTGCAATCTCGAGTGGCAAGAATGGAAAAAAACCATTGTGCTCATATCAGCTTTTACTATTGGACATAGTATTACCCTGGCTCTGGCCGCATTAAATTGGATTGCGTTAAGCAGCTATGCAATCGAACTGATGATTGCTACAAGCATTCTGCTAACAGCCATCTCAGGCCTTGCGAGATCTTATTTCAATAGAGATTTAGGAATCACGACACCATTCTTAATAACCATCTTGTTCGGTTTAATTCATGGCGCCGGATTTTCATCTTACTTCAAAATGATTGCCGATGATTCTCACTTCTTGCAACAATTATTTCTATTCAATCTTGGTGTTGAAATCGGTCAACTGATCATTCTCGCCATCCTCATTTTTTTGCGCTTCTTGGCCGATTATTTCAAAGTAGGTGTTTTGGCCAACCGAATTGCACTCACTCTATCAATTACACTATCCTTGTTGATGGTGATAGAAAGAATCTGAGTGTATTTTCGCCGAGTGTTTACAAGGCCTTTCATACTCGCCATCAGAGGATATCAAAAATTCATTTCACCCCTTTTGGGAAAAAATTGTCGCTACCAACCTACCTGTTCTGCCTATATGATTGACGCACTCAAAGAATGGGGTCTTTTTCGTGGAATGTTGATCGGGCTAAAGCGAATAATGAGATGTCACCCGTGGGGCGGTTTCGGTTATGACCCTGTGCCAAAAAGAAACAATCAAATTATTACCAAATGAAATACAACTATTTGTCTATCCTCATCATTACAATCATTCTTGCATCATGCGTTTCTGCCGAGAGTGAGACACTCAAGAAGGCTCGTTCTCGTCAGGCCGAAATGTTGAAAGCAGCTCAAATCATCGATTCACTGATCAGTATGAACACCAGAAATATCGACGGTGAACTCGCGAACATGTCGCAAGACACAACACTCTCCGCAGACACCACCAAACTTGCTGCATATATGGAGATGCGTGAAAGAAGTAATTTTTATGCAGAATTACAAAACGCACTTTCAGATTGGCGAATTCAGACCAAACTCCTGCCTGAGAATGGAATTGATGCCAATGCATTTCCTGATGGCACTACAGATGTAGATGTACTGACATCCATCGAAAATGCTGATAAAGCATTGAATGAAATCAAATTGCGTTGTGAGGCAGGAAGATAATTTTTCCGGCATGCTGAAAAGACCGCGGCGTAATCGCAACACGGCTGTGATACGTTCAATGGCCGAGGAAACCCGACTTGCGCCGGAAGGTCTTGTGTTTCCGCTATTTGTTACCATGCAATCAGAATCTTCACCCATTCCATCGATGCCGGGTATAAACAGAATGAATGCTGACGACCTTTTGCGTGAAATTGAAAGTTGCTTGTCACTCGGTTTGAAATCATTTGTGCTTTTCCCCGCGATTGAAGAAAGCCTTAAAGACAGTCGGGGAAGCTACGGTCTCAAAGCAAACAATTTCTATATAGAGTGTATTCACAGAATAAAAACTCGCTTTCCGGAATCATGTCTCATCAGTGATGTTGCGCTTGATCCATACAGTTGTGACGGACATGATGGTCTTGTTGAGAATGGCGTAATATTGAATGACCTCACCGTGAATCTGCTGGCCGAAATGTCGTTGCTTCAAGCGCAGGCAGGAGTGGATATGATTGGACCCTCTGATATGATGGACGGAAGAGTTTTGGCGATACGAAAAAAATTGGATTCAGCTGGTTTTCATCACACCGGCATCATGTCATACACCGCAAAATATGCCAGTGCCTTCTATGGTCCGTTTCGTGACGCCCTTGAATCCGCGCCGAGATTTGGAGATAAAAAAACCTATCAGATGAATCCCGCCAATCGCAGGGAAGCGATGCGCGAAGCGCAATTAGATGAGGAAGAAGGAGCGGATATTCTTATGGTGAAACCCGCACTGTGCTATCTCGATGTGATACACGAGTTACGTCAAAATACGCATCTTCCCATCGCAGCATACAATGTGAGCGGTGAATATGCCATGCTCAAAGCAGCCGCCGCCAATGGCTGGATCGACTACCAGCGAGCCATGCCCGAGATGTTATTGTCTATCAAACGCGCGGGAGCAGATATCATCCTTACCTATTTCGCCAAAGAATATTGCGCATGGATCAAAACAAGATGAAGTATGCCCAACTCAAATACTGCGTTTTGTGGACATTCCTAATGAGCACGCAATTCATTGTTCTTGCGCAAAACTCAGCGACCACTGCAGATAGTAAGGAAGGGAGTTTTTATTTAACCTGGGGATACAACCGCGCATTTTATAAGCCCAGTGATATACATTTTCAAGGGGATGGTTATGACTTCACATTGCTTCAAGCTCGAGCAGAGGATATGCCTGAGAAGTTTTCGAAAGTTTACTTTGATCTCTCACAATTCACAGTACCTCAGTTTCAGTTTCGTCTCGGTTATTATTTCTCCAAAAACACAGCCGTTTCAGCAGGTTGGGATCATATGAAATATCACCTTATTCCCGTTCAGCTGGTAAGCATCAGCGGTTATATTGATTCGGTGAAATACAAGGGTGAAGAAATAACGGGCAGCTTCGACAATACACCCATTCTCTACACGGGTGAATTCATGGATTTCCATCATAGCAATGGATTCAATTTTATAAGGGTGGCTATTGAACAAAGATTGCCGTTTTGGAGCGGAATGAACGGCAAATTGACCGCTGCCATGAATGCATCTACCTCGGTTGGGGCAATGGTGCCATGGACCGATTTTACCTTTTTCGGTTCACGGCATCTCAATAAACTCCATCTTTCGGGTTATGGCGTGAGTTTATCCGCAGCATTTCGGATAGAGTTTTTAAGGCATTTGTTTCTTCAACTAAGTGCTCAAGCGGGTTGGTGCAATATGCCAGATATCTTGTTGGAGGACAACCTTCCAAGCAGGGCCAGTCAGCAAATCACGTTCTTAGAAAGGAGCTGGAGTATTGGTGGCTATATTCCAAGTCGCAGAAAAGGAAAAATCGTTCCTTGATTATTGGGATTCCCCAAGCTTTAAAAGCGACTCACTAAGGGCTTCCCACTCTTCCATGGTTCTTGCCAATTCAGACTCTATTTCCAAATGTTTAATAAGGTTTTCATTGCTGCCCTTCTGCTGACTATAATCAATTTGAACCAGCAATTGATTTGAATTCTCTAACTCCTTCTCCAACGTCGCAATTTTCTTTTCGAGCGAATCTATTTCGCTTTTGATTTTTTTTGCTCTTCGGTCTGTACTCGCCGACAAGTCGTCCTTGCTCTTATTAGCAGTGGTTACAACCTTAACCTTGGCCCTTTCTTGCTCGAAAGCAGCTATAGACTCTGCCTTTTTTTCCTTTAAGAAATCCATCACATCACCTGGCCATATTCTCATTCTGTTCGGTTGAATCTCGTAGACCGTATTGGTTAAACCTTGCAGAAAATCTCTGTCATGGCTTACCACGAGCAATGTGCCGTCATAGTTAGCCAGCGCTTGCTTCAACATTTCTTTAGACGGAATGTCAAGGTGATTGGTAGGCTCATCCATCAATAAGAAATTGTATGGTTGTAGCAATAACTTACAAAGTGCCAACCGAGCCTTTTCCCCACCACTTAATACTTTAACTTTTTTGTCGATGTCATCACCACCAAATAAAAATGCTCCAAGCAATGACCTAATATTTTTTCTCACATCACCTGTCGCCTCATCGTCTATCGTCTCAAAAACCGTCTTGGTGCCGTCTAAAACATCGCTTTGATTTTGCGCATAATAGCCCCATTGAACCCCGTGCCCCAATTTCAACTCGCCTTCGAAAGATTCCTGACCGGTTATCATTCTCAATAATGTGCTTTTACCAATTCCATTTTTACCAATGAGTGCAATTTTCTGACCTTTAGGAATCAGAAACTCCAACCCACCAAAAATGAATTTTGCTTCATAGGATTTAGAAAGACCCATGCCTTCAAGAATGACCTTTCCTGAATGAGGAGCCGGTGGAAACGAGAATCTAAATCTGCTCGACTCGAAATCATCAATTTCAATACGTTCCAACTTCTCCAGCTTTCGAATTAAGGTTTGCGCGAATGCGGCCTTGTCCTTCTTAGCTCTGAACTTATCAATAAGCTTCTGCGTATCCTCGATATATTTCTGTTGATTTTTCGCAGCCTGTTCCTGACGCTCAATTTCTTCCTGACGTTGAACGATATATTTCGAATACGAAAATTTATAATCATAAATCTTTCCTTTGGAAATTTCTATGGTCCGATTCGTTACGTTATCGAGGAAAGCCCTATCGTGGGAAATGAGCAATACCGCTCCAGAATGCTCTTGTAGAAATTCTTCAAGCCACTGAATACTTTCAATGTCGAGATGATTTGTTGGTTCATCCAGCAATAGGATGTCAGGGTTTTGCAATAAAATCTTACCAAGTTCCACGCGCATCTTCCACCCACCGCTGAACTCATGCATTTTTCTATGCATATCCGAGGTTAAAAAGCCCAAGCCACGTAAAACCTTTTCAATCTTTTCTCCAATATTGTCACCACCCAATATTTCCAGTCGATGTGAAATTTCGGAAAGCTCCTCAATCTTGTTAGCGTAATCATCACTCGTATAATCAGCATGATTAACAATAGCTTCATTGAGCTCTTCCAATCGTGATTTGAGCTTGCCTATTTCCTTGAAAGCACTTCCCGCCTCTTCATACACAGTTTGCTGCTCGGCGTGCACCATCTCTTGTGGAAGGTAGCCAATGGTGGTGCCTTTTTGAAAAGCCACGGATCCCTGATTGGGTCTTACATCTCCGGCGATAACTTTGAGTAACGTTGACTTACCTGCACCATTTTTGCCCGTCAGGCCTATTCTTTCTCTTGGCCCGACGAAGAAACCCACTTTAGAAAATAACTCACGAGACCCAAAATGAATTGTAAGATTTCCAACTGTAACCATAGATTATTAAACGGGCGCAAAAGTAGGTAATTCATAAACGAAAGAGGCCGCAAACGCGGCCTCTCACAAGAATATTATCTCTCAATAGTGCCAGAGATCGTGCTCCAACTCAAAGAAATCATTTTTGATTCGCTCGCTTTCCATGAGGCGATCAACTCCTAAGGCGTACTCATCAATTCTTCTATCAAATACATTGTCTTCCTTAATTATGTATGAGTTGAAAAATCTCATCTGAAATAACTGATCAAAAGTCATCTCCTGAGCAACGTTGTGACTATTATACACATCGTAATTATTAAACAGATACCTGCATTCAGGGTAGTGCAACCAGAACATTGGAAATACACCTCGATCGTCGCCAGATTCCGAAAACAGGCGTTTCATCGGGGCAATGCCAATAATTCTAACATATCTCTCCGACCTCTGTTTATCAAAAATCCAGTCCTCCTTGAGACGATACCCCTCAATTCTGTCTGCTGTTACCTTGACTATAACAACTGTATCCTTGGTTTCTCCGGTGTTCACATCTTGGGTAGGAGAAACTTTTCTTTCATTCAAAAGACTATCAATCTCCTCGCGGGAAAAAGGAATTTCAAACTCATCGCTCTCGGGACTATAAGCCATAATTGACCCTTGCTCCAATAATCCAATTTGTATAACCTCAAAAAGGGACTTCCTATTTGCAATCGGGTTTATCGGGAAATAAAGTTTATGATTGACCTTTTGCTTAATATCTATATTCTGCCAAACCCTGCGTGTCCACATCACATCCGCTTCCCTCAAGTAAGGGTAAGCTATAACCTTGCGTGTGGGATTATGCTCCTTAACATAAGCTCCATCCAAAACCGTTTGCGTCTGTGCCATTGTAACATTAGACACAATCATCATCGCAAACGCCGCGATCAAAACGATTTTAGCTGTTTTCATAGTTTAACTGATTTTTAGTGATAAAGCAGGAAGGCGCACAGTTCGACCGTCTGGCAACTTACAATCAATTTGTTCAATGTAAAATTTCTCACCTCTCTTTAACTTTCCTAGAACTGCCTTGGCCTCAGAGTTTAGCGTGTTTCCGGGAACTGGAATATCTTTTGGATTACCGTTAACCGTTGCGCTCACAACAAACTTCGTTACTGTTGCTGTTACAGGGAATTCGAAGTTTTCCATGTCTGCTCTCACACCCTGGGCTCCTTGTACCTCCGCCAACGAAATAGTCGTGTCTGAAGGCTTCTTACCCTGAAACATGGGGGTAGGGTTTGGAATCGGTTTAATACGGAATTTCTTCGGAGGCATAGACGTCTGCTTTCCATTGATATTTGCTGTTACATTTATAACCGCCTCCTTACCATCTCCCGGTTGAACGTTGTATGTGCCGTCGGCTCCGGGCCCGCTGATAGTACCGCCCGACATTGACACATTCAATTGACGTGGATCTACTCCAGGAACAGATATTTCTACAGGGTTGGGCAACCCTCTGTAGAACAAATTCATTTGGGTCGGCGAAACCACCAATCCTGGCTCACCTACCGTAATTGGAGGTATGAAATAATTCAGGAATTTCGTTTCGCCATTTGCGTCGTAAGCTATCTGACCTTTAAAACCGTGTTCTCCTAATGGCAAACCTCCGGTATTCACCTTAAAAATACATTTGCCATCCGGTCCAGACACGATTCCTTCTCCAGAGGCACCGGAACCAGGAGTAGTTTCGCTTGGCATAGGACCATCATATTCTCCGCCGGGGTATATTTTCACTGAACTGTTTTTGTTGTATGCAGCCAAATACACCTCCGCAACAAACTCGTCACCTTTCAAGACATACGAGGAGAGCGGGACTGCTGCAACCGTAATATCTGAAAACTTCATATCAGTAGCATTGATAGCACCCGCCAAAAAGCTCATCATAGAGGCCTTGGCATTCAAGACGTCTGTTTTGATTTTTGATAATGAGGCAATAACAGCTGCCAATGGAGTATGGTAGAAATTGGCTGTCTCCCACTTTACCATCAATTCTAAGTGATCATCGTAAGAATCGTTAAAAACAAAAGCACTGTCAAGTGCAGTAATAATCTCCCCGCTAGGTTTGATAACCTTGCCACTTACATTCGTTACCTCAAGGCTCTTAAGTGCATCGCGGAACTCAGACAATTTTGTCCTTAATTCAGTTGCCGACCATGGTGTAGAGATTGGCGCTTGTGGCTCGGAACCAATTAGAAGAGTTGTATTATTTTGATTCTCGTCGAGCTTGTTGACCTTTTCCTTACCCTCTGGGCTGAGAAGATCGATACAAGTTTTCTTATCAGAATTCAAAAACTCCTCATAACTCTCACCCGTGGGATCTCCCTTCATAGAGCACGCTATAACTCTTGCTTTCAAAAGTTCAATATAGTCTGCCATCTGATCCGCCATCTGATTGACCTCAAGCGCCTTCGCCTTGAAGGGTGCTGCTTTGTCTTGTTCAGGGGCCGTTTCAAAACTTGCCAGTGTACGTCCGGCCTTGTCTTGAAGTACATTCGCCGTACGACCGAGACCACTGTTGATTTGCAGGAATGCCTGCAACACGTCTTTCGATATATTCATTGCCAGCAGAGCCGTCAGTACGAGATACATCATACCAATCATCTTCTGCCTGGGGGTTTCTTTTCCACCTGCCATTTTCTTTCAGATTATTTAGTGAATGAAAACTTCAATTGTTCTGATCGCCAGATTATTGGCGGGCAGTTCCCATTGCGTTCAACATGTTAGCATATACATTATTGAGCGACTTGAGATTCTTAGAAAGTTCAGCGATATTATCTTTATATGCTTTGGTACTTTCAACTGAATCTGAAAGACTCTTGGCGAGTGTAGTCATATCAGAATACGCACTCTTAACCTTCTGTAATTCCTGCAACTGCAGTTCATACATACCATTCAAAGCGCTGAGGTTTTCAGTCATCTTTTGCAGGTGAGCACCTGCAGCACTGCCGCTCTTTGCCTGTTCTGTGAGCCCTGTTAGAGACTGCGAAGCAGCTGCGTATGTATCAGCTAAAACAGCTACTTTATCAGAAGCAGTTTTAAGAGAAGCTGCATAATCCTTGGAAGCGGCTACCGGAGCGGTGATGTCAGACAAGCTTTTTGCCTGTGTGCTGAATGAACGCATGCCATCCCCTAAACTGGTAATCAAAGCCGAATCCACCTTAGCATCCGTGAGCATTTTATCAAGCTGAACAGATACGCCACTTCCACCGCCTGCTCCGCCTGAATGCGAAGATGGCTTTTTAGACTTATTCTCTTCCTTTAAAGCTTTCTTGGCATCATCATGTAACGCCAATTCAGGGTATACAAGTGACCAATCCGGATCTTCATGCAAGGGCTCAAACGCAGAAAAGAAGAATATGATTGCTTCCGTACTCAAACCTACAACCAGCAGGGCGCTTGCAAAAGGCCAGTGCTGAATTTTGAACATCGCTCCAATGATTACAACGGCGGCTCCAATTCCGTAGAGTTTCGCCATAAAGTTTTTCCACGCTTTACTTCCAGGTTTCATAGCTTCTTGACTTTTTTAAATTAATAATTGTTGGTTTTATGGTTTCTGTTTGAATTATTCTTCATTATACGCCTCCGGTTCTGAGCTCTTTCCCCTTCCAAGGAAGCTCATCACACAACGAAATCCAATATATGATTTGGCTGTGTCCTGATATTCATAGGATCTTGTTCCGTTTTGAATAAAGTATCCAATATCCTTCCACGATCCACCTCGAATGACCTTGCGCTTCATCGTTGGAATATCGTCTTTGGTTGCTCGATAGTCATAATCAGGACTCATGTCATGGCTAAATTCATATACCGACTCATCGTACGCCGTACTGGTCCATTCTGAAACATTTCCCGCCATACAATACAGTCCAAAATCATTGGGAGAATATGAGGCTACCGGTACTGTGTAGCAACCATTATCCTCAACATAGTCTCCACGCATTGGCTTGAAATTCGCCAATGGGCAACCCAGATTGTTTCTAATATACGGACCTCCCCATGGATAAGGAGCCAAGTCCAATCCTCCCCTTGAGGCATATTCCCATTCAGCCTCGGTCGGCAAACGGAACCTCTGCACGAAAGATTCTCCATTTTCACGCTTGAATTGATTCAGGATTTGGGTTCTCCATGCACAAAACGCTTGACATTGACCCCAGGTAATTCCCACCAAAGGATAATCATCGTACGCAGGATGCCAGAAATAATTTTCGGTCAATGGCTCATTAAATCCATACGTGAAATCGTGAACCCACACCAACGTATCGGGGTAAATATTGATTTGTTCTTCGATGATAAATTGAGACCTATCGCTATGGCCTCTCACAGAGTGTAAATGATTCAAAGAGTTTTCTACTCCGTACTCTTCGTCGCGATTCGCTTTTACTGCTGCGCCCTTGTAATCAATCCACCAGTATTTGTATTTCAACTTCCTGGTGTCGATTTCAGCTCTGTCATAAAATTTGTCAGCGCCCTGCAAGTAAAATTCAGTGTAAAGATTTTCGAAAACATCCTCATTCGCCATGTCAATTGGCTCCTCCCAATTCAACATATAGCCCTTATTCATGTATGTCTCCCAATCCCGACCATCTTCCCTGTCTGGCATTTTATAACCCTCCACATCAGCATTCGCGAGCAGATCGCGCATCAAAGAATCTCTCACGTAATCGACAAACTGACGATACTCATTATTAGAAATCTCTGTTTGATCTATGTAGAACGCAGGAATGGTTACTGTCTTGGCCTTGCTATTTAGGGCGTAAGGAACATCCTCGTCACTCGGACCCATAGTGAAAGAACCAAAAGTGATGTAATTCATACCATAAGGATTGATTTGCTCCCATTCCTCGCGAGGAGCGGAACCAATCAACTCACCACCACTTCCTCCCGAGCATCCTGCAAGGAAAGAAGCAATCAAAATATACCAAAGCGATTTTTTCATGATTTCCTGTTGACTTTTATCGGTTTTTCATTCTTGTGTTATAAAGAACTTGCGGATTCGATTTCTTACGGGGGCTAACCATCAAAGTTTCAAATTATTTTATAGGAATCTTGGATTGCTATGTTTTGCCTTAATGGGTATTGCACTAAACGAAAGGAAATAATTCAAGAAGACTTCGTGCGAACCTGAAGAATATTGGCTCAAATCAGAGGTCGTCACGTCATAAGAGTAGCCCATCCGTAAACCAGAATTTACCATATTCAGCTTACCCACTATTGGAGAGAAATTGGTTTGAAAACCAACATAAGGACAAATTGCATCCATATATCGATAAGCCACCCCTCCCCAAATCATATTGTTCCAAAGCACATCTGTATTGATGTCGAACTGCGTTGATTTGCCGTCGGATTTCGCAATCACATTTGGACGCAACGACAAACCTGATCCAATGGGAAGCTCTACGCCTCCTGTCAAATAATAATGTCTTACCATTTGAATATTCACATCTGCAAGTACCGGGTTATTTAGGTGCAGCGAAGAGAGGCCTACATAAAATTTACCAGGTTTATAATAGGCCAAACCCAATCCAGCGTCAAAGGCAGAGGAAGATCTACCTGAATTCCTGAGTGAGTTAACGATTTCATCTCCTTCATCTATGTATAACCAATTGCCTCCGATTTTAGATGAGTAAAAACCCAACGATAGTCCGACAGCAAAAAAACTTCCGTTATTCATTCCCAAATGATAGGAAGGTGAAATCGAAAATGAAGTATTCTGTTGCTGCCCCAACACCTCGGTCATCACATTTAAACCTCCTCCGATATTTGCTTTAGGACCAAAAATTCCGTTGTAGTTGATGTTGTAAGTTTTGGGATCTCTGTCCAATCCATCCCATTGATCACGGTGTGCCGCTGTTAACGAATGATTTCTATCCATACCATTGAATGCAGGATTCAAGGACTGCTTATAAAATTGCCACATCGTGAACTGTGCGTCCTGTTGAGCTATGGAAACTATGCCAACAAACTGTGTGATTATTACTAATCCCCACGTTAAAAATTTCATTACAATCGGTTTTCTCATTTTTTGCAGAAGCGCTAAAGTAGTAGGTTTATCCGAAACTGCAAAAAAATTCTAAATAGCCACATTTCACATACGTTAAAAAACATGACGAGCCACTGATACAGCGATTAAAAAACTCAAGCTTCATGTGAGCTTTTGATAGGTGCGCCACCACAGGTCTGGAATCTCCTCTCTTGTTGCCTGAAGATAATTTTCATAGCTGCAAGGAACAACATGATGTCGGTCATATTTCCCGCTGCTGGATTGAGACGCATATGGCACCTCGAGCCACCATCTGTCAGATCGAGCACTTTTGTAAAAAACAAGTTCATGACCTTCGTTGAGAAAGGGCACAATGTACTTGGTGTATTCACTGATATCGGCTTTGGGATAGTCGCCCTTTCGATGTGAATACCCCTCCATAAAACACCAAATCATTTGAGCCGCCAGCATAACGGTCGAATTTCCATCCTCCTTATCCGGTGCGATTTCATATAGGCCAAAAGAGGTGAGTTTATCGCTCATCCCCGCATATCTGCAGAGTTGCGCCGCCTCATGTCCAAACAGACCATTGGGCCCAGGATACGCTGTCCCTGGAGCCTCTGACTTCCGGATTGACGACATATCGATAGATACAATATCCGCATTGCGAATGGCGGGCTCCGCCGAAGACAGTGCTGATTGTATTTCACCCAGCCTTACATTATCGAAATACATCTTCTGCATCAATTGTATCAGCTCTGGCTCCGTGAGGTATCGCTGATGGGCGAGGTTCGTGTAGTTGAAAAGATAATTGGGCTTGTGAAGTATGACGCGGTTCAAATAATTCAGGTGGTTCTGCTCTTTGGCTGATTGTCCAAAATCCAAACGATAATCAACGGTTACCAAATTCACGGTTTGCTCCAAGGATTCATAGGCCAAGTAATTACCTAAGGTTATATCCTGTCCGCCACCGATGATGATTGGGACTATATCGCGTTTGATCAATTCCTGACACACTTCCTTCACCGCGAAATAGGTGTCGTCGATGGTCGCTCCTGGGAGGATGTTTCCCATATCCATCCATTTGACCGGAATCTCGGGCTGAAACAACGAATACAATTCATGACGCACCAAATCCGGCGCTCTATTGGTTCCCACAGCTTGGTGCTGTCCGCGGTCGTCACAAACTCCAACGATTGCAATCGAAACACCCATCAGCGATTCGGGGTCGCCGGAATAACTTGAAAACTGTTTCACCATTCTTGAACTCTGACCCAAGGATGACAGCTCCTCAGTGAGTTCGTATGGTTGAAGGAAAATTGATAAATCCATGCAGCGAGTTTATACAACCCACAAGACAAAATATGAAAATGCCCAAGGTCTTCTGCACCCGCCGTTGTTAGTAGTCCGAATTTACTTCTTGCCTGCCGATTTCTTTGCGGCGCTCTTCTTTGCGGGAGCTTTCTTCGCTACAGCTTTTTTTGCGGGAGCCCTTTTCTTGGCAGGGGCCTTGGCAGCCGACTTCCGGGAACCTTTACCACCCTTCTTTGGCGCAACATCTTGTTGTTGAATCAACAATTGAACCTCATCCAACGAAATGGCATCAACATCCGTTCCTTTGGGCAGTCTAAAATTATCACGCCCTCTTTTGATAAACGGACCAAATCTTCCTTTCACAATTTGAATCTCCGGATCTGTTACAAACCTCCTGAGAATGGCAGCCTCGGCACTTCTGATCTTATCTTCTATCAACTGAATGGCACGCTCAATGCCTATCGTGTAAGGGTCATCTTGCTCGGCGGGCTTAAGAGAGGCGAAAGTATTACCCCATTTTACGAACGGGCCGAAACGGCCTATTGCCGCGGTGACAACCAAACCATTGTATTCGCCTACACGTCGTGGCAAATCAAATAGCTTTAAAGCGTCTTCAAGCCCAATGGTCATTATACTTTGCCCAGGTCGCAATGAAGCGAACTTCTTTTCTGAATCGTCCTGATCACCAATCTGAACAATCGGACCATATCTACCCATTCTTGCGGATACAATCTTGCCAGACCTTGGGTCTACACCGATTTGACGTTCCCCTGACTGCCGTGTAGAATTGACAATGGTAGTATCGAGATCTTTTTTGAAACCCGCATAGAAGTTCTCCAGCATTCCCTGCCACTCCATTTTGCCCTCTGCGATTTCATCAAGTTCATCTTCTACTCTCGCGGTAAAGGTGTAATCCAAAATGTCAGGGAAGTACTCTACAAGGAAGTCGTTGACTACTATGCCCATATCGGTTGGGAACAACTTCGATTTTTCTGCGCCGGTATTTTCTTTCTGTGTTTCCGAAGTAATAGTGGATTCGCGAAGGGTAAGCACCTCAAATTTACGTTCCACCCCAGGGCGATCTGTTTTCTCTGCGTAACCCTTGCTGATAATTCGACTTATAGTGGATGCATACGTCGACGGCCTTCCGATGCCCTGCTCCTCGAGATACTTAACCAGCGAGGCCTCTGAATATCTCGGCGGCTTCTGGGTGAATCGCTGAGTTGATACGATTTCACGCACGGGCAGCGTCTGCCCCTGTTCCATTGGTGGCAGCAAGCCGCTATCGCCCTCATCATTATTCTCATCATCGGTGCCTTCGGTATAGACTTTCAAGAAGCCATCAAACTTTACCACTTCGCCTTTGGCTATAAAATTCTCAGGAGTAGTGCTTATGTCAATGGTTACTGTCGTTCGCTCGAGCTGCGCATCTGCCATTTGTGAAGCGATGGTTCTCTTCCATATCAATTCGTACAACCTCTGCTGATCGCGCTCTGCATCAATATGTTGATTCATGATTTCGGTTGGTCGAATGGCTTCGTGCGCTTCTTGTGCCCCTTTTGATTTGCTGGTATATTGTCTGCGCTTTGAGTAATTCTGACCGTAGATCTGCCCAATCGCTGTTTCCGCCTCTTCCAAGGCAAAATCAGAGAGGTTTACACTATCGGTTCTCATGTAGGTAATCTTACCCGACTCATAAAGACGCTGGGCAAGTGTCATGGTTTTTGTAACACCGAATCCCAACTTTCTGCTTGCCTCTTGTTGTAATGTTGACGTGGTGAACGGAGCGGCAGGGGTTCGTTTTGCGGGCTTTGTCTCAATCGAAGCAATCTGATAATTCGCCGGTTTGCAGCGGTTGAGAAACTCTTCCGCATCTGCCTTTGTGCCAAATTTTCGATTCAGTTCGGCCTTGAGAGTGGCTCCTTTCAAATCGAAAAATCCTTTAGTATTAAAAAAGGTGGTGGCCATGAATTTCTCGATCTCTCGTTCTCTTTCCACCAGAATTCTTACTGCAACACTTTGCACACGTCCGGCGCTCAGTCCGTATTTAATCTTCGTCCATAGTATAGGCGAAATACCATAACCCACAAGACGATCCAGCACCCGCCTCGCTTGCTGCGCATTGACCAGATCCAAATCTATTTTCCTTGGCGCGGCAATGGCTTGTTGAATAGCCTTCTTCGTGATCTCATGGAACACAATGCGCTTGGCATGCTTCACATCCAACTTCAGTGCTTCCGCTAAATGCCATGAGATAGCCTCTCCTTCGCGGTCCTCATCCGTCGCGAGCCAAACCTCATCAGCCTCAGCTGCCAGTTTTCGGAGGTTTCTAATGATCTCCTCTTTCTCAGGATCGATGGTGTAAATCAGTTTGAAGCCATTTTCAATATCAACTGCCATCTCCCTTTCTGGAAGATCCCGGATATGTCCGTAACTACTTTTAACCGTGTAGTCCTTTCCCAGAAAACCTTCGATGGTTTTGGCCTTCGCGGGCGACTCCACAATGATGAGATTTTTACTCATGTGATGTTGGTTTTGTGTTTTCGTAAAGAGCGAAACACTAAATTTTAGGGTTGCAAATGTATACGGATTCCGATTTGCCGATTTTTTTCTATCATTCAGTCTATCTTTGGCGCCCATTCAAAACAGCCAAATACTGTGGAGGAAAAACAAATTGATGAAACCCGCCAAGGGGAATTTTTGATGCTTCCAACTGATGGAAGCAATCCTTCTAGCAAAAAACTTTTACTGGAGAGCTACGGTTGTCAGATGAATTTCTCCGACAGCGAAATAGTGGCCAGCATTCTCGCTAAAGAGGGCTACACCACCACGCGTGTGCCAGAAGAGGCCGATTTAATTCTTTTGAATACCTGCGCCATTCGTGACAACGCAGAGCAACGGATTCGAAGTCGACTGGAGTTCCTGCGTTCAGTCAAAAAGAAAAGACCTACCCTATCGGTCGGTGTTTTGGGCTGCATGGCAGAGCGGCTGCGGGAGAACCTACTGGCTCAGGAGAAGCTCGTTGACCTTGTTGTTGGCCCTGATGCTTACCG
>CAZKRL010000030.1:16256-38371 GCA_964555295.1 uncultured Comamonadaceae bacterium | reverse complement strand
AGAAAACACCGAGCGCGATGAATCACTGATAACAGGCAGACATATAGCTGACTGATTCCAGGCATCGCCTTGTTGTTTGACCAAAGAAGAACGATATGGCAGAAGTTAAAGGACCCCAAAGGCTTGGAAAAGCAGCTGTTGCCCTCGGCGTCAGCAAAGACACTATTGTTGAATTCCTCACCAAAAAGGGTGTCACCGTAGACAACAATCCCATGGCGAAAATCGAGGCCGATGCCTACGATATGTTGCTCGCCGAATTCGCCACCGACCAGGCCGCCAAAGAAAAAAATGCTGCCACTGCAGCCAAAATCAAGGAGTCAAGAACTGCCATTTCCATTGAGGATAATAAGAAGGGCAAGGGCCCTGAGAAGAAAGATGAGGAGCCAGAAATTGACTACAGCAAGTTCAAGCGTAAGATAGAAGTAAAAGAAAAGCCCGTAGTCGCTCCAACAGCAGCGAAAACCGAGGAGGCGCCACAAACCACACCACAGGAGGTTGCGCCACCAGAGGAAAAAGTCGGCGAGGTAAAAGTTGTAGGAAAAATCGATCTTGCGTCGTTGGAGAAACCCTCTAAAGGTCGCAAGAAGAAAACTGAAGAGGCGCCCGTTGAGGCCCCAAAAGCCAAGGCGACGCGAGGCAAGAAAGCTGCGGCACCCGTGGAAGAGACACCGGCGCCAGCTCCAGAACCTGAGCCTGTTGTTGCCCCAGAACCTGAAAAGGAACTGATCCGTGTGAAGGTTGAAAAACTCTCCGGAATAAAGCAGGTCGGGAAAATCGAATTGCCTGCAGAGCCAGAAAAGAAGAAGGAAGAACCTAAAGTCAGTGAAGCTGAGAAACGAAAGCGCAAACGTGTTTCTAAGGTGGATATCGGTCGTCAACAGGAAATCGATCGTCGCAATCAGCGCACGGCCAAGCCATTCGAACCTAAGAAAACGGAGCTTACCGAAGCAGAAATACAGAATCAGGTGCGGGCCACGCTGGCAAGATTGGGCGGACAAGGAAAGTCGAAGTCCAGTAAATTGCGCAGAGAGAAACGCGACTTCGTTGCGCAGCGCTCCGCCGAAGAAGCAATTCGTCAGGAAGCGGAAAGCACCATCCTCAAACTTACGGAGTTCGTTACTGTGAGCGAATTGGCTACAATGATGAATAAGCAGCCCACAGAGATCATCAAGGTATGTATGCAGCTTGGAATTTTCGCATCGCTCAATCAGCGACTCGATGCTGAAACCATCCACATCATCGCCGAGGAATTCGGTTTCCAAGTACAGTTCGTGAGCGCTGAGGTGTCTGAAGCAATAACGGAAGAGGTCGACAATCCTGAGGATATGGTTACTCGTCCACCGGTTGTTACAGTAATGGGTCACGTCGATCACGGGAAAACTTCCCTGCTAGACTTCATCCGTAACGCTAACGTAATCGCTGGTGAGGCCGGGGGTATCACGCAGCACATTGGTGCATACAACGTGGAAGTCTCTGGCGGTAGAAAAATTACTTTCCTCGACACACCTGGTCACGAAGCATTTACTGCAATGCGTGCACGCGGCGCTAAGGTCACCGACCTTGCCATCATCGTAATCGCGGCCGACGATAGCGTGATGCCACAAACCAAAGAGGCCATTTCCCACGCTCAAGCAGCCAACGTTCCAATGATTTTCGCTTTCAATAAGATTGATAAGCCGGGGGCTAATTCCGATAAAATCAGAGAGCAACTTTCCGCCATGAATATTTTGGTGGAAGAGTGGGGTGGCAAGTTTCAAACGCAGGAAATCTCGGCGAAAAAGGGACTTAACATCGACGCATTATTGGAGAAGGTTTTGCTTGAGTCTGATATGCTCGACCTCAAAGCGAATCCCGATCGCCGTGCGGTAGGTACTGTTATTGAATCTGCCCTAGATAAAGGCCGAGGATATGTAACCACCTTGTTGGTGGAAAGCGGCACACTGCGTGTTGGCGATGCCATTCTCGCAGGTCATTACTCAGGAAAAGTGAAGGCCATGTTCAACGAACGTGGCGGCAAAATCAATGAGGCCGGACCAGCGATGCCTGTATCATTGCTGGGTTTTGAAGGCGCTCCAAACGCCGGAGATAAATTCCATGTAATGGAAGATGAGCGCGAGGCAAGAAACATTGCACTCAAACGTCAGCAGTTGCAACGTGAGCAGAGCATGCGTACGAAGAAGCATCTCACCATTGAAGAGATCGGTCGCCGCATCGCGCTGGGCGACTTCAAAGAGCTTTCGCTTATTGTTAAGGGTGATGTGGACGGCTCCGTTGAAGCGCTCACGGATTCATTGCAGAAACTCAGCACGGATAAGATTCAGGTGCGGATCATTCACAAGGGTGTGGGTCAAATCAGTGAATCAGATGTGTTATTGGCGAGCGCATCCGATGCTATCATCATCGGTTTCCAGGTTCGTCCGAGCTTACCAGCACGCAGAATCGCTGAAACAGAAGAGATTCAAATCAAACTATACTCCGTTATCTACAAAGCCATTGAAGAGGTTAAAGAGGCAATGGAAGGACTGCTTACAGCCAAAATCGAAGAGCAGATTACGGGAACAGCAGAGATCCGTGAGACCTTCAAAATCACGAAAGTGGGAACCATCGCTGGTTGCATGGTTACCGATGGAAAAATCAGCCGCAACAATAAAGTGCGAATCATTCGCGATGGCATCGTGATCTACACCGGAGATCTTGGATCACTTCGAAGATTCAAGGATGATGCGAAGGAGGTGGCCAAAGGTTATGAGTGTGGTCTCAATATCGACAAGTTCAATAACATTGAGGTTGGTGATATTGTAGAGTCTTTTGAAGAGGTAGAGGTGAAGCAAACCCTTTAAGCGAAACTGCGGCAATGTCATTGCTCCGACATGTACCTAATATGCTCACCCTCGGCAATCTCGTTTGCGGTGCGTTAGCCACGGTATTCATCAGCAGGGAATATGACAACTCGCTTGCGGTGTTGTTGATTTTTCTGGGCGCGGTTTTCGATTTGATGGATGGCGCAGTGGCTAGAAAAACAGGGTCATCCGGAGAATTTGGCAAACAACTAGACTCGCTTGCAGATGTTGTCACCTTTGGTGTTGCCCCATCCACCATCATATACGTAATGCTTGAAAAAGCACTACCAGGTCAGTATCAATGGCTGGCCTATGTGGCATTTGTTAATGCTGCTTGTGCGGCACTCCGCCTCGCCCGCTTCAATATTGCTGTTTCATCACAAAAAGATTTTACGGGTATGCCCTCACCAGCCAATGGCATGTTGTGGGCGAGTATCCTCATGGTGTCTGCCGTTGCTAAGTGGCGCAACCCGGCCCTTCAGTCAGTAGATTTTACATTGCCGTTGAGTTTCATATTCATCATGCTCGTGCTTTCATCAGTCATGATGGTGAGTGAATTGCCCATGTTTTCTCTCAAACTTTCTCCCGGAGGTTGGCGCAGAAATAAGGAGCAAACCCTTTTTCTGGCCATAGCAATCCCCGTTATTGTTCTTTGCTATACAAGTTTGCACAACATCATCATAGCATTGCCGCTATTGCTTGTGCTATACATTTTGATGGGTTTGGGGAAATATTTTCTTGAAATGATGAATTAAGTGGGGTTTCCTCAAATCGAAGAATGACTTTTGCTGACTTGTCATTACCGCTATAGCGAAGCTCTCAAAGGAGCTGGTCAAGACATTTTACCGCCATCCATTATGAAAATCACGAGCCAAGCAAACCATTCATATTTGCGTCGTAACAAGCGTTTGATACGGTCATTATAAACTAAGGATTCTTCTAAAAAATAATCAGAGCTATTTCAACTCCAGATGAAACTTGACCGCAAACTCCTTTTGCAACAAAGCAAATTCATCCTGCGCATTTTGAGAATCTTTACGAATTCCCGATTGTATAGTAATCGAACTATCTTGAATTGCCAGCGTTATCGCCTCAGGTGGAATATTTTTTAACGCCACCAACGCTTTGTAATCCTCATCAATCAATTCTTCATACGTCTGAAAGAGACTCCGAGCACCCACCAGTAAAAGCGGATCATTATTAAACGAGCCCACACTGTCTAAAGCGAGGATACTCTCCTTAACACAGGCCTGCAAACGGGCATAGTGGTATTCTATGCGGTCCTTACTGGCCTTTGGATCGCGCAAAGTAGAATCCATAAGACTTAGGTCATCTGTAATCTTGCGCTGCAACTCGATGACCCGATTATTGTACTCGGCCGCCTCTTCATTCACAGATTTACACGCTGCAAATACCAATAACAGGGAAACTAAGAATGGATATTTCATCATGTTACTATGAAACGAATCTACACCAAATTATCAGTCAAACATCGCCTTTGTGCAACCATAATTACAATTGCAATTCATCGAATATATAGTGACCAAAAGATGACAGCGTGGTTCAACCAACGCATATTTGCCTCACGATGAAGTCTTCCTTTTTCTCCATCACAGAATTCCTTGCAGGCACTATGCTCACCATCGATAAACCTCACGGATGGACCAGCTTTGACGCGGTTAATCGCATCAAACATTTTGTTAGAAAACATAAGCTCGAGCTCACCAACGAACAGGGCCATAAACAAAGATTCAAAATCGGCCACGCCGGAACACTCGATCCATTGGCCACCGGACTGCTCATTTTTTGCACCGGAAAAATGACCTCACGTATCGATCAATTTCAAGCAGAAGAAAAAATTTACACAGGTGAAATTGTGTTCGGTAAAACCACGCCCAGTTACGATCTCGAAACTGAACCCGTTGGTGAGGAAGACACAAGCTCCCTCACAATGGAATCTCTGAATGAATTTGCCCGTTCACTCACCGGTCATTTAATGCAACGACCTCCATCGTATTCTGCGAAGCAAGTCAACGGCCAACGCGCATATAAGGCCGCACGAAAAGGGATTGAGGTGGATATTCCTCTCACACCAATAACTGTTTTTGAATTCGAAATCACCCATTGGAATAATCCGACCGCCGTCTTTAAAGTGCGCTGCTCGAAAGGCACTTACATCCGTTCCTTGGCGCATGATATCGGAAAGCTCGCAAGTACTGGCGCATATCTCAGCGCCTTGCGCCGAACCCACTCAGGAAACTATTCCGTGGAGAACGCATGGAAGATGGAGGAACTTCTCCATCACCTTGAATCTCTGTTACCAGCAGAAGATCAGCGAATCACCTTGCTGTAGAATATTCCGTTATCACCGGCGCATCTTACGATGAACATCTGACCGGCATATCGTGAAGTGGACCATTCAATGCGCTGCGGCGCGTCAGGTGTAATTGTGCCTTCATATAATTTGTCCAACAACCTGCCTTGAATATCCAACAATTCAACTTGCCATTGTCCGGTCTCAGCAGGCGTAATCGTGCTGATGAAGACATCCATTGCCTGACGATACGTCTCAATCACACCTCCCGTTGTAACCTCCAGGCTCTGACCGCTTGTTATGACCGTTATGTTTTGTTGATGACAAGTCTGATTGCCGGCACAATCGGTGGCGCACCACTCCCGGATGAGTGAGCCACATGCTGCAGTATTGGAAACAGTTGTTTGAGTGAACGCTACTTGAATATTTCCGGCACATGCATCCGACGCAGTAATCGCAGGTGCTGCAGGAATGGGTTGTCCACACAAAATCGTAATATCAGCAGGAGTTGCGCTCAGTACAGGAGCTTCAGTGTCTACAATAGTAATGACCTGCACTTCAGAAGAGATGTTGTCATTGGCATCCAAGGCAAACCATCTGCGCGTGAGATAAGTAGTACATCCAATCGTTTCCTCCGACTCGAATGCAGTGAGTTGAACCACTTGGCTGCATGCGTCAGTTGCACTCACTTCTGCAATGGCAGGTATCGCACTTCCACACTCAATGGTAATGTCAGCAGGAACATTTTGAATGATGGGCCCTGTATTATCTATGAATAAAATGTCCTGCGTCTCTGTTGATGTATTGAAACACTCATCAGCTGCGGTCCAGGTGCGACGAAGGATATATCCCGTACCAAAAGGAATTTCAGAAGTCTCGAGGGTAATGGTTACGTTAGAACCATCACTGCAGTTATCCGATGCAGAGATATTCACCTCAGGTATCGAAGCACCACATGACAGCTCGGTATCTGCGGGCACTCCCGATAAAACAGGCGGCGTTTCATCAATAACATACACCGACCATGTGGATGAGGTTGCATTGCCACAGCCATCAACGGCTGTCCATGTACGGTAGAGAATATAACTGCCTGCACAATAGCCGTCTTCTCTCACCTCATTGAATGACAATCCCACTGAAGAGCAATTATCAGAAACGCCCACCAGCGCGTCGAAAGCATCAGGCACCGCGCTACAACTAGCAGTGAGATCCTCCGGGAAGGATGTAAACGTCGGTGGCACATTGTCTTGAACACTTATCATTTGAATTGCTTCAGCGGAGTTTCCACATTCATCCTGGGCTACCCAGTGTCTCTCCAAATCTCCATCACAACCTCCTGCTACCTCAATATCAAAATAAGTAATGCTCACATCACCGCAGTTATCCGATGCAGTTGCTGATTGTTGAGGAATATTGTCACTGCCACATGAAAGAACTACATCTGCAGGTACCGACGTAAATACAGGGGCCACATCGTCTACAAAGTGAATCAACTGGCTCTCCATCACCTGATTGCCACAGGCGTCTGTAGCGCGATAAATCCGCAGAATGTCTCCACCACAAGAACCTGCTACAGGCTCATCCGCATAGAAGAAAAATACATCTCCGCAGTTATCCGTTGCCGTTACATTCATAGGTATCTCACTACCACATGACAAGGTGATCTCAGGCACATAACCCTGCAAGACCGGCGCGATATTATCACTTACAGTGATGATTTGCTCTGAAGACGAAGTATTCAAACAGGCATCAGTGGCCGTCCAAATTCTCCTGATGATTCTACCGCACTCCTGAGGTATCTCATCTATCTCCAATGTTATACTTATATCATTGCCACAATTGTCGGTGGCAGTTATTTCTGGCAACGGAACGATATCGCCGCAGCTTACCTGAACATCAGCAGGTACACCGCTCAACACAGGTGGGGTTTCATCAATCACATAGACTGTCCACGTTGCTTGAGTGCTATTGCCACATGCATCTGTGAGAGTCCATGTACGATATAAGATATAAGAGGAAGGACAGTATCCATCTTCACGAACCTCGTTGTATTGAACATCTACCTGGCCACAATTATCAGTGTATTGAATGGAATTGGGCCCGGCAACCGGCACATTATCGCAGCTCGCGGTTAGGTCTTCCGGAAGTGAAGTAACTACAGGTGCTTGGTCATCCGTGATGGTGATAGTTTGAGTGGCCGTTGCAACATTACCACATCCATCTGTTGCAATCCATGTGCGCACAATGCTTCCTGCGCAGCCACCGGCAACTGTAGCATCCTGATAGGTCACCGACACCTCTGAGCAATTGTCTTGAGCAACAGCGGATTCAACGGTTTCGACCGTAGTGCCACAAGAAATAATTGAGCTTGCAGGCACGAATGTGAATGTCGGTGCCTCGTTGTCTTGATAAGAAATATTTTGAATGGCCTCAGCAGAATTACCACAAGCGTCTATGGCAAGCCAATGGCGACGGATACCGCCATCACAACCAACGCCCAACAACTCATCGTAAGAAATTACAGTAACGTCAGAACAATTATCAACTGCTGTAGCTACGGAATTATCAGTCGCGCCGTTGCTGCAATTGAAGCTTCCATCAGCAGGTACGAACGTGAATACGGGCGCTTGTGTATCCACAACCGTAATGATTTGTTCCTGAGAAGAGGTATTGAGACATGCATCGGTCGCTGTCCAAATTCTGCGAATGATATTCCCACATGCCGCAGGAATCTCCTCTACTTCTACGTTGATGATTATGTCTTGTGTAGCACTGCAATTGTCAGTAGCGGTAATATCGGGGAATTGTAATGATTCGCCACAGTTGATTTGTGTATCAGCTGGTATGCCCGCCATCACCGGTGGGGTTTCATCGATCACGTAGATCGTCCAGGTTGCTATTGAACTATTACCACACGCATCGGTTAGAACCCATGATCGATACAGGACATAAGAAGAGGGACAATCGCCGTTTTCGCGAACCTCACTGTATTGAACATCTACATTGCTGCAATTATCATAGTACTGCAGTGTGGATGCATCCACCGTCGGCACGTTATCGCAACTTACTGTAAGATCCCCTGGAAGGAACGTTACCACCGGCGCTTCGTAATCCACGAAACTGATGATTTGGGTGGCTGTTGCGATATTCCCGCAAGCATCGGTGGCTGTCCAGGTGCGGAGAATACTTCCTCCACATCCCTCAGCCATAGTAACGTCTTCGAACGTCACTGTAACCGCTGAACAATTATCTATAGCTATAGCTGCTTCGCTCACTGCCGGCGCAGTTCCGCAATAAATGTTTTCATCGGCAGGAACGGAAGTGAATACGGGGGGCTCGTTATCTTGAAAGGAAATAGTTTGAATGGCTTCTGCGGAATTTCCGCAGGCATCCGTTGCTACCCAGTGTCTCTGGATGACCGTATTACAACCCTCGCCTGAAGTCTCATCGTAAGAAGTGATGGTCACCTCAGAGCAGTTGTCCACTGCCGTTGCAACAGCATCGGCAGAGGTAGCGCCACAGCTGAGATTGATATTCTCAGGCACGAAAGTGAAAGTGGGAGAACTACTATCCACAATCTGTATGGTCTGAATAAATTCGGAAGCATTTCCGCAAGCGTCAGTGGCTGTCCAAGTGCGAATGACTTGTGAACCGCAGCTCTGAGAAACGGATTCATCGGAATAGGCGAGAGTATACTCTGAACAATCATCATAGGTGACCGGTGCTACCATTGGCAATGGCTCTCCGCAGACAACAGAGAAAGTATTTATGCCACTCATCACCGGAGCTCCATTGTCGAAGTGATAAATATTTCTGACTTCAGATACCTCGTTACCGCAATCGTCAGTGAGAGTGTATGTAACGATTTCCTGATAGTTGGCGGGACATTCTCCCAAAATAATTTGGGTGGAAGTTGAGAGCATGGTATTCGGACAAGGTTCGGTGTATGTGAACAACGGCCAAAGTTCATCTATTGCAACATTACATGGATATTGAAGGTCAGCCGGAAAATCAATGAATACAGGCACTCCGGGGGAAGATGTAAGGATGATCTGCTCTGCCTGACTGCTGTTACCGCAGCCATCGGTAGCGGTGTAGGTTCTTCTGATAACGCCCGGACAACCTTGCACAACAACTTCATCTTGAGCGTTCCATTGCACCTCAGAACAATCATCGGTGAAGGTGGCGTATGAATCATTGACAGAGAAACAGAGTGCCTGAATTGTGTCGGAGTCGAGTGTAATTATCGGAGCGCTGTTGTCAGTGAAAGAATACGTCTCCTGTGAAAAATACACCCCGCCACAGTTGTCCTCCACGCGAATGAATTGTGTGTATTGAGTGGAAGCACAAGGGTTATCAATTTCTGAACATTCTGTATTGACATTGATATCGCCATGACCAGAAACTGCATTGCCATTGTAGTTACCTGAGTAATAAAACCAACCTGATAAACCAGGATTGGTGTTTCTGTTATTCGCTGAATTACCCAGCTGGAACCCATAGAAATAATTGGCGGGCATATGACTCATGCTCAGTTGAGTTCCTGCCAGTTGACCAATACCTGTAAAACGCGAAAAGTCGGCTACGAGCTCGTAGTATGTCCAATCGATATGATTATTTCCGGAAAGCCCAAGATCGTCTTTGTAGTATCTACCCAGAGCGCTCCACTGGTTCCAGTTGCGGGCATTATCAAGCCAAAACTCTGACTGTAATTTCAAATTTGAATTGATAGAATTGTGAATGACTCCGGTGATTTTAGCGGAACCGTCGGCGTATTGCTCGAGAGTTGCAGGTCCGTCAAAAAACCAATAGGCCGAGGGAGCGCCGAGATTCGGGAGCCATACTGCCCAATCATTTCCCGGACCTAAGGCCGGTGTGAGATTACAATTTGCGGTAGCCGCTCCTGTCTCTGCAACAAAGGTCTGGACCTCGAGATTCCCCGGACAGCAATTCGACGTTGCGGTGGGCATGGATTCTGCAACAGAAGCACCGCAGATTTGATTGAAACTAAGCCCTCCGCCTGAAAGTGAGGGTGTGCAAGTATTTTGTGCTTTTAAGCAGTCCGACAAGAATATCAGACTCATAGACAACGCTACACGTAGAAGAATATTCATCTGCAATTGGTTAGGGCATCGAAAGTAAGGTCAAACGGCCTTTATACGAACAATGTAGATCATTTAATCAACAATCCACTTTGTATTAAAAATGAAATGACTACCTACTTACCACCCACAATTGCGAAATTTTCGAAGTTTACTTCTTCTTCTCCAATACTTCGTCAATCATGCCGTATTCCTTGGCCTCGCTAGCGATCATCCAATAGTCGCGATCGCTGTCTTGCCATACCTGATCGTAGGTCTTGCCGCTATGTGAAGCGATTATCTCATAAAGTTCCTTCTTCAATTTTTGTATCTCACGGGCAGTGATTTCAATATCACTTGCCTGGCCGCGCGCACCACCCAGGGGCTGGTGAATCATTACTCTTGCGTGCTTGAGACCCGTTCTCTTGCCTGCGTGACCTGCGCATAAAAGCACTGCACCCATACTAGCTGCCATTCCGGTACAAATGGTAGCAACATCTGGGTTGATGTATTGCATGGTGTCGTAAATGCCAAGACCGGCGTATACGCTACCTCCCGGAGAGTTGATATAAATCTGAATATCCTTTCGTGAATCAGCACTTTCCAAAAACAGCAACTGTGCCTGAATGATATTTGCGATATAGTCATCGATTTCTGTTCCCAAAAAAATGATACGATCTGCCATCAGGCGAGAGAAAACATCTACCTCACGGAATGGCATATTGCGCTCTTCGATCACCGTTCTTGTCATGTTCTCCGGACCATACATATGACTGATAACGTCATCGGCAACTGTTCCGGTGATTCCTTTGATACCTGTTGCGTACTTGCGAAACTCTCTCCTCGTAATCATATTTTCAAATTTGTTGCGCAAAGTACATCATCACGACGGAATTTCGCCAAACAATTCATGAGCTTACGTGACGATAAAAAATTCACCAGTAAAATCTAAATCCGTTGTCAGCACCCACCTACGCAGTCATTGATCAGGGGAATTCCCGAACGAAAATCGGTGTCTTTCGTGATAATGCACTGATACACACAATAAGCCATGCTGAGCTCAACCATGAGAGCATCAATGCGCTTTTTAAAGAACATCATGTTGATGCCATAATGTACTCTTCGGTAGTGAGTGAAGCCCATGAGACGCCTGCCATACAAGGAGCCTACCGTGTCATAAAATTTTGTCCCGAATTAAAATTGCCCATAGTGTTGGGCTATCGCAACAACGACACGATGGGCAGTGACCGCATTGCGGCGGCGGCCGGACTATTGACCTACACCGGGCCCATTCGCGTAGCAATTGACTTTGGCACCTGCACAACCATCACCATCCTCGAACAGAACACCATTATCAACGGAAGCATTTCGCCAGGTCGCTGGATGAGGTATCGTGCATTGCATGAATACACGGGTCGACTTCCCCTGGTACATCCACTTGAAGAGCTGACCACAACAAAGGCGGAGACCACCAACGAAACCATACATAACGGAGTAAGCCTTGCCAGCGCTCTCGAAATCGAGCAACTACTGCACCAACTGCTCAACGGAAAGATGCCCGACAGCGTAGTAATTACGGGCGGTGATCATCCATTTTTTGAGCGGCATCTGAAAACACCGAATTTTGCCGACCCTCATTTGGTATTAAAAGGACTGCATGCAATTCTGCTTGAAAATATTTAACTCTGCCCTGATCATCTTGATCAGTCTTGGATTCAGCTTGTCAATGCAAGGCCAGCTCAGCGCAGGCAGCGTCTATTCGCGTTTTGGTCTGGGACTGAGTGATCCCGGAACCAATGCGGCCCTCAGTGGCGGCGGACGAATGCTTACGGTGGGCGATCCCTCCTATGTGAATTTCTACCAGCCCGCATCCTATGCATTTCTCGAACAACCCGTGCTTCAAGTTGATGCGCGCGCTGGGCAAACCACTGCTCTCACTCAAGATGACGAAGTAAAAACACAATTTGGTATGGTGAATGAGTTTGCATTTGCCATCAAAAAATTCGGGAAACCCTGGGCGGCCGTAATAGGCATAAGGCCTGTCAGCAATATCGGATACTCCTTCATCGAACAGAAAGAAGTGAATGATTCGCTGACTGCAACTTATAGATACGATGGCTCGGGTGGACTCAGCGATATAACCCTGGGTTTTTCAAGAGTTTTTGCTATCAAAGGGAAAAGAGAGAAAATGGACAGCACGCGACGTGTGATTCATCAGTTATCCGTTGGCATCAATGGCGACTATCTATTTGGTAGTGTGAAACGCCTTTCGTCAGTGCTTTTCAGCAATACCGAATACTTGATTACCTCACAAGATCGAAGATTATTTGCCCAAGGATTCAGCGGCGAGGCGGGCGCATTGTACCGACACAATTTCAGGATACGAAGAGATCGCGACGGACTACTTACTTCCTCCATGACGCTCATTTTTGGCGGAACATTTACCATACCATCGAGTCTGCTGGCAGAATATAATTCCCTCTCAACATCCATTGTTTATTCTACAGGGTTGCGCGACACGACTGATCAAGTTGAAGAGATGCGCGGAAGGCTGCATCTTCCCTCAAAAATTGGAGTTGGTGCCGCTCTCCGGATTTTTCATACCAAGGCAGGCAGCTTTACCATTGGTGGAGATTACCAGATTGGAAAATGGTCAGCCATGCACTTGCAGTTGCCATTGGATCTGAATCTGGACGACAATTTGACGGATGCAACGACCCTCTCTGCCGGCATTGAATACAAGCCCAACTCAGACGCATCCGACGGATTGCTCAACAGGATGAATTACCGCCTTGGAATTCGGCATCATGATTCCTACATGAAACTGAACGATCAACTCATCTCCCAGCAAACCTTATGCGCAGGCCTCTCGGCTCCATTGGCCCGTTCAACCTCACGATTTCACGTATCGGCTGAGTTCACGCAAACCGCTTTTAACACGACATTGATCCCCGAAAAAACCTTGCGATTTCTTGTAGGTTTCTCGCTCTCACCTTCGGCTTTTGATCGTTGGTTCCGACAAATAAAGTATGATTGATCGTAGAGTGATTTGTGGTTTCATCGCGCTCTCGTTAACATCCTGTAATAACGAGATAGCAGAAATTCGCAGCGTAACCGACCCGAATACACTGCCAGTTCAAATTACTGAAAATGCAGTGTATCGTTTTTATGAAGACGCTCAACTCACCTCGGAGCTAAACGCCAAGAGAATCGAACAGTTTGAAGATGACAGCGCATTCATCCGGGCAACTGAAGGATTTGAAATGAAATTCTATCGACCCGATGGAAGCCAGGACGCAGGAATACAGGCCGATTCGGGTTGGTATTTTCCAAAAACAGGAAAACTTCATGCACGTTCGAATGTGCTGCTGAAAAATGCGACCGGAGAAAAACTAGAGACGAGTGAATTATTCTTTCACGAAGACAGTTCGCGCATTTACACAGAACAACGCGTAAAAATCATAACCGTTAACGGTGGTGTGATTGAGGGTCTTGGGCTTGAGGGCAATAGTTCGTTTACACGTTATCGCATCATAAAACCAGTGGGTGAAATCATCCTGAATGCCAAAGACTCAACACCATGAACGCAACGTATAGAATCATTGAAAAATTCTGGCTCGTATTCACCATCGCAGCAGTGATATACGCCTTCTACGCTATCTTCTTCACTGAGGGATGGCCCGGTGGCGCAAAGAATTTCATCGTGCCGGCAATATCATTTTGCTGGTGGTATTTCCGCAGAATGATGCGCATCCGTCTTGAGCGTACTGCGAAAAACCAGCAACAAACCTAAACGTATTTTTACCGCGTGGAAATCCAGCTCATTCTTATTCTGCTTCTCTCATTAATCGCCTCTGCGTTTTCCAGCGGAATGGAAATTGCTTTTGTTTCGGCCAACAAACTGAAGATCGAGCTTGATAGAAAACAAGGTGTATTCGCCTCAGGAATCATCTCCTATTTCGCTGCCACTCCAAAAAACTTTATTGCCGCAATGCTTATCGGCAACAACGTCGCTCTGGTAGTATTCGGCCTGTTCATGGGCGAATTTTTGGAAGGACAAATTGCATGGCACCTTCCCCTCTTTACTACTACCGTTGGCAGCTTCGGCCTGCTCATTACACAAACCTTAATTACCACCGCCATCGTATTGGTTTTTGGAGAGTTCATCCCCAAAGCCATTGTAAGTCATAACCCCAATCGTTGGCTCATCATCATGGCGGTGCCCTTGGCCATTTGGTACATTGTCATGTTCTCATTTGCCTGGCTCGTTACTCAGATTGCTGATTTTCTCATTCGCATTGCTACGGGAAAAAAATCCAATGAAGGGCCTCCCGCTTTTGGGCGAATCGACCTTGATCACTATCTCGAACAAGCTACCGGTCAGATTGATCAGAACCGCGCCATCGACCATGAAATCACCATTTTTCAGAACGCCCTTGACTTTTCCAAAGTGAAGGCGCGCGATTGCATGATACCGCGCAATGAGATTGTAGCGGTGGAAATCACGGATAGTATCGACACCTTGAAAGACCTATTTGTTCAAACAAGACTTTCGAAAATCCTGGTTTACCGCGATAGTGTTGACCACATCATTGGGTATGTTCATTCTTACGAATTGTTTAATACCCCAAAGGAAATCCGCCATATCATCCGGCCCGTTTCCATCATTCCGGAGGCCATGCAAGCCAATGAATTACTCGGCCTTTTCATTCGGCAAAAGCGCAATATGGCGGTGGTGGTTGATGAGTTCGGAGGTACCGCCGGCATCATCACCATGGAGGATGTGGTAGAGGAAATTTTTGGAGAAATCGATGATGAGCACGACAAGGATGAGCATTCTGGACGTGAAATCAGTCAAGGTGTTTTTGAACTTTCAGCGCGGTTGGAGATTGACTATTTGAACAAAAAATTCGGATTGCGTTTGCCAGAAGATGATCGCCAATACGACACATTAGGAGGGCTTTTCATCCATCTCAAAGGCGACCTACCAGAGATCAATGATGCTGTATCATGCGACTCATATCTGCTCACTGCTTTAGAGGTCGCCGAAAACAGAATTGAGTTAATTCGAGTAGAGCGAGGGGATGCCTGAGGGGCCAGCAATCGCATCCCGATAGCGTATTATCAAGCCATTGAAAATGTTGCCCTCTGTTTCGAATCATCAAATTTCGTTTGAAGGGTTCGTATTTCATCAATGTTTACGATATTCGCACCCCTAAAATTGAATTTTGACTTATGGCAATGATTGAAAAAATCCGCGGCTACCGCTGGTTACTTATGGGAATGGTGGGTATAGGCCTGCTCTCCTTCTTGATTCCCTACGACGCTGTTATGTCTATGTTTGGCGGCACCAATAATGCAGTTGGTGAAATTGCCGGCAACACCATCAGTGCGAAAGAGTGGCAAAAGGCCATTCAGGATCGCGAGCCCCTTTTCCAATATAAAGGGAATGAGCAAAGCCTTTCTAACGACACTTGGAATCAGTTGGTTGAAAACTATGTTTATCAAGAAGCGTATGATGAACTTGGTCTCAACATAAGCGAAGACGAATACGAGGAAATCATGTTCGGTAAAATGTCATCTCCATTTGTGAAATCAGTTATTTACGGTGGAAAAGATTCTCTCGCCATCAAAGAGCAAGTTCGCAAATCCTTCGATGGAATGGATCCTGTTATGGCAGATAATTGGAAACAATTGGTCAAAAACAAGCGCTCAAAAGAAAAGTACGATGCACTTCTTAAATACGCATCTCACGCTAACAATATAGACGCTAAATGGGCATTTCATGCAGGAAGCGATAGAATTGCTATTGACTATGTAGTGAAAACCTACAATGAAATACCAGATTCCACAATTACTTGGGACGAAAGCGATATCAAGGCCTACTACAACAAGCACAAAAACGACCGTAAATACCGCCAGGAAAACAGCAGAGATGCAGAATACATCCGTTTTCCAGTTACGCCAAGCGCTGGCGATAGTGCCTATTTGTTAGAGTCTCTTTCGAAATTAAAAATTGACTTCACTGCTGCAAAGGATGACTCGATGTTCGCCGCCACGCAGTCTGGCGCAATGGATTCGTACTCAAACTACACGGAGGGCTCGTTTCCTGGTCAGATGGATGCATTGATTAAAACCGACAGTGTGGGCCGAGTATTAGGTCCGTTTCTATCGGGAAACCAATACATATTAGCCAAAATCAGCAAACGTGGTTTAGATAATAACACCGTACAAGCAAGGCACATTCTTATAAAGGACAAGGACAAGGGGAAAGCTAAACTCGATTCACTCATGGGAGTGATTAAGAGTCAAAAGAATTTTGAAGAGATGGCCAAGCAGTTCTCTGAGGATCCTGGCAGCGGTTCACAAGGAGGTGATTTGGGTAAATTCGGAAGAGGTCAAATGGTAAAACCTTTTGAAGATGCATGTTTCAATGGTGCTGTTGGTTCACTCCAGATTGTTCAATCTGATTTTGGTTGGCATCTGATTGAGGTAACCGGAAAGAACTTCCCTTACACCAAAGTGGCGAAAATTACAAGAGATATTGAGCCCAGAAATGAGACCATCAAAGCTGCTTATGCCAGTGCAAAGGACTTCACCATTAATTGCTCTGATACTGCTTCCTATCGGTCAGCCTCGAAAAACCTCAATGGTGGTACTCCGATAGTGAAGGCCCCGAATATTCGCGCCAATGCAACAAATGTAGCAGGACTAAGCGATGCGGGTGAGTTTGTGAGTTGGGCTTTTGCTGCTGAAATGGGTGAGGTCTCTCAACCTATGCGCATTGGCAATGAATACGTAATAGCTGTGCTCACTGATATCAAAGAGAAAGGAGTTCCAACACTTCAAAATATATATGAGCAGGTCAAGACCGAAGTCATCAAACAAAAGAAAGCTGAGAAATATATTGAGTTAATGAAAGAGGGAACATTGCAGGAGATTGCATCCAAGGTAGGCACTGAAATCAAAAAGGCTGAAAAGGTGAACTTCCGAGTTTCCAATATTCCTGGATCTGGTGTAAGTGCTCAAGAAAATAAACTCATTGGAGTTTGTATGGGGTTGGAGAAAGACAAAATCTCGTCCCCTGTAATTGGAGAAGGTGGGATTTATGTGGTGCAGCGAACAGGAGATTTGCAATCAGAAAACAGCCAAGACGAATACAAATCGGATAAAGAACGTTTATCTGTAAGCTATCGTCAACGCGCTGCCAACGCTGTTGGTAATGCGCTGAGAGAAAGTGCGAAAATCGAAGATTACCGATACGAGCGTAAGTAAATCGGCAGGTAATAAATCAGCACAAAATATTTAAACAAGGCCGCTATGAGCGGCCTTTTTCATGCTATCTCTCCCCTGCTCGCGCGTAATTTCGCAGAATGAATTCATCCTTATCACCAGAAGAAATTGTACGTCGAGATGCTCTTCAAAAACTTCGTGAGCGGGGCATTGAGCCCTATCCCGCAGAAGCATTTCAGACTACGGCCAAAGCAGCTAACCTGATAGCAAATTATGAAGAGGGGAAAACTGTCTCAGCCGCCGGAAGAATCCTCAACATGCGAGATATGGGTAAGGCCTGCTTCGCGCACCTTCAAGATGAATCTGGAAAAATTCAGGTGTACGTAAATATCGATAGCATATGTCCAGGTGATGATAAATCCTTCTATAAAGACGTTGTGAAGCACCTGGTTCATGCGGGCGATTTCATCGGGGTGAAGGGCAAAATGTTTACCACGAAAATGGGCGAAATCAGCATCCATGCTGAAGAATTCAAGATTCTAAGTAAATCCATCCGCCCATTACCCTCGGTAAAGACCGATAAAGATGGGATAGTGCATGACGCTTTCAGCGATCCTGAATTACGATATAGAATGCGCTATGTTGACTTGGCAGTAAACGAAAGCGTCAAGAAAATTTTCATTACCCGCACGCGCATTTTCCAGTCAATGAGAGAATTCTTCAATGAACGTGGCTATCTTGAGGTGGAAACACCAGTGCTTCAGCCGATTCCCGGCGGAGCCACAGCACGACCATTCATTACCCACCACAATACACTGGATGTTCCCATGTATCTGAGAATCGCCAATGAACTGTACCTAAAACGACTCATAACCGGTGGATTTGATGGCGTCTACGAATTCAGCCGAAACTTCCGCAATGAAGGCATGGACCGAACACATAATCCCGAATTCACCGCTATGGAAATCTATGTGGCCTATAAAGATTACAACTGGATGATGGACTTTACCGAGGAAATGCTCCGCAAGGTTTGCTGTGATGCAACAGGGTCTATGGTAATTAGCTACGGTGACAAAACCATTGATTTTTCGAAGCCATTTGAGAGAGTAACGATGCGCGATGCAATCTTGAAACACACTGGCTTCGATATTTACGGTAAAGACGAAGCAGCATTACATCACTTCGCCAAATCCTCTGGCATCGATGTTAACGACACCATGGGCAAGGCCAAACTTATCGATGAAATTTTCGGGACATACTGTGAAAAAAACTATATCCAGCCAACATTCATTACTGACTATCCCATCGAAATGTCGCCTTTGTGTAAACGCCATCGCAACCATCCCGAACTAACCGAAAGATTCGAGCTCATGGTCAACGGAAAAGAACTGGCTAACGCTTATAGTGAATTAAATGATCCTATTGATCAACTGTCTCGTTTCGAAGATCAAGTCAAATTGCAAGAGCGTGGTGATGACGAAGCAATGTTCATCGACATGGATTTTGTTCGTTCACTTGAGTTTGGCATGCCACCGGCCGCTGGTATGGGCATCGGAATGGATCGCCTCGTAATGCTACTCACTAATCAAACCGCCATTCAGGAGGTTCTTTTTTTCCCACAAATGCGCCCGGAAAAATTTGAACGCTCTCCTTCCACAGAAGATTTCATAGCGGCCGGAATCCCTCCGGAATGGGCAGAACATATGATCAATGCGGGTTATGATTCTTTGGAAAAATTGTGGTCTGCCAAACCCACCGCAATACACCAAAATCTAAATGGTTATAGAAAAAAAAATAAACTGGATATCCCTGCCATACCCATCGAAGACATACTGAACTGGTTTCAGTTGAGACAATCTACCAGTAACAACTAATCATAAAGTTTACCACTGTGAGAGTTTTAATACAACTCTTGATAATCTCTACTAATGAATTCCTATTAAGGAAAGTGTTTGATTTTGTAATGATATAATTAATGCTTATGACATTGTTGGATTGAATTCATTTAGCTCCGTTACCTTAATTGAAGCACCTTAAACCCAAACAGCGGCAATCTCGTTTGTCCAATGATACGCTATAACCTTCTCCCGAATTGGACTAGTTCTTCTAGAACGCCCTTAGGACACTATTGCAACTAAGCAAAAGAAGGCAACCACGACAGATTACAAACATCGAACTCACTTTCAAATGTCGCAAGAAGTTTCGATCAAGGTATTAAATGAAGTAGCGGATTATTCATCTCCAACCCTCGTTGAAAAGCTGTTTTCCCCACTTATGATATCAGCTAATAGCTGCTGCGGCGCTCCCAATCCGCCAATACACCGAAGTATTGATTGATAGTGAGCTTCATAATTGTAATCCTCCCATCCATGCAGCCGCATCATTACCTCACGACCTCCATCCGCTTCACCACGCTTTCTTCTCCGCTTGTGGCGCGTACGAAGTAGATACCACTCTCCAATCCAGTAACATTAAATTCCTCAATCCAAGGGCCTGTGTAGATTGTCTTACCCATGATGTCATAAATATCGAGCCTCTCAGGTTGTATTTCATCATAACCAAAGAAAACCAAGCTGTTGGTTGGATTGGGCCATAATTCCATCTCCATGGGCATGGACCTCGTGCACTTCTTAGGAGACACCGAACGGCTCGACATGGATGAAGAACCGCAACCATTGATGGCTCGCACTCCTATCGATCCGCCTGTGTTACCAGGTATTAAAGTAATCGAAGTCGTGCCCTGTCCTGATTGAATCGTGTATCCGCTGGGAACCGTCCACTGGTAGGAGGTAGCACCTACAACCGATGTAATACTATACACCACCGGTTGGCTTCGGCATGGTGTAGAACTGCCTGATATAGACCCAGGAGCCGCGGGTGTCAACTGCAGACTGTTGCATTGATAAGCCGACCACCCACATGAATTTCCTGCTCTCACACAAATACTGGCGCTACCACAACTACTATTGTTGCCAATCGAATTAGAGAAATTAACCGTCAAAGTTGTAGTTCCTTGGCCCGATACTATCGTAACACCCGAAGGCACTGTCCACTGATAAGCTGTAGCCCCCGAGCAAGCCGATGTGCTATACATTACATTTTGCATGCCGCACAAACCACTCACAGGACCTGAAATGGAAGCAGGCTTTGTTGGAAGTGGATTGACAGTAATGGTGATACTCATGCATGCTGTGGTACCACAGATGCCTCCCTCTGCACGAACGAAGTAGGTCGTGGTCGTGGTCGGAGAAACAGTATAGGTTGCCCCTGTGTAGGCACACGTGCCGCTGCCACAAGCGTTTTTGTACCACTTCCAGGAACCACCTGTTCCCGTATTTCCCTGAACGCTCAGTGTAGTTGAACTACCCGAGCAAATTGTGGTGGCCGTTGCCGTTACATTCAATGGTCCGCAACTTACTGTTTGCACATTGACGGTCACCGAAGCGCAAGAGGTTGTGTTGCATGTTCCTTCAGCACGAACAAAATAGGTTGTAGTTGTTCCCACGTTTACGGCTATTGAAGCACCTGTTCCTACCGATGTTCCTCCGCAGCTTGTGCTGTACCACTTCCACTGTGCCCCTGTTCCCAGGGCGCCACCATTCACCGTAAGTGCTACCGTTGTGTTGGCCGCTACGTTGGTAGATGAAGCGGTTGCACTCGATGGAGCTGTGCTGTTGGTGTTGATGGTAATGGTAAGAGAAGTCGTTGTTGCGCATTGACCTGCACTTGGAGTAAACGTGTAGGTGGTTGTCGCGGTATTATTGATCGCCGGTGACCATGCTCCCTGTATACCATTGGTTGAGGTAGTTGGCAATGCGGGTATAGACGCGCCGCTGCAATATGGACCTACAGCGTTGAACAACGGAGTACGCGTTGGGTTAACCGTGAGGTTTAGTGTTGCAGTATTCGGGCAACCCGTATTGTTGGTTGTGACATAGGTGTAGGTTCCCGATTGCGTGTAGGTAGTTCCATTCCACGCATAGCTATCGCACGCGTTCACCGATTCATTGGTGAAGGTAGGCGTGCCGATGGTGAGAATCAGTTGAGCGATGCTGTCGCAACCTGCCGCATTGTGCAGCGTCACTTCGTATGTGCCCGACTCGTTGTAAGTTGTATTGTTCCAGGTGTACGGCCCGCAAGCATGCACACTTTCAGAGGAGAACTGGGGATCTACAGCGGTTCCAACACATGCGCAATCGCTTGTAATCATATCATTGATGGTGCAAGGATTTTCATCATTGCACGAAGTGCCCGGCTCCGCTCCGATGCACAGGTCATTCGCATCGCATGTGCCATCATTGTCGGCATCTGCGAATGTTCCCGCGCATGAGCAATCGGCGAGGATTACATCGTTCACAGTGCATGCATCGTTATCGTCGCATGCGCTGCCCGCTTCCGGACCTGCGCACAAGTCATTCGTATCGCATGTACCGTCGTTGTCGGCGTCGGCGAATGTTCCCGCGCATGAGCAATCGGCGATGATTACATCGTTCACAGTGCATGCATCGTTATCGTCGCATATAGCGCCTGCTTCCGGACCTGCGCAATAGTCGTTGGCGTCGCATGTGCCGTCGTTATCGGCGTCGGCGAATGTTCCCGCGCATGAGCAGTCGGCGAGGATAATATCATTAACTGTGCATGGATCGT
>CAZKRL010000030.1:0-16156 GCA_964555295.1 uncultured Comamonadaceae bacterium | reverse complement strand
TACCGTCGTTATCCGCATCGGCGAAGGTTCCTGCGCATGAGCAATCGGCGAGGATGATGTCGTTGACTGTGCATGGGTTGTTGTCGTTGCAAGAAGTTCCCGCTTCCGGACCTGGACACAGGTCATTCGCATCGCATGTACCGTCGTTGTCAGCATCGGCGAATGTTCCCGCGCATGAGCAATCAGCTAAGAGGATATCGTTCACCGTGCATGAATCGCTATCGTCACATGAGATTCCACCACATGCTACTAAGTTATCGGAGCAGGTATATAGGTATGTATTATTTACTCCGCCTATTGCGGATAGACCACCAACAAGATAAAGCGAGTCTCCGTGCTCCACCACCTCAATACTTGCAGCTTCATAAGGTAAAGGATTCCCGTAACTCCATGAATTAGTCTCAAAATTATAAATAAGATGAACGTTTGAAGGTGTAATATTCGGAGCGGTTGTATTACCCCCAAAAACATGCAATTGATTGTTTAAAATGCCGCCTGATGCGCGAAACAAATTCATTGGAAGAGGCGCTAAGCCGCTCCAGGTATTGGTTGTGGGATCGTAAACATCAAAATTATTAGACGCGATATAGCTGCCGTTGTAGTAGTAGGCCCCTATGTAATAAACTCTATTTCCATATTCAACCAAAGAGCAATGCATACGACTTTGTGCTGGACTTGATAGTGTTGTGAATGAGTTTGTTTCAACATTGAATTTAAAAAAATGAGTTACGGTGTTTCCAAAACTAGCGCCGGCAATGTAAATATTATTACCAATCGATACCGCATATGTACCAGTAATAGGGACAGGAAGATTGGGCAATTGACTCCAGCTTGAACTTGCTATATCGTAGACATGACAAAGAGCCGATATCGAACCATTATATCCTCCCATACAATATATTTTGCCTGCAAGCGCAACTGTGCCAGCTTCACCCCTAGGGTTAGGCATCGCAGTAGGTAGCGCGGTCCAAGAATTTTCAGGAATGGAATATTTAAATAGAATGCCTTGCGGGTAATTGAATGTGTATATATGCTCAGCAATTCGGCAGCTTCGCCCAGGAAATTCAGTTGGAATATTTTGCCTTTGTAAAAAGGTATCACCATTGCATGCCTCCATTAAATTGCCTTGAGGAATTTGCGAAATACAGAGTGTACTAATAACCACAAATACAATCAAGAGCAACGTGGTGTGTAATAAATTCATTGGATGCCTGAACATATTTTGAATAAATAAATTGACTACTAAATTAAGCGGATTTCGCCCAGTTACAAAATAACATCGATAAAAAACGATTTATTCGGGTTCAGTACAAATACTCACTAACCTCACGACTCTTGCCATAAGGTATTTGCTTAACCATGAATAACGAACAATTATATTCCGATAATCAATATTCCGTTAGCCTCCACCCTATAATGCGCACCAAAAAAAACTTTGCCCGCCTCCTTGCGGAAAGTTGCAAGCGTGCGCAAGGGCTCACTATCGAAATGCCCCACTTCATTGAGATTGATCATCACACAGCGAGAACAACGTTTGATGTATTTCAATGTGGTATTTCCCCAAATAATAGTGCTAGTTCGGTCTTCTATAAATGGCTCGGTGCCCGCTAAAACTATATTGGGTCGAAAGCGTTGCATACCCACCGGGGAATTTCCCGTGCGCCGCAATTCGCCGTTCAACGCTTCAAGGGAAGCAACAGAAATTATGAGCAGCGGCGACGCGTCTGACATCGCCACATTCCATTTTTCTATTCCGTTGCCCTCCAACCGGGGCGATTGCGGTAATACCCCAACTAACTTGCATGTCACTCCCAAAACCGCTGTAAAAAAATTATCAGATTCTTCAGATATATGACCGGCCTCAAATACCGAATCCCAGACTTTCACCTTCATCGTGTAATCAAAAGAATCAGGTACAACAGGCAGTTCAAGTGACCTGCCATCGCCACTCGCAACGTGCCAATTAGCCGCATGCCAGCGCACGGTGAATTGGGCCATGGCAGGATGGCTCCGCTGGCTCATGAATAATCCGCGCTCATCCACCAACATATATCGACGATCGCCACGAAGTCCCCATGCATCGAGCTCCCATTCCTGAACCTCAACCCCAGCCAAGGATTTTACAGGATACACGTGAATGGATTGTATTTGCGGATTCTGCAGCAATGCCATGCAGCACGAAAGTAAGATTACTTTTGCCGCGAGAATGGCCTTGAAGAATGATTTGATTTTGCGCGCCGCCCAAGGAGTTACGGTGGAACGCCCTCCCGTTTGGTTGATGCGTCAAGCCGGTAGAGTCCTCCCTGAATACCGCGCTACAAGAGCCCGCGCAGGCTCGTTCCTAAACTTGCTCAAAAATGCCGAGCTCGCCTCAGAGGTCACAGTGCAGCCCGTTGATATTCTCCATGTTGATGCTGCCATCCTTTTCTCCGATATCCTCGTAATCCCAGAAGCCATGGGTTTACCCTATCTGATGGATGAAGGCAAAGGCCCTGTTTTTCCGCAGACCGTGCGTGACAGTGCCGCGGTGCAAAATCTTACCACCGATGTGGCTGAGTCACTGCAATATGTGATGGCTACAATTCGTCAAACCAAAGAGCGATTGAATGATCGGGTGCCTCTCATCGGTTTCGCAGGTGCGCCATGGACCGTTTTCTGCTATATGACCGAGGGCAAAGGATCCAAAACTTTCTCCACCCCACGTGGCATGATTCACGGGAATCCAGAACTTGCCAAAGCACTGCTCGAAAAAATCACCGATGCAACCTGTACCTATCTCGATTTACAAATTGCCAACGGCTGCAACATGGTTCAACTGTTTGATAGCTGGGCTGGAATATTGGGGCCGGATACATACACAGAATTTTCACTGCCTTACCTGCGGAAAATATGTGAACATGTTCGCACTGTTCCGGTAACCGTTTTCGCGCTGGGCGCATCTTTTGCGATGGATGCATTTGCCGAGCTACCCTGCGCCACCATCGGTATTGACTGGCACACATCCCCCCAATTCGCAAGAAAAACGGTGGGCCCTAACAAGACGCTGCAAGGCAATCTCGATCCTGCAGTGCTGTACGGAAGTCACTCACACGTGCAGCAAAAGACGCGTGAAATGCTCATGAACTTTGGCGCGCAGAGATACATCGCCAATCTGGGCCATGGTTTATATCCCGACATCGACCCGAAAAAGGTTATTACTTTTGTTGAGACACTTCATAATTTCGACGACCTATGATGAAACACTTTGTGATGATGATTGCCTTCGTGTTCACCCTGAACGCAGTGGCCCAGACCGACAAAAAAACAGGCAGCACTAAGCCTGCAAAGGAGACGCCTGAGAAGGAGAAAAAAGCAACTCCAGAAAAAAAACCAACCCCTGAGAAAAAAGACTCTGCCTCTAAATCCAAAGACGCAAAAAAGCCGGCTGAGGAGGTAAAGCCAGCAGGTAATTTGATCAGTGACTCGAGCTTCGAATTGGAAGATGCCGCATTGCTGAAAAATCTGAAGTCGTACGAATTGCTCACGACTACCTTCAAGACTTGGGGCACCCCCAATCTAACGTCGGCAGATCTCTTTAATACCAGTGTAAAATCTACAAAGACCGCCATTCCCAAGAATGACTTTGGTATTGAAGAACCGCTCGATGGCAAGGGATATGCGGGTTTCCGTGCATTCACCAAGGACCCGAAGAAGTATCGCACCTATCTTCAAGGAAAGTTCCCTAAGAAACTTACGAAAGACAAACGCTATTGCATTCGCTTCAACGTGAGCTTGGCTGATTTAAGCAAGTGGGGAGTGAACAACATCGGTATGTTTCTTAGCGATCGCAAGGTTCAAAACAACAACGACTACGCGCTCACATTTGTGCCGCAGATTACGGCTGCCGGCAACGCTCCAGTGATGGAAAATCAGGGGTGGGAAAAAATCTGTGGCAACTACATAGCAAGCGGTAAGGAAGAATATTTCATCATTGGATGTTTCGGTGAAGAGGCGGTGTTGCAGATGGAAAAAAACAAAAAGCCCGCGAACATCGAAGGCAATATCATTCCCGAGGCCTATTACTATCTCGACAAAATCGAGGTGAACGAAATTGATGATCCCAGCGCTTGTTACTGTGGAAAGGCCGAGGACCAGCAGGCCGCACTTATTTTCAGTCGCTCGCGCGACTTAAGCGCCGAACCTAAAGCAGAGGAGGTGATATCTAAAACCACTGTTTGGTTTGCTTATCTGCTGACCGAAGTACCTGCAATGTTTGATGAGGATTTGGCAAGCGTGGTAAAAGCTATGCAAGAGAATCCAACCCTGCGCATTCAGCTCTCCGGCCATTGCGATGATGATGAATTCGCAGAGGCCAAAATCAAATCTGAATATGCTGGAATGGGCCTCATGCGTGCCAATGCGATAAAAGACTATCTGATAGATAAGGGCATTGAGAGTTCGCGCATCATGATTGAATCGAAGGATAACAACTCACCCGGCAGCACAATGAAGACGCCGCTGGGCAAGGCGCAAAACCGTCGCGTGACTTTTTCAGTGCTTTGATCTTATCCACACTACCTCGCTGATTTTTCTTCCATAACCACGGCAAGATTGTGCGCTTTTCCGCGTTGCTTGTGGCATGCTTCGTCTGCTAATATTCTGCCTCTTCGCATTCCCGATGTCGGGGCAGAACCTGGTTAACAACGGAGGCTTTGAAGAGAAAGCGTTTTGTCCGGTCGGCTTCAATCAGCAGCGCATCCAATCTGTTCAGCACTGGTGGCAAGCCACCGACGGCACTCCCGACTACTTCCACGAGTGTAGCAAGGGCATCGGAATTCCCGATAATTTCACCGGACATCAAGAGGCATTCGAAGGCGATGCATACATGGGGTTGGTGACATACAGCAACAACAAAAAAAACTATCGGGAGTATATTCAATCTAAACTTACCCGCACACTCACGGCCGGTGAAATGGTTTGTGTCGAGTTTAGGTTTTCAGCTGCGGAGAACTGCCTCTTCGTAGCAGATGGCTTGGGCATTGCTCTCACGCGTGAAAAGATCACAACCCGCAGGCATGAGCCCATTAAAGCCGAGACCTCCATGAGCAATCCGCGATTCCACATGCTGGATGAGAAAGAGGAATGGGTGGTGATGAGCAATATCTATACGGCAAAGGGTGGTGAGGAATATATTACCATCGGCAATTTCCAGAGCGACAAAGAATTGCGAATCATTCGACGAACTGATGCGCCCTCAGGGCAACAAGGTAGCTGGTCGTATCTATACATTGATGATGTGCGCGTAACCCCGGTGAAGCAACCTATGGAATGCAAGTGCAGCGTTATCGAAATGGCTGCGGGAGCCGTTGATCCGCCTCTGGAACTAAAGGAATACACGCTGATCAAACTCGATAATATCCTATTTGATTTTGACATGGATATACTCACCGACTCGGCATTGATGCAAATGAAAGAGGTGTATCAGTTGCTCAAAAAAAATCCCTATTTCTATCTTGAGGTATCAGGTCACACCGACATCAAGGGCGGCGATGAATACAATATGGATCTATCGCGACGCAGAGCTGAACAAGTCATTCAGCATCTGCGTGATCGCGGCATAGATGAGAGTAGACTCAGGTTAAGTTTTCACGGGTTTGAAGTGCCGGTGGCCGACAATGATACCGATGAAGGTCGTAGGCAAAACCGAAGGGTAGAATTCAGGGTGCTGAAAAATACTTTTGAGTTGATACAATGAAGAATCAGTTCCTATCCAATACAACCTCATCCGACAAGAATTTCAATAATCCAATTAGCATAACAATTTCCAAATGAAAGTTCATCTCATAGCCATAGGTGGTAGTGCAATGCACAATATGGCAATCGCCCTAAAACAAAAAGGTTTCGAGGTTACCGGAAGCGATGACGAAATTTTTGAACCCAGCAAATCACGACTTGCCCAACGCGGATTGCTCCCGAAAGAAGAGGGATGGTTTAGTGAAAATATTCATTCCAACCTTGACGCAGTAATTGTTGGAATGCATGCCCGAGCGGATAATCCCGAATTACTTAAGGCGAAGGAACTTGGTATAAGAATATTCTCATATCCGGAATACATATACGAACAGTCCAAAGACAAGATAAGAATCGTAATTGGCGGGAGTCACGGCAAAACTTCCACAACCGCAATGATTCTGCATGTCATGAAAGAATGTGGAATGCAGTACGACTATCTCGTTGGTGCGCAGCTCGAAGGATTCGATTGCATGGTGAAATTCAGCGATGAGGCGCACTATACAGTAATAGAAGGAGATGAATATTTATCGTCGCCGATAGATCGTCGCCCCAAATTTCATTTGTATTACCCACAAATTGCAGTTATTACCGGAATTGCGTGGGATCACATCAATGTGTTTCCGACGTTCGAAAATTATGTAGATCAGTTCTCAATCTTTATAGATAAAATCAGTCATGACGGATCGCTTGTATATTGTTCAGATGACCCAGTGCTGCAAGAATTAGTGAGCAATCATTGTTCACCCGTAAAGCGACTCCCCTACACTACCCACTCCCATCATATTGAAGACGGGCAAACACATCTAACAACTTCTTCAGGAGATTTTCCGATTCAGATATTCGGTGATCATAATCTTCAGAATTTGAGCGCCGCCTTACTAGTTTGTAAATCCATTGGCATTAAAGAAGAAAAATTTTACGACGCCATTAGCACCTTCAAAGGCGCTGCCCGTCGTCTAGAGCTTGTCAATAGCACAAATCATCACGCGGTATACAAAGACTTCGCACATTCACCATCTAAACTAAAGGCCACAACAGATGCGTTACAAAAACAATTTCCCGACCGAACACTCATTGCTTGCATGGAACTCCACACCTTCTCAAGCCTTAACGCGAGCTTTCTCAAGGAATATGACGGAGCAATGGATAAGGCAGATGAAGCATTTGTGTATTTCAATCCACACACTATTGAACATAAAAAACTAACACCTATTACAACAACCCAAGTTGAGGAGGCGTTTGGAGGCAACAACATTCATGTCTTCACGAGTTCATCAGAACTGAAAAACGCTCTGTTAAAACGCTCATGGGATAACACCAATCTATTGCTAATGACATCGGGTAACTTCGATGGCATTGACTTTTCAGAACTTGCAAATGAAATAGCACCGTCATCCAATAAAACATAATTGCACTCAATAGAAATTCATCTCGCGAGACGAAAACGCAACAAACCCAAAACGATTTCATTCATGCACATCATCATATCAAGAACCGATAATATTGGCGATGTGGTATTGACCTTACCGGTTTGTATCGCTGTGCGTACAAAATTTCCTCAGTGTAAAATTTCCTTTCTTGGTAAAGAATACACCGAGGCCATAGTGCAAGCATGTCCGGCCATCGACGAGTTTATCAGTTATAATAAACTGTGTGAAATGGAGCACTCTTCTCCCATCTCCTGCGCAGACTATTTAAGGTCGCTAAAAGCAGATATTATTGTTTTTGTTTTTCCGGAAACAAAAGCAATGAAGTGGGCGGCAGCCGCCCGCATTCCCTCTCGCATTGCTACATCTGGGAGATGGCAATCTTGGTTGTATTGTAACCACAGAATCAAAATGAGCAGAAAACGATCCGAACTGCATGAGGCACAACTCAACTTCAAATTATTATCACCACTGGGAATAGAGGAGATTCCAACATTAGCGAAACTTTCACAGAGCGCATTCATTCCGGCGCCATCGCCCAACGCCAAGGTGATGGAGATAATCCATAATATACCCTCAGGAAAACGAATCATACTTCATGCCCTAGGCGTAAGTGGTGTCGACTGGCCGCTCGATTCATTTTTTAATTTGGCCCGATTACTTGCCGCGGAAAAATTCGAAATCATTTTCACCGGCACCGAAAGTGACGGTATAATACTGCGCAAGCAACTTCCATCGTCAGCGCAATTTCATGATGTCACCGGGAAATTCTCACTCACCGAACTGATTCAATTCATAGGTCAATGCCAAGCACTTGTTGCCTGCAGTACGGGCCCTATGCACATAGCTGCAGCTCTTGGTATAACCACGTTGGGGTTATACTCACCACAGCGTCCTATACATCCCGGAAGATGGGCGCCCATTGGGCCGCGCACTCATTATCTCTGTGCAACTAATTTTCATCAAAAACATTTAGACATTCCCGTTGAAAACGTTTTTCAAACTATTATGAGCGCACTGCCGCAAGAATAGAAGTGAATAGCGCAAAAAAACAAACCCCTGCCTGAGTTTCAAGTGTGTCTTCTGTTAGAAAAGAAAGAGATGATATCATCAAAAAGCAATTCATCAACACCGATCGTAATTTGTATACAGGCCAAAAAAGAATAATACACAGCGAAATCAATCCGATGATCCCAAAAGAAATCCAAACCGTGAGGAATTGATTGTGGGCGCGGAGACGGTTGCCAACATCAAGAGATGTGTTGATCTCAATATAAGAATTTCGAAATGCATTGGGAACATCTCCAGGCCCAACGCCACAAAGAATATTTTGCCGAATTATATTCCATGCGGCACGCCAAAATTCCAACCGCTGAAACAAACTATGGCCGCTTACCAAACCCGTTTCTCGATAAACTGACCACTCATAGAATAACGCATACATTCTATTCGAAAGTGCCGAACGATTATTTTCTTCGGCACTTGTAATTCCATTGAGAATATTTTTTACATCCAGATCATCTAGCTTCGAAACACCCACCGCATCCTTTCTGAGGTCAAGTGAAGTAAGATACCTTATTAACGTAAACTTTAACGGCTGGCCTCGACCATCACGTTGACCAAGATGAATTTGTGTTTTCGCGAACCACGCAGAGTCTAATTCATTTAGAGCAATATATCTTCCGGTAATTTTCCCGTGCTCGACAATGTATGGTGGCTCACATTTCAAATAGGTCTCACCCCCTGATGATTTTTCCTCCATCGGACTTAAATCCGCAGGGCGTGCCGTCAGGTATTGGTCATATTCAGTCTTCAGATATAAAAGAATTGATATCAACATCAAGCCCGTTAACATCAAAAGAGTCCTTGCCAACCAATGCTTGTTGTGTAAAGCAAAATGGGCAGAAATGAAAATAAAAACAGCCATCATCATAAACATGCCGGTGATATTAGCTGAAATAATTTCGAAAGTGAGAAATAAAACTGCCAGCATGAGAAGCAACACCTGGCGATGACGTTCACGAGATGGAGAAATATTCGGCGCGAAATAAATCAGTGGAATGGTGAAAGCCAACATTAATCCAAATCGGATATGCGAGATAAACAAGGATGCATTCCTAATGTCTGTATCTCTAAAATCATTGCTCAAAGCGAACCAAAGACAAATCACACAAGCCATTGAAACTCCCAAGGTGTAAAGTCCAATGAGTGAAAGAAATTTCTTTCGTAACACATCCACATACAAGAAAGAAAACACTGGAAGTAATAACAGCGGCAATTTCACTCTCAAATCCCATAGCCAGTGCGCGGTATCATCGGAGCTCCAACCGCCCGCCAACGTCAGCAACCATATAATAGCGGGCAATAATATCCAATACCTCCCTTTGAATTCAATTGAGCTGTCACGAAATATAATAGTACGACAAATACGTGATAAGGCACTGGCAGCGACCGTGAGCATGCCGATTGACATAAACAGATTGCTAAAAGGCAATGCAATGGCGAGTATACCAAACCCCAAAAAGGCGATATTATCCTCAAGCTTAACCCATCTGGTGATTGGTGCCATAAAAACAGATAAATAACTTTATCTCCTCTTGTAACCGGGAGATAACACGTTGGTATACTCCCTAGAGAACACATCAAGCGAGCGACGAACCACAGGGTCTATGGCAAGAAAGTTTTTCGTTCGACCACTTTGATAGTAGTAACGCGAAACAATTTCACCCTCCAAAACCTCTGAAATTTGTTGGCGAAATTTATCGAGATCCTTTTTAGTTTGTGGTTCAATCCGGGCAAATAACTGAGCAAACTCATTCTCTGAACCATCATAATAGCGCTCCTCCTGCGCGGTCCTTTTCAGCTGATTAAAAAGTTTTTCGGTATTGGTTTCGTAACTGATATTTTTCGCTAAGACGAAATCACAAAATGCTTTGTAATCGCTATCGCCTATCCGAAAATCCTGTGCCGGTGCAATTTCTCCATGCTGCATTCGGTATTGAGTCGCGAAATGGAATATAATATTCCGCTCCATCATTGCCATCAATATGTGTGCGTCTTCACCAAGATCCACCTCAATATCCGGCGCAATACCCCGCCCCTCCCCAACTTCGCGACCTAGAGTTGTTTTAAATTTTTTCAAGAGTGAATCCGAAATTGCTTTCACCTCTCCTGTGGTTTCATCTCTGTGCGAATAGTCGAGACGCTGAATACATCTTCCACTCGGAGTGTAATACTTAGCAACCGTTAATTTGAGTTTGGTATTATATGCGAGATCTTTAGTTTGTTGTACCAATCCTTTGCCATATGAATCCTCGCCTAGAATCACCGCCCTATCCAGATCTTGCAGACTACCGCTCACGATTTCTGAGGCAGATGCTGAGGCACGATCTACCAATACTATAATAGGAATCTTGGTGTCCAAAGGCTCCGCGATGGCAGTATAGATTTTATTCCACTCATCAATCTTTCCTTTTGTGCGAACGATTTCCGTTCCCTTGGGCACGAACATGTTTACGATACTTATGGCCTCGCGCAATAAACCACCGCCATTGCCGCGAAGATCCAGTATCAACTGTTTCATTTGTCGCTTCTTCAAATCCAAGAAAGCCGACCGCACCTCTTGGCTTGCAGTTTGCGTAAATCCTGAGAGTTGAATATACCCTGTTGTGCTATCGGAAAGCAAAGTGAAAAATGGCACATCGGGGATTTTAATTTCCTCTCTCGTTATTTTTACCTTCTTCGTTCCTGTTTCGCCAGGTCTTTCATAACCGATTTCAACCTCCGTTCCGGGCTGGCCCATAAGTAAATCAGTAACATCATCATGTTTTTTGCCAACCACAGATTTTCCTGCAATACTCACAATAACATCTCCCGCCATTAACCCTGATTTCAGCGCAGCATAACCCTCGTAAGGATCAGTTATTGTAATCTTCCCATCAATGGTGTTTACCAATGTCCCGATTCCACCATATTGACCGGTTTGCATAAACATGGCGTCTTCCACCCTTGATTCTGGATAATAAATGGTATACGGATCTAGTGACTTCAGCATCGCATCTATCCCCGTTTTCATCAATGCACCCGGCTTGGTGTCATCCACATAATAAATATTCAATTCTTTATACACCGAGTTGAAAATCTCAAGGTTCTTGGACACCTCGAAAAGCTCATCCTTAACTGCTACCGCCGCAATAAGAAATGGAGCAGTAATCAATAATATTTTCAGGGATTTCAATCTTGGATTATTTGTCATTTTCATATAACTTCTTCAAATGATCAGTATTTGTAGCCAACTGTTTCGACATTCGTTTCAATACGTCAGTAACCCGAGAATACACATACGGGAATTCAGGTAATTGCCGCCCCGTAAAAATAAACTGCATAAGGCAATGCACATGATTGGCTGCGGCAACGGGGCGTAGAATCTCCTTCTGCCTTCTGTAACTCTCTCTCATCAGTCGCTTCACTCGATTCCGGTCGACCGAACGCTTATAGAGTCGTTTACTCACACTAAACATGACTGACATATTGGTGGAAGGAAAAATACCCTCCTCAATAGGCATATAAACCAAAATGAGTGATGGCGTTTTCACAGCTATTCCATTACTCCTAAGACGCTCCATCCATTTTCGGCTTCGGAGCCTTTCCTCGCGTGAGAGGGTCTGGTTCATTTGCGCGATTTAGACTTATTCGGGCGAACAACGTTTGATGCTCTTGTGAGTTCTTGCATCGCACGTTCAAAATCGGAATCTTCTTCGAGCAAGACCCTATACGTTGCATTCTGTCCAAATAAATTCCTTGCAATCTGTGCCTTAATTCGTCTTTTGAGTTGAGGAGAAATTTTCTTTACAACTCTTCCATTCAATTCGAAATCTTGATCTGAAGCTCTCTCAAGTAATCGACTCACCATTTGGTCTGACACTTGAAACTTTCGAGTAAACTGCATTTCGCTATACTTACTCAGAGTGGCTCTATTCTGCTCCACAAAATCAAAACAGTATTCACGGATAATTCCACTATATACTATTTCAGAAAGCAGGCCGCTGAAATACATGCTATCCATCGGCACAAAAACATCCGGCATGATCCCTCCACCCCCGTATACGATTCTACCTTTCGGTGTGCGAAATTTCAATGAGTCAGGAAAGCGGACACTATCCGCGTTCAGCAGCTCTCCGCTTGTCATCCGCTCATGAAAATCATTTTTATAAGCCGCTGAATCTGCATAAGGCCGCTGAATGCATCGACCGGTGGGTGTATAATATCTCGCCACTGTTAGTCTGAGCGCACTGTTATCGGCCATCTCCATTTCGTGCTGCACCAACCCTTTTCCAAAAGACCTACGTCCGATGGTTACACTCCTGTCCCAATCTTGCAGAGCCCCGGCTACAATTTCACTCGCCGACGCAGAGCTCTGATCTATTAATACCGCTAATTCCATGTCGACATATCTTCCCTGTTTGGTTGATTTGATTTCTTCGGAACCAGAATGAAGGCCGCGTGTAGTAACTATGGTCAAGTTTTGAGGTAAGAATTCTTCAGTGATCAATGCGGCCTGACCCAGTAACCCTCCACCATTGCCTCGTAAATCCAAAATTAATTTCTTGCAACCACTATCCTGCAGCGCGGAAGCTGCGGACATAAACTCATCATACGTGCGCTCACCGAATCGTTCAAGCTTGATATAACCAATAGAGTCGCTCACCATAAGTGCGGCATCAATACTTTCAATTGGAATATTGCCCCGTTTGATTTCGAAATCGAGAATCTCCGCAGTAGATGGTCGATATACACTCAACTTCACTTTTGTTCCTTTAGCACCTTTCAAAAGTTTTTGAACCGCGTCAGAGTTCAGGTCCTTTCCGGAGATAACCTCACCGTTAACGCTGATAACTCGGTCTCCCGACTGAATCCCTGCAACTTCCGATGGACCATTTGCGATAGGTTTTATAACCATCAAAGAATCGCGCATAATAACAAACTCAATTCCTACCCCGCCAAACTCACCCTTCATCCGTTCGCGTTCAAGAAGCATTTCATCGGAGGATAAATAATAACTGTGCGGATCAAGGTTGCCCAATACACTTTCAATTGCATCATCGATCAGTTTCTGTTTATTAACGCTATCTACATAATTATCTTCAATAAAGTCAATAAGACTTACCAGCTTGTTTGCGTTTTCTACGGTACCTGATTTTACCTTCAGCAAATTCCTATCTCCCAGATTGGTTCCTATAAACATGCCTACTATAAGTAACAGGGCAAAGACAATGGGTTGTTTTGCTGAAGGGCGTTTTCTATTTGAGGTTTCTTCAATCATGAGTGCTTAGCAGGTTCGAAATTTACAACATACACCTGAAGCTTCGTTTACAATAATAGACCTCTGGAGAGTATGATTCCTATTACCCTCCATTTTCCAAATCAATCGCTCTGTAATCGTGAGAACTAAACGAGAATTTTGGTATTATCACTCAACTACCTGAGCATGTATTCACTTCGATGTGAGTCGCACAAAGTTGTTTAGCCCATTGCACTCAGAAAGCGTTTAGCTCTTTGAAAACCGGAGGAATAACAATGTATTGCCTAGCAATTGTCAACCTAATTCATTCTTGGTATTATACAAACTAATAAGACCATATCCGGCCTTTTCAATAGATGGGAAAATGAAGGCGATTAACTCAAAATTTACAAATGCACTTCATCAATTTTAAGGATTTCAATACCAGCATCCCGGAGAAAGAGCAATCCTGTTGGGTCTTTGTAATCATGCAAATACACCAAACGTTTGATCCCTGACTGAAGCACAAGCTTACAACATTCTTTACAAGGTGAAAGAGTGATATATAAGGTGGCGCCTGCAGCGCTGTTGGCAGTTCGCGCAACTTTCATGATGGCGTTCGCTTCAGCGTGTAATACATACCAATGCGTGTCACCTGCGCTATCTTCACATTCATTCGAAAAACCGCTGGGGGTTCCATTAAATCCGTCACTTATAATTACGTTGTCTCGCACCAGCAATGCCGCCACTTTCTTTCTCGTACAATGTGACAACTTCGACCACTCGAGTGCCATACGCATATAGGCACAATCATAACGGTATTGCTTCGTGTTTGACATCTGCGCGCAAATTTGCATCATTCAGTTCGAATTGCTCAAGGTTCGGGTGACTTACTTTTGAAGAATGAAGATTTATACTCGCCATGGCGACAAAGGAGAGACCGGACTGCTTGGGGGAAAGCGGGTTGCTAAAAATGACGCGCGCATTGAGGCTTATGGCACCGTTGATGAACTGAATGCACACCTCGGTCTTTTGAGAGATGTAATTTCCGACACGCCTACCAACATAAGAATTCAAGAGGTTCAGCACATTCTATTTCTTATGGGAAGTCATTTAGCGGTTGACCCTGATGAAGGCACTGCGTTTAAACTTCCCGATTGGCCTTTGGAAATGACGGTTCATCTCGAACAAGATATCGATACAATGACACAACAACTTCCTGAACTGAAGAACTTCATTCTGCCTGGTGGCAATAGTGTCTCGTCACAATGTCATATTGCCCGTTGCGTATGTCGCCGCGCCGAACGCACAGTAGTCGCCCTGCCCTCGCAAGACGAGGTCAAGTTGCGGTGTATTGAATACCTGAATCGACTCAGCGACTACCTATTTACCCTATCCAGGTATATGACCATGATCAACAACGGCCAAGAAACTCTTTGGAACCCTTGATTTCACAAGCGTTTTGAAAGAATACAAAAAAATTTCCAATTGACCGCTGAAATTTTTATTTTCGCGTGACAATTGAAAAATGCAGTTGAACACTGCAGCGAAACGAAACACTATGTACTGGACACTTGAATTGGCCTCATATTTAGAAGACGCTCCCTGGCCGGCCACCAAAGACGAACTCATTGATTTCGCAATGCGCACAGGCGCACCTTTAGAAGTAGTGGAGAATTTGCAACAAATAGAAGACGACGAAGAAGTTTTTGATACCATCGAAGACATCTGGCCTGATTACCCCACGAAAGAGGATTTCTTTTTCAACGAAGACGAGTACTGATTTTTGCGATAGTCATGATTTCTGAGGAACGATTTCCGCAGGAATAGCGCGCATCACAAGACGCAATGACGTTCTGTTTCTTTGTTCGAGAAGAACTTCTCGGGAGGCGGTGTAACGCTCTGCAATTTCAGGAGTATAGTGGCGAATGGTAAGAAGAGTCACCGGACGATTGAACCTCATCGCGAATTTTCCCTCGAGCCGCCCGCGCAATGAGTCCAGTTTTCTTGCGTCATCATCCGTTACAAAAGAGAAGCTGATGGCAGAGTTTTCCATGAGCCTTACCCTGACACCCACCGCACTCAATGCATCGAAAATATCTCGCAAGTTGTCTTCAAGGATGAAGCTGAAATCATTGGGATATATTGAAACAAGCGCTTGTGAGGTCTTGAGGATAAGATGATGCACTGCACCCTCGCCATCTGCATCACCGTGAATGAGTGTCCCTTCTTCAGCAGGACGTTCAAACGATTTTATGTAAAGGGGTATCCCCAGATTTTGAAGTGGCTTAATGGTTTTGGGATGGATGACACTCGCGCCGTAATAGAAACCTTGCGCGCCTCAGGAAACCATCGTGGATCGGCGTTCATCATGCCCGGAACATCTTTCCAAATTATTACTTCGCGGGCTTGGAGCAAAAACGCAAGAATGGCTGCGGTATAATCTGAACCCTCCCGACCGAGAGTGGTAGTATTGCCTGCTGCGTCTGCACCGATGAAGCCCTGTGTGACACCGACCGCGTTACTCCGTTTCCACATCATCAATTCATTCACTACACATTCCGAAAAATCGACACGCGCATCACGGAATCGGTTGTCGGTGCGAATGATGCTGCGGGCATCCAACCAATCCGCTTGAATTCCCCTTTTCTTCAAATACGCAAAGAGAATCGCTGAT
>CAZKRL010000029.1:0-39118 GCA_964555295.1 uncultured Comamonadaceae bacterium | reverse complement strand
TCGCGGGTTACCTGAACTTCCTCTACGCCGAGTTTGTCTACGATAATCGCGGTTACTTTCTTTGCTACGTCTGACATTTTATTAGTATTTAAGGTTCTAAAGTCGGGGGCAAAAGTATGCTTTTTTGCTTTGGAGTCAACTTTTTTTTGGGTTAGGGTTTTTATCGGTGATAATCAGAGGTTTGGCCTGCCTTCCTCGATTCATTTCATTCAATGAACATTTACTTTCGCGCAGCATGATACATCCTCACGAACGATTGATTCAGCTGGGCAGTGAAGGTCATAAAAGAATTCAGAGCTCGTCTGTTATTATCATCGGTGCAGGTGGTCTTGCACATGCTATTTTACCGTACCTCGCCGCAGCCGGCGTGCGCACAATGGTAATCGTGGATGGTGATGTGGTAGAAGAGTCCAATCTTCACCGTCAAATTCTTTTCACCAAAAATGATATCGGCACCATGAAGGTTGCAGTCACCCATCGGTATTTGAGTGCGCAATTCCCCGATACAATGGTTCAAGTTATTCCGGAGTTTTTAGGCAGTACATTGGAGGTAGAACAATTGCCCGTATGCCAACTCATACTTGATTGCAGCGATAATTTCAGCGCTTCATTATCAGCAGAAGAATATGCACAACGGCATGAGATTCCTTTGGTTTATGGGAAAGCCAGCCGGTGGGATGGCCAGGTGACCATCATCAATGGACAAAAGGCACAAAGACTTACTTCCGTTTTTAGGGGAATGCAAAAAGATGAACCCGCCACTGCCTGTTCTGCAGTAGGCGTGATGGGTCCGGCATTGGGCGCAGTAGGTGGTGTTATGGCAAGTGAAGCTTTGAAACTTCTTGCCGGCATGTCTTCAGAATTGGACGGCAAACTTTGGACCTTGGATTTTTTGATCTGCAGGAGCATGACAATCGATTTGATTCAGAAAGAAAAACCAACCGATGATCCTTATGTAACAATGGGAAATTCTGACGGTCTGACAAACGAACCGTTTGTGTTAATCGATGTGAGAGAAGAGGCGGAGAGGAAAGATAGTGTGGCGGAAGCGTTGCAAATCCCGTTCTCTGTGCTCACCGAAAACCTTGCTATGTTGCCCGCCAAGAGTAAACTTGTATTTTTCTGTGAATCGGGAGAGCGGGCCAGGCAGGCACTAACCATAGCCCGGTTTCATGGCAGGAGGAATGTGACCGCGGTCAATTTGAGCGAAATTGCCAACGGCAAATGGAGCACATCAGTAACTGCAAATGAAAAAATGTAAGGTCTATTTATCGGATGAGGGATACGGACATATTGTTCGGCAGCGGTGTGTCATTGCAGAATTGATGCGTGTTATTCCTGAATTGGCCATTCAGGTGCAGACATCGGTTCATCTCGACGCCGCGAAAAGGATGATTCCCGGGGTTGATTTCATCGATAAATACAACAATATAGCTTGGGACAAGCACCCGGGAGGCTCACCCGATATAGCGGCCATTGAGCAGCGCTATCAAGATCATCAGCAGAAAGCAGAACAAATGATAGAAGAGGAAGCGCCGGGTTTAGACGCCGATTTTCTGCTCTCCGATTTTGTGTATGAAGCATTTCGAATTGGGAAGTTACGCGGCGTTCCCGCCTTCGGTGTAGCGCACTTCACATGGGACTGGTTCTTCTCCAAAATGTATCCTCCGCCGGTTTCTACGCAATTGATTAAGTTCTGGATGTCATGCGCAGGCGATGCTAAACGACTTTATTTTCCACCGTTTACACCCGAAGAAATCATACGCTTTTATGGAAGTAAAGCCATGCAAGTTCCGTTGATTCTTCATCGAGACATTGAGCGCAAAAACCTTGACAACCGGGGCAAGTTTTCAATACTCATCATGGACAGCGGCGCGGGGGTATTGAACGCGTCGGTTCAGGCCGCGCTATCGGATATCGCGCCATTAGATGATTTTATTTTCTACGTTTCATCACGTTATCAAAGAGAGCAGAAAAATCTTCGCTTCATTCCCGAAACAGAGATGCTTGCTGATTATGTAGCGTCAATGGATTTGGTAATCGGGCGGGCAGGTTTCAATACCATTTCAGAATGCATCGGAATGAGAACTCCCATGTTGTTGATCGGTGAGGCGATGAATCCTGAGATGACTGAAAACATAACCATGCTAAAGAAGAGGCACCTCGGCTCGTTCATTTCACTCGATACCTTTGAGCGCGGATTAGGCAAATACCTCAACGCCTTTATAAGTCAGGAATTTCACTTGATATCACAAGCCATGAATTCTCATGACATTCCAATCAATGGCGCGGAAGTCATAGTGCGCGACCTGTTGTCATGTATGTAAATCAACCTCATATTTTGGCGTTGCCTGTTGAGTAAAGGTTGTTGGTCTAAATTCGTCCGAAAAAATATGTTTGTTATCTCAGAAATTTTCCCACAACACGGCGGCAGTCTTGCTGTGGCAGAGCAAATGATTCTACAGAGCAAGATGGCTGGCGCTGATGCGATTAAAGTTCAGCTATATACAGCCACTCAATTCGGTTCAGAGCGGGCTTACCTTGAGTTGAGTAAAGATGGTTTGAGGCGATTAAAGGACTACGCAGATTCCGTTGGGATCCCTTTGTTTGCCACACCATTTACGATGGATCGTCTTGATTGGTGTCTTGAGTTGGACCTTCCTTATTTGAAGGTAGCGGCGAGAATGCATAAAGAATTTCCTGAGCTCACCGCCGCGATTATGAGTCACAAAAAACCCACGTTTGTGAGTATACCCTCAGACACAAATCCCGACGAAATTGAAAAACACGATCACGCCATTTACTTGTATTGTGTTGTGAGGTATCCAACACGAGTAGATGAGTTCTCAATGCCAGATTTTAAGACCTCCTGCTTTCATGGAATAAGCGACCACACGCTTGGCAACGCGGGAGCTCTATTTGCAGCGGCTCACGGAGCAAAATATCTCGAGAAGCACTTCACGTTGCGCAAGTCGTTTCAGTTCGAGACCGAGAAGGCACATCTGGGGAGTATGGACATGAATGATTTGATGGAGATCAAACAGACGGCGTTTGAATTCGAGAGAATTCGAAAGGTGTTGGGGTATGACCAATGAAATTCGTAATACAGTCCGACTGTATCGGCGAATAAGAGAAACAACGAGCCCCGAACAAAACCGAGATTTGTGGATTGCGCGAAGCACGTTATTAGAAAAAAACTCATATAGGTTACCCCGTTCTGCGAGGAGTGATTATCTCATCGGCTTTCGTGTCTTATGGCGTACTTCGAAAAGGTGGTTCGGCGGCTCTGGAGCTATCATAGAAGGGGATGCTGCTTCGGCGGCAGTGGTTGGCGGAACAGTGGCCAACGCTGATGTTATACTTCGTTATGTAGCCGCTTCATCAGGAAAATCCTCGCTGTCATTTGTTCCTCGTGATGCAATCGGATTTCAACCAATGGCGGGGAAATTAAGCTTACTGCATTTCCTTTTGTTTGCCTTCCCAATCGCATGCGCAGCAATTTTCAATAAGCGAAGGGACAATCTTGCCTTGGTTATATCTTCTGTTGCAGAAATATCTTTTGTTAAAGCGTATCTGAATTTCCGAGGATTGAAATACGTATTTGATTTTTACTCGTTTGAGTCTGACAGCAACTTTATGTGTTTAGCGCTCCGCGACCAATCGGTGCGAATATGTAAAATCCCATCATCCGGGCCTCTCGCCAGTCATTATCTCAAAACGCTTACAGATGATCTTGTAATTAGCACCCCTTATCAAGAGGAGGAAATCGTTGCGTTGGGCAAGGATATTTTGTTTTCAAATATTTTGAGGTGGCCCCCGGAACGTGCTCACACGTACTATGAAAAATTTTGTTTGACAAAACCCAGTATCCCAGAAAAGGTACTCGGGTTTTATTCTCATGGTCAATGGGCGCGGAATCTTGCGGGTCACGCCGGTTATGGCGCAGGTGTTGAGGAGGATGAGATAAGGATTCTAACGCTCATCAAAAATTATTGCATGCATAGACCAGATGTTCACGTGATTGTATACCCACACCCCAAGGAGTTGGATGAGAAGATCATTGCCCGCACGATAGAATTTTATGATAAAACGCTGGGCACAGACCGCTATGAACTAATGCGACTGAATGGAGGTAGCGCTCAGCATTTTGATAAGGTTAACGTGGCTATTGCTTCGTACAGCACAATCATCTATGAGCGGTTATATTGTGGCATGAAAATCTTGATTTCGGGCAGAAGCAAATTGGGTTTCCCAATCGAAAACAGTAAGCTTCATAACATCTGCTTTTCAGAGCAGGAAGATTTTGACAACAAATTGGATGTGTCATTGAATCAAACAACAGCGGATTTTTTTCACCACAACGATTTGGAAGCGTATCTCTGGAATAACTTCCCCTCACCTTTGATATAGGTTGTAAGAATGTCTATGAAATCGCAAGAACACATTCTTCTGATCAACCATGATTTCCCGCCAAACCAGGGCATTGGCGGGCGGCGCTGGGGTAAGTTGGCAAAGGGACTAGCCGCTCAGGGATATGTGGTGCACGTAATAAAGGCCGAGCCAATAAAAGGGAATACACCTTGCGCATGGACTACCGATGTCGACCATCCCAATATTAAGGTTATTGAAATCCCTAGAACCTTCCCCCAAGTGCTCTCACATATGGGTTCTTCGGTTATCGATAAACTTCTCTATAGGTTATCGATAATGTGGCTTAGGTTGGTTGTCAGAGGTACGATATATGATTTGTCTGCACAATGGGGCAAACAATTGTTGATTCAGTGTAATCGAGTTTGCCAGCAGTATCCCATTTCAAGAATTATTGCAACTGGCGCTCCATGGCATATGTTGTATGAAATTGCCCGTTGGAATGACCATAACTTAACCTTGCCGTTTATTGTGGATTTCAGGGATCCATGGCATAATGCGAGAATACACGGGATGAAAAATTTAAGCCCAAGTCGCCGGGAGTACGAAAGCTATAAACAGGCGAGAGTTTTGGCTTCGGCAAACTGTGTTGTTTCGCCCGACCCGGTTATTCTCCAGGAGATGAACGAGTTTGCTAAAGCACGCAACATAGTAATCAGGGAACAACTTTTGTTGAGACATTTTTTTGATGAGGATGATTTTATGCATTTGCAGGTCGACATAAAACCAGCAGTGGAAAGAGAGTTTTTCCAAATCGTTTATGGTGGTGATATCTATCAGGACATGGACGTTGAGATACGACAACTGATTGCATTTTTCAAGAATCATCCAAATAGTAAACCGCGCGTGGAATTGCACATTTATACTGATGCGCGGAAACCACACGTTTTAACTGGGGTCGACGGTGTTAAATTTTTCCCTTCGGCAGGTAAATCATTTTACGAGATTGCCGCAAGAGCTGACGCGTTGCTGATCATTCTGCCCCAACACCTGAATCACGTTTTTTCTACTAAATTCTACGACTATTTGCCACTGAAAAAACCTTTTATCGTAGCTACACAAGGGGGTGCAGTGGCTGATTATGTGAGAGAAAACAAGCTTGGATATGCGTGGATGTCAGGAGATAAATTTCCGTGGTATGATGTATTACATCATGAGGGTTTTATTTCGCGCGGTGAGTTCGACATCAGCACCTTTAGTTTGAAAGCGAGCATCCATCAACTTACAAGCGTATTCAAATGAAAATCATATACCTGAGTTTGCACCCTCACATTGGTCGCCATGATATAAGCGGCCCCGGGATGCACATCAGGGAAGTTATAAAGGGCCTTCAAGAGTGTGGAAACGAGGTGATTTGGGTGTCACCGAACATGACGTCCGAACAAAGTCAAGATAAAGAATCGCTAACAAATAAAGGGGGAGCCAAGGGCGTTTTGAAGAAGTTGATTCCATCGGTGATTTGGGAAACGTTGCTGGATATTCAGCTCATCAGGATTGACCGAAAATTTGAACGGGAGCTTCAAATGAAAATTGACACGTATCAGCCTGATCTAATTTACGAACGGGCTTATTACATGATGGGCGCTGGCCACAGACTGGCGAAGAAGAATCAAATTCCGTATCTCGTTGAGATGAATTCGCCATACATCATCGAAAAGCCTCAAATGAGCCATAAGAGCTGGTTGGGGGCGATTGCAGAACGCAATGAGAAGATGCAGTTTGTCGCCGCGAAATATGTATTGGTTGTAACCAGCAGTCTCAAGAAACACTTCTCCGACAAATACCCTGAGATTCGGGATAAACTAATGGTAATCCCCAATGCCGTGAGGTCAGAGTATATACTTACTGATGCTGTATCAGCCGACTCTGAGATGAGAAGGGAGTTAGGGCTATCGGATAACCATGTGTTGATTACGTTTATAGGGTCGATTTTCCCCTATCACGGCGTTGATCTTTTGATCGAGGCCTTCGCCTCGGCAACCGCAATGTCACAGACCCGAATGAAGTTACTGATCATTGGTGACGGAGAAATTCTTCCAGATTTGAAAAGGTTGGCGGATTCTCTTGGACTGGGTGAAAACATTTTCTTTGCTGGTAAAATGCCGAATCAACAGGCGAGAAAATTTCTCGCTGTTTCGCAGATTGCAGTTCAGGCGAATTGTACCTGGTATAACTCACCAATAAAGTTATTTGAGTATGGGTCGCAACGTGTAGCAGTGATTGCACCTCGATGTCCGGGGGTTGAAGATGTCATGACAGATGGTGAAGACGGCGTGCTTATTGATCCCGACAAGAAAAGCTTGGTGATGGCGTTGAACTTTCTTGTGGAGAACCCTGAAATAAGGGAGAGGTACGCAAATTGTTTTCAAGAAAAGGTGAAGACCTTTCACACGTGGAATGAAACAGCAAAAAAAATCGTAGCACTGGCGAGATGAAGATTTTAATGCTCACCGACGGTATTCAGCCTTTTGCGATAGGAGGCATGCAAAAACACAGTCAACAGTTGGCCAAATATTTCGTGATGTCAGGGCATGAGATTACCTTATTGCATTGCGTTTACGGAAGTGAAAAACCACCCACTGATGAAGAGGTTGAGGCTTTGTTTGGTGAGGATGTTTACAAGGGTATTGAGTCACGAGCTTTTGCATTTCCAAGGTTGGGGGTTATGCCCGGACATTACATACGTGAGTCTTATCAGTACTCTAAAAACCTCTACGAATACATCAAGATCAAATTGAATCAGTATGACTTTATTTACGCTAAAGGATTCTCGGCGTGGTATTTTTTGGAGCGCAAGAAACGTGGCGAGAAAATGCCACCGATTGGCGTGAAATTTCATGGCTATGAGATGTTTCAAAAGCCGGTGAATTTTAAAATGAGAATGGAGCATTATATGTTGCGCGGACCGGTAAGATGGAATACATGTCAGGCCGACTTCGTATTTTCCTATGGTGGAAAAATCACCTCGTTGATCAGGAAACTAGGGGTTTCGACGACCAAAATCATGGAGGTTCCGTCGGGTATTTCACCTGATGTAATTTCACAGGCCATACCAAAAAGGCATAAGCGCAGGTGGCTATTTATCGGCCGTTATGAAAGAAGAAAGGGCATCGAAGAAATTCACCAAGCTATTGCAGCCATGGGCCAGGATTGCGGAATAGAGTTTCATTTCATTGGGCCCATTCCTTTGAGAAAGCGCCTGAAGTTGACGAACCTGGTTTATCACGGGCTCATCAAGGATAGAGAGGAAATCCATAAGATAATGGATTTGTGCGAGGTTCTGCTGGCGCCCTCACATTCTGAAGGAATGCCAAATGTTATTCTGGAGGCAATGTCTCGCGGAATGGCCATTATTGCAACTGATGTTGGGGCGGTTTCAATCGTTGTAGATGATACTTGCGGTTGGTTTGCTAAGCCTGGTAACGTGAAGTCTCTCACAGGTGTAATGAATGAGGTCAGAGGTGTATCGAATGATGCGATAAAACAAAAGTGTATGAATTCATTAACGAGGGTAGAGCACTTTACGTGGCCCAATGTTATTCGCCTCCTTGAATCCGAAATGAGAAAGGCATTATGAAGCAGGAAGAGAAAATGGATGTCATTCATTTCCCTGGTCTGAACGCCCTGCGTTTTTTCGCCGCAATGATTGTATTAGTTACTCACGTTGAATTCATTAAAAAATTCCTTGGCCATAACGACAACCTCTGGATACAGCTGGATAAGAAAATTGGATTTAATGGTCTTGAAACGATTCTCTGTGGAGGTCCGAATGGCGATATTCGTTGGTTAAGCCCACTGGTTACTCTTGGTGGATACATGGGCGTAGTATTTTTCTTTGTGCTAAGCGGTTTCTTAATAACCTATCTTCTCATCGCTGAAAGAGAAAAGGGAGCTGTTCAAATTAAGAAGTTTTATCTCCGAAGAATCTTAAGAATTTGGCCATTATATCTGTTGTTGGTGTTTTTCGGATTTTTTGTTCTTCCCCACATCGAATGGTTTCGCTTAATTCCTCAGGAAGATCAATTCTATAGCCATTTTACATTAAACCTTGTCTGCTATATTTTGATGGTGCCCAATCTTGCCTTTTCCATTGTGATGGAGGGCGCCCCCAACATCGGGCATTTATGGAGCGTGGGCGTTGAAGAGCAGTTTTATCTTTTCTGGCCGTTGATCATAGCATGGTCGCGCCGACCGATTCGGGCCATCACTGTTTTTATTGTGCTTTGGTTGTGCGTTAAAATAGGATTCCTGATTTTGCAGAAGAAGGTTATGGGGGTTCCTGACTTAGATCCTGATTTGATGGTGTTTTCGTGGTGGGAATCTATCAAGAGATTACTGGGCACTATGAAATTTGAATGTATGGCATTGGGTGGTGTTGGCGCCTGGATGTATTATCACCGCCGGGGAGCAGTGTTGAGAATATGCTACTCAAAGAAGGTAGAAATCTTGAGTTATCTATCGATACTACCCATTATTTACTTGCTTCCGAAAAGCATGTTCAGCGTGCTTCACATATCGCTCTCTATTCCCTTTCTAATAATCATACTGAATGTTGCTACGAATGAGAATGCGATGTTGAAATTTCGCTGGAGGCGCTTTAATGTGTTAGGGAAAATTTCTTACGGCATTTACATGTATCATTTCTTGTGCGTCATGTTTTGTTTTAATCTGCTGGATTATTTTCTCGACTTTCCAAAAAACCTTCTGTGGTGGCACTCGGCCTTGTTGTATGGCCTTTCTATTATGTCAACGATAGGCCTTTCTTATATCAGTTATGTTTATTTTGAAAGTGCTTTTCTCAGAAAGAAGGAAAGATATTCTGTGGTTCGTTCAAGTGATGCGGAAAGCGGCCACTGAAGTGCGGCTTTCTCAAGAAACTGTCAGCCGAGCACATTGATGTATGCATCACTATTTTTACGCTTTTATCCGAACAGAAACAGTGACAGTCTTTCACGATTTAAGGCCTTCAAAGCAAACTCATACAATGGGGATTTTGTCCATGCACATTATGCTTGTCCGGTATCAAAAGTTTTGTTTTTTTCAGAGAGCGATGCGGCGGATGCATGACATCACAACACCGCTGGTTCGCCAGTTGATTCGTCCAATATGATCGGTTGTAATGTTTAAGAACCTGCCGAACATATTGATTTTTGGAAGCCTCTATGCGTATTCATACATCTTCTTTGAACAGCCCTTCGAGCTCTATTTGGCATATGTAATATTTCTTCTGTTTTTTCCAATTTTCATTATAAGATTCGGCATACCGAAACTGCCCGTTTATGTTTTCGTTCCATTGCTGATTTCAGGGGTTGTATACTGTCTTACGGGGGACAATACCTTTCAGCAGTTTTTCAAGATTTTTCTTGGGTTTTTTCTGTCGGTTCTTTTCTATCACTATGTAATTCAACAAAACAATTATGATATCAAAGGACTCTTTCGGATTTATATGCAGTCAGCATACATCATATCTATCATTGGAGCCTTTCAGGTTTTTTCCTACCTGATAAGATTTACACCGGGGTATAATTTTCGCTGGATTTTCAATAAGTGGAACCCAAGTCCCGGAGGTATTGGTGTGAGAATAAGCTCGCTGTTATCCGAGCCCGCTTATTTCGCCGCAGTTATCGCTCCGGCTTTTTTTGTGGCCCTATATAATATTCTGAAAAGAAAGGAACACTTTGTTAGCTATAGAAAAAGTTTATTGATTCTGGCCATGTATCCCCTGAGTTATTCGAGCTTGGGTATCCTGGGAATTCTTATTGCTATACTGCTGTTAATGATCAATCTGGGTTCAGTAAGGTATTATTTAATAATGATCCCCGCTCTCTATGTGATCGGGCGTTACAGTTATAACAACGTAGAGGAGTTCAAGGACCGAATGGACGGTACGGTAGAAATTTATTCAACTGAGAATATATACTCATATGACATCCATGGCAGCAGTTTCGTGTTGTACAATAACTCACATATTGCATGGACAAATTTTAAAAAGCATCCTCTTTTCGGCACCGGACTGGGGTCACATCCTATTGCATTCGACAGATACTCTCTCACCAATGAAATTGGAGCAGTTCAAATTAAATTCAACAAAATGGACGCCAACTCCATGCTGTTGCGGCTGCTTTCGGAAACGGGGTTGTACGGTGTTTTGTTTATGCTATACATACTATTTAAAAATCTGATTTTTAGATGGCGATCAGTGGATGATGAATTTTGGCTCATGTCTAACGGGATTGCCTTGATAGTTTTGATATACCTATTGCGACAAGGGCACTACTTTATCAATGGCTTTCCGTTGTTTCTCTGGATGCATTTTTACCTCGGTAAAATCAACAGAAATCAGCTTCAAGCCTCGAAAGCGGCCTGAATAAATGCGCCTGGGTTATGCCTCAGATAATTGTATTGATCGTAGATTTCATTGGATGAATAGACAGTAAAAAAACAGACGAAATAAATAGGCCCATAGGCGAAATGAGAATACTAGTGTTTTATCGAGAATTGGCGGGATATTTTTTGGATTGCCTTTCATACTTCTGTGAGAGCACAAACTCTTCAGCACTTGTTGTTGCTTTGCCAGTAAACGAGGAGGCGCCATTTGATTTTATTCATTCGCCTCGCATTGAAATCATTGGGCGTAACACAATTAACGGCAATAAGTTGTTGGATCTGGCACAAAGCAATGAGTTCCAACTCGTGTTATGCGGCGGGTGGTCTGATAGAGATTATATCAAGGCACTGAAATGTCGGAGTTCACCTTCGATATTGGCGTTTGATAACCACTGGTCCGCATCACCAAGACAGATCGCCGGGGCGGTGTTTTCAAGATTGCATTTAAGAAGTGCCTTTGATCGTGTCTTCGTTCCCGGATATGCGCAATCGAGATTCGCTAAAATAATGGGCTTCAAGCCGGGTCATATTTATCGCGGGTTTTATGCATGTGATACAAGCGCATTTGAAAAGGTAACGCCCAATTATAACCGACACAACAAGGACAGCAGAAAAAGAATTATATATACGGGTAGATACATACCTCAAAAGTTCAGCGCAGCATTATTTGACGCTTTTATGTCACTGCCTGATGAGATTCTGTCTGAATGGGAGCTGCACGCTTATGGCACGGGCATAGAGTGGGACCAACGTCCAGTACATCGGGCTATAATACATCATGGGTTTGTGCAACCTGAACAGTTGAAGCAGGAGATGACAATGGGTCACGCCTTTGTTCTTCCAAGCATTTTTGAACCATGGGGTGTTGTTGTGCATGAGTTCGCTGCTGCAGGTTTCCCGATGTTGCTGTCAAACGCCGTGGGTGCGGCAGAAGCCTTCCTTGAGGTAGGTGAGAATGGATTTCTGTTTGAATCAGGGGATGCCCAGCAGCTCTACCAAGGTCTTGTTGAGCTTCTTTCTTGTTCCAACGAGCGTCTCCAACGAATGGGAGAACATAGTCGAAAACTGGCTCAAAAAATCACTCCGGTTACCTGGTCGCAAACACTTCTCCAAATTGCCCAGGAGGGTATACATTAGCCGCCAATGTGTGGCATTAACGCAATAATTGGTCTGCAGGGAATTCATGAGCCCAGAGATATAGTAGCGAAAATGAACGCTGCTATCGCTCACCGCGGGCCTGATGCCGACGGGATCTGGATCGACAACCATTGTGCCCTCGGCCATCGTCGGCTCTCCATCATTGACACCTCCGCCGCAGGAAACCAACCCTTTCATTCACCCTGCGGTAGATATCATCTGGTTTTCAATGGCGAGATTTACAATTATAAAGAGCTGTCTGCTGCACTCGCCCCACACTTTCAGTTTCAAACTCATTCGGATACCGAAGTTATTATCGCTGCATTCATGCATTGGGGTGAAAATTGTGTGGAGCATTTCATCGGTATGTTTGCTTTTGTCCTCTGGGATTCACAAGAGAACACCGCTTATGTATATCGAGACCGGCTGGGTGTAAAGCCATTGTATCTCGCGGTTAAGGGAGACGTCGTGATCATGTCATCCGAAGTGAGAGGCATTCTTGCTTCTGGTATTGTGTCCGCCGAACTCCGGCCACATGCCATTGCAGATTTTCTGCGGTATCAAACCGTTCATCAACCGAATACTATTCTCCAAGAGATCCATGTTCTGAGGCCGGGTCATTGTATGAAAATTCATGGCAACAATCGAAGTGAAAGTTGCTATTGGAGCATTTCCTCCCGTGCCTCGCACGAACCTGAAAACCTATCGCCTAAAGAAATTCATCAGCGCATTTATGATTTACTCTGGTCTTCGGTTGAGCTCCGAATGCGCGCTGATGTGCCTTTCGGCGCATTTCTTTCAGGGGGCATTGACTCGAGTATAATCGTTGGGCTAATGAGCCGTATCAGCGGCCGACCCGTTGAAACTTTTGCAATTACGTTCGATGAGAAGGAGTTTGATGAAAGCAAATACTCATCCATGGTGGCAAAAAAGTTTGGAACAAACCACCACGAAATCCGCTTGAATGCCAAACACTTTTTGGATGAAGTTCCCTTCGCGCTCGATGCGCTGGATCATCCCAGTGGCGATGGCTCCAACACATACGTCGTTTCGGAAGTTACGCGCAGGCAAGGTGTGAAAATGGCTTTGAGCGGCCTGGGCGGAGATGAGCTATTCGCGGGATATGATGTATTCAGGAGAATGGCGGCCATCAAACGGTTGCGTTCATTGGAGTTGATGCCTCTCGCCATGCGTCGCGCTTCAGGTAATGCTATGCGTTCGCTCTGGCCATCTGTGAGGTCAGAAAAAATTGCTAATCTGTTTGAACTGAAGAAATTCTCTGCTGAATTTGCTTATCCGATAACACGCCGAGTACTCACCGACCGACAAATTATCCAACTCTTCCCACCGATTCATCTGGTGCCCGACGCACTCGGAAACATCACTTCAGAAGCAATGCATCTGCCATTGCCATTGCTTTCGAAAATTTCTATCGCTGAAATGAATGGCTACATGCTGCATGTTCTGCTGAGAGATGCGGATCAAATGAGCATGGCGCACGCGCTTGAAGTGAGAGTGCCATTCTTAGATCATCGTTTGGTGGAATTTGTTCTCGGTGTCAATGACGCCCTGAAATTCCCAACCACACCTAAAAAACTTTTGCTCGACTCAGTAGGTGATCTGTTGCCGCACGAGGTTGTCTACCGTCCGAAAATGGGATTCACCTTTCCATGGCCCCTCTGGATGCGCGGCGAACTTCGTGGTTTTTGTGAGGAAGGTCTGCAAGGCCTCGAGGCCATTTCAGTCATTCGTCACAACGAGGTAATGCAATTATGGAAGTTGTTTTTAGCCGGCTCGAAAGTAATTACCTGGTCGAGGATTTGGCCCATGGTCGTGCTGGGTCACTGGGTGAAAAAACAGGGCGCTTATGCCTGATCGCATTTTGGTGTTTTCCGATTGGTTCGCCCCTGGATTCCGCGCGGGAGGCCCCATTCGTTCACTGGTGAACCTCACAGAATCCGTTGGTCTTTTATTCGATATCGTTACACGTAACACAGACCATTATTCATCGGTACCGTATGATTTACCCACCGGCCAATGGGTTGAACATTCTTCACATGTGCGTGTGATGTACCTGCGAGAACATGAGATTTCATACTCGCGCATCCGCAATTTCATGCAGGGTAATTACTCACGGATTTACCTCAATTCTCTCTGGTCGCCGCGATTTACTTTACTACCGCTTGTAGCCGGAAAAATGATGGGTAAGACGTCGCGCATCATCATTGCTCCTCGCGGCATGCTGAAACCGGCGGCGCTTTCCATCAAGGCGCCAAAGAAGAAAATAATTATGGCTTTGATGCGATATACAGGCATTGCATCAAGCGTTTGTTGGCATGCTACTAATGTGGAGGAGAAGGATGAAATCCTCGCGCACATGAGCGCGAATGCAAACGTTCGCGTTGCATCAAATCTTCCTGCGAACATTCCTTCGCCATTGCCCGTTCCGAAAAAAAAATCGGGTGAGATGCACTTGATATGTATCGCGCGAATCAGTGCCGAAAAGGGAATTTTAGAGGCATTGGAATTTTTGCAATCGGTTCAGAGCGCAGGCAAGGTGAGGGTAGATTTTTTCGGTACTTTTCAAGATGAAAAATTTCTTGGAACGTGCAAGGAACGCGCCGCCGCCCTCAAGGGGGTGAATTGTTTTTTTCATGGTGAATTACCGCCCTCCGAGATTCCTGATCGGATGAAAGAGGCACATTTTTTCTACCTGCCCACGAGAGGCGAAAATTATGGTCATGCTATCATTGAGGCACTGCAATACGGCCGTCCCGTAATCATCTCCGATCGCACCCCATGGAAATTCAAGGTGGATGATGTTGCCGGATTTTCACCACCCCTTACCTACGATGGTTTTGCACCGGTTTTGTATCACTGTTTAGGTATGGATCAGGATGCCTACAATAAGGCCTGCAATGCAGCGGCGGCTACAGGCAAAAAAATAGTTTCAGACCCTGCCGTTTTGGATGCGAGCCGACATATTTTTGATTCTTAATCACGTGAAAATCTTTTCATGAATATAGTCGTTCTCTCCCGAGATCATTCGCTCTACAGCACACGACGCTTGATAGAGGCGGGTGAATCCAATGGCCATTCTGTGCGCGTTATTGATCATCTTAAATGCAATCTGGTCATTGAGCGCGGACATCCCAAAGTGATTTTCCGGGGAGAGGAAATTAAAGATGTGGATGCAGTGATTCCAAGGATTGGGGCATCTGTAACTTTTTATGGAACAGCGGTAGTAAGGCAATTCGAGATGATGAAGGTATTCACCGCTGTTGAGTCGCAAGCGCTTGTGCGCTCCCGCGATAAGCTCAGAAGTCTTCAAATTTTATCGCGTGCCGGGTTGGGTTTGCCCAAAACGGTGTTCACCAATTATTCCAAGGATGTAGCTAAAACTCTTGACGAAGTTGGCGGAGCGCCGGTCATCATCAAATTACTCGAAGGCACTCAGGGTCTGGGAGTCATTCTTGCTGATAATGACAAATCGGCCATCAGTGTTATGGAGGCCTTCAATGGCATCAAAACGAGAGTCATTGTGCAGGAGTTCATCCGCGAGGCAAAGGGTGCAGATATTCGGGCTTTTGTTGTAGATGGTCAGGTCGTGGGAGCGATGAAACGGCAGGCACGCGACGGCGAATTCAGGTCGAATCTTCATCGCGGTGGCACCGCAGAAGTTATTGCATTATCTCGCCAGGAGGAAATTGCGGCTGTTAAAGCCACGAAGGCACTCGGTCTGGGCATTGCCGGTGTAGACATGTTGCAGAGTGAAAGAGGGCCGCTCATCATTGAAGTAAACTCCTCTCCCGGCTTAGAAGGAATTGAGAAGGCCACTCAAAAGGACATTGCCGGAGACATCATTCGTTATATCGAGAAGCACACGGGGTAAGGAGTCGGTCTGTTGAATTCAAACAAAACGTTTTCTGCCGCGCTTTGGAGGAACTGTGGTTGTTATGTTTGCACAAATTCAATTCCTTTAGCTTGACATCGCAAATATTCATCGCTCATCCTGAAAACGCATTGCGCGAGAACCATGAGGTTTTGTCGGAAATGATGCGCAAGGCAGGCCTGCCGGTGATGGAGCAAAACGCTCAGCTATCTGATATTGAGAAGCAAGTTGCCGAGTATGTAAGTCAATGCAATTGCGCCGTTCTCGTTTTGGGAGATACCTACGGAGAGGAGCTTTCCTCCACCGGCATCTCTGCCACCGAATATCAATACCGCGTTTGCAGAGAACGACTGCAAAAAGATCCCGCCTTTCGTTTATTCATCTGGAATATCTCTACAGAAGCAGGATTGAATCTGGATCTTCGACAGCGCGACTTCATCCGCAAAATCATGTCGGAACTCGTGTCGGGTATTCAGTTTTCCAATACGGCCTCTGCGGTATTGTTGGTAGATGACATCCGCAACGCACTCAACGAAGTGATTCAGTCGGATCTCCAACTCAGCAGCACAGATATTTTTCTGGTTCATAATCAAGACGACGAAGACACGGCGCTGGAAATTGCAGATATGCTGAGCGACATCATTCCCGTGGAAAAGATGAATATCATTCAGGATGATGATCGGGATTATCCCGAGCATTGCTCACAGCAAATCAGTAAGAGCAAACTCGCGGTGATCTATTTCAAATATGCCGGCGACTGGGCCGTGCCGTTTGTTCAGCAGATATGGAAGAAAGTTGGCGGGGCATCTTCGGGCACCCCCATTTTGCTCATCGGCGACGATGATCCTTCCGATAATTTACAGCGAACATTCCGCGCAGCGAAGGTGACATCGCTCGTGATGTCGGGTGCATTGATTCCCCTTGAAATCAAAGTGCAATTTGATAAAGCAACAGGTGATAGTTGATGGAAGCCGCCGAGGAAAATATCATTTGCCCCTATCCCGGTTTGCGGCCTTTCCGCGAAGATGAATCGATTTTCTTGCGGGGTCGTGATGAACATGTTGATCAAATAACCCGTCAGCTCGAACAAAAAAAATTCTTGATGCTCACCGGAGCGTCAGGCGACGGTAAATCATCACTCGTATATGCAGGTCTCATCCCCAACGCGCGCGCCGGATTTTTCAAAGCCAAGTTCAACAACTGGCAAGTGGTGGATTTTCGTCCCGAACGGGCGCCACTTCAAAACCTGGAAGACGCATTAGCTGCAAGGTTCAGTGGTGATGTACGCGAGCGTTTCAGACGCGAACTAAAGTTTGGGTTTTCGTCGCTCATTGACATTTATACAGATAGTCCGCATTACATTGATAAGTCACAACCTGAATTCATTGCATTACCTGAAGCAGAGCAACGTAAGGCGATGCGCAAAGGTTCGAACCTGTTGATTCTGGTAGATCAGTTCGAGGAGTTTTTCACGAACTCAGAAAACTATTTCGAAGGGCGGTCATCAGCGGATTCGCAACTCGTGGTGAGCATGTTGCTTGAGACATGTCGCATTGCTACCGAGCGCGATTTACCGGTGTATGTGGTTTGCACCATGCGATCTGATTACATCGGACAATGTGCCTCTTTTCGCGGATTGCCCGAAGCCATTGGCTATAGTCAGTTTTTTGTGCCTCGGCTGAAACGCAAAGAAATTTATCAGGTCATCGAGGAGCCCGCACAGCTCAACGGCAATACCATCAGCAAACGATTGGTGGAGATGTTGTTGCACCAAATGGGAGAAGGCATTGATCAGCTTCCGGTGTTGCAACATGCGCTGAATCAGATTTGGCATGAGGCAGGAAAAGGCGCGGAAGAAATGGATCTCATCCACTTTGCTCGTGCCGGCGGTGTTGACACCGCATATCTGCCGGAGACTGACCAACCTGCTTTCATTGCCTGGAAGGCCCAGCTTCCTGAGTGGCGCCAGCCGTTTTATGAGCGACCGTCGCTCGACAATGTATTAGACCGACACGCGAATGACCTTTATCACACTGCTCACGCATATTTTCTCGAACGCAATCCCGGTCACGCACTGACGCATGAACAAGCACGTGAGATCATTGAGGCAGCGTTTCGTTCACTCACCAAGATTGATGCCTCGCGCAGTGTGCGCAATCGCATGACCTTGCGTGAAATCGTGCATATTGTAAATAGGCCCGGGTTGGGACTGAAGGAAGTAGGCGGGGTATTGGAGATTTTCCGACTTCCCGGCAATACTTTTCTCAAGCCCTTTCACGAACACAATGAGGTGCAGGGGGATGAACAAGGTGAATGGATCATGGACATCACCCATGAGAGTCTCATTCGCAATTGGGGCAAGCTCATAGAATGGTCGCACGCCGAGGAGCAAGATCATCAGACCTGGCTGGATTTTGCCAAGCAGCTAAAACGCTGGATTGACAATGGAAAGACCACGGGCTATTTGTTACCCATTGGTCCGCTGAACTTCTTTGAAACCTGGTTTGAACAGAAGCAGCCCAATGAACATTGGTTGATGAAGTATGATGAGCGCGACATCTCCTACGAGCAAAAGTTGGAAGAGGCGCGTGCTACACTCACCCAGGCAAGGCGGTTCATTCGTGCGAGTATTGGTAAACTTTTCTTCTCGCGCTTCGTGATGAAACATGGCGCGCAACGTGTAGCGTTGTGGACATGTATGGTCATACTGCTCTTTTTCTGCGAATATTTCAGGCAAGATTATGTGAGTAAGACCAACGAATCGGTGGTGCGTGATGCGGAATACCGTGGTATTGAGTTGCTTTCCTCTGCGCGGGTGACCGCTTCAGAGAAAGCGCGTTTTATTATCAACTACGAGGGCCTGCATCCGGGCACGATGGATCATATGCTACAGCGTTGTGGCGGTGATTCGGTGCAGCTGCAGGTGATGAAAAGTGTGGCCAAAATCATTCTGCCGAACGGGTATCAATTTCAGAAAAACGGGGTAAACCAAGGGCTCCAAGCGAGCCATTTGTTGAATAGGGTTCTTGGTAGTTACGTAAGCAGGCAAATGGCGTTGCGCAGAACTATGGCTGACAGTTCCAGCCTCTCGATGAATATTCGTTTATGCAACACAGGGTTACTGCTTCAATCGTGTATTACACAGCTCGAGAGAAATACCGACACCCTACAGCAATGTCTTGATTCATTATCTGAGGTCATTTGGAAAGACGTGTTCTGGAATCCCGCAACGGAAAGGCGTTCTCAAGATCCCGGTCTTATGTTGGCCGCTTCAGAGCTGCTCATGATCAATGGGTTCTCGAAAGATTTACTGGGTCAATTATTGGAAAAAATTTCGCCGCTCTATGACCCCGTCAATGCGGAATATTTCTATCGCTGTTTTCCTAAGGGAAAAATATTACCGGATGTTCAGAATAAGTGGGGGCCTCAAATTAAGGGGAGTGGCGGATATCATTTCCTAGCACAGATATATTCTTATCGTAATGACCTGCAGAACTGCTCGCGAACACTCGACTCTCTGGTGATATTGGATCCAGAATTCATCACACGAAGTTACTTTGTTGGGCATGATTTGCTCTATATTGGAGCGTTTGCTTGGTTGGGTCACGACAGCACAAATACTCCGTCGGTTATTACAAACCATTTGAATTTCTGGAATTCAAAAACTTCTGCCGACAAAACGGCAAGCTCACGCACATTCAAGTTGAATTTCTTGGATGTTTCAAGGTCATCCGCGAGCCGAGATGACATAACTTTTCTTAAGGCGAATCATTGTGCGTCAAGCTTGTTTATTCTTTTTAGAAAATTGTACGACAATCGGGCCCGGCAAATTCTGGATTCGGTTGAAGAAGAAATACGCGCCGAAGAGAGAAGCCCTGAGGCGCAGCATTATGAGCAGGCCCTCCTCTGTAAGTGGCGCATAGAAAGGGCAATTGAAATTCGTGACACTACATTGGCGGACTCTTGCTTACAAGAATTTTACTTGCATGCACAAAGTTGCTCCCCCGACTATCTATCCCAGGAAATTGAAGTACCCGAAGAAAATAATCTTCGAATTAGTCGTGCCTCGAATTTGTACCACCCGACTTTTGCGTCTGGTCCATGGGGTTTCATCGGATCAACAAACGGTTGCCCAAATGCTCCGGGGAACTATTTCTTTTCCTCAATCGTTCGCAGTCAACCTTTCAAAAATTACAAATGGTCGGAGAAGGATTTAGCAGAAATATTAAAGTGGTTATATAGAGCTCAATTACCGGATCGCTACTTCGAAATTGATAACTCTCATGTCTATTATGACATCGAAAACTTGTGGTTGCTGGCAGATTTTTTGTCGAATCGCATTTCGAATAACAACAAGAACCAGGATGTGGAAGTATGTAAATCCTTCATGGACTGTTTGCTGCCAGATTCACTGGGCATCAGTAATCGTCCGCACTTTTTAATTAAATCTGAAGAGGATAGTTTATTTAAGGTGTTATTTTCCGATTCAGAGGAGGACATACTGAGTTTCAAACTTTGTTTGGCGTTTCATTATCTCACGAGAGTAATGATGACGAGGCCTATTGATGATGTAAAGGAACTGATAGATCTAAATACCAACCCGATAAATAAAAGAAATCTATTACTAGAATTATCAGAAAGAGCTTTTCAGCTAGGCGGAAGTGAACAAGCAATTGCCTTATTTTCCAAATATTCGGACGAATTCGACTCTACAACGAGGCCCTGCGGGCTATTCTTTTATTTGGCAGCTCGTGTTGGCGGGGATGCGGTATTGAATTGGGCCGATATTGTATTTAAAGATGGCAACGAGAACAAAAAATTGGGCTTCAATGTCTACCTTGCAATAGGCCATGCTAGCGAAGGCAGGTATCAACTCGCATTGGAAAGACAGCTGCCCGGTTTTTCGTCTGGAGCAGAATTGAGCTTGTTGAATTGTATTCTATCTGAGGAGGTACATCAACTATCGCCGCCATCAATTTGTCGCTACAATAAAATTAATTGGGAGATAGGATTGATGCTTCTGGAAAAGTCCGCGTCTCAAGATTTTGCAGTAGTAACCGTAGATACCGACTAATAATGCTCCGCACCCTCATCATATCGTTTTTAATCCTCGGTTGTTTCGCCAGCTTTGCGCAAAACGAATGGGGTAATACATTGCGATTCTCCATGGAGGCCTTACTCGGCGGCTTATTCCTTTTTGATTTTTTCGCTTCAATGAAAAAGAGTGGCTTCAAACTGAAGGGCCTCGCCGGTTTCTTGAACCAATGGGAGCGCATCGCTTTCGTGTTGCTTTGTATGGGTAACGTTTTCAAATACAACCATTGGATGTTCGCTAGTGTTGCAGTAGTGCTTTCAGCGTTATTCATGGTGATTTCACAATTGACTCGTATCGCGAGCACCCCATTCCAACGCGATATGCAAGTAGTAACGCGCACCGAACTTACCCTGATGGCCTCGGCCGTACTCTGCGGTTCTGCAGGCCTGACTTTTAAGATACAACATTGGCCAGCGTCCAATGGGATATTACTGCTTTGTTTGTTGTTTTCCCTGCTATTCGCCGCCTATGCCATTGGTCTGAGGATATTGAAAAGAAAAACAGACGCTATTCCCATCCTACAACGCTGGAGTAGTAACGGCAGGTTCTTCTTCTATTTTTATTGTGTGTGGGCGTTGTTTATTACCTGGAATAACTTTGGTGTAAGCATCGGCGTTAAGCCCCCGTCTTTCCATGCGTCTACTTGGCCCAACGCGGCATATAAGTTTTGGGACAGCAATGATCATGAAACCGCAGAACGAGGAAACCGAATTGCAGAAATCGCAGAAAGGGACCTCTTTCCCGCTATTGAAAAGGCCGAGAATGCTTGGTATCAAGCGGAGCCATCCTCAGAACCTACCTCTTCACAACCCTGATCAATTGAGCATGCCCGGGTTGTTATGGTGGATCATCGCAGGAATTATGGCAGCAACCGCATTCCTAACGGGACGGAAACTCGCGGGGCCATCTCAGCCGGTCAGCAATGTTGACCCCGATACAAGTGATTTACAACAGCGCCTGCAAGCCCTGGAAGACGACAAGCGAAAGTCAGATGAAAAAAACAAAAAGCTCTGGGCAATGAGCGAGGCCGTTCACAAAGAGCGGCGTCTGGTAGATGAAAAAAACGCATTACTGCAAGAGGAAACACTGAAGCTGCAAGAAGAAAAATCCAAACTGCAAACTGAGAAGACCAAGGTGGAGGAAAAGGTCAAGAAGCTCTGGCAAACTTCTACGGCGGTGCATCAGGAAAAAGAGAAAATCAACAAGCTCAAACAAGAAGTCGAACTCAAACATCAAGAGGTGATTGATAGCGTGAATTATGCCAAGCGTATTCAAGAGGCGATCCTTCCGCCACTCAGTGAAATTGCTGCAGGATTTTCGGATTGCTTTGTGTTATTCAAGCCTCGCGACATCGTTAGCGGCGACTTCTACTGGCACTATCGCCGCGAGCATATAACCGTAATTGCGGTATGTGACTGCACGGGCCATGGTGTTCCTGGCGCATTCATGAGCATGATTGGCAATACCCTCCTCAATCAAATTGTCATTGAAAAATCTATTTTTCATGCCGGCGAAATTCTAACCTCCCTCGATGAGGCGATACGTCTTGCTCTCAAACAAGACGATCAAGAGAGCTCGTCACGCGATGGTATGGACGTGGCGCTTTGCGTTATTGACACCGGGCGCAATGAAGTGCGTTTCGCGGGCGCCAATCGTCCGCTCTACATCTTTGGAGAAAGCCTTGATGAAGGGTTTATGGAGATCAAACCGAGCAAATTCCCTATCGGCGGACAGGCCGTGCATGGCGCAAAAAAGTTTGATGAGGTGCTCATTACCAACCGACCTGATTTTGCTTACTATTTGTTCAGTGATGGTTATGCTGATCAATTTGGCGGAGCGCTAGGCAAGAAATTCATGCTCAAGAATATGCGCAATTTGTTGAGTGAAATCCAGCTGAAACCCATGGCCGATCAACGTGAGCACATGGATCGTGCATTTGAAGACTGGCGAGGCACACAGGAGCAGATAGATGACGTGCTGTTGATTGGCGTTAGAATTTGAACGGCGCCCATCATTTATAGCCATCGGCTGAATGGGGCGCAATCATCAGAAATCAACTGCGGCCCTTCAGGATTTTTCTTATCTCATGAAGCTTCATCATCGCTTCAATCGGGGTGATGGTATTCAAATCAAGACCCATAATTTGTTCTTTTACTTGAGCCAGTGCAGGATCATCGAGTTGAAAAAAACTCAGCTGCTCTGATTTTTGCATGGCGAGTCGGCCGCGTTCTGCATTGTTGACGCCCTCACCATGTGTTTTCTCGAGTTGCTCCAGAATTTCTTTCGACCTTTCAACAACCCTTTGAGGCATCCCGGCCATTTTGGCAACGTGAATACCAAAACTGTGGTTGCTGCCACCCGGCTGGAGCTTCCTCAGAAATAACACTTTCTGAGCGGTTTCGTGAACGCTGACATTGAAGTTGTGGATTCTGGGAAACCGGGCAGACATCTCATTGAGTTCATGGTAGTGAGTGGCAAACAATGTTTTGGCCCTGTACTTGGGGTGGTCGTGAATATATTCAGCAATCGCCCAGGCGATGCTTACACCATCGTAAGTGGAGGTGCCTCTGCCGATTTCATCCAATAATACCAGGCTTCGATCAGACAAGTTGTTCAGTATGCTGGCTGTTTCATTCATCTCAACCATAAAAGTTGATTCGCCAGAAGAAATATTATCACTGGCGCCAACACGGGTAAAAATTTTATCTACAATTCCAATGTCAGCGGCAGCAGCGGGAACGAATCCACCCATTTGAGCCATGATTACAATGAGTGCAGTTTGTCTCAAAACAGCGCTTTTCCCTGACATATTGGGCCCTGTGATCATGATTATTTGCTGCCCGGTATTATCCAAAAAAATATCATTACTCACATAGGTCTCTCCAGCGGGAAGCTGTTTCTCAATTATCGGGTGGCGCCCATCAACAATGCGCAAAGCGAATGAATCATTGAGCGCTGGTCTTACATATTGGTTTTCAGAGGCGACAACCGCAAGGGAGCAAAGACAATCGATACGTGCGAGAAGCGATGCATTGAGTTGAATGACCGATGTGAAGGCGGCAATCTCATGGATAAGCTCAAGGTATAGCTGCTGCTCAAGGGTTTGTAATTTTTCCTCCGCCCCCAGAATTTTTTGCTCGTAGATCTTTAACTCCTCGGTTATGTATCGCTCCGCCTGTGTAAGGGTTTGTTTGCGAATCCAATCTTGTGGCACTTTTTCTTTATGCGCATTCCTTACCTCAAGGTAATATCCAAAGACATTGTTGTATCCAATTTTGAGTGAGCTAATACCCGTACGCTCAATTTCACGTGTCTCAAGTTTTTCAAGATATGCCTTACCATCATAAGCAAGTGAGCGAAGTTCATCGAGTTCTGAATTTACACCACTAGCAATTACCGAACCTTTATTCGCCATCACGGGCGCATCGGGATGCAGGCGCGATGTTATAATCGCAATAACTTGTTGTACATTCTGTAGTTGCTGACCGATGATTTGAAGCTCACCGGAAGAAGATGCCTCAAGCGCGAGTTTAAGTTTTGAAGTCGCCACCAGCGCTCGATAAAGCTGCCACAATTCTCTTGGGTTAGCCCTTCCCAGTGAGACACGCGATATAAGTCGCTCCAGATCACCGATCGGCTTGAGTTCTTGTAGGATATTCTCTAGCTCATCGGCATGCTTAAACAGGTGCGCTACCGCGAGATTACGCCTCTCTATCCGTTGGATTTCGCGAAGTGGCATGAGCAGCCATCTGCGCAGCATCCTCGTGCCCATAGGCGTTTGTGTGCGGTCTATCACCTGCAATAATGTAGTTGCTGATTCATGCGGTGAATGCACAAGCTCCAGATTCCTGATCGTAAAAGGGTCTAACCAGACATGTTCGTTTTCATCAAGACGGGAAATGGATCGGATATGCCCAAGCCGGTCGTGTTGAGTCTCTGATAGGTAATGTAATATCGCACCGCAGGCAATGATTCCACAAGGCAAATGCTCAATGCCAAAGCCCTTTAAACTGTGTGTGTGAAACTGGCGCTGAATCAAATCAGTAGCAAAATCAATGTTGAAAACCCAGTCGTCGAGACGAAATGTGAAAACCCGATCACGTAGATATTCTTTCACAAGTTTTTCTTGCTGTCGTGAGTACAAGACCTCACTGGGTTTCAGCCCTTGTAAAAGCTTGTCGAGATATTCCTTGCTTCCTTCGGTGGTGAAAAATTCACCCGTAGAAATATCCAAGAAGGCCGCCCCCCATCGCCCTGACTGTTCAATAACCGCAGCGAGAAATTGATTCGATACCGGCTCAATGGTTTTCTCATGATAGGATACGCCCGGAGTTACCAACTCTGTAATTCCTCGCTTGACGATTTTCTTCGCAAACTTTGGGTCTTCCAATTGATCACAAATAGCAACACGGTTGCCGGCTCTCACCAATCGAGGTAAGTACGTCTCCAACGAATGATGCGGAAATCCGGCCAGCTCCACGAATGCAGCCGATCCGTTTTTCCTCTTTGTAAGCACAATACCTAAAATCGATGAGGCTTTTACAGCGTCCTCCCCAAAGGTTTCGTAAAAATCACCAACCCTGAATAGCAACAACGCATCAGGGTATTTCGCCTTGATGGAGTTGTACTGCTTCATTAGCGGTGTCTCAACAGGAGCAGCAAGAGTAGTTTCTGGAGCTTCGGACATAAATGACTTTAGACAAGCAAGGCTGCTATTCTTGAATCGAACAGCAGCCCCGCCATCATGTAAAAATCGTTTCAAAACAAAAGTATTTACTCTTTTCTGCCTTTGATTATCGCCTTTTCAACAATTACAATCACTTTGTTGACATTATCAATCGTTGCAATCACCAGAGGCGCGAACAAAAGTCCGATGTCTTCCTCAGAAAGTGTTCAAGTGTACTAAAAAAACATGGCCGGACATTTCCGGCCATATTGCTAAACCTTAACTTAATCATTTCGCACCCTCATACGAAATGACACCATAACCATAAGACCAGAAACACCCTTGGGGGGTTGCAAGAATTTTTTCACCTGCGAACATTTTTACCTTTGAGGCAATTAAGTTGTCGGAAAATGAAGAGAAACGTGCTCGTCATCGGTGCCGGCGGTCAGATTGGTGTTGAACTAACTGCAGCGCTTCGAGCCGAATATGGTACACATCGGGTTATCGCAGCCGATGTAAAACCCATGAAGGATTTGGATGGCACACAAATAGTGCTTGACGTTCTTGATCAAAAAGCGGTCTGTAATGCCATCGAGGAATTTGAAATTGATGAGGTGTATCTGCTCGCCGCCTTGCTCTCTGCTACGGCTGAAAAAAATCCGGATTACGCATGGAAGCTTAATATGGAAAGCCTTCTCACTCTTTTGGAGTTGGCTCGACATAAGAAAATTTCAAAACTTTACTGGCCCAGCTCTATTGCGGTATTTGGTCCGGGAACACCGCGGCATCTCACTCCGCAAAATTCCGTAATGGATCCGTCAACGGTGTACGGGATCTCTAAACTCGCCGGCGAACGCTGGTGTGAATATTACCACAAAAAATTTGGGGTGGATGTTCGCAGTTTGCGCTACCCTGGCCTGATTGGGCATAGGTCGGCCCCCGGCGGCGGCACCACTGATTATGCTGTACATATTTTTCATGAAGCATTGCAAAAGCAATCCTATTCTTGCTTTCTCAGCGCTCAAACAGAATTACCAATGATGATGATGGAGGATGCCATTCGTGCTACATTGATGATTATGAATGCACCTGCCGAAGATGTTTTGATAAGAAGCAGTTACAATCTAGCGGGCCTGAGCTTCACTCCGGCCCAGCTTGCCGATGAGATCAGAATGCACGTTCCAGGATTTGCCATTTCCTACGCCCCTGATTTTCGACAACAAATTGCCGATAGCTGGCCCGCCAGTATATCAGACATTGAAGCCCGCATGCATTGGGGATGGGCACCTGAGTATGATTTGTCGCGAATGGTAACTACGATGCTCAAAGCAATTTCCGATTCTTATCAATCCGTATAAATCATGCGTGAAATCAAGTTCGTTTGTGTTCTATGTTGTTTCATTTTCAGCAGTTCTCGGGCGGCAGATTCAGTCAATCAACTTGATGCCAAGGGCAACCGACAAGGGTTTTGGACCATCACAGGCACGATAGCGAGGGACGTTAAATACCCGGGCAATGGTCGAGTCGAAGAAGGAAGTTACATCGACGGCAGAAAAGTGGGTGTATGGAAAAGATTCTGGCCTTCAGGCAAACTAAGATCTGAAATCAACTATTCATCAGGTCTGCCATCCGGTAACTACACTCTATTCTACGAAAATGGCAAACCGGAAGAAACAGGCAATTGGAAATATGGCCGCTACACCGGAACATTCAAACGATTCTATCCCAACGGAAAAATTCAACAAGTCTTGAACTACAACGCCGAGGGTTGGGCCGATGGATTGCAACAGCATTATTACGACGACGGTTCTGTTGCAATGACATGCGCAATGTCTGCTGGCAAGGAACAAGGGCAGTTGACCTGGTTTGAACCACGGGGAGTCAAATTTGCAGCTGCTCAAATGTCCGATGGCATCAATTCTTCGTCAAATGAATTGGTTACACAATCTGAAATCATTGGTCTGCCCTGGACCGACCTATACCCAGGTGAGATAGGCCAGGAGGCAACATCAACAGATTATCAGCCCAACATAGCTCAAAAATTCCAGGCAGAGGATTACAACGCGCTCTATGACCGCACAGGACAACTGATGCAGTCTGGCTATTTCCGCAGAGGGATACTATACAATGGCAAATGGTACTATTATAATTCCGACGGAATTATGATTGCCATTCGATGTTATTATGAAGGGCGATACATTGGAAATTATCCCCTGCCAAGTAGTCGTAAATAATTCATAGTATCATTCCTCAAGGCCTCTTTTTTATAAAATTCATATCGTTCTTTGCCACATGGAAAATCATCTCTTCCTCTATAATAGCTTGTCGCGTAAAAAGGAGGTATTTACACCGATTACGCCGGGTCATGTTGGACTATATGTATGTGGTCCCACCGTATACAACGATGTGCATTTGGGTAACGTAAGAACATTTACCACATTTGATGTGGTTTATCGATATCTGTTGGAGTGTGGCTTCAAGGTTCGCTATGTTAGAAACATTACCGACGTGGGTCATCTCACCGGAGATAGCGACGACGGTGAGGATAAGATTGTAAAACGCGCCAAGTTGGAGAATCTTGAGCCCATGGAAGTGGTTCAGAAATACACCAATGGTTTTCACGATGTGATGCGGGTTTTTAATGTTTTGCCACCTAGCATCGAACCCACTGCCACAGGTCATATCGTTGAACAAATCGAAATGATTAACAACATCATTCATCGTGGATTTGCTTATGAAAGCAACGGAAGCGTATACTTTGATGTGAGAAAGTTCAATGAAAAACAACCTTACGGAAAGTTGTCTGGACGCGTGATCGATGAACTTTATTCGAATACTCGTGAGCTCGATGGACAGGATGAAAAGCGCGATGGTCTTGATTTCGCACTATGGAAAAAAGCAGATGAGCATCACATCATGAAATGGCCGAGCCCATGGGGAATCGGCTTTCCCGGATGGCATATCGAATGCTCAGCGATGAGTACAAAATATCTCGGCAATCAATTTGATATTCACGGTGGAGGAATGGATTTGAAGTTTCCGCATCACGAATGTGAGATTGCACAGAATGTGGGCGCAACCGGCGATGAACCCGTGAAATATTGGATGCATGGAAATATGCTTACGGTAAACGGCAGAAAAATGGCCAAGAGCGAAGGCAATGGCTTCACGCCGGAAGAGTTGATCAGCGGGAATCATAAATTACTCGACAAGGGATACTCACCCATGACGGTCAGGTTTTTCTTCATGACCGGTCATTACGCCAGCACTTTGGATTTTAGTAATGAAGCCCTGCAAGCTGCTGAGAAGGGATACAAACGTATGGTGGCAGCAAAGGCGCTCATTCAAAAACTCACACCTTCTGAAACGAGCGGATATGCAGTGAAGGATTTGTTAGACAAGTGCCGTGAGGCCATGAATGATGACTTCAACACGCCAATCGTAATTTCTCATTTGTTCGAGGCAGTGAGGGTAATCAATAGCGCCCATGAAAATCTCATCACACTTACAGCTGTGGATATCAGTGAGCTGCAAGAATTGTTTGACCGTTACTTCACACGCGTGATGGGTTTGCGGGATGAAGAGGCAACAGTAGCAGATGATAAAACCTCGGGTTTGATGGCTCTAATTCTCAATATTCGCGCAGAATCAAAGGCACGGAAAGATTTTTCCACCTCTGATAAAATTCGCCAAACACTCGCCGAATTGGGAATCAGTATTCGTGACACAAAGGATGGCGCCACTTGGGAGATGGAGGGTTAGACAATGAACGAACAACAATCAATACACTCGCTACACTTGAAATTATTACAGGTGATTTTTGTCTCTTTTGCCTGCGTCATCATAAGTTGTAGTGATGATAAACCGGCAGATAAAAAAACTTCAGCACGGGAACAAAAGACCGCAGTTACTCCACCTGATTTTAATTCTGACAGTTCATATGCTGTTCTCAAACAACAAGTGGATATGGGTCCGCGCGTACCCGGCAGTAACGCTCATAAGGCATGCGGCGACTGGTTAATTAAGTGCCTTGGTTCGCGTGGTGCGTTGGTGCAAGAACAGAAAACGTCATTGCTAACCTTTGACGGAAAATCGGTGCCGGTACGAAATATAGTTGCGTCATTTCAGCCGGAAAATAAAGATCGTGTATTGTTGTGCGCGCATTGGGATACTCGGCCGTTTGCAGATAAAGAAACAGAAAATGCACTTCGCAATAAACCAATAGATGGCGCAAATGATGGCGCAAGTGGTGTCGCAGTTTTATTGGAGATCTCGAGAATACTGCAAATCCAGACGCCACGTGTGGGCATCGATATTCTTCTTTTGGATGTGGAAGATTATGGTGCCGCAGAAAATAGTCCAATGAAATCTAACGAGGTATTAAATCCTGGATTCGTTACCTCATGGTGTCTTGGCTCACAGCATTGGGCAAAAAACCCGCATCGTCCCGGCTATCGTGCGCGTTTCGGAATTTTGTTGGATATGGTAGGCGCAACAGACGCCCGTTTCAACAAGGAAAAATATTCCAATGAAATTGCTCCCGACGTAGTGAATCTGATTTGGTCAACAGCTTCAAAACTGGGATATGGTATGTACTTTCCTTCAGAAGATGTAGATGGAGTGATTGATGATCATGTGATGATTTCTAGAGGCGGAGTGAGGTGTATTGATATTATTGATACACGGCCGACACCGAACGCCATGGGATTAGGGGGATATATCTTCGGGCCGTATCATCATACTCACAAAGACAATCTTGACATCATTGATAAAGCGCCTCTTAAAGCAACAGGTCAAACATTACTTCAAGTCCTCTACAATTTGTAACGTTTTAGAAATCCAGATTCAGCGAAAAATAGAACACCCGCTGCATCCTGCGACCGTCATCAACTCCCCAGGCCCAGTCTGCGCGCATGAAATAACCCAATAGCTTCGACCTCAATCCGAAGCCATAACCCCAGGCCACTGGGTCACGGTTATTTTCTATGGTTACCTTAACCGGGTTTTGATATACCTCGGTGATGTTAAATAGGTTGTTATCTGTATAAGGACTTTTGCCGGTCCATGCACTTCCGATATCAAGGAAGGTTATTACTTGGAAGTTTTCAAGAAAATCATTTCTGAGCGGCTTTTTCATGAAGTATTTGAACGCCGGCATCCGTAATTCTGAATTGAGAAGCGCAGCTGAATTACCGTTACGAGCGTTTACATAGAAGCCGCGCATCGGGCCCACAAATGATTGGAAACGATATGATAATGCATCGCTCACTTCTAATGAAGGGTCAATACGCTGAAATAGCCAGTTGTCAACCCCTCCGAGATAATTTACTACCCGTTGTGCACCAAATGAAGTGGTGGCGCTCAGTCTGAAAGCAGCAATGAAGGTGCGGTGTATTCGATGATAGTGCCGGGTGTCAAAACCTATGATGTTAACGAAATTCTTCGACTCAATATCTAGGTTTTGATAACGCTCAACCCATGCTTTGGCTCGAGTTCCAAAATAAGTATTCAGCCCACGTTGCAGAGTATTGTCAAAGACCAGCTCTGCTTTTAATGCCGTATTTAAATCTGTTTGATTCGGAAGATTTAATGGCAGGAAATCATTGGATTGAACAATGAGCCGGTCAATACGCATATCCCCGCGCAAACGCAATGCCAGCACCTCACTAAATGGAAACTTAAGGATATAAGCAGCGTCGTTGCTAATAAGCTTATACACCAGAAAACCATCCTGCACATTCTGAGTTTGTCGTGAGAAAAGAATTTTTCGGTCGGTCTGATTTTTTAAATTTTCAAAACTGATACCATATTCAGAGTTGTCAATTCCGAGATTCGCTCGGAAGCCACCAATGATTCTATAATCTTCAAAAAGGTCTGTTATCCCAAATTGAATGAGCCCTGAAATTCCAGGAGAAATACTGCTTGGGCTTGCCCCGGTATAATTCTGATAGGTAGGGTTTAAGAAATTATTGTTCGCCTGGGCAATGGCCTGATCGGCAGCGAAGTTGAGACGATAATTTTTGGATTTAGGTATCTCAAGAATCGATGGTTCATCATCCGTTATAGCCTCGGATGGCTGCGGCGATTCTTTCTCATATACATAGTCTAGTCGCTCCGATTCGAAGACATAGTTCTTAATATTGATGGATGGCGCCGCTGTATCTGGGAGAAATATTAGTGGAGTTTTAGATGGCTTTTCCCCCTCCGACTCGCCGTTCGGCTGAAGCACTGTTAGTGATGGGTTTTTCCCCCAAGTAACCCAAGGACTACCGTTTTTTTGATAAACTTGAAAACCAAGTGCAACTTCTGGAAGCACGTAATGATCAATCGTATGTCGGTGCAAGTCACTCAAACGATACAAACTTGTATAGTATCTGTAGTGGATAGCCGTATCGATATTGCTAATAGTGCTGTCAATCGTTGCTACAGCGCTGTTGTAGTATCCGTTGTCGTTAGAGAGAAATGTGTAATGCTTGTCTTTGAGCGCACCAGGTTTTATTTCGTCAACCTGTGGGGTTTTTGTCAGCCGGCGCATCACAGGGTTCCGCGATTCTAAATCAAAGAGAAACAAATCGTTATTGTCAGGCATTCTGATATTGCCCTCTTCAATGCGCAGGGTGTCACTGTTGCGATTCGAACTAAACACAACAGTCTTACCTCCATCAGCGAAGCAAGCGCTAGTTTCATCCCAAATGTCTTTAGTGAGTTGTTCATGGTTGTTGCCAGGTACATGGTAGAGATAGAGGTCGCTCTGCCCTCGATTGAAAGCAGTCATTATCATTTTCTTGCCATCGCGACTATATTCCATGGAGGTTATTCTCTCCAGTTGATAAAGTGTTTTACGAGTCCGTTTGCGCTTTTTGAAATCATAAGACTCAAGCACTGGGTTCAGTCTATGATGATAGGTGTATGTGAGCGATAGACCAGACGGATGCCATGCCAGCAGCGGATAAACTTCATCTGCAGGACGTTCGAGTCTGTAACCATGACAGAAGATTCGTTTTCTTTTTCCGGTTTGCAAATCATGGGTATATATTTTCACTCGACCCATTTCATTTGTGGTATAGGCAATCGTTTTTCCATCAGGGGATGGAGAAATGGCCGTGTATTTCAAATCACTTTTGATTTTGATGCCCGTCATTCCCATTCGTTTTTCTCCCCGCCACCATTTGCGTATGTCTCTTTTCCTGGTTGGCTTTGACACTTCGGAGGGAACGGCTTCAGCCCTGATTTCATCTGCTTTTAAAGTGTAGTAACGAACGAACTCCGCGGTGATTTCTGTCAAATCTGTACCCAATACATAAATGAAACCATTTTCGATGTTGTTACTGGCCTGCGACATGTATAGAATGTTGGCTATGAGATTTTGTCCGTAGGTGTCTGCAATGAACTGCCAGAAGGCTTGGCCCGCCAATCTTGAATCTCTCCCTTCCAAAAAATTCAAACTCTTGAAGTGGCCCGATCGGATGTAATCCATCATGAAAATTTCAGCCTCTGTGGATTTGCCAGAAGCAGCATATGCAATTATCCCCTCCTCAAACCAATCGGGAATAGATAACAAGGTGCTATTGCGGAGCATATCCTTCCAACCTCCGGAATACATCATTTGAGAAAAAATTAAACGGCCAATGTTCTCGCGTATCTGTATTTCAAGCTTATGGTGTGTGCCCTCGAAGTAGGTAAACATTTTACTGCCAAGGATGCGCGCACTTCCACCTATGTTGCTTTGACCGTCAACACCCAAACCAATATTACTCTGATAGAATTCGTATTGGTTAAGATAAGAAACCACCTGCACCCTCTCATTCAAGGGGTAGTCAAAAAAATCCTGCAACTCTTTGAGATTGCGCTCGCAGGAAAGGAGTGTATACTGCGCAAGGGCCTCTCCGCCAATGTAGTAGTAAACATCGAAATGTTCTGAAGGGTAATAAAACCAAGTAAATTCTTTGTATTGTATTCTGTTCTTGCCGAACTCCATATTCGACCCTTGATAAAATTGCGCAATGCCCGACTGACAGCCAAGTATGAGCATCAAGGTGAATCGAATGATGGGTTTCACTACAACGCGAATTTACCCATTGCGGCTTCATATGTGAGCACATTGCATCGTCGTAAATTCGTTTCATGGATTTGATTCATTTTACTTTCAATGATTTTCAGGAGAATACCTATGTGCTCTTTGACGAGTCTCTTAGCTGTGTAATCGTGGACCCCGGTAATAGTAACGAAGCAGAGGACAGGGAGCTAATGGATGCGATAGCGGCGCGAAACCTCAAGCCCGTGGCCATAATCAATACCCATTGTCATCTTGATCATATTCTAGGAAATCTTGTTTGCAAAAACCGCTTTAAGATTCCCGTATATATGCATCGAAAGGATCTACCTATTCTGAATCTCGCCGATCAGTCCTCTAAATTGTGGGGAGTATCTTTCAGAGGTGCGCCGGAACCTGATGGGTTTTTAGAGGGAGGTGAAATCTACTCTTTCGGAAATACCTCACTCGAAATTTTATTTGTGCCAGGTCATTCGCCCGGTCATATTGCATTATACCACGCCGCCAGTTCCAATCTCATTGCAGGTGACGTATTGTTCAAAGGCAGCACTGGGCGTGTGGATTTGCCTTTTTGCAATGGCGGTGATTTGTGCCAATCTATTCAAGAAAAAATTTACATCTTACCGGATGAGACCATTGTTTGGTCAGGTCATGGTCCGGAAACCAGCACGGGCGATGAGAAGCGAAGCAATCCGATAGTAAGGCCCGGATTTTGCGGATTATAGCGCCTTTTTCAATGTGAACGCAAAGGTGCTCCCCACATCTTCAGTGCTTCGTACCGAAATAGTTTGATTATGTTGATCAAGGATGTGCTTACAAATCGCCAAGCCAAGACCAGACCCTCCCTCATGCCTAGATCTACTTTTATCAACACGGTAAAACCGTTCGAATAATCGCGGTAAATGCTCAGGGGCGATTCCAATTCCGTTGTCGGCAAGCTCAATTAAGACGTTGGCATCCATATCGTAAAACCTAATGCGAGTTTCTCCGGAAGACGTTCCATAATTGACACTATTGATGAGAAGATTCGTAAAAACCTGCTCGATACGTTTCGGGTCGGCTTCTACCATAATCGGTTTTTCCTGAGGGTTTTTGAGCTTGAGTGTTATCTCTTTGCTCTGGGCCAAAGATTCTAAAGACTCTATTACCTTCTTGGCCAATGCTACCACGTCAAACCTTTCAACTTGCATTGCGAAATTTCCGCTTTCAATCCCTGAAATCTGGTCCAGATCCAAAATGAGGGCAGATAATCTATCGCAACTTGATGAGGCCCGTTCAAGAAATTTTTGGGTAAGCTTAGGGTCTGTGAGTGGCGAATCTAATAGCGTGTCTATATATCCTTGAATATTGAAGAGTGGCGTTTTCAATTCATGTGCCAGGTTGCCGATGAACTCGCGCCTGAAATTTTCTGCGCTGCGAAGTTCTTTTACCTCTTTGATTTTTTCATCCGCCCAATCAGCCACCTCTGAATTGATGTCTTGCAATAAATCGTGCGACATCTGGATTCTCGGCTTTCCTTCAGCACCGCTTCTTAGCGCATGAATCGTCTTGAATATGATTTTCACTTTATGGTAGAGAAAACGCTCAATGAAGAAGTAGATGATACTATAGGAAATTACAAAACCCAATGTTACTAGGAGAATCAATCCAAGCCATTGAAACTCACGTTCGAACGCGTAGAGTAAAACGAAATACGTTATAGCCAGCAGCCCTGTTATCAACGTTGCTGAAGAAAGAGCTACACCCTTAGGTGTCCGATGAGTAAACCATATCACGGTTCAAATTTATAACCTACACCTTTGATGGTTTTGAAAGATTCATCACCCAGTTTTTCCCGGAGTTTACGAATATGAACATCAATGGTTCTGTCGCCTACAATTACATCGTTACCCCAAACTTTATTTAAGATGGTATCTCTTGTGAAAACCCTGCCCGGAACAGAAATTAATAAAGCGAGTAATTCAAATTCTTTCTTGGGAAGAGAAAGCTCCTCGCCATCTTTATATACGAGGTAGCGATCCTTGTCAATCGAAATTCCGGCCGGCCTCTCTGCGGCAGTTACAGGCGTTTCAGTGATTGATCTTCTTAACAAGGCCTTGACACGGGAAATGAGTATTCTTGTTTTGATTGGTTTTTGAATGTAGTCATCTGCGCCGGCATCGAATCCAGCTACCTGACTGTAGTCTTCGCCGCGCGCAGTGAGAAATGCAATCATCACATTTTTTAGCTTGGGATCTTCGCGCATCTCCCTGCAAGTTTCCATCCCATCCATTTCTGGCATCATGACATCAAGCAATACCAAATCAGGCTGAATCTTTCTCGCAATGTCTAAACCCTTTCGCCCGTCGCTTGCGGTATGCACTTCATACCCTTCCTTCTCAAGATTGAATCCTACAAGCTCAAGGATGTCGTTTTCATCATCAACCAACAGAATTTTGGGCTTGCTCATGTTCATTTGTAACGATGCAAAGAAAGAAGATTTATATTACGACAAGGTTAAGGTTTGAAGCAGGAGTTGTTATTTCCGAAGCGACCTCATCCATCCAAAGATCAGTTGATTGAAATCATCCGAAACCTTTAACCGGAGTATCGCCGCGAAAAACGATATTGTAATAGTCAATCCCTTGAATAATATCACAACGTAAGCATTCCAATTGGGGTTGATGGTCATGAAAGCGGAATACATCAAAATGGATAGAATGAAAATTTTGGGCTGGTTACTATCGAACGGTTGCATTTGAAATTTCTTGAGTATGAACAAGTACCTGCAAGTATTAATGGTGAAGAAACAAAGGAACATTGAAAGACCAGCTCCACTGACTCCCATGCTCGGAATCAGCTGTGAATTGAGTATTATAAGTATAGGGATGGTCGACAGCATCATCAAGGTTTCAAACTTGTAAAAGCGCGAGGACCCGATTATCGTGGCGTTGGCACCGGTGCAAACCTCGACTAGAAACGCTAAGCCAACCCACTGAATAACCGCACCCGCATCCGAATAGGCATTGGGCATAAGAGAAATAATCTGATCGGTACAACACGCTATTACAAGAAAAAGCCAGCATCCTGCAATGCTTTGATTGATGGAAGTTTTTCGGTAAACCGTCGCAATGTTGTCAAGGTCATCTTTTTTCCACGACTCTGCAATAACCGTCATAGCCACGCGCCCAATCGATCTTGCGGGTATTTGTATCATACTTCCCAAATAACTCACCACAGCAAAAACACCTGCCGCGGCCAAGCCCAGGTATTCATTGATCATGATTTTGTCTACAGAGGTCATTAGCAATGTGCCCAGCGACGTTATAGCCGTAAAAAATGACACGTGTATAATTTCCTTTCTCAATGGTGTTTGATGCGCGGTTATTCGAGGGGGTGAGATACTCAGATCTTTTCGTGTCCACATCCAAATAGCGAGTGCTATGGATATCGAACAGAATGACAATACATACACTATGAGAAATACCTCGAACGAAATCCAGCCTATATGATAGCCCCAGCCAGCAAAAAGAATGATAATCCGTAGTAATATCTCTTTAATAAGGATGGCCGCTGAGGTGAGAAATATGGCTCTGCTGTATGCATCAAGTATGTAGAAAATACCAATGAAAAAAGTCAATGGCAAGAGCCAGTATATATGCTCTGCTAATAGTTTAGACTTGTCGATGTTTCTGGCAATGATCTCATCTTGAAAGCCAATGAAAAGCAAAACAAACAGGGCGAACCCAATACAGGTAACAAGTAAAGCAAGTGAGATGAAGCCTTTATGGCCGCTCTCATGGTCCCTGAAGTGCGGAAATAGCCTTGCAATGGCACCGCCAGTGCCAAGGTTAATGAGAGATCCGGTAACGAGTGAAATGGAAATGAGAATATTTACCAGCCCGTTTTGTTCAGGTGTAAGCCACGTCCTGTTAAGAAACCAAACCGTCAAGAATCCCAGAAAGGCCCCTAAATAGGAGTAAATCGTTGACCGAACCGATTGATTAATTACAATGCCCATGACTTGGTGGCCGAAAGTTAGTGCGGCTCATCTGTTTTACTTTTGGGTAGAGCGAAATGCACCCGTGAATAAATAGTATATAGCCCTTGCCACTATGGCCATATGACAGAAGGCCGTGGTGAACAACCCATAGTGACTAACAGATATCATCCACCGTTCGATAAGACCCAGTCTCTTGCGCCTCGTTGACTCACCTCCTGCAAGAAATAACGACACGGGTTTTTCATAATAACCCGAAGATTGTGCTGATTTCATTAGACGAATAGACCAGTCGATGTCAGCACTGATTTTATACTTGAGGTTATACTGTGGACAAATACATTTTTTGGCAAGGATGGATTGATGGGAAACCAACATGCCCATGCGAAAACTCTTCCATGTAAGATGTTTAGGCGGACTGTGTCTTCTCTTGCCTAAAACATTTCCTTCAGCATCAACAATCAGGGTGTCTCCATAATAGACATCCTTTCTTGTAGACGATGCTAATATGTCCGAAAGCACACTGTCATTCGCCAACTCATCACCAGCATTGATGAAAATGACATATTCACCTTTTGCAAGTTGAAGCCCCTTGTTCATGGCGTCGTAAATGCCCTTGTCACGCCCCGAATAAACGGTCAACTGCGATGATGAAAAGGTTTTTATTATTTGTAGTGTATTGTCATTTGACCCACCATCAATGATTAAATGCTCAAGATTTATACCCCTCTGTCGGCCTACACTTTTTAATGTGCGTAAAATCAATCGCTCCGCATTGAAAACAACAGTAATGACCGTTACTGGGACAATTGAATTCATGTATTCAAATCAATGGGGTCCTGATCATAGACACTGTGAATGCGCATCAATTGTATGGCTATAAAAAAATCAGCAACAAATCTTATCTGCAAGACGCCCCTATTGATTTAACAGCCAATATGTCGTTTTAGCTCGTCTATACACTCATCCCATAAAAGTCGTTGTCCCGATTCTTCCCCCTTTTCTGCGAAATCAGTAATGATGAGTGCGAGTTCGCCGGTCATATCGTCAATATGGATCCGCATTTCAAAAAAATTGGAAGTATTGTCGTTATCATCAGTCCATTGATATCGAACCATTTGTTCTCTTTTCTTATTGACCAGCTTAGCGCTACGTTCTTCTCCCTCCCATAAGAAAGTATATACATCGCCCTTGATATGGACTTCCGGAGCGAACCATTCCTCAAGACCGCTTGGGGTTGACATACAATTGTAAAGGATATGAGCAGAAGTCTTCAGAAGATATTCTATTTCTATTGCTACTTTGGACATACTCAATGTTTAGGGTATGCAAGGATAATCCATTTCGCGTAATTGCTGACCGGAAATTGAATTTTGACACAAGATCAACCTAGTTATATTTGCGGCCGCGATTTTTGGCGGGGTAGCTCAGCTGGTTAGAGCGTATGATTCATAATCATAAGGTCGGGGGATCGTGCCCCC
>CAZKRL010000028.1:0-40645 GCA_964555295.1 uncultured Comamonadaceae bacterium | reverse complement strand
CATTTTGAACCAAACGTGATGAGAGAGGTTATTGCTACGTGAAAATTCTTATCATCTCCGGCACCAACCGTACCAACAGCGCTTCAATGGCGGTTTCCCAGCATCTCCATCAATTGTATTCCCCCACGTTTGAATGCGAGCTCCTCTCACTTTGTGATCTGCCCAAAGACTTGTTGAGCCAGAATTTTTATCATCAGCGACATCCTGAAATACTCGCCATGGTAGAGAGGATTAAGTCAACCGACATTCTATTGTTTGTCTTACCAGAATACCACGGCTCCTATCCGGGAATCGCAAAATTATTTCTTGATCTCATGCCCTCATCCACTTTTAAAAGCAAGAAAATTGCTTTGGTTGGAGTGAGTGACGGACACGCTGCCAACATGCGGGGTATTGATCATTTCACTGGCGTGATGCATTATTTGCGGGCGCATGTAATTCCATTTTTTCCGAAAATTTCTCACGTTAATAACATGATAATGAACTCCACATTCACCCCTGATGAACGTGTAGAAAAGTTATTTTCAGAGCTTCTTACAGAACTGAAAAGCATCTAGAATAGCGATTCAAGTCAGGTAATGGGCTATATCATCCTAATCCCTGTGCCGTAGCTGGTTTCGTAACATCCCGCAATCCATTCCATCAATAGTTGTAGTGAAAAGAAACGGGACCGCAACAGTGATCCCGTAACTACATTAACCTGATGAAACAACTTAACCAAAAACCTCATAGTTCTTCACGGAAGAACAATCTAAACTCCTATCATTCATTTATTCTCATATATCTCAAATAGGGCAATACCCTCTTTACAGGACCCTTGAAACGCATTCTAATTTCATCTTCTGAAAAGGAAGATGGAATAATTACATCTTCACCCGGCGTCCAATTTGCCTGAGTTGCCACCTCGTATTCACTCGTCAGCTGCAGTGAATCCACTACTCCGAGCAACTCTGAAAAATTTCTTCCCGTAGAGGCAGGATAGGTTATTATTAGCCTGATCTTCTTTTCAGGATCAATGACAACAACTGAACGCACTGTGAATCTATTTGAAGCGAGAGGGTGAACGAAATCATACAATGTGGAAACAACGAAATCAGAATCCGCAATTATTGGAAAATCCACAGAAACGTTTTGTGAAGCATTGATATCCTAAATCCATAAGTGATGAGATTCTATGGAATCCACACTTAATGCTAAAACTTTCAGATTTCGTCGCTCAAACTCCCGCTTCATGCTTGCAACCATTCCCAGTTCTGTGGTACAAACAGGAGTAAAATCGGCAGGATGACTGAACAAAATGCACCATGAATCAGCTATCCACTGATGAAATTGTATAGATCCCAGCTGGGTTTGAGCTGTAAAATCCGGCGCGATATCAAATAGCTTTAATGACATATGTAAGAATATTTTCGGCGGCAAACGTAAAACAGAAAACATACATTTCCTACTAATTATATAGGAATTAAATTTAAATGAATTCATCTCGCTCAAATACACCTTATGACTTCGTTTTGAATGCTGCGATAGCGCTCTTAGAATATTCACTCAACACCAAGCGGCCGCTGATTTCGGCTCTCATTGGCAGCAGTGCATCCCAATGCTCAGTCCCTTCCCAAAAAATCCGTTTAAGTTCTTTCATAGCTTCAGAACTTGAGGAGGCCAATCTCGTGGCGAGAACATCAATTGCTAAATCCATGGATTGGACATCATCGAAGAGTTGCTGATAGATACCCTGTTGACAGGCCCATTCAGCAGAGTGCCAACTGCTCGCATCCATCGCCATTTGTGACATAGCAGAGAGACCGGCCTTTCGTTGCACAGCGGGGCCTACAACAAACGGACCGATACCAACGGCCAATTCACTGAGCTTCATTTGCGCGTTACGCGTAGCAAAGCAATAATCCACTGAGCATGCAAGACCTACTCCGCCGCCAACTGCGCGTGCGTGCACTCGTCCCAATATAAGTTTTGATGATGTACGCATTGCGTTGATGACGTATGCAAAACCGCTGAAAAACTTCAAACCTTCTTCTTCGGAATTTATAGCGGCGAGTTCATCGAAACTTGCACCGGCACAGAAAGCCTTATCACCTGTGCTCATGACAATCATCACCTTGACCTCGTTGTTTGCATTGGCATTATGAATGGCATCACCCAGTTCGCGTAGCAATTCACCGGGTAATGAATTACTCTGTGGATGATGGAAAGCAATCCTGGCAACACCATGATTGACAGTGGTAACTACCGTGCCCTTGATCTCCGTCATTATCCTCTTTTAGGCATAGGAACATAATCGCGCTTTCCAGGACCCGTATACACCTGGCGGGGTCTTCCGATGGGTTCATTATGCTCAATCATCTCCTTCCATTGTGCAATCCATCCCGGAAGTCTTCCTAATGCGAACATAACTGTAAACATCTCGGTAGGAATTCCAATGGCGCGATAAATAATACCCGAATAGAAATCTACATTAGGATACAGTTTTCTCTCTACGAAATAACTGTCTTGCAGGGCGACCTCCTCAAGTTTCTTGGCAACGTCAAGCACCGGATCATGTATGCCAAGACGATTGAGAACATCATCACAGGCCTTTTTGATAATTCTTGCCCGAGGATCAAAATTCTTATACACCCGATGACCAAATCCCATTAGTCGGAATGAGTCATTCTTGTCTTTCGCCTTGTTAACCCATTTTTCAATATTTCCTCCATCGGCAATAATCTTCTCCAACATTTCGATGACTGCCTGATTGGCACCACCATGAAGGGGCCCCCATAGCGCCGCGATACCAGCAGAGATAGATGAGTACATGTTGGACTGTGAAGAACCCACTATACGTACCGTTGATGTTGAGCAATTCTGTTCATGATCGGCGTGGAGAATCAACAATTTATTGAGTGCGTCATCTACCACCGGATCGATTTCATACTCCGCGGTTGGCAGAGCAAACATCATGTGTAGAAAATTTTGCGTGTAACTATAACTGTTTTTAGGATACATAATGGGATGCCCGATACTCACTTTGTGCGCTTGAGCCGCGAGTGTTGGCATTTTCGCAATCAACCTATGCATTGTCAATTCAATATCCTTAAAAGGTCGATTCGGATTTTGTGACTCCGGATAAAATGTCGACATACTCGCAATCATAGAAGAAAGTACGCCCATAGGATGTGCACCCGTTGGGTATGCTTCATAGAATCGTTTCATATCCTCGTGCACCAAGGTGTGATGAGATATGCTCCGCTGGAAGTAATCCAATTCCTTTTGCGTTGGTAACTCACCATAAATCACCAGGTATGCCACCTCAATAAATGAGGCGTATTCTGACAACTGCTCGATTGGATATCCGCGATACCAGAGCACGCCATTATCACCATCTAAAAAAGTAATCGCACTTTTCGTAGCACCGGTATTCTTGTAACCGATATCGAGAGTGATGTGGCCGGTAAGATCCAACAATTTGCTGATATCGATAGCACGTTCGTTTTCCGTACCTCTGATGATGGGTAATTCATACTCCTTGCCATCAAGGATAATTTTTGCTGAGTCTGACATAAGAAAGTTCTATTGGTGTGCAAGATAGAGTGAACAACCAATTTGAGCCAAGGTTTTAGAGAGAAGGGTATTTTTTTATTCTCGTAACCTAATACAGACAAAACTATCCTCGTTTAGCACATAAGAGGATTTCATTACTCCAAGGCATCTTTCGCAAGCCTGACTCCTTCTTAGATTCTCATGCCCATTACACAAACGTCATCCAACTGCTCATATAGGCCTTGCCATGCCTTGAAACTGCTATCGAGGAAAGCTTTTTGTTCTGTCAAATCCAGTTGCGCTGCATCGAGCAAGAGTTCCTGCATTCGATGCAGCTTCATTTTCTTCCCATCATCACCGCCAAACTGATGAGCGAAACCATCGGTAATTCCATAGATCATATCGCCCGACTGTAATTCGATCAAATGATTGGTAAACTCTGCACTGCGGGCATGCGCTCCGATGGCCTTCTTATCGCCCTTGATGCGCTGGGCTTCACCGTTACGCACCAGGTATAGCGGGTTATTGGCTCCGGCAAACAACATTTTATGAGTCGTCCTGTTCACTGCAAACATCACAGCATCCATCCCGTCGGCCACCAAATCATCGGCGTGAGAATACTTGTTCAACGCCTCGTATATCTGCACATTCAGATAATCTAAAAAGCCCGCGGGATGAAACAGATTTCCCAACTTCACGGCTTGATTCAAAATTTTAATCCCAATCAAACTCATGAACGCACCAGGAATACCATGTCCGGTGCAATCAGCAACACAGAAATAATCCCAGATGCCTGAGCCATCGGGGTGTTCAATACTCTCATGCCAGTAGAAGTCACCCCCTACAATATCCTTAGGTTTGTAGAGAATAAACATATTGGGAATCTTCTCCTTGAGCACATCCTCTGGCGTGAGCAAAGCAAACTGAATTCTGCGGGCGTAATTGATAGAATCAATAATCTCTTTATTCTTCTCACTGATGATTTCAGACTGACGTTCGATTTCTGAAGTGCGTTCTTTCACCAACTCCTCTAAGTGAGAGTTGATGTTGAGCATCTCCGTATTAAGGGCCTCAAGTACTTTGTTTTTGGAAAAAAGTTCAGCAACCAACCGCTTGCGCTCCATGCCATATTGTATGGATTTATGCAAAAGCTGTGCGTTCAATTCCGTTTTTAGGATATAGTCTTGAGCTCCCTTTTTCACAATCTCCAGAGCAATCATCTCATCATCCATACCGGAGAGCACGATGGTAGTAGCCAGAGGAAAGGACTCGTTTGACTTTTCAAATGTTGCTATACCGTTGGAGTCGGTAATGTTGAGGTCTAGCAAAATGATATCGGGGTGAAAGGTGGTGGCAATTTCACCAAACTCTTCTACTCTATCGGTGCGGTAAATATGCTCATCATTAAATCCTACACTCACCAGCTGACCGCAGACCGCCAGGGAAAACACAATGTCATCCTCAACTACAAGTATTTTCCTGGATTTTAGATTTTGCATCGAAATTGAATTCTATCGGTGCAATATAGAGACATGGCGCGCCTCCTTAAAAATCAACTCTCGATTCTCTCGAACAATAATGGAAGAACTATACGACGAATATCCTCTTCACTCCATGGTTTACCAATAAATCCATGTAACAAATGGTCATCATATAATGCCTGAACCTGAATATCACTTGCCTCGCCCGATAGCATCACGAATTTCATCTCAGGATGCTTGTTGTGCAGCAGCCGGATCAAGGCAGAGCCATTGAGCACCGGCATTTGAAAGTCAACAATTACGAGCGGAACAGCATATCCTTCCTCCAAAAGGCCTTCGATTATGGTGGGCACTTCCAACGGGTCTTTGGTCATTTCTATCAACTCATCGCCGGAGGATAAGATTTTACGCAACTGATACGACAGCACAGTTAAAACGATTTCATCGTCATCAACACAAACCAAAGCGTTTCCTTTCGAAAAATTCACGCGAGAATATTACGAATATTTAGAGTCAAACAATAATGCAGAAAGGGTACATTTTCGCGATTCGCCAGAAGGTCATGTTTTGAAAATCACCTCGAACTCTGTACTGGTCTGATCGGAACGAACGAGTATATCTGCATTGTGATCATCCAAAATGCCCTTAACAATAGATAAACCCAAGCCGGTTCCACCCTTCTCATGTTTGGTGGTAAAGAACTTATCAAAAATTCTTTCCAGAATATCCGGAGGAATTGCAGGGCCATTGTTTCCAACAATTACTGAAACCTCGTTTTCTTTTTGCTCCACACGAATCCAGATCAATTTCTTTGACAAGACAGAAGACTCAACAGAATCCAGAGACTCAAGTGCATTCTTGATGAGGTTCGACCACAACTGAAACAAGCGATTTTCATAACCATTGACCACCACTGCATCGGGGATATCGACCTTCAGCGACGCCTTATACTTCAGTTCATGGTTGAAAATATTGAGCACCGTATCGATACAATTGCGGAGATCCACTCGCTCGATATGGTTAGAATTTGAACCCCGGATAAATTGTCGCAGATTCATCACCACTTTGGCCGCTCTCTCCGACGAAGACATGATTGTATCGGTGAATACTCTCAATGCCTGCAGCAAGGAGATCAATTCAAGAAAGCGTTCTGGATTTTCAGATTGAAGAATCTGATCAATACTATTGCCATCGTTGAAATCGAGGGCAGCACTGAACATCAAAGAACTGAGCCGCTTCGCTGTTGCATGGTCAAACGAATATTTCTGTTCAAGAAGCTCAACAATTTTAGCAGTTTCATGACGCTGTTGCGCACCGCCCATCATCGGTAAGGTTTTCCCCTGCATGGCCCGTTCACAAGCAAAGGTGATCTGATCGGCATTACATTCCAATATCACATCCTTGAACAAACGCTCTAACACATACCGGATATTCTCACCTCCCACTTTAATCGCGCTGAGGGGCGTATTCAAATCGTGTGCTATTCCGCTCGCAATTTCGCACAGCAGTGCAAATTTTTCTTGAGAAGCCAACGTCTTGGAAAGTTCCAAATTCACCGAAGTTTTCTGCTCAACCTGATGCTCCAAATCATCATTGAGTGCTGCTATGGCCTTGGCCGACTCGTCGATCTGACGAATGAATTCGATTCGACTCAATAAGTTCAGCGTCATCACACTCAAAATATTGAACAAATCAAAATCTTCAACAGTAACGAGATGGCCATTTCTGGAAGTTTCAAATCCCAAAAACCCTACGCATTGATTTTGACGCATCATTGGCAGCACATACATACCATGCACACCGGCGGTGAAAAGCACCTCACGCACCGTAGGGTTGGCGGTGATTTCCGACTCTGATAATACAATATGCTGTCCTTCAAAAAGCCTATCCTTGTACTCTCGCAGAAAAGAGGTTGGCACCCGCTGCATTTGATCCATTCTGGGAATTATGCCCTGTGAGCAATACTCAAAGATATTGGAACATTCGCTCCTGCTTTCATCAATAGAATATATGAATCCGCGATCGGCCCTCAGAAACGCGGTCAATTCAGATAAAGCGTCATGTACTGTTGACGGAACATTTTCCAATGCGACATTGATGAATGCCGACGCGATATCCATGATGATGGATTGCAGCTGATTTTTCCGCAGCAAGGCCTCCTCTGCCAACTTTCGCTTCGTGATGTCACGTGAGATGGTTATGATATAATCCTTCTCCCCTACCCTTTCAAAACGACTGATCTGCTCAGTCTTTACATACACTTGTTTTTTATGGTGAAAAACGAGAAACTCATTCCGAGTTTCACCCCATTTTTTGAGGCGATCGATGTATAGCTGCCAGAGATTTTCAAGTCGCAACCTCTCATCCATATCGCCCACATGACATCGTTTGAAAACGTCGCTCAAGCCATATTGACCCGCAGCAGCCAAATTGTAATAGGCAATTTCTCCCGACACTTCCGCTACAATCATTGAATCGGAAATGTGTTGCATAAACCTGCGCAACAAATCCAAGCGTTGACTTGCTTCATTGGCAAGAATCTCCGACTGCTTCTGATCCGTCACATCCACCCCATAACCGATCACATACAGTACTTCGCCTTGTTTGTCTAATACCGGACTAAAAGCTCTTAATACATATCGTGTATCAGCGCCTTTGCCCCGTACACTATCCTCCCAGTAAACATTCTTCCTAAAGTCGACACACTCTTCAAATCGTGCACGACGCATTGTGGCCATGCCCGTATCAATTTTTCTTAACCTGCAATAATCAAAATCATCTCGTCCGACGAGAAATTGCCTTACCTCCGGATCAGCGACACCTTTGGGATTGATATACAAATACCTGTGAAACTTATCGAAAACTGCAAGGTCGGCAGGAAGATTATCCAGGATAAACTCAAAGAAATTGTACTGCGCATTGTCAGTCAAAATTTGATTGTGTGAGCCGCTGAATAAACTGTTTTTGAATTCTTTGCTGCTGACAATACCCATTGCCGTCAACGTATATTCAGCATCTACCCGCTGACCGTGCAGCAGGCACTCGAAACTGCCTCGTCTGAACTTGAAATTTCCGTTTAACTCGGTTGATAATGAAGACAGCCAGCGCGACAAACTGAGATCAACAATTACACCTTCATGTATCCCTAAATCCGTCAAAAACTCAATCGTTGCATGTTCATTGGCACGAATGACTTTCATTTCATCATTCACAACAAACACCGGCAGCGGCATCTGCATGGGCGAAAAACCCTCATTGCGTTGTGCTAAATTCTCACTCACTTCGCCGAAGTTAGACAATAACTTGCCTCATTTCATTGCGGCATATCAATGCTTCAATAATTCACGCGAAATCACCAGCTTCTGAATTTCGCTGGTGCCCTCACCTATCGTACATAGTTTTGAATCTCGGTAGAACTTCTCAACGGGAAAATCTTTGGTGTATCCATAGCCACCGAAAATTTGAACTGCTTCGGTAGATACCCGCACACTCACTTCAGAGGCGAAATACTTTGCCATGGCCGATTCCTTGGTCATTTTTTGCTTGCGGTTTTTCATATCCGCAGCTTGATACAACAACAACTCCGCGGCATCAATCTCTGTCTTCATATCGGCCAGTTTGAACGCAATGGCCTGGAAGTTAGAAATCGGCTGACCGAATTGCTCGCGTTCCTTGGAGTATTTTACTGCTGCCTCGAAAGCCCCTTTGGCGATGCCGAGTGCGAGCGCGCCGATGGATATACGGCCACCATCCAGAATTTTCATGGCCTGCTTGAAACCTTCACCTACTTTACCGAGAACCTGACTTTCGTGCACTCTGCAATTATCGAAAATCAACTCTGCAGTTTCTGAGGCGCGCATTCCAAGTTTATTCTCCTTTTTCCCTCCCGAAAAACCTGGGGTACCGCGCTCAATGATAAAGGCGGTAATTCCGTTGGAGTCTAACAGCTCGCCCGTTCGTATCAGCACCACCGCCACTTCACCACTGATGCCATGAGTAATCCAATTCTTGGTACCATTGATTACATAATACTCACCCTCCTTCACTGCGGTACATTTCATACGCATGGCATCGCTGCCCGTATTTGCCTCGGTGAGGCCCCATGCACCAATCCATTCACCACCCGCCAGTTTCGGTAAATACTTTTTCTTCTGCTCCTCATTGCCGAATTCCAAAATATGATTGGTACAGAGAGAATTGTGAGCAGCAACCGACAAACCCACGGAACCACATACTTTGGCCACCTCTTCGATTACCGAAATGTATTCGAAATAGCCCAGACCAGACCCTCCATACTCTTCAGGCACGAGCACACCCATCAGTCCGAGCGCACCCATCTTCTTGAATACTTCCCTGGGAAAAAATTGAGATTCATCCCACTCCATAACGTGCGGACGAATTTCTTTTTCTACGAAATCACGCACCATTTGCGCGATCATTTCATGATTTTCAGTTCTTTCAAAGTTCATTGCTTTGGTGGAATTGATAAGTTAATTAACAGGCCACAAAACTATGAATGTGATCCGTTAAACCCGTCAAACGATTGCGGCCATTGAGCGCCATAATTTCAACCATAAAATGATAGGCACAGATTACCGCCCCGCTCATTTTTACCAGCTCAGCGGCAGCGGCGGCGGTTCCGCCGGTGGCAAGAACATCATCGTGAATCAAAATGCGAGAACCCTTTTTGAGGGCATCCTTGTGCATCTCGATGGTTGCGCTGCCATATTCAAGTTGATACGACACCTGATACACTTCACGCGGCAGTTTGCCCGCTTTACGAATCAGAACGAACGGCACGTTAAGAGCTATGGCTATGGGCATTCCCAGCAAGAAACCCCGACTCTCTAGTCCGCAAACAGCATCCACTTTCCCTTGAAAATGTGTGGCTACATCCTGGGCCAGTTCCTCAACCAGTTGAGGGTTCATAAAGACTGGTGTTACATCTTTAAAAAGAATACCCGGAGATGGGAAGTCCTTTACATCCCTTAACTCTTGTTGCAGTTTTTCAGTGAGTGTCATGCCGCGAAGATGCTTTGGAAATGCCTATCAGCAGAACAACTTTAGCGAGAGAACATAAAAATTATTCTAGTTATGCCTGGGCGCTTAACAAGAATGATCTCACTTCGCTCTATGAATAAACAAAGATGGAGACCCTTTTTATCATGGCACCGGCAACATCAGCAAGAGCGAAAAGGCACCGTTGTACTGCTCATCCTCGTGCTCATCGTTTACATAGTAAGATACTGCCTGGCGCATCAGACTGAAGTGATTATCGAGAAAGCACAAACGCAGGTCCAACAAAAGAATCCTGTGGATTCAACCCATGGGCCATTATCAGACACGCCCAACAACACCTTTACCCCTGCGAACAGCAGTGCAGAGCATTGGCGACGTGCGGGATTATCGGATAAGAAAGCGAAATCCATAATGAAATATCTGCATCAAGGCGGACGCATCAACAGTGCAAAGGATCTTGACCGAATCTATTGTTTGAATGAACAGGAGAAACAAATGCTCAAATCACAGTTGCAATTTTCCATCGACACATTCCAAACCAGTGGCCCAGGTCGTGAGTCGCTGAAACGACAGCCCATGGTGGTCGAATTGAATACTGCAGACACGGCGCAACTCATGCAATTACCCGGCATTGGCAAATGGTTTGCGCGAAAAATCATTGAGCGCCGCGACCTGTTGGGGGGCTTTTATGATGAACAACAACTGCTTGAAGTGTATAGAATGACGCAAGGAAAGATTGACACCTTGTATGATTACATCCGCGTGGATGCACAGAAAATCCAACGCATACGCATCAATCATGTGCATCCCGACACCCTTGCGATGCACCCGTATTTCCGAAGAAAATTGGCGCACACCATTTGCTCATATCGCGACAAGCACGGGCGATACAGCAGCATTGAAGCGTTGTCGAAGGCGGTTGTGTTGGATTCCGTTCAACTACGGAACATGAGTAATTATTTGAGTTTTGATTGAACAATGCTAAGAAATAAAGAGCCGTTTAGGGCCTACTATGCGATGTCGGAGTAACGCAAAACAACATCAACAAACATCATCAACTCCCGCAAAAAACTACCTGCAAATGACGGTATCGTAATAAGCCCCGTAACCAATAAAAGCACCAAGACCTCCTACAACATTGGTCTCTGGATTGAATGGGGAAGAAAACGGAGAGCCCTGACTACCGACCTGAGACTCAAAACTGTAAAGGAATTTGAATGACGGCAGATCAATGGTAGTGCCTTGAATAGCAACGGTATCACCCCGCTTGAAAAAACCAGCTTCCTCATTAGAGTCATCAAATTTTAGTGAATTGGGCTCCTGGCCCCGATAATAAGTAAACTCAAAACTCAATCCATTGAAGAAGCGATCATCGCTCACTGAGCCCAGAGGAGCGATAAAGCGACTATCCTTTGGCTGACCGCGCAAAGACGCGTCTTGTATCCAAACAGGATAGCGATTGATTCGCTTAGCAAACCAGCGGTATGCATTACCGGCAGTATCGGGGTCAGTAAGATTACCGGTGATAAATCCAAGACTATCATCGGGAAGTGAGCTCACAATATTGAAGTACAAAGTATCGAGAGGGATAATACCGGGGATTTTAGTTCGTGCCGACAAATAATTTCCCTCATGCGTGATATTCAAAAAATACACCTTGTTTTCCTGACCTAACAACAATGGGTTGGTATAGATGCAAATATTAAATGCCGTCAGATCCTCTGAAGACACACCTAAGGCCGATGCCGCTAATGCCAGTTCTTCTTCAGTGAGATCAGCAGTACAAAATTCACTGAGAGGATAGGAAACGCCATCAACACTGATAGATACCTGTGCATCATGAACAAAAAGATTTTGCAGGGATTCGGCGTTGACCGGATTGAAATATCCGTCACTGCGGGTAAGAATAATAAACGGAGGGGAATTGGGGAATATGGTGCCTTCCACCACAATTTTAGACTCAACTGGGGGTAGATCTACGGTAATTTCTTGCTCGCAAGAACTCAACAGAAATAGCCCGACAAATAATTTCCAAACTTTCATTTACAATTGTTTTTTCTTGGCCTCATTCCAATAAAAATCCATTTCATCCAGGCTCATTTCCGACAACACTTTCCCATCCAGTGCTGCATGCTCCTCAAGATAATTAAACCTTCGGATGAACTTCCGGTTCGTTTTTTCCAATGCGTCTTCTGGGTTGATACCCTTGAAGCGCGCGTAGTTAACCAATGAAAAAAGTAAATCGCCAAACTCATCTTCCATTGCATCGCTTCCCTGCTCGGCCTCTATTCTAAACTCCTCCATTTCTTCTCTCACCTTAGCCCAAACATCATCGGCATTTGCCCAATCAAATCCAACACCTCTTGCCTTATCTTGAATTCGCGACGCTTTTACAAGAGCCGGCAGCGAACCAGGAACACCCACCAATACACCCTTTCTGCCTTCCTTTAATTTAATCTTTTCCCAATTGGACTTTACAGTTTCCTCATCCTCTGCAATGACATCACCGTATATATGCGGATGACGATGAATCAGTTTATCGCAAATGGCATTGAGCGCATCACCGATATCAAACCAACCCTGTTCTGAAGCAATCTTAGAATAGAAGACCATATGAAGTAAGAGGTCACCAATTTCACCACGAATCTCATCGGGCTCATTTTTGAGAATTGCTTCACCCAATTCATAGGTCTCCTCAATGGTGAGATGGCGCAGGCTTTCCATAGTTTGTTTTTTATCCCAAGGGCATTTGGCACGGAGATCATCCATGATGCCTAATAGCCGCAAAAAGGCCTGTTGTTTTACATCCATTGAATTCATTGAGCAAATATCATACGGTCAGAGACTAATCATAGTACAAACAGCACAACACACCTTGAACAACTATAAAACTGATCGAAATTCAAAACTGCGCCTATAAGAACGCTGCTGGCATTTCGACGGTATCAGCGACCGAGATAATACTCATACTCTGCCAACTGAATCCGTGCTTTCAATGCCGTTTCTACATTCTTAACCGCAGCATCTGCGTAGGCCGACTCACGCACATTCACAAGGAACACCGAACTTTCTCCCGCCAATAATTTGATTCGCTCCGCATCCAGCAACCGGAGATACAACTCGCGGTTGCGCTCAGCCAATTGCCATCGCTCAATTGCGATAGATAAATTATTTCTGATCTCAACCAGTTTGTTGCCAATATCATTCTCTTTCAATTGTCGCTCAAGTTGGGCCTCTTTCAGTTTAAGTGTGGCGAGTCGCACCTCGGCGCGACCTTCACGAAGGAAAAGCGGCATGGAAAACTTCATTCCCCAACGGTAATTCTGCATTGAAAAACCCGTGGCGGCATCGGCTGTAGCCGGGGTAGTGAGAAACTGATATTTCAAATCCAGTTTGGGCTTCAGTTTCTCGCGCTTCCACCGTTGATCTAATTCTATCTGCCTGATTTTAAAATCGGCTGCTACTATCAATGGATGAGCTGCGGCAAGATCACGTTCAGCGGGTTTATTGATAAGTAGAAATTTGGCAACATCCTCACGTGTCGGCTCAGAACATCTTGCAGTATTCCATATCATACCATCCAAAGGCAAATTGTTGAGGGCGGGATCCCATAAAAATGTGGCTACTAACTGACGTGACTTCCGTTCATTTTGTCGGGCCTCCAACAGTTGTAAGGTTCGCAATTGCCATTGCGCTCTGGCTTCCACTGTATCAATCATCGGTCGATCTCCGGCAAGTGCGCGCGCGCGAATGGCCTCGAACCTTACTCTAGAAATGGTGTCTAACTCTGTAGCCAGGTCTAAAACGCGCTGACGTTGCCACCATTGCCAATAGGCAGCAGTTGCGTTAAGACGAAGAGCATTCAGCTCATTCTTAGAAAGGGCCTCATTTTGTCGCTGCATCGCCTTTGCCTGGCGCAATGCAGTTCTTGAAGCATCGGTCAATAAGCCCTGAAGCAATGACACTCCTGCACCGGCGAAAATGAGTCCATCCTTCGGTGTGTATGTCGCCGGGTCGAGGTAAGCACCGCTGTTCAAATCATAACCACCAGAAAGACTGATGGGAGATGGCGACCTCCAATCCAATACACCACCGGAAGTATGATAGTAATGTGTGCCGCTGTAAAACTTCTCACTCGAGTTGATACCCAATTCAGGATCGAAACGGCCTCTTGCCAGCATCAATGATGCATCGGCTGATGAATTCAAGATGCCGGCAAGCTCGGCTCGCGGATGAAATTCCATCACCATCGTGATATACCGCTCGAACGAAAAATCTCCTGTGATTTGAGCCCCGAAATCTGCTGGTAATAGACCAAGCCAACAGAAAGCAATTATGATCTTACTTCTTCTCAGCATCAGGAGCTTGCGATTTATAGAAGTTTGGAGGGAACCCGTTGAAATTACGCCACAGTTCATACCATACGGGCACCTCGTTCAACAATGCAATTCCCTCTGCACCCGTGCCCACACGCAATGCGGTTGGCCAAGGATGATCGGTACTATCAGGCACCACAAGTGCTCGGTACTTACCATCGGGTCCGGTAAAATTATCGATGGCATAGACCTTCCCAGCGAAGGTGCCATAGAAGGCATCCGGCCAGCCACTGAAGACGAAAGCCGGCCAACCGTCAAAAATGAAACGAACCTGAGATCCAACCGAAATAAGAGGCAGATCCATGGGTTCAATGTGCATTTCAACAGCAAGATCATATTTAGCGGGCATCACACTCACGATGGCATCGCCCGCCTTGATCGTCTCACCAATACCGGTATGCACTGCTTTTGTAATATAACCATCCTGCGGCGCAGTGATGTAATAGTACCCGCTTCTAACATCATAGTTGGCATATTGCGTTTGCAACTTTGATACCTGTGCTTCGGCATCAAACATCGACGACATACTCGCGAATTTTTCAGACTCTGCTTTCGCAATTTTATCCCGATAATCCGATTCAATTCCTTGCAGTTCAGCTCGCACATTGAGCAATTCGTTGCGAGCCACCAACAATTTATTCTCGGAATCAATGGATTTGGCTGTTGCATTTTGTTTGGTAACCCTCCTGGATTCTAGTTCAGTCTTCGAGATCAAATCCTTCGACAGCAGTTCTTCATACCGCGCCAACTGTTCTTCAGCAATTTTGAGATTTTGCCGGGCCGTTATCAGCTCTATACTATCAGTCTGTATTTTCAGGTACGACTGTTTGAGTTTGTTGCGGCCCTGCTGCAGCTTAATGTCTTGATTGGTCAGTAAGGCATCAATCTGCGAATCAAGCGCATTGATTTTATCGGTATATGCTTTAACACTTCCCTCTTTGGAGGTGATTTGTTCCATTGTATTCTCGAGGAGATCAGGATCAAAATACTCATCCTTGATTTCGGTGATGAACATAATGGTATCTCCCTTGCGCACCAGATCTCCTTCGCCGACAAACCACTTTTCAATTCTACCGGCAATTACGCTGTGTATCGTCTGAGGTCGCTGCGATGGATTGAGTGATGTTAGCATTCCTCTGCCCCGAATATTCTGTGTCCACGGTAGAAAAAATGCCGCGACAACCACCAGTAAAACAAAATAAATCCAACGGTTGATCTTTCTGCCCTCATTGTCATGAAAATACTGTTGCGTTTTAGTGGTCATCGTTTCCACTGAAGAATTATTCGCATTGCTTTCTTTCATGCTCATGTGAGTTGATATTGATTTTCACAACGACTTAAAATCTCAGGATCTGTAGCGGCTATCAGCAAGGTCCATGGGTTGCGATCTGCCATCATCAAATCAAGTACTCTCTTTCTCAGTTCGGGTTCCTGCGGCAATGCTTGCTCTTCCAACAACATCAATGAAGGTTGGCCTGCTACTGCGCGCGTTAGCAAAATCAACTGACGCAAGGTGGTAGAGAGACCTCTTCCCTCAGGTTCAACTTCAGTGTCGTAACCCATTTTAAGTTTTTCCACAAACGAATGCAGTCCAACCTGTATAGAGGCCTCAAGCATTGTATCCTCGCTAATACCCGATCGGCCTGCGATGATGTTTTCAGAAATACTTCCGAGGAAAACATCTGATTCAGTGAAATTATCCCCGGTGAGTCGACGTAACGATGATTTATTCAGACTGTTTAAAGGCAAATCATTGATGATGATATGGCCTTCAAACTCATCATAGAGTCCCGTGATAAGCTTCATTAAGGTAGATCGGCCACTGCCACTTTTCCCGGTAATACAATATGATTTTCCGGGGAGAAGTTCTGCACTGAAATTATTGATGAGTGGCGGCTCATCGGGGCGATAACGGAAACTGAGATTTTCCATTCGCACATGCAAACCCTTTTCGTTTTTCACCCTCACGTCAGCTCCTGCAGAACTCTCGATTTCAAGATCATTGATGGTACCAAGTTTCTCAAGAGCGGTAAGCATATCGTAGATGGTTTGAAAACTGAACACGAGCTTTTCTACAGCGCCAATGGTCATCACGATAATAATCTCCGATGCAACGAATTGTCCGATATTGATTTGACGATCTATAACCAGAATACTTCCCAAAATCAGGAGACTCGCCGCCACTGAGATTTTGAATGCAATCATGGCGGTGTACTGCCACGTAAGAATGCGGAAATGTTTGTTTCGCGCTTTCAGATACCCCATTACATGCTCATCGGTGCGTTGCAGCGGAAGTTGACTGTGACCTACCAATTTGAAGGTGGAGGATGCTCTTCCTACTTCTTCGAGCCAGTGAGCGACCTGATATTTATACTTCGACTCCTCAAGACTGGTGATCAAACCGGGGCGACCTGTGAGGGAGATAGTGATATAGAGGAGCGAAATCAAAACAATACCGAACACAATAAACAGAGGATGGTAAAGAGACAGCAGGATGAGACCGAAAACAATTTGGATACCTGCACCGCTAAAGTCGACAAGGATTTTCGACAGCCCCTTTTGCACCGTAACGATTTCAAAAAAACGATTGATCAGTTCGGGCATATACAATCTGCCATGCTTACCCAGTTTCGTTCGCGGCAGACGATGGGCAATATCCAGCGCAGCGTCTGCGAATATTTTCTGTTCGATCAATTCTGTAACGCGCAGTTGACGCACCTGCAGCACACCCACAAGTGTTATACCGAGAAGCACGAAAACCACCAGAACTCCCCAGGATGTAGACAACTCTCCGGCATTGAGAAAATTTATTACAGCCTGAATACCCAGAGGCAGCGATAGATTCAAGAGACCGGCAAGAACTGCGAGCAGAATTACTCGGCGCACATCTAGGCCATGCGACTTTATTAATTTACCCAGCCTTCCGGCGGCATCCCTGAATTTGGCCATTAGAGTTGTTCGATTAAATGTGTGATAAATTTTGCAGAGTGTCTCACACTGATTTTCTTCGATTCAGCTGATGCAGGGTAGTTGGCAAAACTCAATTCGAGAATCATGCGGGCAAACTCCCTCGAATGCGCGTAATTAGGATTTGCCTCTATCACCATTTGTGATATACGATTTATAAGCTCTTCATAAGATTGCACAGTTGCCGCTGTGCAGTGCATTGGATGCAACAATCTCGCCCATTCCCGCTGAACAATGGTGGTAAGGTCTGTACACTTCAACCCTCGCATGATGAGCCGATCAGGCACATCCTCCATCAATGTATCAACTATCGAATTGAGCTTTTTTTTCCCTGATCTGAGATTATTGGTAGCTATTACCAATTGCCATTGCCTCCAGGTCCAATGGATTGAACATATATAAGCACACAAACCAATTTTATTGCTGAAATACCTATAAACAGTAGGTTCGGTGATACCGCATTGGAGCGCGAGCTTTTTCAGTGTGAAACCATCAAGTCCTTCTTCTGCAATCATCCTCACTGAATGAAGTACAATTTGGCGACCGTTCTCACTCAACTGCGGATCCTTCTCGTAAAGGCCTGACTGCTGGATCCAAATAGACTGTTCGATAAGTTTTTCCATTCAAAATTTTGTGAGTGCAATTTTAGTATTGCTAATGCTATACATAGTAGATTAATAGAAAAATTTAGTTAACAAAACCAAAACCGACACCTTAGTGTGCGCTTATATTTGAGCAAACTAAAACTTAACACATGTACGGATTGGTAAACAAGGCGATTCAGGATTTGGTCTGCGAAAAATTCGGTGAAGAGAAGTGGAATGAAATCAAAAAACGTGCGGGGTTTGAAGATGATTTTTTCATTGGTCTGCAGGCATATCCGGATAGTTTGACCTACAATCTGGTGAGACATGGCTCTGAAGTGCTTGGAGCTGATGCCGCTGTTTTGCTCGAAGCTTTTGGTGAATACTGGATTCTCTACACTGCATCGGAAGGTTATGGAAGTATGCTCGAACTCGCAGGTTCTACCTTGCCCGATTTTCTCAGAAATTTGGATATGCTGCATACTCATGTATCCAACATTATGCCTTCACTTGTCGCACCCCAATTCACCACCAGAAATGAAACAGATCATTCGATTGAATTGGAGTATCGATCGCAACGAGAAGGGCTTACCCCGATGGTAGTTGGCCTGTTGCGCGGTCTTGGAAAAAAGTTCGAGAAAGATTGCACTATCGAACATATCCAGGAAAAAAACGAAAGCAGCGATTGCCATGTTTTCAGAATCAGTTGGAATTGATCGACTAAAGAATGGATGAGTTTCAGGCCTCTCTCGAGCAAATTGCTGTAATCCTTGATCGTGCCTTACCATCCTTCCTTATTCTTGACCATGATGGTCGCATTGTTAAAGCAGGGCGACATTATCAGAAATCATTACCTGCGATTCAACCCGGAGTTCTTGTAAAAGAGCATGTTTCGTGCAACACCGAAATTGATTATTCAGAGCTTTTAAGCGGCCGAATCACCTATCCTCGGCTCATTCAATTCACAACGCCAGACCAACGACTGGGTTGGAAAGGTGAGCTTGTGCGACTCAATGATTTGTGTGCGATTTTCTTCGGATCGCCTTTGATTAACGCGAACAGACCCTTTGCGAATTTCGGTCTGAGTGTTGCCGACTTGCCCAAGTTCGATTATCTGCCGGAGTTCCTTTTTCTGCAACAGGCCTCTCATCGGGGTCTGGAAGAGTCGAGATTGCTCCATGAATCGCTGAAGAAAAAAAATCATGAGCTCGAGCTTGGCAGAGTAATGCTCTTAGAGGCCAATAGTGTGCTGGAGAAACGTGTGGAAGAACGCACGCAAAAGGTAAAAAACCTGGCACTGATTCCCGAGCAATACCCTCATACGGTCGCTGAGATTGACCTAGACAATGGCCGATTGATCTATCTAAACCCCGCAGGTAAATTATTTTTCGGACAGTACTTAACTCAAGACATGAATTACCTTGAGTTCTTTGGTCTGAGCGATAAGATCTCTGATAGCGTTGATTTGAAAGATGATTTTGAGTTTCATAATCTGATCTTCCGCAGAGAAGCATACGTTCTCAATGATACCCGCTCGATTCGAATTTTTCTTCAGGACATTACACAACAACGCCTTCAAGCCAAGAGCGAGGCGGATGCCCTGACACGCTTCCGTGAAGAACAATCGTTACTCCTCGATATCCGTTCACTGCCCGGGGAAATGCCCTACATAGGCAAGGTGAATTATATCATGGAGAAAACATCGGAGTTCTTGGAATTGATGTGTGCGTCGGTTTGGATAATACACCATGAGAATCAGTCGCTCAACCTCTTGAGCATGAGAAAGGATAATGTTTTTCAAGTGGTGAACAAGACATCGATCCGGCGAATCGACTATCCTCAGCTTTTTCAAATCGACGATCGCAATCCTTTGACAGTAGATATTGCCAATCTTTCAAAAATTGAATCTCTGGAAAATGTTATGCAAGGGATGCCCGATGATATTCGACTGAGCTGGCATCCGCTGAAGGGTTCTAAGGGCTTGATTGGATGGTTGGGGTTTTCTAGAGAAGGCAAAATGATTCCAGAGACTGAAAAGGAAGTTGCCTTCATGCAATCGGTTGCAGATGCAATTACCCTTGCTCATGAAGCTGAGGAGTTGCGCATTTCAAATGATTCGCTCTCGAACGCAAACAATGAACTCAACCTGGCATATAATAAAATGATGGAGCTGCAGGAAGAGCTCATAAAGCAAGAGAAACTATCTACCCTCGGTGTTCTGATTGCAGGTATAGCCCATGAAATCAATACACCGCTTGGTGCTATCAAAGCATCGAATCAAACGATACAGGAGACTTTCGTTTCTGACATATTGAGCGGACTGGATAAAGTAAGTCCTGATATTTTACAGTTGAGTATTGAGCTATTCCGGAAGTTCAAACCCTTGATGAATATTTATTCAACACGTGAAGAGCGTGAATACATCAAGCGCATAACATCTGATATTGATTCACGAATTCCGGATTTAATCAACCCTCAATTTTTCGCGCGAAAAATTCTGGAAATCGGGTTTGAAGAATTACCTCAAGAGTTGGAACGTTACTTAAAACACCCCTCAGCGCGTGAAATATTTTTGTACGCCTCAGGTTTGGTGCGCTTATCCCGATCTGTGAAAACCGTAGATATTGCAGTAGATAAGGCCGCAAAAGTGGTGAAGGCGCTCAACCAATTTTCACATGGCAACATGCATGAAGAGCATAGATCCTTTTCTCTCAGGGAAAATATTGATGGTGTCATCACGATACTTTGGAATAAAATCAAAAGCGGCGCAACCGTCTTGAACAATATATCACCAGAGGTTCACATCGTAGCAAATCCTGAGGACCTGTCGCAAGTGTGGACGAATATCATCAACAATGCACTGCAGGCTTCTTCCAACAAATGCATCATCAGGATAGATTACGAATTCACACATCAAAAACACATCATTGAAATTTGGAATAATGGTCCGGTCATTCCCCCTGATGTCTTGCCGAAAATTTTTGACGCCTTCTTCACCACGAAATCATTTGGTGAAGGAACTGGACTGGGCCTAAACATCACCAAGAAAATCATTGAGAAGTATCAAGGTGCCATTGAATGTAAATCAGACACGTCGGGCACCTTATTTACAATAACTTTACCCTCATGATTAGCCCTACACTTGCGATACTCTCCGTTGACGATGAGAAAATCATTTTGGATTCTCTGCGGGGCCAACTCGAGAGAAATTTTGGCCAAACCTATCAACTTGAATTTGCTGAGAATGGCAATGAAGCCCTTGAAGTTGCTGAGAGCATCATTGCACAAGGGATAAAGGTCTTACTCGTTATTTCAGATTACATGATGCCTGGAGCTCACGGTGATGACTTCGCCAAAATGCTGAAAGCCAAATATCCTGATATTGATGTGGTGATACTCACAGGTCTGATGCCGAAGGATAAATCAGAACAACTTTTGATCTCAAAGGTCATTGCAAAGGTTATCCAAAAGCCATGGCAGGAAGAGGAACTGGTGAGTGCCATCAGAGAAATTGAAAACCGACGCTTCGTTTAAGCACTATGAAATCCAGCCGTTGCATTCTGATTGTTGATGATGAGTACATTATTCTCGAGGCATTGAGAATTCAACTGGAACGAAATCTGCCCGGAGATGTGAACATTGAATCTGCATCAGGACATGATGAAGCAGTTACAATCATGAAAGAAATTGCAGAAATGAACAACAAAATTTCTGCGGTAATCTCTGATTACAACCTCGGTGAAATCAAAGGTTCCGAAGTGTTGCGCTCAGCGAAACAGTTTTTCCCGGATGTTAAAAAAGCGATTCTCACCGGTCATGCGAGCGTCGATGACCTTGTTGATCGTGACCCGGATGTTCACCTCGATGCTTTCTTTACCAAACCCTGGAACACAGATGAGGTGGTGCAATTCGTGATGAAGTCATTTGAATAATGCTGGAATATTTTGATCGCGAAAGATTGTCGGATCTATCCGATTACGCATACAAGCATTCAACAGAAATTCCTGATTATCTCAATCTCCTCGAAAGAGAAACCTGGCAAAAGGTTATCAATCCCAGAATGCTGAGCGGCCGTGAGCAAGGTCGTTTGCTTTCCCTCTTCTCAAAAATGATTCATCCAACCAAAGTCATTGAACTGGGCACCTATACCGGCTACTCGGCTCTATGCCTCGCTGAAGGTCTATCGCCTGAAGGTGAACTCATCACCATCGACCACAATGACGAACTGCAATGGCTGCGGCGCAAGTATTTTCAATTGTCGCCGTTTGGCCAAAGAATCAAAAGTATCATCGGTGAGGCCATACATGAAATGGACCGTATCGATCTGGATGTCGACCTTGTATTCATTGATGCTGATAAACCCAACTACCCGAACTACTACAAGAAACTTCGAAACCGGATGCGAAGGGGATCCTGGATCATCGCTGATAATGTTTTGTGGTCGGGTAAAGTCATTGATGTCAACGCCCGAGATATAGACACCATGGCAATTCGTGAATTCAACGAGTTCGTAAAAAATGACAGCGGCGTGAATACATTTATGTGGCCCATTCGTGACGGCATGACCATCATACAAATAACAGAATGACACCCATTATGCAACACCGAAGCGATAGATGTAGAATGACAATCTACTGTGTTCTTCTGCTAAGTTTGTTTTTCGGTAATGACATTCAATCTCAATCGTATAGCAGACAGCAGGATATTGATGTTTATCAGAATGGAAATCTGCTGAATGACCCATGGGCTGGCGGTTTGAACTCTCCGCAATTCTCTAAAGTTGACATCAATATGGACGGAGTGAAAGACCTCGTTGTATTTGATCGCTCTGGAAATAAGTTCAGCGTGTTTCTCAATAATGATTCGCAAAACGGTGCCATCAACTATACCTACAGCCATCAACACAGCTCAATGCTCCCCAATGATGTGCGAAACTGGGCATTGTTCCGCGATATGAATTGCGACGGCAAGGAAGATCTATGCGCCAATTCTGGCAGTGGTATCAGAATTTACTGGAATGAATCTGATTTAGGATTTTCGTTGAGCGCTGAACCCACCGCGACACTTAATGCTTTATACAACTGGGGGGATTCACAATCCACATCCGGTATCTTCTGTATTTCTGCCGACATTCCTGCAATTGATGACTACGACGGCGATGGTGATATGGACATCTGGAGCTGGAATGAAATGAGTGATGCTTTGTTTTTTTATAAGAATATGTCGGTAGAAAATGGCGATTGCTCAACTCCCACATTCGAATGTCGCAACCGGTGTTACGGACAATTTGGTGAAAGTCTTGAGTCCTTCACACTCAGCACCGGAGAAAATTTTGCATGTTCATTCAATGTGGCCGATCCAAGAAGTGCATCAACATCAGCTCATACCGGAGGCACCCTTCTCACGATAGATCTTGATCAAAACGGGATGAAAGATTTGATATTGGGCGATGTAACGGCGAATCAAATGACAGCTCTACTTGTAGGCGAATCCACATCAGGTATTGACAGCGTATTTGCTGTTAGCGACTCGTTTCCATCGAATGATTACGGCAACATCAAAGCGCATTTTGTTACGTTTCTCTCGGGCTATTATGAAGACATCAACAATGACGGAATAAAAGATCTATTGGTGAGCAGTAACGCTATTTCCGATGCTTCCGACAAACGAAGTATCTGGCTATACATCAATACAGGATTGACCGATCAGCCATATTTCGAATTGTACTCAAAGAATTTTCTGCAATCCGGAATGCTGGACTTGGGAACCTCTGCCTATCCCACTGCTGCGGATATCGATCTGGATGGTTTGATGGACATTATCATCTCCTCGCGAAAATCCTTCGACAATTTTTCTGCGAGTACATCACAACTTTGGTATCTGCGCAACAGTGGAAGCCTTGAAAGTCCATCGTTTGACATACTTGACACCAACTGGTTGAACTTGCCACAATATGGTCTTGAGGGTGTATTCCCTTCATTTGGGGATATTGATGCCGACGGAGATCAAGACCTGTTGATGGGATTGCTCAACGGTGAAATCTATGCCGCTATCAATACCGCAGGCATCAATAACCCGATGCAATTTCCGCAGCCACCGATTCCATTGACTGACAATGATGGCAACACACTTGATGCCGGACAAACGGCGGCACCTGTGCTTTACGACATCGACGAAAACGGAACCCTCGATATCATCTCGGGCAATCTTAATGGCACCCTCACATATTTCAAAAACATTGGCACCAATGCGCTGCCCATTTATGATAGAATAACAGACACGTTAGGGATGGTTATCGCGACCAGTCTGCTGGGTATTCAGGGGCGCAGCGTGCCTACATTCTTAGGTGGAACAGGGAGTGAAAGAAGAGTGATTATCGGAACAGAGACCGGACAGATCAACGAGTACGCTTATGTGCCGAGCGCTGTTCAGCAGCCCTTTGTGCTGATTACAGAGAACCATGGAAATATTTTTGAAGGACAAAGAGCTTCCATAAATGGAGTTGATGTAAATAATGACGGTCAACGCGATTTAATCATTGGAAATTGGGGAGGAGGATTGGCCGTTTATTATTCAGAAAACCCGCAAACCATTAATGAACATCAACAACATACCATCTCCCTATCACCCAACCCCTCCAATGGGCTATTTCGTATCATGAGCAGTGAAGCCATAGATTTTCACGAATTCAAAATCACCGATGCACTGGGGTGTGTGATTCAATCCGGAGTCATACTCGACAACGTCATAGACCTTTCTCACCGTCAACTCAGTACAGGCGTATACATGATTTCGATTATCAGTTCACGAGGAGTACATTCCACTCGTCGAGTAATTATACAAAACCCATCCAGGTAAGCAAATAAGCTACACCCTCACTTGCGAATCGCCATCGCCGAGGCAATCATCGGATCAAACGTATAGGTCTGCGCCAAGCCAAACTCACCGCGTGTGTTGCGTCCCAGATAATGATCCAAATTCCAGGGGATTCTTGAACCTTCCTCCGTAATAACATCCTTTACCGCCGGCAAACGATAGAGTGAAACACTCTCCGTAACGCCTGTTTGTTGGGTTACTCGGATCGTAAAAAACGGCACAGTAGTTTGAACGGAGTCAATGGATTGAGCGCTCAGTCCGGTGGTGTAGGTTTCAAAGTGGGCCTTCCTGAGGGTAAGCATCAAGTTGCGCACTGCTGCTGTGTCGAAACCAGAAAAAGCGGTCAACTTAACCGGACTATTGTCTTCAATTCTGAAATTTCCATCCGGCAGCATATCAATGTTCAGTAACGTGGGTGAACCTTCAGAATACTCGACCTGAACGCGAGCGATGTCTAGATTGGGGTAGTCGAAAACTCCGGTGTATCTCCATTCACTTTCATCGGTAAAAAATCGTGTCGATAGGAAACCAGTAAAACCCTCCATGTGAGTAATGTAGGGCTCACTCCCGCGACCTTCACCCGGTATTTCGAGCAACATGATGGTGCCAGTATGATCAGGTGTAGCTACGCCCACGTACCATATTTTTTCGGGCTCATCACCCCCGGTGTAAATGGCAACTCTCTTGGCGGAGGTAACAATGAGTTTCATCATTTCATCACGTGCGGCATCCGCCACATTTCCCCTTACTGATGTGCGTGCAATGGTTTTAAGAATCAGATCTACAGCGTCTTCGCGTGCTTCATATCGTCCGTTCAACATCCAACGTCGCTGACCCGCCACGCGGGTTATCACCGCCGTTCTTCCACTCACATCAGAAATTTCTATTTTCTGAATGCGAGATGTATCGGCAATAGCAAATTCCCTGAAGACATCGTTAGTGCCGCTGTTGGATTCGCGATGATTCATATACCAGAGCAGCAATGCACCACAGAGAATAGTGGCGAGGATATACAAGTTCTTTCTCATGATTTTCTCGCCCATTTACGTTTGCGCAGGCGAATGCGCAGAATTCCGAAACCCGTTACCAGCAGCACCGGAAAGACTGCATTCATCAGAACAATATTGGTGTGATCCTTTTGCACCGCTGCCATGTTCAATTTACGGAGCTCAATGGCACGCGATCTTACAGTGATCAATGCCTGATCATCCATGAGATAATTCATGCAGTTCATTAAAAACTCTTTGTTATCATAAAGCACGCGCCGAAATTGAGGGTCATATCCAAGCGCCAGCGGCATAGGACGATTGCCTCGGAAGTCAACATCATTGTAGGCCATATCCCCATCGGCAATTACAATCATGCGGGTGGACTTGCTTTTTTCTTTGAAAGCAATGCTCTCGTTTTGCTTGATTTGCAAGGGCGTCTGGTCTTTAAAAGCACTGGGGAATTTCCCTTCTAGAATCATTGCCATCACGCGCTCGGGTTGATTATTGCTTGCGAAATAATCTTGCGACATTTCCAGCAACCCCAGATCAACACGCACGGGCGCGCGCAATTCTTTCGATAGTTTTGAACTCCTGAGGAGCGGAATTTTGAGCACTTCAGGATTTTGATTTACACTATCAAGACTTCCTGCAAATTCCATTTTCAAAGGATCAAGGTTGGCCGTGATGGGATGTTTCTGAGTATTGGAAAGAAATAGGGGTGCATAGTAATTGTTGCGGTCTACATAATTGCGCTGATTGCCCATGGGCCCGTGATCCAGGATAATTGGGGCTGATTGAAAATCGATGACCAGCGCACGATTGAGTCGCACACCATACTCAAACAACATTTCGTAAAGGCCATTCTCATTGGATGCCGCCATGGTGCTCTCTTCTCGCCGCAAACTGTCCATATTGATTCGCAACGCATCCAACATCCATAGAACCTTGCCCCCATTCATGATGAATTGATCAATGATGAATCGGTCGCGATCACTGAATAATGAATCCGGACCTGCAATGATCATTGCTGAATACAGATTTCTGCGATCGGGCAATCCCGCAATTTTTTCTGACAATGCGTTGAGCTGTGAATCGATACGCACCAACTCAACGTCATAGTTTTCTCGCATTCCGTATATAAAATCAGCCAGATGCAGTGGGTCAATCTCACGATGTCCAGATAGCAAAGCCACGGCAGGTTTCTCGGTGCGGGTGATTTTGCGGATGCTATTCGATAGCTCATATTCCAGATGATTGACACTGGCAGCAATCATCTCGTCACTCATTGCAGGTGCCTCTGATTTCAAAAACTGGATGGGATATTCTTTACCCTGATATTCAATGATGGCGCAAGGCCAGATCAACTTGGTGGCCTGTGCTCCATCTTCTTCAAATGAAATATTTGAAAATTTCAGTCCCTGCTCATCAAGCGCTTTGAATACCTCTTTGATGGTTTTATTGTCGCCACTTTCATAAGGGTCAATGAATTCAAAATCGATACGCTCATGACTATAGTCCCGAAATTCTTGCAGTCGCTCCTTGATGCTTTGTTCGAGGTGCTTATATCCTGCGGGGAATTCACCGTGCAGATAACAACGCACATACATGTCATCGGGTAAGGTGTCGAGCATCGCCATCGTGGCAGTGGTGAGGGAGTGTCTTTTCTCTGCGGTGAGATCCAGCTTAATCCCCTTTAAACCAATCAGCGATGCCACAACAATAAGAAGTGTCAATACCAGGAGCAGTCGTAACACTTCAGAAAATCTCTTATTGCGTTGGTTCATAGGACCGCAAAATTGAATGGAATTGTTGCAGTGCCGCAAGTATGAACGAAAAGATTATTCAAGTTGCCAGGTTCGTAAGTGAATGATTGCGCACATTGCCGCATCAATGGATGCCTTGCTCTTTCATCACGGAATTGAGGCGCTTGAGCAATGAAAACATGAGCAACGCTGCAAGTGACAACAGCACGAAATTCACCCAGAAAAAATTCGCCTTGTTGTCATACTTATCCCACATGCTGGCCAAGACACCACTTAGTTTATTGCCGATAGAGGTGGAAAGAAACCAGCCCCCCATCATGAGTGAGGTAATTCCCGCGGGACTTAATTTAGAAACCAGTGAGAGACCCATCGGGCTCAAAAAAAGTTCGCCGATAGTGATGACACCATAGTTGGCAATCAGCCACCATACACTCACTTTTTCGGCACCGTTATTTCCGGCCATTACGGCGCCCACCATCACGAGAACCGAAAGGCCTGAAATCAAGAGACCAAAGGCGATTTTAGCAGGTGTTGAGGGCTCGCTGTTCTTCCGGCGCAGGAAGGAAAAGAGGGCAACCACGAGCGGCGTCAATAGGATGACCCACGCCGGATTGATCGACTGACTGAGATTCGTGGCCCAGAGACTCACTGTAGAACCTTCAGCAGGCAAATTTTCCTGCGCTTCATTTTTGAAATAGTTGGGATAAGATTCCGTTTGAATTTTCTTGCCGTCCGCTTTCACCGGTCTGAATTGCTCATCCAGACTATCGGTCAACGCTTTCTCATACTTCAACTCTTTAGAAAGTTTAATACCCGAGGTGATATCTTCCGCGGTGCCGGTCACGCTTCTGTCGGTGTAATTATTGGCCCATGTAGTAAGGGCTGAACCATTGAGTTTGAAAACCGCCCAAAACATAATCACCACCGCGAAAATGGTGAGTAGAGCGCCGATTTGCCGACGTTCTGCAACTTTGGCTTTTACATACAGTTGGGTATAGAAATAAACAACGGGAATACAAGCGAAAATGAATGCATCGGTGCTGTCTGAACCGAATATAGAGGCGTTGGGATTGCTAAGACTTTCGATGCCGTTGATGAGCCAGCCCAAAACACCAAAAGCAACTGACGGCAATAAAATGAGCATCAGGATTTTACTCATGGGCATGTCGCCGGGCTGAGTGCCTTTGGGTTCGATATATCCTACATAATGTTTTGAGCCCAGGAGGAAAACCGCGACACCGATCAACATACCAACACCTGCAGCAAAAAAGGCCCATTCCCAGCCCAGAAGAATTTGGAGTGCCGCACCGAAAAAATTGCAAATGAATGCACCGATGTTGATGCCCATGTAGAAGATATTGTAACCCTCATCCTTGCGCAATTTGAAGTCGGGCGTGTTGTAAATGTTTCCCAGCAAGGTTGAAATATTCGGTTTGAAGAAACCATTACCCAGTATAACGAGCGTCATCGCGATATACAGCGTGGTGATGTTGTGCACCCCCATCATCATATATCCTGCGGCCATGAGCAGTCCACCGATGATGATGGATTTTTTGTATCCTAGATAACGATCGGCCAAGAGACCACCAATGAATGGTGTCAGAAAAACAAGTGCGATGAACGTTCCGTAGAGATCGGCACTTTCCTTTTCCGACATACCGAAACCTGTCTCTGCATCTTTCAGGTACAGAGTGAAGATGCCGATCATGAGATAGTAACCGAATCTTTCCCACATTTCTGAGAGAAAGAGAAAGGGAAGTGCCTTGGGGTGCTTATTGCTCATGCCCACTTACAGTTTTTGGGCAGGGGTGTTGATGAGATCGTCAAGGTATTTACTGAGCCCGAATAAAAGTCCGGCTGCAGCACCACTCATCAAAATGAAGACCATGAAAAATGAGAACAGATTGTCGATTTGAATTCCCATAAAAACAGGTATAGTATCGCCCGGTTGAGGATTGGCAGGAGGAATGAGCGCGCTCAATGTGCCGGCGAATTTATTGGCTGCTGCATTGGCAAGGAACCATGTGCCCATCAGCAATGACGACAAACGCAATGGAGCGAGTTTGGAAACCATAGAAAGGCCGATGGGGGATAGACAGAGCTCACCCATGGTATGAATGACATACAATGCGATGAGCCACCACATACTTACCTTTTCATCGGCTCCAATGCCTTTCACGGGAATGGCAATTACGATGTAACCGATAGCTACCAACAAAAGACCCCATGCCATTTTCTTTGGGGATGAGGGCTCCATGTTGCGATGATGGAGGAAGCCCCAGATCAAGGTGAAGACGGTGGCCAATGCAATCACTGAGAGCGGGTTGATCGATTGGAAATATTCAGCAGGCATTTCCCATCCGAAAATGGTTCTATCGGTTTGTCTGTCGGCGAACAGTGTGAGCGAAGCGCCGGCCTGCTCAAACGCACCCCAGAAGAAAATCACGAAGAAGGCGAGAATGAAAACCACAATCAGTCGCATCATCTCTTGTCGCGTTAGACTTTTATCGCTGAGCAAAATGACCGGCATCAGCACCATTGATCCGTAGATGAAGTATGCGATAATGTCCGTGTCGCTGCCAAACCACTGCTTGAAATTGAGCATCGTAAAAATGATAGCAATGGATCCGATAATCAGTAATATGCTCTTCAGATCAAGCGGCTTAACGGGCAAACCAATTTCCTTTCCTTCGAGGGAAATCAGATATTTCTTCTGAAGTAATGCAAAACTGATGACTCCGATAAGCATACCGATACAAGCTGCGAGAAAGCCGTACTTGTATTCGCTGAACGAACTACAAACGAGCGGTGAAAAGAAGGCCCCCATATTGATACCCATGTAAAAAATGGTGAAGGCGCTGTCGATTCTGCGGTCATTGGCAGGATAGAGCTGGCCCACCATGGTGGAGATATTCGGTTTGAAAAATCCATTGCCAATGATGAGTGAGGTCAGCCCCATCCACATCATCTCCACACCGCCGTTGGTTCCGGCACTTGCGCTGAGGAACATACAAAACTGACCAATGGCCATCAGGAAGCCACCGATAATGATACTGCGGCGGTTACCCAGATATCGATCACACAAATACCCTCCCAGCAGCGGAGTGAGATAAACTAAACCCGTATAACTGCCATAAATCTCGGATGCGTCCTTATCACTCAGCATGAGCACTTTGGTCATGAAAAGAATGAAAATTGCGCGCATTCCGTAGTAGCTAAAACGTTCCCACATTTCAGTGAAGAATAAATAATAGAGTCCTTTGGGATGACCTGTTGGGTTGGATTGCATTGGTTATTGGTTTTTATTAATGAGCCAAACATAAGGGTAAATCATTCTCAAAGACCATTCGCACAAAAGCATTGAACTCAAATCCAAATAGCAACAGCTCCCTGACACTTCCGTGTAAATTTGCGCAGACCCATAATACGTATGCAAGAAACTGCGCCCTACCAACCTATCCATAAGATTCGAATAGTAACCGCGGCAAGTCTATTCGACGGCCACGATGCTGCCATCAACATTATGCGCCGCATCATTCAATCAACAGGATGCGAGGTCATTCATCTAGGTCATGACCGCAGTGTTGATGAGGTGGTAAATACCGCCATTGAAGAAGATGCGCAGGCCATCGCCATGACATCCTACCAGGGAGGGCACATGGAGTACTTCAAATACATGTTTGATCTGCTCAAAGAACGCGGTGCCGGACATATCAAAATTTTCGGTGGCGGCGGGGGCACTATACTCCCTGATGAAATTCAAGAACTACATGCTTACGGAATAACACGCATTTATCATCCCGACGATGGCAGGGCCATGGGCCTGCAGGGAATGATCAATGATCTGGTTTCAAAATGTGATTTTCCAACGGGGAAAAACATTCAGCTGAATCTTGACGAAATCCATACCGACCGGAAAACCGAAATCGCGCAGCTCATCTCTGCAGCAGAAAACTTTCCGCAAGAACATGCAACATTGCTGAGCCAAGTCAAAGAATTGGCAACTAAAAGATCGACGCCCGTTCTAGGAATCACCGGTACGGGAGGCGCAGGAAAATCATCGATGGTCGATGAACTCGTGCGCAGATTTCTGCTCCACTTCCCCGAAAAAACCATCGGCATCATTTCCGTTGATCCATCGAAAAAGAAGACCGGTGGCGCATTGCTTGGCGACCGAATAAGGATGAACAGTATTCGCAATCAGAGAGTGTATATGCGCTCACTGGCAACGCGACAAAGCAATCTTGCACTGAGTAAACATGTGGCCGAGGCCGCAGACATTCTGAAAGTATCGGGCTTCGATTTGATTGTGCTCGAAACATCGGGCATCGGACAAAGCGATACAGAGATCATGGATCACAGTGATGTTTCATTGTACATCATGACACCTGAATTCGGCGCTGCAACACAGCTTGAAAAAATCGACATGCTCGATTTTGCAGATGTAGTAGCCATCAACAAATTTGACAAACGCGGAGCATTGGATGCGCTGCGAGATGTGAGAAAGCAATACAAACGCAATCATCAGTTGTGGGACAGCGATGACGAATCACTTCCTGTCATTGGCTCCATTGCCTCGCAATTCAATGATCCCGGAACGAATCGACTCTTCAAAATACTGATGAGTAAAATTCAGGAAAAATGTGGCGTGGATTTTTCCGGTGCAATGACAGAAGCCAAAGGAGAAAGCGAGAAAATCTACATCATCCCGCCGCATCGCACACGTTACCTGAGTGAAATCTCAGAGAACAATCGCAGCTACGATCATTGGGTACAACTTCAGGCGGAAACGGCAGACAAATTATATCGCATTCAAGGTGCCATTGATACGCTGAGCTCCTCTGACAATGCTGATGCGCAGGAAGCCCTCCAACAGCTTCGCGCCAGTTATGACCGGATAGCGATGGAACTCGATCCAAAGAACTGGGCTATCATTCAAAAGTGGCCGGAGAAACGTAAATTATATAAAGATGACGAGTATGCTTTCAAGGTTCGAGGGAAAGAAATCCGAATCAAAACCCATACTGAAAGCCTTTCTCATCAGGCCATTCCGAAAGTAGTAACCCCCAACTATCGTTCGTGGGGAGATATTCTTCGCTGGGTATTACAGGAAAATGTGCCCGGAGAATTTCCCTATACTGCCGGACTGTATCCTTTCAAACGTGAGGGTGAAGACCCAACACGCATGTTTGCAGGTGAGGGTGGACCTGAACGCACCAATCGCAGATTCCATTATGTGAGTTTGAACATGCCTGCCAAGCGACTTTCGACTGCTTTTGATAGCGTGACTTTGTACGGGCACGACCCTAATCGCAGGCCCGATATCTACGGCAAAGTGGGGAATAGCGGTGTAAGTATATGTTGTCTTGACGACGCCAAAAAGCTATACTCGGGATTTGACTTGTGCGATCCTAAAACATCGGTGAGTATGACCATCAATGGTCCGGCGCCTATGATCCTTGCCTTCTTCATGAATGCCGCGATTGATCAAAGCTGTGAGAAATTCATTCGTAAGCATGGTCTTGAAAAGAAAGTTGAGGAAGGTCTCAAAAAGAAATACGATGCGCAAGGACTTCAGCGCCCTAGATACCAGGGCGACCTGCCGGAGGGCAATGATGGTTTAGGACTTTTACTCCTGGGAATTACCGGTGATGAAGTGTTAAACGCTGAAGATTACCAGCGCATAAAAGCAGAAACACTTTCACAAGTGAGAGGAACTGTGCAGGCCGATATTCTAAAAGAAGATCAGGCACAAAACACCTGTATATTCTCGACAGAATTCGCCTTGCGACTCATGGGTGATGTGCAGGAATATTTCATCGAACATCAAATCAGGAATTTCTATAGCGTAAGCATCAGCGGATATCACATTGCCGAGGCCGGGGCCAATCCCATAACGCAACTTGCCTTTACTCTGGCCAATGGATTTACGTATGTAGAGTACTACCTCGCGCGTGGTATGGACATCAATGAATTTGGGCCGAATCTAAGTTTCTTTTTCAGCAATGGCATCGACCCGGAGTACGCGGTGATTGGGCGTGTAGCGCGACGAGTATGGTCCAAGGCACTGGCGCGTAAATACAATGCCAACGCGCGAGCCCAAATGCTCAAGTATCACATCCAAACCAGTGGTCGTTCTTTGCATGCACAGGAGATTGACTTTAACGACATCCGCACAACCTTACAAGCATTGTATGCCATTTACGACAACTGCAACAGTTTGCATACGAATGCTTATGATGAGGCCATCACCACTCCCACAGAGGAGAGTGTGCGCAGAGCGATGGCTATTCAGCTCATCATCAACAAGGAACTTGGACTTGCGAAAAATGAAAACCCGCTGCAGGGCTCGTTCATCATCGAAGAGTTGACCGATCTCGTTGAGGAAGCTGTGTTGCTCGAATTCGATCGAATCACTGAGCGCGGTGGCGTATTGGGGGCAATGGAAACCATGTATCAGCGCAGTAAAATTCAGGAAGAGAGTTTGTATTACGAAACCCTGAAGCATACAGGTGAATTTCCGATCATCGGTGTAAACACTTTCCTGTCGTCAAAAGGATCGCCCACAGTATTGCCGCGCGAGGTAATTCGGGCGACAGAAGAAGAGAAAGAATATCAAATTGCGATGCTCGAGCAGCTACACCGATGCAATGCTCACGGAAATAAAGCCGCCGTTGAAATGGTTCGTATGGCCGCTATTTCACAAAAAAATCTTTTCACAGAATTAATGAACGCAGTCAAGACATGCTCCCTGGGTCAACTCACTTCAGCGATGTTTGAGGTGGGTGGTCAGTACCGCAGAAATATGTAATCATGCGCATCAACGATCTAATCCAGCTCGAGCCGGGCAACTATGCGGTAATTTTCATTACCGAGCGAAGCGATGAAATGAATGATTACAACGAGATGGATGTTCGCACCATGCTAGAAGCTCAAAACATAGACGGATACATTGGATACGAAAGTCTGCGCGTTTCACCGATGGGTATTTTTATCAGTTACTGGCGAGATCGCGCGAGTGTAAATAGATGGAAAGAGCATTCGTTGCACCGAGAAGCGAAAGCATTAGGCAGATCTCAATGGTATGATGCCTACCGCAGCATTATTTGTCCAATTGAGCAAGTGCAGTTCTTCAGACGTTTTTGACATTAGCAAATAGGAATAGAATGAATGTAACAGCCAAGCATTTCATCAAAACATTTCAACCGACAACATCGCCACAGATTTATATATAGCAAAGCACTCAATGCATTAGCTTTGGAGCATTACGATCGTCGCAAAAACCCATAAGGAAAAAAATATGAGAAACAAATTATCCGCATACCTCATCATTTCATCAACCATTACATTTTGTAGTTGTGGAAATTCAAATGAAAACACTGTAACCACTCCGACACCCGCAGAAACCCCAAAGGCAGAGGTTACGGAAACTCCTTCTACAAAGCCCCCGGAGATAACATTAGAAATAATACAAGCAAAATCAGTAAAACAGCGAATCGTTGATTGGGGACAAAAGCCCGAAGAACCTACTGAAGGACCGGGTGAACCATGGGTTTGGAGCAATTGGTGGTGCGAGGGACCAAATGAAGGACTCAAGGCCACTTCTACACTTGCCCCTCAGGGAAAGTTTAACTATACCGTAAAAAATCTCGTCGATGATGATCCCACAACCGCTTGGGTAGAGGGACATGCAGATTATGGAATTGGTGAATATATCGAGTTCTCGAGAATGGGTCATAGCGGCTATGATGCGGAGGTTACAATTCTGAACGGATATCAGGCAAGCCAGTCGAGTTGGGAAAACAACAGCCGTGTCAAACACCTGAAAATTTCTATGGGCACCAAAGATTATTTTATTCTGGAATTAGCGGACGTAATGGGCGCTCAAACCTTTACACTACCAAAAGAAATTATTAAGGCGCTAGATGCGGAAAATCCCACCTCCAATAAAATCCGGCTTACCATTATGGATGTGTATCCGGGTCTGAAGTGGAAAGACACAGCTATCAGCGAAATATTCAGATGCAATTCAAATCCGAATTGATGGATTTTTCTTGATGTCATAAGCCCATTAAAACCTTCAACACGCTCTGAACGAGCAGGAGTGAATCAAAGGCAGAAAGCGATAAGAACTAATTCAATTTCTGAAGGATCTTCGTTCAACCAGAACATTACCATCGACAAAATTCATTGTCACTGGATTCAGTAAACAAGAGAACATCATCAAGAAATTTTGCTTGAAATCGAATCATAAGCGCCAAAATATTATCGCAACAATGTTGCGTTAGAAAAACATCTGTCTATTTTTGGCCCGTTGAAAACCTTACATCTTTTAATCAGCACTTTAGTCCTTTTCTGCCAATCCAGTCTGTGTATTGCGCAAACTTCTATATGTCTCATAGACTCTGAAACAAAAGAGAGGATCGAGGGTGCGCTCGTTTACTACCTGGAAAAAGATGAATACCGATCAACTGACAACAACGGATGTGTTGTGTTCCAAAAAATCAATAATGGCTCACGGTTTTATGTGGAAGCCATTGGGTATGAATCCAACATCACCATTCTACCGGATACAAACCCACAGATTACCATCGCGCTTAAACCCTCGCACATTACGCTGAAAGAATTGACCATTACGGGTATTGGCACAACTACAAGAGACAAGTCTGGATTTCGCATTGACAAAATCGAAATGAAGAATTCCTCGGCTAATGGCCAACTCAATATACCTGAGGCGCTATCGGCCATTCCGGGAGTCTATTCTGCTAATCTGGGGAATGGCATTGCGAAGCCGGTGATTCGGGGAATGCAAGGAATGCGCGTAGTGACGATGCTCAACGCGATGCGATTCGAAGCACAACAGTGGGGCGGGGATCACGGCATGGGTATCGGCAATGCAGGTGTGGGTTCGGCAGAGGTGATAAAGGGCCCGTCATCATTGATATACGGCGCCGATGCCATGGGCGGTGTGGTTATCCTCAATGATATTGCTCCCCTGCCGGTGGGTGAAAAAACGCTCTTACTGAAAACACAGTACCAGCATGTATCTCGCGGCGCGATAAGTCAATTCACTTACCAGCAATCGGGTCAGCGATGGAGATTTCTTCTTGCGGGCGGCGCCTCCAGTCATGCCGATTTCGCTATCCCCAAAAAATTATTTGCGAAAAACTCAAGGTTTCAGGAATTACAAGGTCGGGGATATATCTCCTACTCCGGGGATAAAAGTGTGCATTACATACGATACGCCTTCAACGCAGCAACAACAGGTATTCCGGGGCACACGCACGACTCCCTGGCAACTCCGGCCGATTTTCAAATTGCTCAACCCCGGCGATTGTGGACACTTCCCGCACAGTTCATCAGAAATCATGTTGTATCACAAGAAAACAAATGGTATTTCAACCACGCTGAACTTCATATCAATGCCGGGTATGCTCGCAATAACCTAATCGAATACGACGAGAAAGTATCAGTACCCAGTTTGAGTATGCAACTCGATAATTTCCTCTCAAATATCAAATACACGCAACGTTTTGAACGTCTCGAGATTTCGGCAGGGACACAGTGGATGCATCAGACCAACAGCAATTTACCCGAGGCGGAAGAAGAGCTCATTCCGAATTCTACAACATCGGATATCGGTGGGTATATCACCGCCTCAATAGCGTTAGACAGACTCAATGTACAAGGCGGAATTAGAGTAGATGCAAGAAATATCTACGTGCCCGGCGATAGTTCCCTCACTATTCGCAAAAAATATTTGGGCAATAATTATGCATTGGGCATTTCGTACACATTTGACAAATGGACCCTGCGATCGTCCGTTTCGAGTGGGTTCAGAATCCCTCACGTTACAGAATTACTCGCCAATGGATATCACCATGGTGCACTGAGGTATGAACAAGGCAATCGCTCTCTAAGTCCAGAATACGCCACACAATTCGATTGCAGTGCAGAATGGAATTCTGAACATGCCACCATTATGCTGAATCCTTTCGTCAATCATATCCGGAATTATATCTATATAAAACCCACAAGTGAAAAGATGAATGGCATGCCGGTTTTCATTTTCACCTCGGCAAAAGAAACCTTGTTCGCCGGCGGTGAAGCATCGGTGCATCTTCATCCTCATTTCGCTCACGACCTGCACATTCAATTCAACGGAGCGCTGCTTCGACTCATCGACGCTGATTCTGCCAGTGTTTCCCTGATGCCACAACCAAGAATAAGTGGCGACATCAGATACGATTTATCAGAGTATTCAAAAAGACGTGTGAGCGTGGATCAGATCGGAATCAAAACGGTGCTGTGTGATGCACAGCGTCAGATTGCTGTGGATGAGACACCTTCTCCTGCATACGCGACTTTGGATTGTTATTTCTCGATTTCGCTGGGACACAAAAAGAGAATCCATGTAGAAGGAGGTTGCAAAAACATCACCGACACAAGATATATCGACCATTTATCTCGGCTTAAGAACATCGAGATGCCCTTTCCCGGAAGAAATTTTTATCTCGGACTTCAGTATCGAATCATTTAAAAAAAACATATGAAACCCTACAACTTCCAAATGTGTATCTGCATCGCAATCGTTGTTGTATTAATTGCCTCCTGTAAAAAGCATTGTCACGATTGCCACTATGACGGCCCCAATGGGGAGGTTGAACTTGGTGAGAAGTGCGGTGACGAAGTCGAAGCGCTTGAATCCAGTGGGTATCCCGCAAGTGATACTACCTACACCGTTCATTGTCACGAACATTGAACAGCATTGACCATCCACTACCCTACCAATGCTCCCATGTGAGGATTACCAAAGCGAGAACGCTGAGAGCCAAACCTATCCGATTAGGACGACTCAGTTTTTCACCGAAAATAAAAACCGCACCGAGCGTACTAACAACAACAACGCCCAGATTATTCAGCGGAAGTAATGTTGATTTTTCCATTACACCACTGTTATAGGCAATTACCAAAAAGTAAATAGAACCATAATTAACGACTCCCAGCATGACGCCTGAAATCATGTCTTTCATGCTTGGCAAAATCTTTAGAACCGTTATACGATAAACAACTATTCCGCTACCGATGAGGCCGGCCACCCCAAATGAGAGACAACTATATAAAGCCATTTCACTGGCATTCACAGGGTGAGTAGCGAAATGCGCTATACAGAAATCAATAATCGTACCCCCCAAAAGAATGATTAGCGGACCGAGTAAAGAGTGAACACTCAAAGAAAGCTTTTCACCCCTCGACGATGTGAATACAACACCACATAGAGCCAGTACAATTGCGAATCCCTCGAACGAGGTGATATTCTCATTGGGATCGGTAAACACAAAGAGCAGAACAGCGAGTGCGAGCGACATTTTGGAAGCTACCGTTGTAACTGTGACACCGGATTTCAAGGCGGTTCTGGCAGCCAAATTAAATATATAAATAAAGAGTACTCCGAGCAGGAGGGCCGCAATGAACCAATCCGGACATTCTGAAGCACCGGCGAATGCTAGGGACACATCAGGAATCATTGCCATTCCAATGATGAAGGCGACGATATAATTGACCACGATAGCATGAAACACCTTGGTTTCACCTTTCTCAAACCATTTGAAGAGAAGATAAATTCCGGCATTCGTGAGAATGCTCAAACCGAGTGCCCACATATTATTTCTTCAGGTCTGCCTCTTTCTTGGCGCGCTGCATTGGGTTTTCCCTTCCTGAAGCTTTCTTATCGCGATACAACTCAAATCTTGAGGGAGTATAACGTGCAGGCCAATAGTTGTTGGAGACATCTGTATCGGCCGTTTCGAGCAATGGATCAAGAGCAATGGATACCACCTCTTGCTTACATGCAAAAACTTTCGTCACTTCATTTTCACCTTTGCGCCAAATCTCCGCCGGTATTCTGATATCTCTCGTGCTGCCATCAGTGAACGTCAACTCAAAAATCAAAGGCATCACTAAACCGCCCTTATTGGCTATGGTTAATTCGTAGTACAACTTACCGTCATTCAACACCTTCTTATCCTCTTCACTAAGGCCATTCTGATACTCCTCAAACTCCATTCTATCCATCACAGTAACTTTATTCTCATCATAATCGGTGTAGAAATCCCTCATCATAGGATTGGCTTCCACTTGCGTAGGAACCCCATCGGCACGATTGCGTTCTTTGGAAATATCTTTGGGCTTATCGTTGATTTTTTCCTTTGCGATATTCTTTTCAATTTCAGGATTATGTGAATTGATGCGGAAAACACGGACATTCTTAAGTTCCATATCACAATGATCGGTACCATAAAACCATCCTCGCCAAAACCAATCGAGGTCCACAGCACTGGCATCCTCCATTGTTCTAAAAAAATCATCCGGAGAGGGATGTCTGAAAGCCCACCGTCTACAGTACTCCTTGAAGGCGAAGTCAAACAACTCGCGACCCATTACGGTTTCACGCAGAATATTCAGTGCTGTAGCCGGCTTGCCATAAGCATTGTTGCCAAACTGGTGAATGCTCTCACTGTTGGTCATAATAGGCGACATAGAGCTCTTGTCACCCTTCATATAATCAACAATAAGGCGGGCCGGACCTCTCCAGCTGGGATAATTGATGTCATATTCCTGCTCTGCGAGATATTGAACAAAAGTGTTCAAGCCCTCGTCCATCCAAGTCCATTGCCTTTCATCACTATTCACAATCATCGGAAAAAAGTTATGACCTACCTCGTGAATGATTACTGAAATCATACCGTTTCTGGTATTTTCATCATAAGTACCGTCGGGCTCGGGTCTACCACCGTTGAAACATATCATTGGATATTCCATTCCAATACTTTTCGAGTGCACCGAAATGGCCACCGGATAAGAATAATCAATCGTGAACCGGCTATACGTTTTTACGGTATGCGCTACAATTCGCGTGCTGAATTGTTCCCACAACGGATTGCCCTCCTTCGGGTAGAAAGACATCGCCATGGTTTTATTGTTACCCACTGTCACACCCATTGCATCCCAAATGAATTTGCGCGAGGTAGCAAAAGCGAAGTCACGCACATTGTC
>CAZKRL010000027.1:0-41172 GCA_964555295.1 uncultured Comamonadaceae bacterium | reverse complement strand
TGTCGTACCGAAGGAGGGACTCGAACCCTCACGTCTTGCGACACACGCACCTGAAACGTGCGCGTCTACCAATTCCGCCACTTCGGTATTGTGGGTTCATCAGCTTCGCGCCTCTGAAGAATTTATCGAGCTCTTCCATCTCGAATGAAACCGGATCAATCCGGAAGGGTGCCCAGGACTGGACTCGAACCAGCACAGCTTGCGCCATACGCCCCTCAAACGTACGTGTCTACCAATTTCACCACCTGGGCTAACGGTATTTATGAAGAATGATGGTCGCCATAGACGACCATCTTCTTCTGCTTTCCGGTGATCCCGCTGGGACTCGAACCCAGGACCCATACATTAAAAGTGTATTGCTCTACCGGCTGAGCTACGAGATCTGGTTTTTGCTAAAAAGCGGGCGCAAATATACTCTTTATGCTACTTCATCCAAATTGAGAATTTTTCTACTGAATTTCTTGATTCAATATTGTCGCCTGCTTTTGGATTTTGAGGTTTCATCAAAGAAATTATGTCTACGCAACTCACATTAAAAAAAAAGGTCTTACACCAAGTAATTCCTGTCGACCAGGTGTTAAATGAACGTAGCATTACGAAACAGTATATTTGCCCAACATTGTAAAACATGAAAAAGACGCTGATGTTATTTCTTCTTGTTATCGGAATCACCGCCTACAGCCAAAGGATTGTGCCAACAAACAAAGTGAAGGCGGCTTATACCGAAAGCGAAATTGCAAACTTTAGCAACGAGACTTTAGCCGACCTTAACCTACGGGGCGACAAGCTTTGTTGGTTTGAAGACATGAAAGTCGGATCAGGTCTGAGCAATTACCAATTGGTTAAGCGCTCAGGTGAGCCTGTTAATTTGTCATTGGCAGATTTAGGCGAGTTTAATCCGTTGTTGTATCGCCTTCCTCAAAGTGAGGGAGTTTGTGAAAACTTGATGATAACCACTACTGACGGGGTGTCGAAATTATTGGTTGTAAGGTCTGTAGAAATGATGAAGAAAGAAAAGCAACGTTATGAAAGGAATAAAAAATAAGGCCATCATGATGAATCGAAACCTATACATCTCACTGATTTGCTCAATATTTTTTGGGGTTAGTGCCGTTGCTCAAACGGAGGTGATCAGTATGCCAGATGACGACGTGTACAATACATGTGATCTCAGTGTAAACCCCGATAACGGTGGATTGGCCCCGTATTCTGCAGGCCAAAATAACGTGCTTACGGTATGTCCAATAGCCCCGGAGGTGCAGGTAAACTTATACTTTCTGGACTTTGACTTATCGCCTGGTGACACTATGTTTATCCACAACGGCGCTGATATTTCAGCTCCGCTGATAACCGCGAATTCGCTGGGAGATTTGCAGTTCGAAACCATCAGTCCTGACTTGACCACAAATCCCGGCGGTTGCCTAACAATCAACTTCATATCCAATGATGATTCTGAATTAGGTGCTTATAATTTCCGTGTAACCTGTGGTGTTCCTTGTGCATATCCCTTGGCCAATATTGAAGCCGGCGGTGATACCATAAAGATTTGTCCCGGTGAAACCGTAAATTTTGATGCTAGCGGATCCACCGATGGAAATGGACAACCATTCACAGATGCCCCGATAACCTCTTGGACCATTGATAATTCATTTGATACCGCGGCATGGCCAACGCTGACTTATCAATTCAACGAACCAGGAGGTTATAGAGTGCGGCTCAATCTTGAGGACACAAGTGGATGTACCAGCGTGAATCTGCCGATGGTAATTGTTTTGGTCTCTACACCTTATCTTTTTGATATCTCCACTACCTCCGATTATTTCTGCGTCGGCAATGAAGTGTTGATTGGCACCGAGGCATTCGTGGATACAACATCTGAGTTTAACGACGAAAATCAAAATGGCCAGGCAGTAACTTGGGTGGAGGATCAAAGCGTAGTATTTGAGAACGGTGTATATATCCCCGATAATCAGGGATGTCTTTATGCGGAAATCAATTTCAATAGTTTTGATAACGGAGACACTATCGCTTCTGTGGATGATTTCAGTAGTATTTACTTTAATATCGAACACAGTTTTGTTGGAGATATCATTATAAACGTGATTTGTCCGGATGGTTCCGTAATGAATATCCTTCCAGCGGAGGCTGGTTCAGGGACTTTTCTTGGTGAGCCCATTGATGATGAAAGCGGGGTTCCGGGAGTGGGCTATACTTACACCTTTACACCTAATTCAACCGGAGGTACTTGGATGGAGTATTTGGCAGGGGGCGGTGCATCTCCCATCCCAGCAGGAGAGTATGAGCCAGAAGGTTCATTTGCGGATTTGATCGGTTGTCCGCTCAACGGCACCTGGCAATTGGAGGTCTGTGATGTTGTTGGCGCAGACGATGGTTGGGTTTTTGAATTTGGTGTTGCCTTTAATGCCTCGTTCTATCCTGATGTATTGACATTCACCCCAATAATAGGCAGTGGCTGCGACTCAAGTTATTGGCAAAACCCAGAGCAATTTTCTTTTATGGGCCCAAATTGTGACTGGGCCATCTTCACACCCACCGAGCCGGGTGTTTATGAGTTTTTCTATGAGGTGAAAAATGACTTTGGCTGCACATATAACGATAGTATATCTATTACGGTTCGATCACCAGAAATCAATGCAGATAGCCTAGTTACTTGCGGTGATGTTGTACCAACGAATGTTACGGTAATTGATGATGACCAAACCGACATGATTTTCAGTTGGAGCCCTGGTACATTTTTATCCGCGACCAATGAATTGTCACCAGATATTGTAAACTTCGCCGGAGACCCCATCGATTATGTCGTTGTAGTTAATATCACCTCTTTGCAAAACTGCTTTGATACTGCAATCGTTCGCGTTGAATATGGCGGTTCTGTGGAGCTTGGCTTGCCCGAACAGTTTGACTGTGATGTTACAATGCCGCATGAGGTAGTTGCTACGCCTGCGGGGCCAGGAAATTATTCATACCAATGGTTCCCGCCAAACCAAACGTTCCCATCCTCTACCAACGATACAATTGTGGTTACGGTGGACGGAATTTATCGCTTAATTGCCTTGGCGCCTTGCAATAGTGATACACTTGATTATCATATCGCACCAAGCTTGCCAACTCTGAGCGACACCATAAGACCTTGTTTCCAAGTATTGCCTACCAATATTGTGCCTGGAGAGGTTGGGCAACAGGTAGATTGGGTCTGGAATTACTATGCTACTGACTCGGCTTTTGTGAATAACGCTCCCACTCTCGCTGCATTTGCCACCACGCCCGGGCTGGATGTCGTGAACGAGGGCGGGTATTATGTTGCCACGGTAAGCCAAAAATATTGCACGGAATCGAGAGACTATTTGTTTCAAGTAATTCCTGAGCCTTGTGAGCTCGAGATTCCGAACGTCTTCACCCCAAATGGTGATGGCAGAAATGATAAGTTTGATATCCTCAGTGTGTCTCGTTTTCCGGGTAGTTTTCTGAAGGTTTTCAATCGATGGGGGGCTCTGGTATTTGAAGACACAGACTACGATGGCGACTGGACGGCCAGCGAGGTATCCGACGGCACATATTACTATATACTTGGGTTGAAAAGCAATTCTGGTGTAAAGGAATACGCCGGTTATGTGACCATCTTGCGTTAATGTTCTGACAAGCTATTTCATTGCAGGAAAAGAAATATCCTGACGCGATTGCAGAACTGGCGGCGCTCTCCGAGTTACTGTTAGTCGAACGTGAGGAAGACCGCACCCAACATCTTGCTTGGCTGGATAATGCAGGTGTGCACGAACGAGTTAGAAACGGTATTTCATGGTTCCCCTTAAAAATTCACGAAACGGGTTTTGGTCTAGGGGCATATCCCTTCATCGTTGTAGAGAAAACAACTCGTTCAGGCGCTGAAGGCCATTTTCAATCAGGGGCCCCGGTGTCGTTGTTCTCACTTGCCGACTCTACGGAAGTAAGGCGAATCCAGGGAACAATAGGTTATGCCGATGAATCCAGAATGAAAATTTCTTTCCAGTTGGATGAGCTTCCTGACTGGATTGACGATGGTAAGCTGGGTGTTGACCGATTGTTCGATACCCGCACGTATGATGTCATGTTTCAGACCCTAAATGAACTTATTAATGTCACTAAGGGGCGTCCAAGAGAATTGCGCGATCGCATTCTTGGCTATGAAGAGACGCAGTCACGTAAAGTAGAAGGGCTGTTAATATCGGAATTGAATGCATCTCAAATTGATGCCGTGCATTGCATAGCATCACAGGAAGATATTGCCATCGTTCACGGTCCGCCGGGAACTGGAAAAACAACCACACTCGTTGCCGCAGTGGAATGGCTGGCAAATCAAGGCAATAAGATATTGATATGTGCGCCTAGCAACGCTGCTACTGACCACTTTGCGCGATCAGTCAACGCAAAGGGAGTGCGCGTTATCCGATTAGGAAATCTCGCTAAGGTTGAAGAAGAGGCCACTGCATTGACCCTTGATGTCTTACTTCAGCGCAACAAAGAATACAATGCCGTTGGAGATTTGAAAAAGCGAGCCGCTGAACTCAGGCGTATGGCTGGCAAGTACAAGAGAAAATTTGGAAGAGAGGAAGCTGAACAGCGGAAGCTGTTGCTGAATGAAGCCAAAAACATTAATCGCGAGGCCAGGGAAACAGAGCAATATCTGATTGATAAAATGCTTGATGATGCTCAGGTCATCGCGGTTACGTATATCGGAGCAGCAATGGATACGTTGAAGGCGCGACACTTCGATATCGTCTTTCTCGACGAGGCAGGGCAGTCAATGGAGCCAGCGGCATGGGTTCCTATCATGAAAGCCGACAAGGTTGTAATTGCAGGAGACCCTTATCAATTGCCTCCCGTGGTGAAATCTACGCGAGCCGCGGCCAAAGGTCTTGAGGTATCGTTATTGGAAAAAATCATTCATCGCCAGCCGCGAGTCTCCTTGCTGCGCACGCAATATCGAATGCACAATGACATCATGCAGTTTTCCAACAATGAGTTTTATAAGGGCTTGCTGGAAAGTGGTGAGAAAAACAAAAACTGGTTGTTGTTGGAGGGCGATGCGGCTTTTGAATTTATTGATACCGCAGGATGTGCTTTTGATGAGGAGCAAGGTGATGAGGGCAGCTCGCTGCAGAATGAGCAGGAGACACAGGTTTTACTAAAGCACCTCACGCAAATGATGCCACAACTGAAGAGCGCTTCGGTAGGTGTTATTTCTCCATATCGCGCTCAAACAGAATTGTTGAAGAGGAAATTGCGCGAACATATCAATATTACTGTAAATACGGTAGACGCTTTTCAGGGGCAGGAGCGCGATGTTATATACATTAGTTTAGTGCGCAGTAACGACCGCCAGGAGATTGGGTTTTTGAAAGACTATCGCCGCATGAATGTAGCGATGACCCGCGCCCGAAAGAAACTGGTTATTATAGGTGACAGCGCCACTTTTGGTAATGATGCTTTTTACAATCGCTTGATGAGTTACATTGAGAAATCAGCGCAATACAGAACCGCTTGGGAATTTTCTGATTATTGATTACCCTGACTTGGCATCTCTCTTTTCGAGCATAGGAACGAATGAGAATTCGCCGTGTTGTGACATAACGAATTCCCCATTTTCATTCTCTCTAATTACTGTCATTTGAGAAACCCCTTCGCCTAAAGGCATTACAAGAATCCCGCCGGGTTTCATTTGTTTGAGCAGTTCCTCTGGAAATCTGGGTAATGCACAAGTTATAATGACCCTGTCATAAGGGGCAAAGGCAGGAATACCTTTGAAGCCATCGCCATAAACGAGATGAGGGTTGAAGCGTCGATCCAGTTTTTTCAGCTCCTCGAATAGTTTTGCACATTCCTGATGAAGAATGAGATGGCGCTCAATTGAAAAGACTTTTGCGCCGAGCTGGCAAAGAACGGCAGCTTGATAGCCACTTCCCGTGCCGATTTCAAGCACTTTCATGCCTGGTGAAACGGATAATAACTCGGTCTGAAAGGCTACTGTATAAGGATGTGAAATCTTTTGCTTGGCCCTTATTTCTGGCGCTTTGTTTTCGTAGGCGAATTCCAGAAATGCACTATCGAGAAAAAAATGGCGAGGAACGGAATTCATGGCTTCTAATACACTCTTGTCACATATGCCTAACTCAGCCAGATGCTCCACCATTTTTTTGCGCAATCCTTTATGTCTGTGGTTGTCTTCCATTGGCCTAAAGCTATAGTTTAGAAACTTGTTATCATGTCTGTTGAAAAGAAAAAATCAACGGACTTTTATACATACCCGCCAAAACAAAAATTGCATTAGTGAATAAGCGTATAAAGATTGGTGTCGCCGGAGCAGGTCATCTGGGAAAAATCCACCTCAAGTGTCTTCGTGAGCTTGATGAGATATTTGATTTGAGAGGGCTTTTTGATCCCGATGCTCGCGCGGCATCAGAAGCTTCACAGCAATTCCAGTGCCTAGCGTTTGGTTCATTGGAGGAAATGATGGAAGATTGTGACGCGATTGATATTGTTTGTCCAACCTCAGCCCATTATGCTACGGCCGTTGCGGCCATAAAATCTCTCCGTCATGTTTTTGTGGAGAAGCCCGTGACTAGTACTTCTGAGGAAGCCAGAACATTGCTCAAACTTGAGCGCGAGGCGGGAGTCAAGATTCAGGTAGGTCATGTTGAGCGATTCAACCCGGCATTTATCGCGGCGAGGGAGCACCTAAACAAGCCACGATTCATTGAAACGCATCGATTGGCTCAATTCAATCCTCGAGGCACCGACGTTTCTGTGGTTCTCGACTTGATGATTCACGACATTGATATTGTGCTCTCAGTCACCGGAGCTAATGTGAGAAGAATTCTTGCGAGCGGGGTATCTGTCTTGAGTGAGTCGCCGGATATTGCTAATGCGAGAATTGAACTTGATGACGGTAGCGTTGCGAATCTCACGGCGAGCAGAATATCGATGAAGCGGATGAGGAAATCAAGGTTTTTTCAGCGTGACGCATACATTGCTGTAGACTTCCTGGAAAAGACAACGGAAATAGTGACCTTGCATCCCGTAGAAGAACAACCCGACCCCTTTGCCATCATTATAGAAACGGGTAGTGCTGGCGTAAAAAAGGAATTGCGAGTGCAGAAGCCCGTGTCTGCTGACAGCAATGCAATCAAAGAAGAGCTTGCCTCTTTTGGTAATTCAATTCAAACGGGAGGTGCAGTGGCTGTGTCACTTCGCGACGGCACCAGAGCGCTGGAAGTTGCTCTGCAAGTGCTTGAGAAAATGAAGCAGCATACCTTGCTGCAAGACCCGGAGGTAGATATTGAGCCGCTGTGAGAAATCATTTTTGAACCAAGGCAATATTGACAGTTTACCTCGTTTCTTATCTTGCCTGAATTTTAATTACACTGTATCTCTTGACTGCAACTCGACTTGTCTTTTCGTTTTTTATAGCCGCTGTTTTTGTTAATTGCAAAAAGGGTGATGGCAACGAAATCCCTTGCTATTATCAGCTTCAATCACCGCAACTTCTTAATCGTGATGGCAGTTTTGATATAGTTAACGGGATTACTGATTTCTATGTATTCTCTCAAGGCAAGACCCTTGGTGTTTTTGATTCTTTGTCATATGTGCCTGATTTAGCGGAGGGTTTAGCAGATGTCAAAATTTTTGCTGGCATTAAGAATAATTCATTGGGTCAAAACCGTATCAAACACCCCTTCATTCAGGTATATGATACGGTCATTTGGGTGAGTCAGGGTGAGTCATATTCTCTAACCCCTTTATTCGAGTATGCGCCATCGGCAAGTGTAGACGTAGCAAGAAATTTTGAGTCAGGTAATACATGGATAGAATCTTCGAATCAGGCAGGAAGTGTTTCCGTAGTTACCGGCAGCAACTCCGTTATTCAAGGGGTTCGTTGCGGATTGTTTCAACTCATCAATAATAAGTACTATGCAGAATTTATAGAGAACAATGACATTATGATCAATCCGGGAGACAATGTATTTCTCGAGATGAACTATAGCTGTAATAATACCTTTGGAATCGGGGTGTATTCTTTCGAAGGCGCTAGCACAGAAAGAGTGCCAATACTTTTTCTAACACCCACCACGAGCTCATCGGATGTCCCAAACTGGAAAAAGGTTTATATTGATTTAGGAATGATTGGTGTTCAACGGCCGAACACCAGCAAATTCAGGATTTACATGGACTATGCTGCGAATGAAACGAATCAACCCAAAATATACTTAGACAATATTAAAGTCGTGCGCTGACAATGATTCAGCGGCATTGATGCTATGAACACTTCCCGACAAACGCTTAAATACATTATCACCGATTACGTTGCAGCGGCAGCGTCATGGGTGATTTTGTTTGGGTATCGCAAAAAGTATTTTGAGGGAATGATGGGTGCGTCTGAGAGTATTGATGACAACTTTTATCTTGGATTGCTATTAGTGCCAACTTTCTGGGTTACCATGTATTTTGTGAGTGGCCAGTATTACGAAATATTTCGTCGATATAGAGTGAAAGAACTCGCGGAGGTGAGCATGACAACTATCGTTGGGGTTTTAGCGATATTCTTTGTTTTGCTTTTGGATGATCATGTAATTGACTACAAGAGCTACTATAAAAGCATACTCGTTCTAACCAGCTCGCATATTCTTTTAACCTTGACTGGGCGATTAATTCATACCACTGCCACGGTAAGAAAAGTACACTCTGGGGTATTAGGATTTAACACGATAATGGTAGGCGGCAATGCACGTGCATTGAATTTATTCGAAGAAATTCAACAAATGAAATCTTCGCCGGGGTTAAGGTTCGTTGGATTCGTTAGGGTAAATGGCAATGATAATTTATTGGAAAAGCATATTCCCTTTCTTGGAAAGTATCCGGCGCTCCCCGAAATCATAGACGCCAATCATATAGAGGAGGTGATAGTCGCTGTTGAGAGCGGTGATCACAAAGACCTTGAGCAGATTATATCATTGTTACAGGATAAAAATGTACGGATTAGCATCATTCCTGATATGTATGATATTCTCAGCGGATCGGTTAAACTCAATAGTGTATATGGTGTTCCGCTGATCCGAATCAATCAAGGAAATATGCCTTTATGGCAATTTGCGCTCAAGCGCCTGATTGATATGGTCTGCTCAATTTTGGCATTGATTGTTCTTTCTCCGCTGATTGTAATAATTGCGGTTGCTATTAAATACTCGTCCCGCGGACCCGTTTTTTTTTCGCAGCAAAGAATCGGCCGGTATGGTCAACCATTTCGCATCTATAAATTCAGGTCAATGATTGTGAACGCAGAGGCGGAAGGACCTAAACTTAGTTCAGAGAATGACACACGTGTAACTCGAGTTGGTAGGATTTTGCGGAAGTCGCGAATGGATGAGATACCTCAATTTTTCAATGTTTTGATGGGTGAAATGTCTTTGGTTGGCCCAAGGCCTGAGCGCGAATATTTTATTCAGCAAATCATGGAGAAGGCGCCACATTACAGACATCTTCATCGTGTGCGCCCCGGTATTACATCCTGGGGCCAGGTGAAATTTGGTTACGCGGAAAATGTTGATCAGATGATCCAGCGATTGAAATATGATATTCTCTACATCGAGAACATGTCGCTGGCAATGGATATTAAGATTCTTTTTTACACCATTCTTATTGTGCTGAAAGGAACAGGCAAGTAGAAATGAAATTCTCAGTATTTGCCAAGAAATTCCTTTGAATTTCTCATGGCGTCAGAAAAAATAATGTCGCCCTTATGATGTGGCACAATTTTTCTAAACTCAGTATATAAATTCTCAATTACAGCCGAGCTTTTTTTCGGTCTGCGAAACTCGATAGCCCGGGCAGCGGTGAGCAATTCTATAGCAAGAATTTGTCTGAGATTTTCCATTACTCTATAGCATTTCGTGGCAGCATTTGCGCCCATACTCACATGATCCTCCTGTCCATTGCTGCTATCAATAGTGTCTGTGCAAGCAGGGTTGGCAAGATGTTTGTTTTGCGATACAATACTTGCGGCGGTGTATTGCGGAATCATGTATCCGCTTTGCAGGCCGGGATCATTTGCGAGATATGGTGGCAGATTACGAGTGCCACTGATGAGCTTGTAGGTTCTTCGCTCCGAAATACTTCCAACTTCAGCAGCGGCGATACAAAGAAAATCGAGTGCCATTGCAAGCGGCTGCCCATGAAAATTTCCGCCAGAGAGAATTAAGTCTTCATTGGCAAAGACAAGGGGATTATCAGTCACAGAGTTGATTTCTACAGCAACAACCTGTTCGACGTGTTTTAAAGTGTCTACAACGGCACCGAGAACCTGAGGGATACAACGGAAACTATAAGGGTCCTGCACGTGCTCCTTCGGCGATGCTAAAATCTCACTGTCGTGCATAATCTCATTCAACTTCTGAGCTATTTGGATTTGTCCGCCATGCGGTCGAATCGCATGAATGGTGGAGTGAAATGGTTCCCTTCGGCCATGATAGGCATCGAGCGACATGCCTGCAATCAGTATAGATTTTTCGATGAGATGATTCAACTCTACACTTAGCCAGCATGCATACGCCAGCATAAATTGAGTTCCGTTGATCAAAGCAAGGCCCTCTTTGCTTTGAAGCTCAATGGGCTGTAACCCGCAGATTTGCAGCGCCTCCATGGAGTTCATTTTTTTACCCTTGTAATAAACCTCACCCTCGCCCACTAGAGGCAGTGACATATGCGCAAGCGGGGCTAAATCGCCGCTCGCTCCAAGTGACCCTTGTTCATAGACCACCGGCAGAATGTTGTGATTGTACAGTTGAACGAGTTGAGTGAAAGTAGATTCAGACACACCACTGTAACCGAATGAAAGTCCGCGAATTTTAAGAAGTAACATCAGGCGAACCAGCTCTTGAGGCACTTCCGCTCCAGTACCACATGCGTGCGACCGAAGGAGATTCAATTGAAGTTCACTCAATTTGTTGCTGGGAACAATGGTATTACAAAGCGAGCCAAACCCTGTGTTTACTCCATATACAGCTGCGTTGTCCCCTGATGTTTTCCCTTCTAGAAACCGCCGTGAATGATTGAGTTTCTCTGCAGGAATATGCTCAAGGGGAATAGGCATGTTGCTCCGCAGCATGGATAAAATCTCTTTGGCATCCAGCGTGGTATTATGATCGAAAATTTGTTTCATTGTGCGAAAGTTATGCAGGTCTTGAGAATCACGTTCAATTTGCTTTGTTCAGAAATATTGATTTTCATGATTCATAGAAATCAAAACCCTGCTTACTTGCACTACGATGATGAGCTTCAAATCAAAGATTTTGTTTTTCTTGCTTTTCGCGATCAACGTGAATTCTTTCTCGCAAGCCGACAGTACACAACGCAAAAGTAAGGTGCTAGGATTGGCGATAGCCCCGGTATTTTCCTATGCATCATTTCAATCAGAACCGTATATTATTGATTCATTGAATTTGCCCTCCCCGAAATCTATCAATAAACCTGGCCTGGGTATTTCTTTCACATTCGACATTCCGATTACAACAAAACTGTATTTAAGGCCGGGCATTGAAACCGTTATGCTGCCCAGTAAAATTGCTTTTGAAACCAAAGAGCAACTACAAACCACAACGCAAGTCGTACCGATGTCCATTGATTTGCCACTAGGTATTTATTATGCCCCGGCAGGTTTCTCGGTAAAAAATCAGCAACAACCTGCGGGTAGTTACTTCGGTGTTGTGGCAAGAGCAGTATTTCCCTTTCAGGGCTTGCTTCCCATCAAACCTGCCTTACAACCGGTTATCCCACACGTGGATGTAATAGCCGGCTATCATTGGTATTCAGGTAAGTCGTTCAAACGCGCAGAGTTGTTTTTTTCACTCGCTTTGATGGACTATATGACGCACGTTGAAACCGAAATTCAATGGCGCGCTGTGAAACAATATTACCGGAATTTTGGTGGTATAAGGATGATTTTTAACTAACCCTCAGATAAGCTGCAACTCTGCATAGAGTTTATGGGTGGGCAATCCCATTACATTGAAATAAGATCCGCGCAGGCAGTCGATTTTTGCCACGCCAATCCAGTCCTGAGCCCCATAAGCTCCGGCTTTATCAAAGGGTTTGCAGGTGTCAATATAATATTCGATTTCTTCGCTACTCATTACCGCGAAGGTCACCTCAGTTGCATCATAGAAGGTTTTGTGCCAAGTGGATGTCATTAGCGTTACCGCCGTATATACAATGTGTGATTTTCCTGAAAGCGCCTGTAACATTCGCTCAGCATCTCGGGCGTCTGCGGGTTTATTCAATACGCCATGGTCGGTCCACACAATGGTGTCGGCCGCAATAACTATATCCTCAGCATGCAGTGCGCTCTTCAATGAAAGCGCTTTTTTTTCCGACAGATACACAGGAATTTCAGCGGCCCTGAGTTTGGAGTCGAAGGATTCGTCAACGTCCGTAGACACGACCTCAAAGGAAAGGCCCATGGCGCGAAGCAGTTCTTTGCGTCGCGGACTTCCAGAGGCGAGGATGATTCTTTTGCCATTAAGGTTTTTCAACATGGCGTCAAATGTAACTTTCAGTCTGTTGAGCGAGGTGTAAATTCGCGACATGCATGAAAAAATTCTGATTCTCGATTTCGGCTCACAGGTTACACAATTGATAGCACGCCGGGTTAGGGAGATGAACGTGCTTTCTGAAATTATTCCTGCCACACAATTCACACAGATAGACGCATCGATAAGGGGAATTATTTTTTCTGGTAGTCCGTGCAGTGTTCACCAAAGCGATGCGCCTTTCGTGGATTTGTCAACGCTTCGAGGCAAGCTTCCTCTATTGGGTATCTGCTATGGGGCGCAGATGATGGCGCATTTAAACGGGGGTGAAGTAGCGCGATCTGCGCACCGAGAGTATGGCCGCGCAAATCTGAGTACTGTAAATTCGGAGTCTTTGTTGATGAAGGGAATTGCTCTGAACTCACAAGTTTGGATGTCGCACGGAGATACAATTTTGAACTGCGGTCGTGACGCCGAAATTATTGCGTCAACACCCGATGTTATTAACGCGGCGTATGAAATACAGAACGAAAGAATCTACGGCGTTCAATTTCACCCCGAGGTGTATCACACTACGGAGGGCTTTCAGTTGCTCAAAAATTTTGTGTTAGGGATTTGCGGTTGTTCTGCTGATTGGACACCCTCGTCTTTTGTGGATGAAACCATCGAGCGATTGCGCCATGAGCTGGGCCATGATGAAGTGATTATGGCGCTTAGCGGTGGTGTAGACTCTACCGTTGCGGCGGCGCTCATTCATCGCGCAATAGGCAGTCGATTGCATTGTGTTTTCGTAGATAATGGTTTGCTGCGCAAGAATGAATTTTTGCAAGTGATGACCACCTATCGTGATATGGAGCTAGATATTCTCGGGGTGGATGCGTCGCACGATTTTTATCATGCGCTCTATGGACTCACAGATCCGGAGAAAAAGCGTAAGGCCGTGGGTAAAACGTTTATTGATGTATTTGAATCAGCGTTGAAGAAATTCCCAGGGGCCCGCTGGTTGGGCCAGGGTACTATCTATCCGGATGTTATTGAATCATTCAGTCCTAACGGCGGGGCGTCTCAAACCATTAAGAGCCATCACAACGTTGGCGGATTGCCGGAGCATATGAGACTAAAAGTGGTTGAACCCCTGAAGATGCTATTCAAGGATGAGGTAAGGCGAGTTGGAAGATCGATGGGCATATCAGAAGAAATTCTTTCTCGACACCCATTTCCCGGTCCGGGCTTGTCAATTCGGATACTCGGCGAGGTGACTCCCGAATTAGTGCATATTCTGCAGGAGGCAGATTATATCTGGATCGATGGATTGCGGCGGCATAATTTGTATCACGAGGTGTGGCAAGCAGGCGCCATTCTCCTACCTGTGAAAAGCGTTGGAGTCATGGGCGACGAAAGAACATACGAACGAACCATTGCGCTTCGCGCAGTATCGAGCACAGATGGGATGACCGCCGATTGGAGCAGGTTGCCGATGGAATTTCTTGCGGAAATCTCTTCCAAAATCATCAATGAAGTGAAGGGTGTAAATAGGGTGGTATATGATATCAGTTCTAAACCACCGGCAACCATTGAGTGGGAGTGATTACTTTTGGAATATATATGGGATTGGTAATTAGTGGCCTGCGCATGCAGAAGTTTCTGTGCATTATAACGCTATTGTTTTGTTTTCTTGAATCATCGTACGCTCAAAATTTCTCGAATGATATTCATCTCGTAAAAAAGGGGGAAACACTTTATTCTATAAGCAAGAAGTATGATATTTCTCAGCAGGAATTGATTGATCTCAATCCTGGAATTGATTCTGGTTTGCGGGAAGGCACTGAATTGCGAATCAGAAAATCCAACCCAATAGCATCCTCAATTAAAAATGAAACGAAAGTTGGTAACGATGCTTTCCATATTGTATCTGCCGGCGACACCTGGTATAGTATTTCTAAGAAGTATGGAATTACGGTTTCGCAATTAAAGGCCGCAAATGGTCAGACCGGGGATGAGTTGAAAATCAATCAGAAAATTCAAATTCCTTATGCTGGTCAAAAGGATGAAGCTATTCCAGGCGACACGTCTTTATATTCTATTGCCTACATGCTGCCTTTCTACACGGATGCCCCAGATTCTCTCATTAAGAAAAACAGGAAATATCAAAGGGCGAGTATTCAATTTTACAGAGGTGCGATGGTTGCAATTCAGCAAATGGAAGCTTATGGGTTGCGGGCAAATATTAACTTTTATGATGTTCATCAAGACAGCAACTCAGTGAAGACTGCATTGAATACGCTGGATGGAAACCATCTGGATATATGCATCGGTCCTCTTTTTAAAGAATCCATTACGAGAGTTCTGAGTAATTCCAACTTTTCCGAAACCCATCTCGTGATGCCGGTGCAGCAGCCGTCTAGATTACTGTTGCTGAAAAAGAACCTGAGTAAAGTGGTTCCCGGGGCCTCCACTCAATGGGCGTATCTCGCGTCGCACCTTCTGACAAATGAAACAGAGGGTTGCGCAATGTTGCATTATGGGAAGGATGATGAGGTAAAGCTCCTAAACTCTTTTCACGATGAGTGGAAAAGATTGGGTGGTGGTGACATCCATAAATTCAATATAAGTGACACAGTGGAGATTGCTCAGTGGAGAAATTTTCTCACCGGAAACTCGAGTCCCGTCATTATCATGCCATGTGCCGACGTTGGTCGCGTCAGAAAGTTTATTGGCGATTACAGAGCATATAATCTCACGATTTATGGTAATGAAATCTGGTTACCCATTTCTGACAATAATATAGAATCGCCATCGAATTTCCGAGTTTACGGGTTATCACCGGAGTATATTGATATGAGGGACCGAAAGATTATAGATTGGATAGAGAATTATCGCATCACCTACAAGTCAGAACCAGATGAGTTTGCTTTTCTGGGGTATGACGTGAGCATTTTTTATTTATCCGGACTAAAACAATTTGGTCGAGAATTCCGCAACCAACTTAATTCTATTAAGGCACCCATGATTTCGCACGTATTTGATTTTGTTTCTACCGGTGTAGAATCTGGATTTGAGAATAGACATACTGAAATTATCGGCCTGACGGATGACGGGTTATTGAAAATCTTGAATGAATGAAACATTTCGATGTCATTGTTCAGCGACTCAAAGAACTTCAAGACCTTATTTGTTTAGAACTGGAGAAGGTCGAAAGTCATTCAAAATTCTCACGCGACGAATGGAAACATCACGATTATGGTGGCGGACTTACTCGTGTGATTTCCGGTGAGGTATTTGAGAAGGGCGGGGTCAACTTCAGTGCGGTCTCTTCTTTATTGCCCGCGTTCCTTAAATCAAAAGTTAATGAAAGAAGTACTGAATTCAGTGCCACGGGAATCAGCTTGGTGCTTCATCCAAAATCGCCGTATGTGCCTATAGTGCACATGAACATTAGATACTTCGAAACCAATGCAGGTGAAAGCTGGTTTGGAGGAGGAATAGATTTGACTCCGATTTACGTCGATAAGGATCAAGCGAGAGAATTTCATCGCACTTTACAGCGAGAATGTGATAAACATAATCCACAGTATTATGTCGACTTCAAACGTTGGGCTGACGAGTATTTTTTTCTACCGCATCGCAATGAGACCAGAGGAGTAGGTGGTATTTTTTATGACTATTTACGACCCGGCAATGAAGAAGAAAGAGACGCGCTCACAGATTTTATGTTCGGCATTGGCAATGCATTCATCCCGGCGTATTTACCAATTGTTCAGATGAACATGGATAAATCATATGATGATAGGCATATCAATTGGCAGCGTGTTAGAAGAGGCCGTTACGTTGAATTCAATTTGTTATACGATAGAGGCACGCGATTCGGGCTGGAAACATCCGGCCGCACAGAATCCATCTTGATGAGTCTTCCGCCATTGGCTTCTTGGCATTATAATTTCATACCTGCTGCAAACTCCGAGGAGGAGAAAACGCTGTCATTATTGAAGCAAAATATTGATTGGCTTCACTGAAGAGGATGTATGCTTCGGCAACCTGCGGATGAATTTTGTAGTCATTGTTTTTCATGAATAAAGGATTTTTCGGTAACATGAAGATTAGATATGAATTACTGACAGCATTATTGCTTGTCATTTTCACAGAGGACGTCCTCTCACAAACCTGGGAATATCTCACACCCATTCGCTCTTACACACAGATCAAGGGCTGCTCTTTTCTTGATGAAAACCGTGGTGTTGCTGTTTCATATATCGACGATGCCATCATCATGACATTGGATGGTGGTGACAGTTGGCAGAGTTTATCAGGACCACCAACGGTAGGTACTGCTATGGATATTGAATGGGTCTCAGAAGGTCTTTTCATTATCGCAGCAAGTAATGGAGACCTCTTCAGAACCACTAATGGAGGCGCCTCATGGCAGAATATGAATCCCCCTGCTTCCGACTGGCTTTACAATGTGGATTTCATTGATGATAGCATCGGATTCGTTACCGGAAATAATGGTGTTCTTTTGAAAACCGCTGACGCGGGACTCACCTGGACGCTTATTCCCACAGGTACAACGAATAGAATTGTTGATGTCGACTTTACTGATGAACTCAATGGATGCGCCGCCGCTTGGAATGGGACTTTGTTGCGAACCACTGATGGCGGCAATAGTTGGAGTATCATTCCGGTGCCTACAACTACCAGTTTGCAGAGTGTTCAATTTGTTGATGCGAGCACGGGGTTTGCTGCGGGTGGTGTTGTGCTAAAAACTACTGATGGTGGAATTACTTGGAATAGCGTTTATTCTAGCAGCAGTTTATTTTTCAATGTCGTTTACGTGAACGCAAATGGACAAGGCTATGCAGTAGGTAGCGCTGGTGCATTCATCAAAACCAGCAATATGGGCAGCACTTGGCAAGCCCAAACCGCCTTGGGCAACGGAGATATTTATTGCGGCGATCATACCGCAACGGGTGAGGCATATTTGTTTGGCACAAAGAACATTCACAAGAGTTCGAATGGAGGTTCATCATGGACCATCATAAAAAATGAAGCCCCAGGCGGAGATGTCAATGATATGCAATTCACCTCTGACAACTCCGGATGGTGCGTGTCGTCTGCTCTTGGCGGAAACAACAATGGAGGTATTGCGCAAACTACCGATGGAGGGCGCACGTGGTCTATCCGACAGAACGCCTCTTCAGGAGGATGGTATGCTGTTGACTTTCCCACCTCGCAAACGGGTTACGCCCTGGGAACAAATTCTCTGGCAAAAACTACTAACGGTGGTGTTAATTGGACTTATACAACGCCAGCAACACTTTCCGGAAAATGCTTGCACTTTAGAAACTCCCAACTGGGCTTTGCTGGCGGTCTCGGTGCTTCATCGAATATTTGTAAAACCACAAACGGAGGCACATCTTTCACTTGCGGTAATAATATCGGAGCGGCGGCCATTTATTTTATCAATGACCAAAAAGGAATTGCTGTAAGAAACATCGCCTCGAGCGGCGACACCTACTACAAAACATTTGATGGCGGAAATACCTGGGAGTATTTCAATGGTGTATTGGGAAATTGTATTGAGTTCTATGGTGAGCTAAAGGGATGGGTTGGTAGCAGCTCCGGAATTTACAGGACGGTCGATGGCGGTGAAACTTGGGAGTTTTTGTTTGTGAGTTCAGGCGAGTTTCTTGACATTCGTTTTTTTGATGAGAACACTGGATATTGTGTCAGTAATCAGGGCCTCATTTTTCGCACCACGAATGGTGGTCATTCATGGCAATATGCGTTTCCGAATGAAGAGGTTTATGTAGGCGCCCTGTGTGCAGAGATCACGGAAAACTATTGTTACTTAGGAACAGCTTGGGGCGGCGTACTGCGCACATCACTCGGGTGTACCGGTAACGGCCTCTTTCCTTGTGTGGTGAGTTGCCCTGATGCCATTGAAGTAACTGCAGTGAATTGTGGCAATGTCAACGTCAATCTCAACAACAATAATCTCGAAAATGTTGTCTGGAATTTCGGCGATGGAAGCGATGATACTGCGGGTGTTACAGCGTCACATTCATATTCTGAAAACGGCGTATATATCATTACAGCAGAATACTCTTCAACTGATTGTGCATTCAATGTCATTACCGATACGGTGGTGGTGAATTGCTTTCTCAATGATTGCCCCACAGGGATTGTCTCACAGAACGAAAGTTGCTATGTTTTTGATTTTAGTGTTATTACCGATGATACTACAGCTATTGTTGAGTGGGATTTTGGTGATGGCGAAACGCTAACAGGTCTAGCTGATGCTCAACATGTTTATGCCAACAATGGTCTTTACATAGTCACAACCGTTTATCATGCCGAAGCTTGTCCTATTCCCTTTACTCAGGTATATACGGTCCAAGTCAACTGTCCGGTAGTGGAATGTCCCACGGAAATCGTGGTGAATAATTCGAGTTGCGGCGTTTATGGTTTCGAATTACCGGGCTCTGATTTGGGTACGGTTGAATGGACATTTGGTGACGGCGCTGATGCCGCCATTGGTTCTTCAGTAAGCCACACCTACTCTGAAAATGGCTCTTACACGATTACCGCTGTTTTCAGCGGAGTAAGTTGTCCGCTCTACACATTTATGGATGTAGTAGAAGTGAACTGCTTATATAATAATTGCCCATCTGGAATTACGGCTACTGCTAACTCTTGCAATGAATTTAATTTCAGTCTGGAGGTTGAAACGAATGGAGTTGTGGCCTGGGTGTTTGGTGAAAGCGATACTTTATTGGGAGATGTAACTGCCACAAATACATTTTTGAATAATGGCGTCTATATAATTACCGCAATCTATAATGGTGATGCCTGTCCAATACCATGGACACAAGTCTATACCATTCAAGTGGATTGTCCTGAGATTGAATGCCCATCGGAAATACTTGTGAGTTCAGATTCCTGCGGTATATTCAATTTCGAGATAGGGAATACATCAGCAGAGATTGCCGAATGGAACTTTGGAGATGGCACTAACAGTGTCAACTCCACCGCCGCTGCACATATATATTCAAATAATGGCGAGTATGTGTTATCTGCCACATTCTACGATTCACTCTGCGGTGTGATTCAATTGTATGACACTATAATAGTGGATTGCATAGAGCCGGTTTGTGACGCATCCTTTTGGGTTGAACCTTTAACCACACCAGGGCAATTTCAAATTACCAATACATCTTTTTCCTCTGAGCTCGCTGAATTTTTGTTTTACTATTCGCCTGAGCCAAACTATTTAGGAGATCAAGTAATTGAATATAATACTAATGGCGATTATATAATTTGTCTTTCCTTAATCAGTGCCAATTGTAACGCATCGTACTGCGATACCATATCCATCACGAATTTTCCGGAACCATGCAATTTCAATTCGCTGATGATAGCATCCAACGTTCAATATTTTGAAACCGGTTTGGACACAATAGACATTATCATCTCTAATTCAGATTCTGTTTATTATATAAACACCTGGACACCTCAAATGAGTGTAACCGATACATTAGTAACTTGTTTGCCTGACGGGTGTTATGAAATTCAATTGAACAGTGCAGGGCCGTTGACGGCAATCTCATTGGACGCTCAAATCATCTCCGAAACGCTGGCAGAAGTTTCTAACGGGTTTTTAGCGATCGAAATGGGTGAGCAATATGTCGCCTCCTACTTTGGAGTGAATGCTGAATGCACTGTTTCGAATGAGGATGGGGTTCATGGAAGGGTCGCTGTATTTCCGAACCCAGCCACAGAGTCAGTCACGATTGTGGCAAATGGCGGAATGAACACCATCCACATTTTCAGCGCAGATGGTCGACGGATTTACAGTTCCGATTGCAACTCCAACCATGCATTACTGGACGTTACTTCAATTCCAATTGGGCTCTATATGCTGAGGATCGATGATGATCAATCCAACAACTCAGAAACAAGACTGCTCATGGTAACCCATTAGCATTATCCAACTTTTGCATTGGCCGATGGTAACATCAGTTTTACAAATGGATGACTTCACCATAAGCAGCAGCGGCAGCTTCCATGATGGCCTCACTCATGGTAGGATGTGGGTGAATGGTCTTTATCAACTCTTCACCGGTAGTCTCTAATCTTCTCAGCGCAACGCATTCTGCGATCATCTCGGTTACGTTTGCTCCAATCATATGGGCACCCAAAAGCTCACCATATTTCGCGTCGAAAATGAGTTTGATGAACCCGTCTTTATGACCTGATGCACTGGCCTTGCCCGACGCACTGAATGGGAACTTCCCAACCTTTAATGTATAGCCCTTTTCTTTGGCCGCTTTTTCTGTGAGACCAACAGATGCAATTTCGGGCGAACAATATGTGCAGCCGGGAATGTTGCCGTAATCGAGGGGAGCAGGATGGTGACCAGCGATTTTCTCCACACAAATAATTCCCTCAGCGCTGGCCACGTGTGCGAGTGCCTGACCGGGTGTGCAATCGCCAATGGCATAATACCCCGGTACACTTGTTTGATAATATGAATCAACAACAATTTTTCCTTTGTCGGTTTTGATGCCTGTCTGTTCTAAGCCAATGTTTTCAATGTTGGCTACAACGCCAACGGCCGACAATACCACATCACACTGTAATGTCTTTTCGCCGGAAGACTCTTTCACGGAAACAACACATCCTGAACCCGTTGTATCTACTTTGGTAACTTCAGCACCCGTCATGATCTCGATTCCCATTTTTTTGAATGATGAAGCAAGTGCTTTTGACACCTCCTCATCCTCAACAGGAACAATCTGTGACATGAACTCCACGATGGTCACTTTGGTTCCCATCGCCGCGTAGAAATAAGCAAACTCTACGCCGATTGCGCCACTGCCTACAATGACAATAGAATTGGGGCGCTGCGGTAATACCATGGCTTCCCTGTAGCCAATTACTTTTTTGCCGTCTTGCTTGAGATTCGGCAACTCACGTGAACGCCCACCGGTGGCGATGATGATATGCTTGGCGCTATACTCAGTAACTTTTCCATCTGAGGTAGCAACAGAAATTTTCTTGCCCGGCTTTACGGTGCCGTTTCCCATGATAACGTCAATCTTGTTTTTTTTCATCAAGAATTGCACGCCTTTGCTCATGCCTTCAGCAACACCGCGGCTTCTCTTAACCACGGCGCCGAAATCAGCTTTTACATCTCCTACTGAAATCCCGAAGTCCGATGCATGATTGATATATTCAAATACACTTGCACTTTTCAATAACGCCTTGGTGGGAATGCAGCCCCAATTCAAGCAAATACCTCCTAGGGCTTCGCGCTCAATTACCGCTGTTTTAAGTCCAAGCTGTGAAGCTCTGATGGCTGTAACGTAACCGCCCGGTCCGCTGCCGAGCACAATGACATCATATTGCATTTTCCAGAATTTTGCCGACGAAGGTAAGACGGAGCGTTCGAATCAAGTCGTTGACTTTCTCCTATTTTAGCCGATTCAAATAGAAATCGAATGCTAAACGTTGTACTCTTTGGTCCGCCGGGCGCCGGAAAGGGAACTCAATCGGAGTTTCTCAAGGCGAAGTACTCGTTGGTGCACATCAGCACCGGCGATGTTTTTCGAGCCCATATTAAGGGCGCTACTGAATTAGGCACTCTTGCGAAATCATTTATGGATCGCGGAGAACTTGTGCCCGACGAGGTTACTATCGGCATGCTGCGCGAGGAGGTGGTGAAAAACAGCGGTGCTGCCGGGTTTATATTCGATGGCTTCCCCCGCACATCAGCTCAGGCGAAGGCTTTGGATGATTTACTCAAAAGCATGGATACGGCCATTGCAGGTATGGTAGCGCTGGAAGTGGAGCAAGGCGAGTTGATATCACGACTATTGAATCGCGCTAAAACCAGCGGTCGTGCTGATGATGCTGATGAATCCATCATTCGCAATCGAATTGCGGTTTATGAAAGGGAGACAGCCCCGGTAGCTGAGTACTACAAAGGGCATAACAAATACTTTGGTATTTCAGGTATTGGTAAAGTTGAGGAAATTACCCAGCGACTTTGCGAAATCATTGATCGGTTACACTAAGAAGCAATCCTGAATTCATGGCCGACTCCAATTTTGTTGATTATGTGAAGATCTGCTGCCGTTCCGGAAAAGGGGGCGCGGGCAGTCGACATTTTCGGAGAGAAAAGTTCGTGCCTAAAGGCGGGCCTGATGGCGGTGACGGCGGGCGTGGCGGTCATATCATTATTCGTGGTAGCAAGGAGATGTGGACCTTGCTGCATCTCAAATACAGAAAGCATGTAATCGCTGAAGATGGTGAGAGTGGCAGTAGTTCCAGGAAAACAGGCAGGCAGGGGGAAGATGAAGTTTTAGATGTTCCTCTCGGCACTGTTGCAAAAGATTTTGAGTCGGGTCGAATAGAGTTTGAAATCACAGAGCACGGCCAAGAATATGTCTTGGTGAAAGGAGGTCGCGGCGGATTAGGCAATGACCACTTCAAGACTTCCACCAACCAGGCTCCCGACTATGCGCAACCGGGCGAACCGGGGGATGAAAAATGGAAAGTTCTTGAACTGAAAGTACTCGCTGATGTTGGCCTTGTTGGTTTTCCGAATGCGGGAAAATCTACCCTGCTTTCGGTGGTGAGCGCGGCCAAGCCAGAAATTGCAGACTATCCTTTTACTACTCTTGTTCCGAATTTAGGGATGGTGAGATATCGCGGTGACCGTTCATTTGTGATGGCCGATATTCCCGGTATCATTGAAGGGGCTGCAGATGGGAAGGGGCTTGGACATCGTTTTCTTCGACATATTGAAAGAAACTCATCACTGCTTTTTATGATTGCCTGCGATAGCAACGACATCCGCAAAGAGTATGGGATACTACTCCACGAGTTGAAGCGCTACAACCCTGATCTTCTCGATAAGAAACGACTACTGGCCATCACAAAATGCGATATGCTCGATGCACAAATGATGGAGGAAATGAAAGCGCATTTGCCGGAAGGCGTGGATTATCTTTTTATATCATCAGTTAGCGGATATAATATTGACCAGCTGAAAGATTTGGTGTGGCATCAAATCAATTCATAAGTATTGCTGGAATTGTCTGATTATTTCTCACCCACAAATAGGTGATTCAACCCCCACTGAGAGAAAAAGTATTTCTTCCGGATATTCCTGAATCCTGCCTTAATCAATCGCTCCCGTATTTCGCGGTCAGTGAGGTAATACTCCTCCTCCTCCTCCATTCCTCTTTCGGTGTCCATATCAACGTTGGTCTTGAAGAGTTTATCTGATAGCCAAACCACTTTGTGAACGAGAATCTCAGCGATGGCGCTACCCATCGTAACAATAATTTTGCCGCCCGGCTTCATTACCCGAAATGCTTCACTTAATTCAATATCTCGCTTGGGCTTCGGTACATGATTGATGTTTGCAATGAAGGTAACATTTGTGAAAGCTGCATCAGGGAAGGGGAAATGGGTTATGTCTTCAACAATATTTTCAGGCTCTAATCCTTCGTACGGAAACACATCAATGCCCTTGCCATTGCCTTTCAAAACATGTTTCACAAAGTAGTTTTGCCGGCCGCAACCAACATCCAAACAGTTGCCTGAAATTTCTCTTGAAACATAATCAAAACGCTCGGTGCGCAGCGATGATAAACCCCAACGGTCATTTTCGAAAATGGTAAACGCTCTCAATGGAAAGGTTATGAAATCAAGTATCACTTGTCTTTTACTTCTCAACATATTTTATTTCTTAGTGCGTGCTTCGTAGTCGGGTGCTTGCAGGTAACTTTCTAAGGTTGTCCAGTTTTCACGCGTCATTTCTCTTCTTTCAAACACATACCAGTACGCCTCTCTCGTCATACTATCCCAGTGAATGAGTGAATTTAAAAACTGTCGCGTTTGAAAAAGATTCAGACGAATGAAGTATAAACCAAGCAATATTATCCAGAAAAAATATCTCAAATTACGAATTACAAAATCGTACAACAATGCCATATTGATGGCAAGTAGTGCGGTGCCTTGTATTAACGCACGCATACCGAATGAGCCGCCATACCACCAAATGCACCAGCTGAAAGTGATATATATATGGAGGATAAACCACACGAGTATGGGTAAAAAAAGTTGCCGTTGATAGCGATACAGCAGTATGAAGCCGATGATAAAAAAAGAAGCTACGGGCGTATACACAAACCACCCCTTTCGATAACTAAACAACCCATCAGAAATCATTGGTGCATCGAAAAAGAAACCATATTCCTGGTAAGAATAATAGAGCCAACTCCCTGTAACGTTTTTCCAGTAACACATCTGAAGAAAGAAGGGGGCGGCAAAAAACAGTGCGCCTAACAGTAGCCGGGGCAGCGGAAAAAAGAGTTTTCGAAGGTGCGGCAGGATGTCGCTGATTCGTTTTATTCCAAAGAATAGGATTACAATCAGGACAATTATCTCGGTGGGTCGGCAAAGCACCATGATGCCCCCGATGAGCGAAAGTGCATAGAAATATTTTGAGCTGCCATCACTTTCATGCCAACGGATAGTGTTGTATAGAAATGCCGAATACAGCATGAACAGCCAGGCATGTGCCATTGGCCCTTCTACGGTGGTGTAATAGAACAGATTGGTTCCGAGTGCAATCGTGAGAAGAGTAAGCGCAGAGGCGGCATCCCCTACATATCTTTTGAAAATACTTCTTAGTATGAGCAGCGCTATGATGCAGTATACGATGCTGCCGTAAATAAGTGCAATTTCATAAGGGTCAGAGAAGCCATCTGTAGAATACCCAAACATGTGAGCAGATAAATGTCCTGCTGCAAAAAAGGGCAAATACAATATCGCCATTCCCATGCTGGTGCGGATCACGCGACTATTTTCTGGTCCGTGCGAATGCCAGAACTTGCCCTCTAATTCAGGCTTTTGATCAAGAAATGAAAGCGACCAATCATGGTGTATAAATATCGCAGGCAAGTATTCATAATACGAGATGACATCCCACTGAATGGGTGAGTTGGGTTCTTCCCATCGTTTGACATACTGAGTGTTACGCACGAAAAAGAAACCGGCAACGCCAATCGCAATTATGCTTAAGTAGCTCCGATTCTTTAAATACAAAAATGCATTTGTTAGAAAGGATAGCTTTTTCAATGCATTCATCTCTATGGGTATAAACTTAATCTTCTTCTGACTATCTGTTTTACGGTTGTTCCATTCGCTTGTCAATTAAAAAAACAAGCGAGGTCATGGCTGCTGCGCCCAGACTCAATTCGCGCGGGTTCACATTTTCGAAGATGTCGTTCTTGCTATGATGAAAATCAAAGTACCGATTGCTATCAACCATAAGACCAAACAAGGCAATGTTGTCATCTTTGAGTGGTCGAATGTCTACACCGCTGCCCCCTCTCCGGAAACGCAAAAGATTGTAGGGCTCGAGCAAAGGGAGCCATGATGAAAAGGTAGGGTATAACGAATCGGGTACATCGCAATTGAAACCATTCGGTGTAAAGCCTCCACCGTCACTCTCGATAGCAGCGCGATGCTTTAATCCCATGTTTTTACATTGCTCAGCGTAGGTTTCTCCGCCATCATTTCCAAACTCTTCGTTGATGAAAAGCACAGCTCGCACATTGCACTCAGGTGTGTAATTCAACGCTTTTAAGGTTCTAATAACCTCAATAGATTGAACGATTCCGGTGCCATCATCGTGCGCCCCTTCACCAATGTCCCACGAATCAAGATGGCCGCCCACCGTGATATAGTCACGCGAGGTTCCGCGTATTTCACCCACCACATTGGCTTGCATGATTTTAGGAAATAGCTGACAGCTCAACTCCATCTCCATTGTCAAATCAGGGTCTGCTCTCAATGCCGTGGACAATTCTCTGGCACCCACAACACTCAACGCTGCCGCTGGAATTTTGGGTAAACTATCATTATAGTTCGTCGCGCCGGTATGTGGGAAGTTGTCGTCGGCGGTCGAGAGAGATCTTATGACACAGCCAACAGCGCCGTATCTGGCGGCCTCTGCAGGACCATTGCCTCGTATAGACCAGGCGCCTCCGTAGGCAGCACCGGTATTCATAAGTGTGGCGTCCATGGCCTTATTGAAGAAAACAATTTTCCCCGAAATTTTCGACGAACCCAACGTTCTCAACTCCTCAATCGATTTTACTTCAATGACTTTAGCGCTGAGTACACCTTGCGTTCCAACTGAACCACCAAGGGCGGTAGTGGCGAGTTCTTTTGTTGTATTGCCTGAGCGATAATGTACTTTCTCAGTGGAACCCCGCACCCAATGAGGCACCTCTACAGGCATTAAAAAAACGGTGTCAGCTCCTGCCTTGAGCAATGCTTCTCTGCCCCATTGGATGGCCTTTGCTGCAGATTCAGAGCCAGCTACTCGATGGCCAATTTGTTTACACAAATAGCGCAGATTTTCATAGCACGAAGCATGGGTAAGAATCTCGTCATGAATTTTCCGGAGCATTACAGAATCTGATAGTGCCTGACCCATCAGGCCGCATGAAATCGCGGTTGCACAAAATGTAAGCAATGCCTTTCTCATGACATAAAAGAACCGTTATTGATATCGATGGCCTGACCTGTCATCGATTGCTGGTCGCCACGGAAAAGAAACTCTACCAGAGCAGCAATTTCATCGGGTTGGGATATTCTTTGCAATGGCACCATCGCGGCTTGCTCACTGCGGACGACGTCGAGTGCTTTGTTTTGATGTGAAGCAAGTCGCCCCATGCTCGCGGCGGCCATTTCGGTGTCTACCCAACCGGGGCATATTGCGTTTACGAGAATCTGATGATCGGCAAATTCCAGGGCGAGTGATCGCGTGAGTCCGAGCAATCCTGTTTTTGAGGTGCAATAGGCAGAATATCGAGGAACACCAAAGCGGGCCAGACACGAGGAAGTGATAAGCACATGTTTGACCTTTTCGGAACTGTTTTTTAAATACGGAAAGCACTCCATGATGGTAGTATAAGTGCCATTCAGATTGATATCAATGATTTCTGACCAGCGGTTATCTCCGTAATGATTTTCACCTCCTTCTCCTGCATTGGCAAAGACGCCGCAGAGATTGATTTCGCTGGCATTGAAATGCCCCCAAAGTCGTTGCCATGCTTTGGAGTCTCTTATATCCATCTGACAAACGTGTTGTTGCGATGGGTTGTCACACATGCTCAGAGTGGTTTTTAGCGTTTCGCTATTTCTGCCAATGAGTATGAGCTGTGCGTCTCGTTGTTTTGAAAAACGTATTGCAGTGGCGCGACCAATTCCGCTTCCTGCGCCGGTGATTACATAGCCGCGACGTATCAATTGCATGGAGCAATAATACGTCGTAGCGCAGTTATCATGGGCTTACTTTCAGGAATCTGAGGTTCGGGCAGACAATGAATTCTATGGCGTAAGCATCTTAAACCCTTTGCCGTGGATGTTCAGAATTTCTACAGAATTGTCTTCGCGCAAGTGCTTTCTGATTTTTGCGATATATACGTCCATTGAACGGCCGTTGAAATAACTGTCTTCGCCCCAGATATGTTTGAGTGCCATGCTTCTTTCGAGAATACCATTTCGACTCTTACTTAGGAGAAACAACAATTCATTTTCCTTCGTGGTAAGTTTGATTTCTTGATGATCAATGCTCAACTTCTGTTTCTGGTAATCGAAAGTGTACTTGCCGATTTTCACGATGGTTTCTTCATCGGATACCGGGAAGGGTGATGATCTGCGCAGAATCGCATGAATTCGGGCCACGAGTTCTTCCATGCTGAATGGTTTGGTCATATAGTCATCGCCGCCTGATTCAAATCCTTCAAGTGTATCCTCTTTCATGGATTTCGCAGTGAGGAATAATATGGGGGTGTGCCGATCTTCCTTTCTGACTTCTTTGGCAACAGCGAAACCATCTTTCACCGGCATCATTACATCGAGTATGAGAAAGTCGAATGTCTCTCTCTTGAATAACTTGAGCCCCTCTGCGCCATCTGTTGCGAGATGCGCATCGAAATCTTTAGCGATGAGATAGTCTTTTAGTAATTTTCCGAGATTGGGATCGTCTTCACAAAGAAGCACCTTAACTTTCTTCTTGAGCATTGTTGTTTGGAATTGTGACGGTAAAAATGCTGCCCTTTCCGGGTTCACTCTGCACATCTACTGTGCCTTGATGCATCTCTATAACATTTTTTACATAACTGAGCCCGAGTCCGAAGCCTTTCACGTTGTGAATATTGCCTGTGGGCACCCTGAATAGCTTATCAAATACACGGGTCTGATGATTGCGTGCGATTCCAATACCGTTGTCTTTTACGATAAGCTGGAATGAGTGTTGATCGCTGCGAGTCGACACTTCGATTTGTGGCTCACGGTCGCAATATTTAAGTGCGTTATCAAGCAGGTTATAAATGATGTTTGAAAGATGCAGAGCGTCGCCCAGAACTATGGGATGTGCTGCGTTGAGGTGGGATGTAATCGTTCCTTTACGTTGTTTTGCTTGAATTTGCATGTTGGCAATCACCTGCGCAATGAGGCCATGCACATCCGTTTTTTTGCGATTCAAAATCACTTTGCCTTGTTCGAAGACTGAGGTGCGCAAAACATTCTCTACCAAGATCCCAAGTCGGCGGTTTTCTTGTCGAATCATATCTACATACCCTCCGGAAGCGTCATGATTCTTGACCATATCAGGATCTTTCAGTGCTTCGCAGGCAAGTGATATGGTGGATATGGGAGTCTTGAGTTCATGCGTCATATTGTTGATGAAGTCAGATTTCATATCACTCAGTTTTTTCTGTTGGTATATCGTACTGAGTGAATAGGAGAACAAAAGCATCACCACTAACAATAGGGCGGCGGTGGCAAATAACATGATCCACATCGAGCTTAACAGGTATTTCTCTTGCTCGGGGAAATAGACAGTAAGATAGCTGGGCGAGGCGACTTTATCGCCGGGAAATAATCGAACCGTATAGCCACCGTCTTGTAAAACGGACATTTGCGAAGATGATCGAGCGGTAAGTATTTCTGGTTGCTGATTGCGATCGAAAACGCCAAAGAGGTAGTTGGTTCTAATGCCGTGCGAAGTAAGCTCTGAGCGAATCATCGAATCAAGAACATTGGTGTCAATTCGCTCCTGAATAGGTTGATACACATCGAGTGTAAATGCGCCACCGAGAAGATCCTCGAGCAGTCCTGATTGTGATAGTATTTCAGGATTGGAAACGCCGGAGTTTTGCAGCCGGTCATCTACATTGTTCTTGGTGAGTGAGTCCTGAGATACGGGTAAGAGATTCATTCCTCCGGTGTTATCGGCAACCAGCATGTTGCTCTCATCAAAGCCCTTTAATCTCACTGAAGTGGCCCCCAACTCAGCATCGGATTGATTTTCAAGTTTGAGTGCGATATCGCTCAATGCGATGTGCACGGTAGATTCAAAATCTTGTCGACGTAATTGAAAAATATCTGACACCCAATACACCTGCAAAAACACCAGGCTCACTAGCGCGATGGCACCTGCCCAGATGAGGTATTTTAGTTTCGAAACATTCACAGTGCAAATGTGAATGAAATGAGGTTGTATTGATTTCGATTAACCCAAATTAACCACACGTTTTATTTCAGAGTGAATGCATCTGCATAGAGGTATTTCAATTGGAATTGCGCAAGTTGTTTAAGGGCTTTTGACTTATATCACTGGTCTATTCGAAGAGTATCGCTAAAGCTTATTTTTGATGCATGACAAAAGCGCTGAGGTTTTACATGTTGATCTGCGGACTTTCACCCCAACTAATTTGTTCATCGCAGTCGAGAATCCAACCGAAAATAGTCATTGGCATTACGGTGGATCAAATGCGATACGATTATTTGGAGCGGTACAGAAATGATTTTGGACAGGATGGATTTGTAAGGTTGATGCAAGAGGGTTTTATGGCCACAAATCATCATTATAATTATGTGCCTACATACACTGGACCTGGCCACGCGAGCATATTCACAGGAACTACACCTTCTATTCATGGTATTATTCAAAACGATTGGTATGATAGGGCTAGCGGTAAGATGATTTACTGTTCGGCAGATACTTCAGTGAAAGGCGTCGGAACCGATTCTGGCTCCGGTCAAATGTCGCCACACTACCTGAATAGCTCAACATTAGGCGACGCTTTGAAGCTTCATACCCAGCAGAGATCGAAAGTGATTGGTATCGCGCTCAAGGATCGAGGAGCAACACTAACGGCAGGGAGAACAGCAGATGCCGCCTATTGGTTTGTTGGTGGAGCCGAAGGAAAATGGGTTTCGAGTTCTTGGTACATGAGTGAGTTGCCCGCCTGGGTAAATGAGTTTAATAGCTCCGGTAAGTCTTCGGACTATCTGAAACGAGATTGGCAATTGTTGGCTACAGAAGATAGGTACGATGAAAGTCTCGCAGATAATAACGCATATGAAACGCCATTCAAGGGACAACAACGTCCGGTTTTCCCTTATAAACTCAGTGAGCTGGCCGCACAAAACGGCAATTTTGAAATACTTAAAGCCACTCCATTTGGCAATTCAATGACGGTTGATTTCGCCATGCAAGCCATAGAGAAAGAGCAGATGGGCGTGGATGATTTCACGGATTTGCTTTGTGTTAGTTTTTCATCAACGGATTATGTAGGGCATCAATTCGGAATGCATAGCCGCGAAATTCAAGATACATATCTAAGACTTGATCAGGACATTGCCCGAATGCTGAAATGGCTTGATCAGAAATTTGGCAAAGAGAATTATTTGCTATTCCTTACGGCTGATCACGGTGGTGCGCCAACGCCATCATATATGCAAACGTTACAATCTGTTGGGGGGTATTGGAAAAGCGATCGACTCGAGCAGTTGCTTGAAGACTCGCTTTCTGCGCGCTATGGACAGGGCGACTGGATCATAAATGAAAGCAATCAAAATATTTTTATCAATCGCGAATTCATCAAAGCAAAGAAGCTGTCGCTGAAAGAATTGCAGTATGAGGTGGCGCAACTTGCCACCCTTTTTCAGGAGGTTCACTCTGCTTTTACCTATTCAGATCTTGCGCAATTCAGAGGCGGTTCTGAGTTCAAAACAGGTATAGAAAATGGTTTTGATTCACACCGATCTGGCGATGTGATTTATTTCCTTAAGCCAGGCTATATTGAGTATGGCATGACAGGCACAACGCATGGCTCTGGGTATGGATATGATACACATGTTCCCTTACTTATATACGGAACCGGCGTACAGCAAGGAGAATGTTACCGCCACTTAATAATACCAGACATAGTTGCTACGATTTCTCAAATATTGCGTATTTCACCGCCAGAGTCCTGCACAGGACAACCTATTATCGAAGCTTTGAAAAAATGAGTATGATTCACTATCAGGTTAGTAATAAAAACGCGCATCGGCATTTCATTCAATTGCGCGGTGTCTTTCCTACCATGGGGCAGGGAAATTTGAAGCTTCGTTTAGCTTCATGGAGGCCAGGGCGTTATGAGATGGGAAGTTTTGCAAAGAATATTCGTTGTTGGAAGGCGCTCTCTCTGGATGGAACCACTTTGATTACTCAAAAAACAGCGAGCCACCAATGGATTGTCAATACCCAAGGTAACGAGCATATCGTCATTGAGTATGAATACTATGCGGCTGAACTCAATGCCGGGTCTAGTTTTTTAGATGAGAGCCAACTGTATATCAATCCTGTCAATTGCTTTCTTTACCTTCCGGAATATCAACATTTGCCATATGAAGTGAATTTCAATTTGCCGGCAAACTATCGAATCGCTTCGGGATTAAGACGCAAGAGCGATCACGTATTGATAGCCAAAAACTTTGATGAGCTCGCCGATTGTCCACTCATCGCTACAGAAAATATTGCGCATGAAGTCTATGAGTCGTTTGGTATACTCTTTAACATTTGGATTCAAGGTGGATATGCTTTTGACATGGAACGCTTTAGGCGGGACATGAAGAATTTTACTGATTTACAGATTGAGCTTTTTGGCTCAATCCCATGTGAAGAATATCACTTCCTTTATCATTTCGTGCCTGGTTTTTTACGGCATGGTGTTGAGCACAGAAATAGCACTGTAATCGCAATGGGGCCGAAAACCGATTTTCAAACGGAGGGTCTATACAACGACTTATTAGGCATCAGTTGCCATGAGCTTTATCACACCTGGAATATCAAGTGTATTCGTCCGGTGGAGATGATGCCATATGATTTCGCTCACGCGAATTACGCGCGCACAGGATATGTATACGAGGGGATAACTACCTATTATGGAGATTTGTTACTATGGCGATGCGAGCTATTGTCCGACTCGGAGTGGTTACGTGTACTTGACGAGCATATGCACGACCACTACTGGAACCCTGGAAGGTTTAGTTTGTCAGTTGCTGAGAGTAGTATAGATACATGGCTCGATGGATATACGCAAGGTATTCCATGGCGAAAGGTTTCTATCTATAATGAAGGTTTTCTGATCGCAATGATTCTTGATATCCGTATCATGGATTATTCTGATGGGAGTCATTCCCTGGATGACGTAATGCGAACCTTATATGAGCGCTATGGAAAATTGTCGCGTGGTTATTCTGAAGATGACTTTTGGAGTATTGTAGGTGAGTTTGGCGGAGCTGATTCGACTGCAATTCGGGGCTTGGCTGAAACCGCATGTGACTATGGCGTTGAGATCAATGATGCATTGAAAAGGGTTGGCTGTTCGGTAATTGAAACACCGTCTTCAAAATGGAGTGAGGCCTGGCTGGGAATGATAGTGGATGAATCCTCACAAAAGGCTGAAGTGCAAATGGTCTGGCCCGATTCACCTGCTGATGTTGCAGGACTTTGGCGCGACGACGAGATTATCAACGTTAATGGCTACTTGCCCTATAAAAATTTCCAACTTCAATTGCAAGAGCACGAGGAGATAGAGTTGAAGTTTATCCGCAAGGGCAAGGTGTTGACTACAAAACTTCGCGCAGCGGAGGAACCTGTCATAACCCGCACCCGGGTGATGGAGCGTCTGGAAATCAGCGAGCGACAAAAGGCGCTTTACGAATGTTGGAAAAAGAGGATCCGTGGGCCCCGATAATCAAAGTTTTCCCATTTGATAGTACCAGCCGCTCGCAAGGAATTTCGGCAGTACTTGTGCTAACTGATTGTCGCGATATGCAATAGATTTTAGTGAAATAAATGGCGTATACGTTTCGAGTATTGGTGAAAACACAAAGGCGCGATCGAAAGACTCCAGCTTTAATCCATACTTGCGACAATCTTCTTTGATTCTGGAGAATGTAAAAAAGTTTACATGCGGGTCAATTTCTTGATTGAGAGCATAGGGCTCTTTCTTGCCCAAGAGTTTTTTGATTTTCCCGATAAAACCATTAAGACCAATCCTCCGCATGAAATACAGCGGCGTCATTGCCCATTCAAAAGGTCCCCAGCCGTTGGGAATCGTAACCAAAATCTTCGCCGATGATTTCATTCGTTTACTCAGATCATCTAATATTTCGCCGTATCCGGGAATGTGCTCTAGCACTTCAGTAAAAATGATGAAATCAAAATCACTTACGTCAAAATCACCGAGACGTGAAAATTGCACACGCACGTTGGGCAATGTGTTGCGCTGATTGACCAAATCAATATTGGGCTGATACATGTCAATACCTACGACCTCTGAATTGGGTATCATTCCTAAGGGAATGGTGATGTTGCCGGTACCACATCCCACGTCGAGAATTTTTACCACGCCTTCGCCGCGTTCACGCAGGATATTATTCATGAGCCAGTTCATGCGCTCCATGTGTACAGGGTATGCGGTGTACTCCGTAAGATGTTCAATCTTAAGTCCGTGAGGGTATCGCGTTCTCATCAACCTTTTTTGAATTTCTTGATCCACCGAACTGCGAATGGCGGAAGTACGTCATTAGCAAAGTTGACCAATCCATTGTATCGCTTCATTTCAGCACCATCAATTCCCTCGCGTGCTGTAAATGTTGTGGTAATCCTCGTGCGGTTTTCAGCGCTGATTTCATGAGCCGGCCGACCATTTGTGTAATAGTACAACGCGAGCGAACGTCGCGAGCGATCGGGCGGACAGGTCAGCGCGTCTGGATGGCCATGCCACGAATAATCAGTAGTAGAAAAAATGGCCATACGATTGAATAGCGGCGCGATGCGAACCGCACACTTGCTCATGTCTCGCTCCCATAGTTCGAAGTGACCTCCATAGGATTCGTCCCAGTTCTCATTGAGATATACCAACACATTGATTCTGCGATCGAGATTCATTGAACGATGCTTATGAAAATCAACATGCACTTTCAAAAATCCGCCAGGCTTGATTTGATGGTAGCCGCCACCCTCAAGATAAGGGTCGGGCACCAGTGTTTCCTTAATACCGGTGAGGTTTTGGAGGTATTCCAAAAACGGTTGAGAATTGAGCAGATGTACCAGTCGACGAGTATTGGGCCCGAGTCGGCCCTCACCTTTTGAAGCAAACTTATTCTCATTCGGGTTGACATAGTTGATGTCGCCGCTCTCTTTTTCTAGTTCAGGAAATTCAGCACACATCTTTCGCAAATCCTCAGGGTTGAAAAAATCATCCATTACGATATGAGGAAAGGGAGCCGCGCCGCTATACCCCGCGTGTTGTTCGCTACCCAGCGCAGGCATTTCATCAATAGGTCGTTTGAAAAAATCCATAGTAAATTAAGATTGCGCGCAAGTTAGCAACTTACAGCCAACATGCATGTTGACGTCGTTGGTTCAAAACGATTGGGCAGAACAAACTAACAGCACTAAATCCTCCTGGTGCTTATCACATTAAGATCATATGCACATGGCTCTGATATCTCTTATTAAATTCGCACACCTTAATTGTTAGAGCAGATGAATTTCAATAAACTCAATATACTTCTCGGATGGGCAACGGGTATTCTTGCTACGGTTGTATATACACTTACTCTTGAACCCACCATGCCTTTTTGGGACTGTGGGGAATTCATTTCGTCGGTACATAAGCTCGAAGTCGGTCACCCGCCTGGGGCCCCCTTGTTCATGCTGATTGGTCGTGTGTTCTCTGCTTTTGTGGATCCGCCGATGGTTCCGGTCATGATCAACTTTCTCTCTGCACTATGTTCCGGACTGACCATTGTTTTCCTATTCTGGTCTATCACACACATGGCGCTGAAATTTTTCAGTACCGACAGAAATTCTCTTACCTCCGGTCAAACATGGGCGGTTCTTGGGAGCGGTTTGATCGGTGCTGTGGGTTATACCTTCTCCGACACTTTCTGGTTCTCTGCTGTTGAAGCAGAGGTGTATGCGATGTCGTCTCTGTTTACCGCAATAGTGTTTTGGGCCATATTGAAGTGGGAGTCGGTGGTTGATGAAGGCGGCGAACTGCGCTGGATCGTGCTCATAGCATACCTTATGGGTTTATCGATCGGTGTTCACTTATTGAATTTGCTTGCCATACCAGCGATTTCCTTGGTGTATTATTTCAAGAGGTATGAATTTAGTTGGGAGGGTTTATTAAAAACCGGACTGGTTTCTTTGCTTTTACTTTTCCTGATCAATTCGGGAATCATCATCTACTTCGTGAAGTTTGCGGGCCTTTTTGAATTGTTTTTCGTCAACACAATGGAGATGCCGTTCAATTTTGGAGCTATCGTGTATTTACTTTTAGTTGCCGCTTTCATCGCCGTGGGCCTCATGATTACGCATCGGTTTAAAATGGTGATGTTGAACACTCTGATTCTCGGAATAACTATGGCTATATTGGGCTATACCACTTTTGCTACGGTAATCATTCGTTCCAACGCTAATCCACCAATGGACGAGAACAATCCGGAGAATTTGTTTGCCTTGCTTTCTTATTTGAATCGCGAACAGTATGGCGATCGTCCCTTGGTTTTTGGTCAGTACTTCAACACACCACTGGATATGGGCGACCCCTATAAAGATGGATCTGATGTTTGGGTAAAGTCATACAGTGTTAGGGAAGTTAACAAGAAGGAGACTTTGGTTTTGTCGGCCAGAGAAAGGTTTCTTGCTGAGGAATATATCAGTGCACACCCGGGTGAGAATTTGACTTTGAAAGAAGAGTACATTGAGAGCGGTGAGAAGAAGGGATCTGTTCCCAATTACCGAAAAGAATTCAGCGGTTATTTCCCACGCATGCACAGCAATCAAGGCAATCACGTACCAGATTATAAGAGTTGGAGTAATTACCAAGACTGGAATGAACCGAGAGGGAAAGAGAAAGTGCAGAATACTGAGGCAACAATTAAGGAAAATGAGCAGGCCTTGAGTTATTATTCTCAAGCCGGTCGTATGCCTCAGGGGTATGAAGACCAAAACCCTAAAGGTCTTATGAAGAGTATTGACCGTATGAGGGAGAAAATGATCCCCAGTGTAGCTGAAGAGTTTCGATATTTTACTTCATTCCAGATTGGACATATGTACTGGCGATATCTGATGTGGAATGTAACCGGTCGGCAGAATGACCGCCAGGGGCACGGAGAATACACCGAGGGCAACTGGATTAGTGGCATCTCGGCAGTAGATGAACCTCGTGTGGGAAGTCGCTCAAATCTTCCTGAGATTGAACGTAATAACAAGGGGTGTAATACCTACTACTTCATTCCACTTGTTTTGGCGCTTATCGGCTTGATTTATCAGTTGGTTCGTCGACCAAAAGACTTTACGGTAGTGATGTTGCTATTCATACTTACGGGAATTGCGATCGTTATCTATCTGAATCAAACGCCACAGCAACCGCGTGAAAGGGATTACGCATTTGCCGGATCATTCTACGCATTTTTCATTTGGGTAGGACTTTCTGTTGTGGCTTTGTATCGTATGGCCTCAGAATTAACCACTCAACAAGTGACAAGAATTGCTGTAATAGCGGGGTGCGCTTCCGGCGCGGTATACGCCGCCAATATCATTGCTGGCGATGGCTCTACGACCGGTCTCTCGATGCTCATCATCACCGCTATTGGCCTTGCAATGATTGGGGCAATGTATCTTGTGAAAACACAACCTGATGTTGCCAAAGCCGCGGTAGCAATCATATTGTGCTTACCGTCTACCTATTTACTCGCCGACCAAAACTGGGACGACCATAGCAGAGCTGGTCGCAAAACCGGTCTGGCCATGGCCATCAATTATTTACAGTCCCTTCAGCCCAATGCAATTCTTTTCACCAATGGCGATAACGATACATTTCCCCTATGGTATGCTCAAGAAGTGGAAGGAATCAGGACCGATGTGCGTATTATGAACCTTTCTCTTCTCAATACTGATTGGTACATTGATCAAATGAAGCGCAAGGCTTATCTCAGTGAGCCAGTGCCTGTAAAGATGCCGGAATCCAAATACCGGCAGGGAACAAGAGACGTGTTGTTCGTTGATCCCAAAAACGAAACCAAGGGATTCATGCCGTTATCAGAAGCGATGGCGGTGGCACTTGACGATACCAAACGCATTGACAACGGTAAGAATAAAATCCCATATATTCCATCCTACAAATTGAGTGTAAGCGTTGATAATGCGGATGCTGAGAAATTCAGACAATACTTAAACGAGGGAGATTCACTGGTGAACCGAATAGAGTGGTCGCTCGGAGAAAACAAAAACTACATTACCAAGGCCAACTTCGCGGTGTTAGATCTGCTCAATAATATGGATTGGGATCGCCCGGTATACTTTGCTGTTACTACGGGTGGAGACGCCTATATGGGCCTTGAGAGATATTTTCAACTCGAAGGTCTCGCCTATCGATTAACCCCTATTCTGCATGCGAAAAATCCGAACCCGAATATTGATGGAGGTGTTGCCGCTGATATTATGTTCGAAAACATGATGTCAAAATTCGAATGGGGCAACATGGATAAGGAGCCCATTTACATGGATGAGAACAATCGCAGAATGACAACGAATTTGCGCTTGCAATTCGGACATCTTGCAGAGCAACTGATTGCAGAAAATAAAATGGACAGTGCGCGACAAGTGCTTCACAAATGCCTGGATGTGATGCCAGAGAGCAATGTGCCCTATGAGCAACCGCAGATCATGTGGACGTTAATTGAGCTCTTGTATGATGCGAAGGATAATGAAACCGCATGGAATTTATCTAAGCGAATGGTTGAGCTCAATAACCAAAGCATAGATTATTACAACAGTTTAAGTGAGAAATTCCAGGAGTCGCTGACAAAGGAAACCACGATGCGCGTTACCATCAGTGATCGTATCACATCACTCGCCAAGAAAAATCTACCAGAAAATCCGGAGGTCGGCCCGCTTGCTGAGGTTGTAGCTGGTCAAGTTGTGGCTTTTGGTATTACATCCTACGAAGAATACCTCAAGCGAGAAGAGGAGATGAAAAGGAAACGCCGCTCTCAAGACTCGCTGCTAAAGGCTATGCAGGCAAAAGGGATTGATCCTACAGTCAAGAAATAGCAGTAAAGTTGTATAACTGGAGGTGGCGCTATAGCAGTGCCACGATGGTTGACGTGATATCTGCTAGTGTTTTGTAATGATGTGTTATGTGTTCACCATACCCATGTTAACAAATCTTCAAATAACGGTGGTAGCTAAATGAAACATTCCGATTAATTTTTTGTTTCAGTTGTAAATTAAAACATCGGATATGCAATTTTTCTCAATGATAGAAAAATGGCTCAACGAAAAAATCAGTTGGTTCTTTACCAACGGTAATAAGTCGAGACATTAATATCAAATCTCTATACAGACATTCTGTGGCTCGGTGAAAAAGCGTAACGCTTCCCAGCCACCTTCACGTCCTAACCCACTTCCCTTTACTCCTCCGAAGGGAGTTCGTAAATCCCGGTTGAGCCAGGTATTGACCCACACTATTCCACTTTCTATTTGGGCCGACATTCGGTGAGCGCGTGATAAGTTATTTGTCCAGATGGATGACGCCAATCCGTAGCCCGTGGCATTCGCGAGATAAAGCGCCTCTTCCTCAGTGTCGAATGATTGAAGAGTAACTACGGGACCGAAAATTTCTTCCTGATTCGTGCGGCACTGAGGCCCGAGACCTTCAATAATGGTGGGCGGTAAAAAGAACCCGGCGGCACAACGACCTTGAAGAAAAACACGTTGTCCACCACATAATATTTCGCCCCCTTCATCCTTGGCAATATCAATGTACCCCAGCACCTTCGAAAGATGCGCCTCGCTTACAAGTGCTCCCATTTTTGTATTCGCATCTGCTGGATCACCTACCGTCATTTGCTTCGCCTTTTCTACAAACGCATCTCGGAATTTTGGATAGATTGACTTTTCGATTAAGATACGTGAACCACATAGACATATTTGACCTTGGTTAGCAAATGATGAGCGCAATGTGGTCTTTAGTGCTTTATCGAAATCACAGTCGGCGAAAATGATATTCGGATTTTTACCCCCCAACTCCAGGGAAATTTTTTTGAATTTGCTGGCAACTGCTGTAGCAATAGTTGAGCCGGTAGCCGTGCCCCCGGTAAAAGAGACGGCCTTTATACCGGGATGAACTACGAGCGGCATTCCAACCTCCGGCCCTTTCCCATGCAGAACATTGAGAACTCCCGGTGGCAAGCCAGCGATTTGACAAAGTTTGCAGAATAGATAAGCGGTGAGCGGTGTGATTTCTGATGGTTTTGCCACCACACAATTACCCGTAGCTAGTGCAGGAGCAATTTTCCAGGTAAACAGGTATAATGGCAGATTCCATGGCGATATACATGCCACCACGCCTATGGGCTTGCGATGGGTATAATTGATGCTCTGCTGCCCGTTGATATGTGACTCAGAGCTCCAGTGCTCAATGGCGTGAGCAAAAAACCGAATGTTATCTTCAGCTCTCGGAATGTCCATGGACTTGGCCAAGGAAATCGGCTTACCGTTGTCGAATGACTCAGCTTGAGCCAGCTCATCCAAATGATTGGCTATTTCATCGGCTATACGTGACAAAATTTTGGAACGTTCCTTTAACGACATACTTGACCAAGCGGGATAAGCCGCTTGTGCAGCACTTACTGCAAGCTCCACGTCATCTGCAGTTGACGCAGGAATCTCGCCCATTATTTCACCCGTGGCGGGACAAACATTGGGCATGAAAACACCCGATTTTGGAAGCATGAATTCGCCGTTGATGAAGTTGAGTATTTGAGGCGGATGAATATCCATTTTCATTGAGCGAAAGTAATTGATGAGCAATCCAAATTCAGCGTTTGCAAATGCGAGTTGCATGTGTACATTTGCACCCGCTCAAAGGAGCGGAGGTTTTGCCCGATAGTATAAGGGTAGTACAACTGATTTTGGTTCAGTTTGTCTTGGTTCGAATCCAGGTCGGGCAACGTGAAGGTCGCATAAGCGACCTTTTTTATTTCCCGGAATTTTGGCTTTTTTGAAAACCAGGAGCAATATGGATTCTCCTTACTTTTGACCCATCACAGGGGTGACCTTTTATGGGTCTGAGATTATACCCTTAGAACCTGGGCGGGTAATGCCGCCAAGGGAGTAAGGCCAATGCAACATCGGTCGCTGGCCCCTGACGATCGG
>CAZKRL010000026.1:0-42210 GCA_964555295.1 uncultured Comamonadaceae bacterium | reverse complement strand
TTCAACTGTTCACATCAAAGGTATTTTTGCGACAGCCAAAGGCTGATGATAAGAAGAGCTATTTTCACCCTTCTGTTGTTGATAATACCAGGTCCGCTGGTCATCATTGCTCAACAGACCGACACTTCACTTCAGCGTGTGGATACAGCCAGTGTATCACGTCCGCTCGAGTATGCGGTAAAATACAAGGCAGAAGACAGCACGGTAATGGAATTGCAAACCAATAAAGTGCGGCTCTATGGCAATGCAGTGGTGGAATATGGCGAGATGAAACTGGAGGCACATTATATCGAGTTCACCCTCGGCGAATTCACTGCACGGGCATCGGGAAAGCCCGATAGTACGGGGAATATAGCACAGCGCGCCAAATTCAGCGACGGAGAAAGTATCATTGAAGAGGACTCACTGGCCTATAATTTCGATACACGAAAAGGCATAACCTATGGAGCCAGAACACAAGATGGTGACGCTTATCTCATCTCCACCGTTTCCAAAAAAGCTGAGACCGACTGGGTCTCTATTCGCAAAGGGAAGATGACTACCTGTAATGCCGAAAATCCGCACTACCACTTTCATCTCTCGCGAGCACTCGCAATACCCAACGACCGCGTTGTATCTGGACCGCTCTACCTGAAATTCAGAAAAATACCCACGCCACTTGCACTACCCTTTGGTTTCTTCCCCAATAAAAAAGAAAGCACCCAAGGCATCCTGCTCCCCGGCTATGGCAACGGCGATGAGAAAGGTTTTTTTGTGCAAAACCTCGGGTATTATTTACCACTGGGACAGCACTTCGACACAAAATTTCTTTTCGATATCTACACCCGTGGCAGCTGGGCCGTGCGCAATCTCACGACCTACAACCGCAGATACAAATATGCCGGCAATTTCAACCTGTCGAGGGTGGTCAATAAAAACGGCATGCCTGAACTCGATAATTATTCGGAAACCACCAATTTCAATATTCAGTGGACGCACGCGCAAGATGCCAAGGCGCGGCCCAACAGCAATTTCACTGCCAATGTGAATATGGGGTCTATCAATAATTTCCGAAATAACCTCAATACTTCACAGCAAGAATTTCTCAGCAGCACCTTCAGTTCGCGCATACAATACACGAAGAGCTTTCCCGGGAAGCCCTTTAATATTGGTATAACAGGAGGTCATACCCAAAATACCCAATCGAAAATTGTGCAGTTGAATCTACCCGATCTCAACTTCAACGTTTCAAGAATCACGCTTGGCAGACTCACTCCGCGTAAGCCAGTGATGAAAAAATTCCTCGACAACTTCGGACTTACCTCCAACTCGGAAATCTCCAATCAAATCAGTGCGCAAGACCGATTTATGACATGGCAAGAAGTGCCGTACCTGAATCGTATCAGTAGAAACGGCATCCGAAATCAATCGCAACTTTCTACCTCCATTCGCGCGGCACAATATGGAACGCTTACACTTACTGCCGGCACTACGATTTTCGGCACGGCGAAATATCTTGCTCAAAGCTATAATGACACGCTGGAGACTTTCCAATCAGACACTGCGTACGGCTTCAAATCAGCCCTCACCTGGAATGTCAGTGCCAACTACAACACCCGCGTTTATGGAACTTTCAACACCTCCAAAACCGGCCTCATCCGTGCGGTGCGTCACGTTCTGCAATGGAATCTCGGCGTGAGTCATGTGCCTGAACGCACCGTAACACGTGATGTATATGCCCCAGATGGAACCTTCCAGGGATACAACCCTTTTGCACTTGCTGCATTTGCACCTGGAAATACTTTGCGCCAAATCAACCTCAACTGGAGCTCTACCAACAACATCGAAGCAAAACTGCGCGGCAAGGATGACAGCAACGAGCCCCGCAAAGTGACCTTGCTTGAAAGCTGGAAAAAAACCTTGAGCTATAATGTGCTCGCCGACTCGCTGAGACTCAGCAACCTTGGTATGACCGCATTTGGAACCATCGCACAAAAAATTACCCTTAACTATTCCTCGACATATTCATTCTATGACCGCGATAGTCTGGGGAGAAAAATTGATCGGTATTTGTGGGAAACCCAAAGCGCACCACTGCGGATGGAAGGCACCAATCTCGCACTTGGATTCCAACTGAAAAGCAAGGAGAAAACAGCGGCGCCTTCCACCCCATCGGAAGATCCTGAACAAAAAATGATTGACCAGAATCCCGATGATTTTATCAACTTCAACATACCCTGGCGATTGAACCTGCGATACAACTTCCGCATCGATCCTTCCTTTGATGTTGCGACGCAGAGCGACAAAAAAACCATCAAGCAGGCACTCACATTTGATGGAGAATTTGTTCTCTTTAAATACTGGGCCATCAGTTTCAACAGCGGTTACGACCTCAGCAATGCACGCTATGAAAAGATGGAATGGAAGGATTTTGGTTTGCGAGATTTCACCACCACGAATCTCGGCTTGCATTGGGATCTGCACTGCTGGGAACTCACCTTCAACTTTGTGCCCACCGGACAGCGCAAAAGCTATATGGGTCAGCTCAATGTGAAATCGGCCTTACTGCAGGACCTCAAAATTCAGCGCCGTGGAAATCTCGGAGACCAGCGCTATCTGTACTGATCAGATTTTTAATCCCAACGTCACATTCACCGCTCGTCCCATCCCAGGCAATAAACCCGGACCCGGATAGCCCGTCGATCGGCGCGTTGCATAGCGCACATCCGAAAGGTTGTTGACAAAAATTTCGGCGAACCAGCGCGGATTAAATGCATAATGCATCGATGCATCCAAAACGCTGTATGCTGCAATTTTACCAACCTGTGCGTTAGACGACGGCTGCTCCGTATTCAATGCATCCGTAAAAACGGAAGAGGTATAACTGTAACGCAAATCGAAATCCCACTTATTCCATTTATATTTTATACCCGCGCGATGAATTTGCTTCGGCGCATTCTCCATTCGATTACCGGTTACATCCGTCGACGGCTTGGTGATATCTGTCAACTGCCAGCTTTGATAACGACAATCCTGAACGGTGAGTGCCACATACAAATTCACATTGCCCCATCGAGGTGCCATGTTCCAACACAGCATGGGATCGAGCTCCACATAGAGTTCGACTCCTTTGCTCACGCTCGTACCGATGTTGGTGCGAAAGTTTACACCCTCCCGCAAAAGATTTCCAATACGATTTTTATAGAGCAGATAGAAGCCGCTGACATCCCATCGCAATCCGTTGCATGCCATGCCCTTCCAACCAATGTCGGCAGAATACCCTGAAGCATCTTTCAAGTTAGGATCCATTACATCCGATGTTGCCAAAGGTGTTAGCTCACTGAAGGTAACAGGTCTGAATGATTGACTCAAATTGCCATAGATTATCATTCTGCCCAAAGCATATTGAGCGCCCACACCTCCCAAAAAAACATCACGATGTAAACGTGTGGGTTGGATATTCTTACCCGCTGCATCCGTGATGATACCCTCCCAACGAATACCGGGTGCAACGGAGAAGCTGCCCATCCGAAAAACATTTTCCACGAAGGCGGCAGTATTGTATGTATTGTATTCGAATGACTTTGCATAATCACCCGTGATGTTCAAATCATAATCACTGCCGGTGCTTCCTACACCCTTCTGGTTGCGCAAGGTTTGACATTGATAGCCGCGAACACCTGCTAACAGAAAATGCTCATTCTTGCCCAACTTGTAGGAGTGAGATATCCGCATTTCCGCACCACCACTGAGATATTCATCGCGGTCTACTTGTCGGGCATTGAACAAACCCGTGGCCGTGACCAAGGTATCTGCGATGGGTTGTGCCGCAGTGAATCCCACGCTATTTCTATCAGATACGTTCACAAAAGTTTTGAAGTCGAGATTTGTCGATTCACTCAGCTTACCCTGCACATGGATTTGCACTGAAGAAAACGGCACGCCGAACCAGTTGCGCGATCGCGAACTTCCTCGTGCGTCTTGATGAAACTGTATATCCGTCAAACCACCCGGCTGTTGCGCCACATAATCAGACACCGTGATGTTCGCCCCAATAGACCAACGATCAGAGAAATTCATGCGGGCCGATACATACCCTGATGTAGTTTGATACATGCTATTCTGACGCCAGCCATCAGCGCGGCGATGATGGATAAAACCATAGTATTTCAGACGTTTCAATTGCCCGCCCACGGAGTTATAGGTATTCATTAAACCGAACGAACCGCCCGTTTGACGTCCCTCATAGAAACAACGATCATTGCCGCTACCATCCTTCAAAACATAGTTCATCAAACCGCCGAACTGTGGACCAAACTGAAGAGATGCCGCTCCCTTGATCAGTTCAATGCGCTCGATCGCCTCCATGGGCGGGGTGTAGTAGGCCTCGGGATAACCGAACACATCGGGCGCGATATCTGATCCGTTTTGTCTGACATTGAACTCCCACGAACGATTGGGACTCAAACCGCGAGTGGATACACCCATTTGCAGACCGCTGCCGTCATTCTCCCAAACCATCATACCGGGCACACGTGAAAAAAGTTGACGTGCATTGCATCCACTCACGTCTTCACCGCCACTGCCGGGAGATATTACTTGCGTTTTTTTTCCTGTGGTGAGTTGCACTGCGTCCACCTCCTTCATGAACTCCATTTTATACCGGCTTCTTTCCACCTGAATATCTATATCGGGAAGGATAATTACTTGCAGCGTATCCGACTGACCGCTCAAGAAATTAAACATCAATACAAACTGAACCACAGCGATACAACTCTTCACAGATCTTAGTTTGTCGCAAAGAGAACCCGACATGCCGTTTCAACTCAATACCACAGTGTAGGTATCCCAAGCATCTCGGGGCAAAATACCTTTTAGTAGGTATGAAAAAGGGCCGTCGAAACGGCCCTTCTATTCTTGATAAATGTTCGTTTAATTTGTCACAACAACTTTCTGTTTGGAAATACCAAATTCATTTTGTCCTGACACTACATAGAAACCAGCTGCAATACCACTGATCTCATAGGTAAACTTATTATCGCTATTCAAAACGAAAGCTTGAACCAATTGGCCCGACTCGCTCATCAGATAATAATTGCCTGCGTGATTCGAACGAACAGTGATTTGACCGCGGCTTGGATTGGGATATACATTCAAAACTTCGGCCTCGAGTGAAACATCCGAGTCTGCAATTCTCACCGTCGGTGTAGCGATCTCTTCATCGGGCTGCATGATGCCTGCTGCTGCTACATTCAAAGTGTAATCTTCAACTTCTCCGTAGGTTGATACACCACAAGGGGTTTCATTTGCACCAGAGGCAGTATCGGTAAGACGGATGCGCATTCTAACCGCTCCTAATGCTGCAGTAGTAGGCACCACAAAACTTCCGCTGAAAGGCCCAACGCCCAGAGCAGAGGTATATACAGTTTCACCTGCATCTGTGAAGGAACCATTGTTATTCCAGTCTACCCAAATAATGACCCGATCAGTACTGTATGGAGTGCCAAGCGTAACAGTGAATGTCCTTGTAGCTCCGCGAACTACACCTGTTGAAGTCGTTGTGAAGTTAGAGTATGACGAGCTTGATGAGGTCTTAGAAAAACCACAAACGACCTTTTTGATATACTCATACGTTGTTGTGGTATTGGTTGTAGAAGCTGCGCAGTATGAAACGGTGCCGCCAGTAATAGACATGGTAATTGAATTGCTGGTAGCAGTTGTTGGCACTGCGCATGTGGCATTCGAAGTGAGAACGCATGTCACTATAGCTCCATTTGTTAACGTAGTGGTGGTGTAGGTAGCAGAATTAGTACCCACGTTGGTGCCATTGACTTTCCACTGATAGGCCGGGGTAGTTCCACCATTGGTGGCAGTAGCCGTGAAGGTTACAGATGAACCTGAAGCCGCTGGATTGGTGCCGCTGGTTTGAGCAATTGAAATAGCTGGAGTTACCGACGCATTGATGCTCATGGTAATGTTATTGCTTGTTGCTGTGGCGGTTGTTGCGCAGGTGAGACTTGAGGTCATTACACATGAAACAACAGATCCATTCGTGAGGGTCGTTGTACTGTAGGTCGCTGAATTAGTACCCACATTGGTTCCGTTTACTTTCCACTGATAACTTGGAGTACCCCCATTGGATGGGGTGGCAGTGAAGGTTACCGAAACTCCGGCACATGCTGGATTGGTTCCCGTGGTCTGCGCTATCGTTACAGCTGGAGTTACCGGTCCGCTTACCGTCATTGTGATTGCATTCGAAGTTGCTGGATTACCGGTTACACCTGAAAGATTGGAGGTCATAACACAAGTTACAACATCGCCATTCGCGATTGTAGAACTCGTGTAGGTGGCCGAATTTGTTCCAACGTTAGTACCATTGACTTTCCACTGATATCCTGGAGCTGTTCCGCCATTGGTTGGGGTGGCTGTGAAGGTCACTGAGTTTCCATTGCAGGTAGGATTCGATCCGGAGGTTAATGAAATACTAACCCCAGCTGTTATAGAACATGATTGGATTTGGTAAGAAAAAACCCTGGTTCTTGCAGCACTTGAACCTGAGGTTCCACCCATATATTCGCTTGTGCTCCAGAAGGTAACACCATCGGGATCCAGACAGGTGTGAGCATAGTCTCCTACTCTGTTTGTGCCGGTTTGATATCCCGTACCAGACACCACAAGAGTTTCAGTAACGGGAAGCGTACCCAGGGGATCACATGATCTTCTTCCTGTGTAATATAGGCTTGGGTACATGCTTGTGGAGTTGGAGCGCAGGTAGCTGATTCCGATAGAACCGTTGTTGTCCATTGCCATTGAACCCATCCAACGGGTGTCTGTTCCAGGCGAATAAATTCCTTCCTGATACATCGACCATGCACCTGTAGATTGGTTCTGTCTCAACTCACACCATTTAATTCCGCGCTGTGTAGTGCTGATTTGAACAGCCCAGTTCAGCAGAATAGTATTGTAGCCATTCCATGACTTCCACTGAGCGCGGTACATGCATACTCCTCCGATTCCATCGAGTTTTTGAGTTGTGCCGGGCTGTGGACAATCATTCCAAGAACTATTATAGGCGGCATTGAAGGCTGCTGCTGGTATTTGAGCACCCAATGTTATCGATGCTGTAGGTGTGGTGGTCGTCCAGTTAACAGTCATGTTGTAGAGATTCACACGATCTACATAGGCCGTTCCCCAGCCATTGTCTTCGTAGGAAATAATCGGACAAGGGGAACCTGCAGGCGGTAATGTTCCATCAGCAGCACAAGCTGGAAGAGGGACAAAAAATCCTGATTTCGGTGGCGAATAATTCACGCTGATGGAACGGGCACCAGGAGTTCCAGCAAGCATGGCAGTTCTTTCAAAAACAAATACCTTTTGGGTAGACTGATTCGAGGTCATGTAATATCCATCATGCCAAACACCAAACTTCAGATAGTCCGGAAACTGCGGAGAAACGTAAGTGTAGGTGTAATAAGAACCGGTCGGATTGTTGGTAGTGGATACTGCGATGTATATTTTTCTATCGGTAGATGTACCGAACTGAGCCAGAAACCAGCGATCTGCGGCTTTGTCGTACATCACGATAGGGTCTCCGCTATTACCGGTAGCAGGTGACCATAGATTACCAAGCGTCTGAGTCAACAACACTGATCCTGTGTTCTTATCGTATACCTTGAAAGTCGTTGAGTTGATCATTTGAATGTAGTGATTGGGACCAACGGCACCGGATGGATCGAATGGTCTAAAACCGGTGGCTGTCTGACCTAACCAATTTGCGCGGGTCTGACCTGCATTGATCGTTCCTTCTTTGTCTTGAATGGTCTTGGGGTCGTTCCCAAATTGCGGACCATCTTCAGCTGTGAATTCGAAGTGCTGGGGCTCACGATGATTGCGATCTTCAGACTCCTCATTTTCATATAAATTTCCACCGTCGTCAGCGACACTCGGCATGGATGATAGAGCCGGCGTGATATGGAAGGCAGAGGCCACAATCACGGTTGACTCTTCTTGCATTTGAGCGGTGGCACTCAACGTGAAGAGCAATGCGGCAATGATGTAAAAAACTTTTTTCATAGGTTGATTATTTTAGTATTGCTAAAGTACCTTCAATTTCTTTCGAACCAAATTTATTTTGATAATGCACGGCAATTGTGGAAAACACGAACCGGTTAACTTCGCCGTGTGAAAGTCTCTAAACAAGCGATTATCGAGGCCCTGAAATCTGTTCAGGAGCCGGACCTCAAGCGTGATATCGTTTCGTTGAATCTCGTAAACATTGTATCGGTTGATAATAGATCAATAAAGATTCAGGTGAAGGTTAGCAACCCTGCAATGCATCAAAAGAACCGAATGCGGGAAGCATGTGAATTTGCGTTGAAGAGAACCATTGGTGATGAATTTGCCGTTGAAGTAGAGGTAGTGGCTCTCAATGCTGATGAGCGCACGGGTGAGTTACGGAAAGTTTTCCCAGGTGTAAAAAAATTGATCGCCGTTGCTTCAGGCAAAGGAGGTGTAGGTAAGAGCACTGTGAGCGCCAATCTCGCGGCAGGATTAGCTGCACGTGGTTATTCGGTAGGCATGTTAGACGCCGATATTTACGGACCGTCGGCGCCAACAATGATGGGGCTCACAATGGAAAGGCCGAGGGTGGTGGAGGTTGAAGGCAAGAGTGTTTTAGAGCCGGTTACTCAATTCGGCGTGCGTGTGATGTCCATTGGTTTTTTCTCCGATATCAATCAAGCTGTTGTATGGCGCGGACCCATGGCCAGTAAGGCCCTCTCACAAATGATCCATGATGTGGTTTGGGGCCAGTTAGATTATCTCATCATTGACCTGCCACCAGGTACCGGCGATGTGCATTTGAGCATTGTACAATCGGTTCCATTAGACGCCGTGGTTATAGTGAGTACACCCCAGGAAGTGGCTCTTGCCGATGCCCGTCGCGGTGTTGCTATGTTTCAATTACCCGCGGTGAATGTGCCGGTTCTCGGGATAATTGAAAACATGTCATGGTTTACTCCGGCTGAGTTGCCGGTTGCGAAGTATTATTTGTTTGGGAAGGATGGTGCGAAGAATCTGGCTGATGATTTGAAGCTGCCATTTTTAGGTCACCTGCCGCTGTATCAGAGCATCCGTGAGGCGGGCGATGCCGGCATTCCGGCTGTACTTCAAAATGGGACGGCCGTGGAAGAATCTTTTAACCTCATCTTGAATAACTTTGAGCGCGAACTACGATTACTACCTTTTCGAAAATCATGAAACCCGCCGACGCTGAGCAAAAAATATCAGAAGCCCTAGAATCTATTCGGCCTTATTTGCGCGCTGATGGCGGTGATATTACGCTGGTTCAAGTAACTGATGATATGCGCGTACTGGTAGAATTTCAAGGGGCCTGCACAGAGTGTTCAATGAGCGCCATGACATTGAAAGCAGGGGTGGAGGGCGCGATTCGTTCTGTTGTGCCGATGGTCAAATCAATTGAGGCCATCAAAAATTGATTTCATAAAGTATAGTCAGTTTGTTAATGTCGATTTCCTTTCTATTTTCGCCACGCTCAAAAGCCGCGGAATCCGAAAAGCGAACGAGTAGGAACAAAACAACTTAATTTTTTATGAAAAAAACATTACTTATCCTCTCTGTAGTGGCGTTCGTTTTCGCCTCTTGCAAAAAAGATCGCACTTGTGAGTGCTGCTCTGAAATTCTCGGCGTAAAGTCATGCGCCTCAGCAACTGCTAAAATGACCAAGAAAGATGCCGAGACATGGTGTGAGGGTAGCACTCAGGGTGTTACAGGTGTTACTTGCACTTTGAAATAAATTCAATCCTCGTAATAACTTATTACGTGAAAGTCCACCTTGATGGTGGACTTTTTGTTTCATCAAAATCGAGTGTACAGTTATTCGAAATTACGATTCACCCTCCTCGTTGTGCTCTCACTAATATCGATACATGACGCTTAGCATTATTCCGTTCTATTCCAAATTATTATCAATACTTGCATCAAATAAAACTCATGTCATCATATATATTTGCCATGCACAGCGCCGCGGAATCCGAAAAGCGAACGAGTAGGAACAAAACAACTTAATTTTTTATGAAAAAAACATTACTTATCCTTGCTTTGGCAGCTTTTGGTTTCGCTTCTTGCAAGCAAGATCGCACCTGCGAATGCTGCTACGACTCACTTTGCGTAAGTGAAACACAAAACCTTACTAAATCGGATGCTGATGAATGGTGCGATAAGGCTGAGGCCGATATCGTTGCTGAAGGCTTAGAAGGTTGGTCATGTAAGCTGAAATAATGCCGAATAAATTTGATAAGTCCACTTTCGGGTGGACTTTTTTTATTCCATTGATATCTTCCTTGATACCAATGGTATGCGTTATTGCTTATCACAATAGCGTAGTGGCTACAGGTCATAACTTCGGTATGTCGAATACTTCGGCCTATTTCTTACCCTACATAATTCTGTTTTTGTGTGGGGCTGTTTTGTCTTTGCTCGCAAAAAAAATCGCGAGGAAATCATTGAAACTTGTTGTTGCATTTTTTTTGCTTCTCACTCCCTTCGCGGCGGGCTTCGCATTTCACCCCATATATGAAGATGCTATTTATCTCGGCGGAACTGAATTCGGGTATAGTGAAGATGCGTTATGCAAGGAATGTAAAATGTCCATCATAGTAATTCCCGATTGTCCCTTCTGTAAAATGGCTATCCAGCAATCAGGGAGGTTCGTTTCGGAGCAGGGCAACTCTTCGGTAGAGGTAGTCCTTTGCAGCTCGGATTCATTGGCCACTGCGAAATATTTAGGGATGTTACCGGAGGGTGTACAGTTGCGTAACGCCAATCATCCGGATAGTGTTGCGGTATACTCAGGGGGAAGTTTCCCCGCCTATTGCACTAAGGTTTCCGATCAACAAATGAGAGTCTGGAGCAACAATGAGTTCGGACCCCGGGCCTTAGACTTTGTTCGGTCCAAGTGAAAAATTATCATCACGCACGCAATCTCTAACAGAGAAACTTCTATTCCTTCAGGTTATTAGATGCATTGACCATGATGTGCAACGATAATGTAGATGTTGTCGTGTTGATGCACTCCAAGTGATAATCAATTTTACCGTCCGACTTTCTCGCCAAGGTAACCAAACCCAACCCGGCACCTCCCTTGATGCTAAAATCGTTGTCGCAAAGTAACTCCACGTGATATTTTCTCAATTCAGCATCTGTCATTGCATTGATTGTATCAATTGCAGATTGCAATTTTCCTGAATCACTTACAAAAACACAGTTCTGGCTGATGAGATGAATAGAATCATGTTGAGATACAACCGCAAAACTAGAATCGACTTCGTTCGGACAAGATAATCCATGATGCACTATGTTCTGTATCATCTCGACTGCGAGACTATAAACCCGCTTCTTGATAGCACGAGAGAAGCCGCTCAAATCTAATTTCCTCTCGAGCTCGCGCAGATGAGTTTCCGTTTTAACAGAAGTGAACTTGCCTTGAAATGATACTACCTCCTGAAAACTAATAACACCAACATCATGAGTACTTTCCACAACGCCGAATCTCGACAATACTTCCATATAGTATTTGGGAAAAACACTCATTGATGCAACTTTCTATTGGTTAAGCCGGGCTAATATAGTTTATTCAGCTATATTAAAACGAAATTTGTCGACAATTTCAGAGCTTATCGCTAAAAATAGACTATAGTTTTAAACACACTGTGGGCTTCTCACTGCGAAACAGAATTGTATCAATGAATCGCTCTTAAAAGTGAGCATAATCTATAAAGCAATCGCGCGCCCACATTGCCATTCCAATCATCCTGACCCGGGGCCACCTCTACCAAATCAAACCCCAAAAGTTGCTTACCCGAATCTTTGAATACCCTCAACAGATGCAAAATTTGTTCATAGGTCAAACCTCCCGGAACCGGAGTTCCGGTATTTGGACAATACAATGATTCCAGTCCATCAATATCGAAGCTGATATGAACCTTGGCAGGAAGTTGACTTACTATCTCCTTACAAATTTCGTCCCACGTGGTTCCACAAAACAATCTTTGGTGAATCGATTCGCTGCGATACACCTCTACCCTGCCATTTTCTGCATTGACCACTTCTTGCTCGGCCTTGCAAAAATCACGAATCCCAACTTGCACCAATTTCTTCAGTCGAGGCAACTTCAGCGCGTTGAACATGATGGACGCATGCGAAAATTCAAAACCTTCATAGGCAGCCCGCAAATCCATGTGAGCATCAATATGAAGAATTCCGAATTCCGTGCCCTCCGATTCATATGCCTGATAAAACCCGAGCGGTGTGCTGTGATCGCCACCCAGGAGACCAACCGACTTCCCTGCCCCGCGAAGTGAAATTACAGAGTCACGAACCCATGCATTCATCTTAGCGCAAGCCTCGTTTACATTGGACAACAACAAGGATTCTGCGTCACCAGAAATTCCATGGCCGCTTGTCCACGCTTCGATGATCTGCGATGCCCAACCCTTGGCCTCACTATTCAAGACCATAAGATCTGCATTTGCCTCCCTCATAAAAATGCCTCGCTTCCATAATTCCGGGAAATCAGGATGAAATAAGTCGACCTGCTTACTTGCCAACATTACATGCATTGGACCCTCCGAAGTGCCTCCACCATAACTTGTTGTAACCTCCCATGGTACCGGCAGAATAATTATATCCGACTCAGCTTCCGTAAAAGGGAGTCCAAATAAATTTGAGTTTTCATCGCCCGGTGCATTGGGGTCAAATGATTCAATTTTAGCTTGCTTGTTGTTATTCATTATTTCTAAAGTCTTCTAAACCATTGTAACATAGGTAATGGAATCGGTGCTGCCTGACCATCGTTGATGATTCCGGCGAAACCAATTTGAAAGGCCCTGTTTTCACTTTGATTCCATCGTAAACCGGGAATGATGAACCCGGCACTTAAAGGTCCGCCCTGCTGATTGACAAGGAAAAACGAATCGAAAACCAGTGACAGTTTTGGAGTTAATTCAGCGTGAGCTCCAAACGAAGTAATGAACCCTCCAGTACTATTACTTTGATAACCCACGAGGCCATAACCCCCAGCGATATTAAAGTTACGACGTTGATCACCCACTGTTACCGCGGCAAACGGTAAAGTAAAAAAGAATGAAGGCAAGGCATACGAGCCCGTTCCAGCCAAAGCTCCTACACCCATTCGCACACCCTCTCCTACAGGAAATGTAGTTTTTATACTACCCATCAAGGGAAACCCAATCCATGATGTAACCAAGCCGGCGGTGATTCGGTCATTGAGAGCAACCTGGAAGTCTGGACCGAACAAATTCCATTGGACATAGCTCTCATTCTTTCTAAGGCCGAATCCGTTAGTGGTAAAAAAATAACGCGTATGAAAACCATTGTTGGGCTTTAGTCGGCCGTCTTTGTACATATCGGCTGCCTCGAGCTCCTTGATCTCCCGTATCATATGCTTAGGGATGACCACCTCGCCAATATTGTCGGTAACGAGTATGACCTCTACAGCGTCATTTTTCCTCATCTTGCCCACCAGCACACCACCGTCTTGTTTCGTTATGCGATACTTCTGTACCCCCAAGCTATCCGCATAATCCTGAGCCGAAAGGGTGCTGATCATTCCGGCGACACACATGGCCAACATCAAGATGGAAATTTTGATCTTCATTTTTTCGTTGAATATTTCTCAATAATTCTCGCAACAACACCCGGATCCAATAAGGTTGTTGTATCACCCAATTGTGATGTTTCACCCTCTGCTATTTTCCGAAGAATTCTCCGCATGATTTTTCCGCTTCTTGTTTTCGGCAGGCCGTCTACGATAAAAATCTTATCAGGTCGGGCAATTCTACCAATGACACGTGATACCGTTTCTTCAACGGATTGAATGATCACTGGTTCAGCCGCATGTGTGTTTTCAACGATCACATAAGCACAAATTCCCTGGCCCTTGATATCATGCGGATAACCAACCACTGCGCTTTCAATCACATTGGCGTCTTCATTGATAGCGTTTTCAATTTCCGCAGTTCCCAATCGATGTCCACTTACGTTAATGACATCATCCACTCGCCCCAGCAATCTATAAATACCATTCGCATCCCTCCTTGCTCCGTCGCCGGTAAAATAAAACCCCTTGTAGGTGGCGAAATAATTGGTTCTGCATCGCGCGTGATCGCCGTAGGTAGTACGAATGATGGAAGGCCAAGGAAACTGTATGCACAAATGTCCTTCTGCTACAGGGGTTTCGATGACGTTGCCATTTGAATCGAGCAGACAAGGTTGTACCCCAGGCAATGGTCGACCCGCATGCGCAGGAATAGATTCGGTAACACCCGCCAGTGAGCTGATCATGATACCACCCGTTTCGGTTTGCCACCAGGTGTCAGCTATCTGACAGCGTTTTTTTCCTACATAATTGTAATACCATTCCCAGGCTTCTTCATTGATGGGCTCACCCACTGAACCTAAAACCCTCAGTGAATCGAGTTTGAATTTTGTGGGTATCTCGCTGCCGAAAGACATCAGCGAGCGGATTGCTGTTGGTGCGGTATAGAAAATATTAACGCTATGACGCTCGCATATTTCCCAACATCTGCCTGCATCGGGAAATGTAGGTATACCCTCAAACATTAGGGTTGTAGCGCCGTTGAGCAGCGGGCCATATACGATGTATGAGTGACCTGTTACCCAACCGATATCAGCAGTGCACCAAAAAATTTCATTCGCTCGGTACTGAAAAACATTGGCGAAACTATAGCCGGCATAAACCATGTAACCGCCACAACTATGCACTACCCCTTTGGGTTTTCCTGTGCTTCCTGAGGTGTAAAGAATGAACAGCATGTCTTCACTGTCCATTTCCTCAGGCTCACAAAAATCTGCCATGCCGGGATACACTTCATGATACCAAACGTCGCGCTGCGAGAACCACTGTATGGATGCCCCGGTATTATGAATAACAAGTACCCTTTCAACTTGCGTACAGCTGAGCAAAGCTTCATCAACCATTGGCTTTAAATCCATCGCCTTCGCACCACGGTTCTGACCATCGGCGGTAATTACGAAACGACAGTCACTATCAACAATACGATCTGCGATACTATTGGCACTGAAGCCAGCAAAAACAACCGAATGCACGGCCCCGATGCGTGCGCAGGCCAGCACAGCAAATGCGAGTTCAGGGATCATCGGAAGATAAATACACACACGATCTCCTTTCTTCACTCCCAGAGATTTCAATGTATTTGCCATGCGGCATACCTCACGAAGAACATCACGATAGGTGAATTTCTTTGCCTCATCTTTTGGATTGTTGGGTTCCCAGAGAATGCATAATTGATCGCCACGATTCTGTATATGCCTGTCCAAACAATTTTCTGTGATATTCAAAGTGCCATTAACGAACCACCTTACATCAGGTGTATCAAACTCCCATTGAAGCGTTTCTTTCCATGGTTTGCGCCATGAATAATGTTTTGCAATCTCATTCCAGAAGTGCTCAGGTTGCTCCTTTGCCAATTGGTATTGTGCATGATATGATGCAGCGGAATCGATTTGAAAGATCACTTGGTCCATGGACGAAAATTAAGATAAACCATCGACAATCAGAGTATAGTATTCGATCGGCTCAACTCGAGCATAGTGATTTCCGGCGGCATTCCCACTCGACCGGGAAATGCAAGAAAACCAAAGCCGCGATTGATATAAAGATGTTGATGGGATTCAGTATACAAACCACCCCATCGCTTATAGCGCACAGATACCGGTGAGAATTTGATATTGAATTGTGGAAGCTCCACGCCCATTTGCGCGCCATGTGTATGACCTGATAATGTCAACGGAATATTTCTTTTGCCTAAAACATGTTCAGACCAATGTGTGGGGTCATGAGAAAGCAGGATACAGAAATCATTATCGCGAATACCTGCCATAGCTTTATCGAGATCACCATATTGATGGAATCCGAGGCCCCAATTCTCTGAGCCGATAAGGGTTAGGTGTTCACCATTTCGTTCAATACCAACATGCTCATTACGCAACAACCGAAACCCACACTCAGCGTGAATTTCAGCGAGACGTTTCTGATGTGCTGCCTTTGCTTCGGGCATATCTCGCATGGCATAATCACCATAATCGTGATTGCCCATAATAGCAAACTTGCCCAATGGTGCTTGTAAGGATTTGAGATACGGAATCCAGGCTTCAGCTTCACTGCTAAAATTGTTTACCAGATCACCCGTGAAAACGATTATATCAGGATTCAAACTTTGAATCATTTCAAACCCTGGCGAAACATTTTCGAAATCACCATTGAAACTTCCCAGGTGCATATCTGAAATCTGAACAATACGTATCTTATCGAAAGACATGGGAAGGTGGGGGAAAGACAACTGAACATTTTCGGTGCGAAAGCGATATTTACCTCTTACCACACCGTAGATCAATGCGCCCGACCATAGCGTGGCAAGCAACATTCCTAACTGATTAAAGAACTGAACCCGCGTCATTCCGGAATGAGATTCCGCATCTATAGAAGTGAAAAATTTATACTTGATCCAAACACCCAATTGAGCGATGTCATTTACTAGAGTGAAAATCGAGAGAATGAGTTTGGCGGAAGTTGAGATGATAAACAAACCGATTACCCAATTGAATAACGTGTAATTGGTTTGGGTATCGTAATCGGTGCGGTTCGACCAGAACGACATGAGGGTGAGCAAACCCGTGATTACTGCTGCAAACAACAGCCAATAGGCCAAATAAATCCATCGCCTCGTTGTTGGCTCCAGATGCATGCAAACGCCACGAACGGAGCGAAACGCCAGCCACTCAAGAAGAAGAATAAATAAGAGAGGAATAAGAAACCGCATCTTGATGGGGCGAAGTTAGACGTGAATTCAGAGTTAAGATGATAGCTGGCTAACCGACATAGATGAAGAATAGCGGCTGAACAATCGAATGAGTGCGGACATCAAAATCCTTCCCTCCACCATTTAAGTCCACTTTTCCAAAGCATATCGATAGCCACCACTAAAATGACCAATGCAAAAATGAATTTGATTTTGTAATCGGGAAGTTGTAATGCCAGCTTAGAACCGAAATAACTTCCGAAGACGAAACCCAATGCGATAAGAAGGGCGATGGAGAATTGAATATTGCCCGCCTGGTAATAATTCCAAACCCCCAGAAAGCCAACAGGCATTAGCAGCACTGCAAGACTCACGCCTTGAGCCTGCATTTGATTCATCTCAAGTATGTAAATAAGGGCTGGCACAATAATGATTCCTCCACCTACGCCAACCAAACCGCTCAGGGCGCCTGCGGCAATACCTAAAAAAATGAGTGTAGCAATTTGAAACGCGGTCATCCTCGGCTGCTAAATTACCCCTCTTTATGACATTTGATGATTGAACCTTAGCATTTTAGTTGGCAGCGATTTGCGATTATTTTTGACCAAAATTGATAACATGAATATACCAGCTGATTTACTCTATACCAAAGACCACGAATGGGTCAAGATTGATGGCGACATTGCCACGGTGGGAATTACAGATTTTGCTCAAGGTGAGCTTGGGGATATAGTTTTTGTAGAGATTGATTCGGTTGGTAAGACAGTCAATGCTCACGAAGTTTTCGGAACAGTAGAAGCTGTTAAAACCGTTAGTGATTTATTCATGCCTATATCTGGTGAGGTAATCGAAATGAATCCGAATCTTGACGCAGATCCTGCATCAGTTAACAATGATCCCTATGGTAATGGCTGGATGATCAAAATAAAAATAACTCCTGGAGCAGATCTTTCGGCTCTTCTGAATGCTGAGAGTTATAAGGCAATTATTTAGCGCAAACGATCATCCTAAGATCGCGATACTGGAACTAACGATTTAAACTTTCGTCAGTTTTATCATATTCGTCATACCCTGCTCTGATATAGGCATGGATGCAATGTTGATAACGAAATCCCCTTCATTCAGCCAACCGTTTTTCTTCAGAAAAAATCGGAGATCAGCGATGGTTTGATCGGTGCTTACCATTTTGTCGTAATAAAACGCTCGCACTCCCCAGACAAGACTCATTTGACATAGAATTTTCTTGTTGCTGGTAAAAACGAAAACATTGGAATTGGGGCGCCATGAAGAAATTCTATAACCCGTAAAACCGCTAAATGACATGGTAATTATAGCGGCAGCTTTTACCCTTGCTGCAAGGCGACAGGCGCTGTAGCAAATACTCTCGGTGATGAATCTATGTTCATTCATCTCTGTTGGTATTTCTTCACGGTGATATAACCCTCCAAATTTTTCGGCCTCTTTAATGATGCTGCTCATGATACGCACCGCCTCTGATGGGAACTTACCTACCGAAGTCTCGCCACTGAGCATTACCGCATCTGCGCCATCTAGAACCGCATTTGCAACATCCGTTACCTCAGCACGGGTAGGTGTAACATTCGTTATCATGCTTTCCATCATCTGAGTTGCAACAATGACAGGCTTCGCGGCAGCAATACATTTAGACACTATCATCTTCTGAATTAATGGCACTTCTTGCAACGGCATTTCGACACCGAGATCACCGCGAGCAACCATTACTGCATCCGCCTCTTGAATGATTTCATCAATTTGTGCTACTGCTTCGGGTTTCTCAATTTTTGCAACCACCCGTGCATGCTTTCCAGAACGTTCAATCAATGCCTTCAACTCACGCACATCTTGAGCGTTACGTACGAATGAAAGACCAATCCAGTCAACATCATTTTGCAATGCGAACTTCAGGTCTTCAAGATCTTTTTGTGACAGCGATGGAAGTGAGATTTTTGTGTTAGGCAAATTCAAACCTTTTCTAGACGACAGAGGGCCGCCTTGCACAACTTCACAGATCACATTTTCCTTACCATCTGTTTCGAGAATGCGCAACATAAGTTTGCCATCATCCAACAAAACTGTTTCACCGGCTTTAACATCCTGAGCAAACTCAGCATAATTCGTGTAAATGACATCAGCCGTTCCGATTTGCTTCACTGTTGTGATTTTTACCTTCGAACCATTGATTAAATTAACTGAACCATTCTCCATTTCGCCCACGCGTAACTTGGGACCTTGTAAATCGGCTAACATGGCAATCCCTGATACATGATCATCGCTAAGACTGCGAATAGTGTCAACTACTTTCTGATGATTTTCATAACTACCGTGTGAGAAATTCAAGCGAGCAACATCCAGCCCGTGCGTAATCATTTCTTTTAATACCTCTCTGGAACTGCTTTGCGGACCAATTGTAGCAACGATTTTTGTTTTTTTCATGTCAATCATTCAATTCAAATAATAATAATTCTTTATTCTTTAAGGTTAAAACATTAAAAGGATAAGCCGTAATAACAAATGCACATCTTCTTAACGCGTAAAGCGTGGTCTCAATAGTGAACATTCCTTCGTGCTTAACCATCAACAAGTAGTCAAATTGTGACAATTCACTCAGATAAATCGAATCGGGTGAACGATTCTCTATAAGCATGAATATATTCCCGAATGAATCGTCAAACTTAAAAACCGTATGCTTCGCTGAAATCCCCTTGTGCGAATGTTCAATATCATCAGACTTCGTCAAGGCCCAATGCATTCCGCGGTTTAACGACCAAGCTAGACGATAGTTTTTTTCATGGCAACTGATTCCGATTAAATCGAAATTGTAGTAATCCTCTTCGTTGATATTAAGCTGCATCTAGAGTGTATATTTCACACTTACACTTGGCAAATGTAGATTTTCCTTGGCGCAACATCTCAAATAAATTCAATTGTGTTGACATAGCCCTCAGAATAGATCCTGCACCTCCTACCTAAATAAAATGCCTGATTATCCGAAAGATGACCTGCCGGAAACCCAACAAAAACAGGTATACTCAGTTTATCTGCCCACAGTTGTATTGTTTGCTCTGCACTGCTGCCCCAGGGGTTATCATGAGCGAAACCAAATGCCTTAGTATTATCCTTCATCTGTGTGAATCCGCCAAGACAAATCGCCTTAATTTTCTTCAATGCCCCAGAACGGTATAGCAATGCCATCATACGATCAATGTGATAGAGCATCTCGTCAACATCTTCAAGAAATAATATCCCATCACAACAATCAGGAAAATATTGACTCCCAAGAATACTGCACCATACAGAGAGGTTACCACCAAAAAGAACACCCTCAACCACAGCTGAATCACTTCTCTGTTCACTACTATAACCCGAAGAAATAAATCGAGAATTTCCTGTAAGACAATCGACCAAACTTTGGATTGCAGCAGGTGTTGCATCATCAAATGATACGGGCATAGTGCTATGGATAGACGCACAACCCCGGCACTGAAGCATCGCATGCAATGCCGTAACATCACTGTAACCACATATCCATTTCGGAGAGCACATGAATTTCGTCAAGTCGATACGATCCAGCAAATGCACCGTACCATAACCGCCACGAGCTATTACAACCGCCTTCAATTCATCGTCTTCAAGAAAATTCTGTAATTCTCGTGCCCGCTCTTCATGCGTACCTGCCAACTGGTAATTCCTCTTGGTTAGGCATGTACTGAATTTCACATTGAATCCGGCGGTTTCGAATGTTTCTTGTGCCCTCGAAAGCACATCGGCTTCGACCCATCGGGCGGTTGCCACTACACCCAGGGTATCGCCTGCTCTAAGAAAGGGGGGTATTACTTGTGACATTACGAAACTATCTTGCGACGAAATTCATAACAGTTGGGAACAAACCGGCGGTTCTGAAAATATTTTATGACTGAATTTTGCACACTATGAAAACTCCATCGCGATATCTTGTTACCTCAGCGCTTCCTTATGCCAACGGACCGCTTCATATCGGACATATGGCGGGAGCCTATTTGAGTGCGGATATATATGTAAGATATCTTCGTAACAAGGGAAAGGATGTAGCATTTATATGTGGCAGTGATGAGCATGGTGCAGCCATTACACTGCGCGCCCGCAAAGAAGGGTTGCCTCCAAAAGAGATAGTAGATCGGTATCATGAATTGATGAAAAGCACTTTTGAGCGCTTCAGAATTTCGTTCGACGAATACCACCGAACATCTTCACCGGAGCATCAGAAAATGTCACAAGATTTCTTCTTAAAACTCAATGAGGCCGGTAGTTTTGAGATTAAGACAACGGAGCAATATTATGATTCCCAGGCAGGTCAGTTTCTCGCCGACAGATACATTCGTGGAACTTGTCCACGTTGCTCGAGTGATGGTGCATATGGTGACCAATGCGAAAAGTGCGGCGCATCGCTCAATCCCACCGATTTAATTCAACCGAAAAGTGTTATATCCGGCAGTGTTCCGGTCATGAAAGCAACCTCACACTGGTTTCTGCCTATGCAAGACCATGAAAACTGGATCAGAGATTATATAGGCAAAGGGATGCTGAACGGCGAGCAACACCACGATGCTAAGGCCTGGAAAGCGCATGTCGTTGGGCAATGCATGAGTTGGATTGATGGAGGGTTACAAAGCAGGGCAATGACAAGGGATTTGGATTGGGGAGTACCGGTGCCATTGGATAGTGGAAAAGGTAAAGTGTTGTATGTATGGCTCGACGCACCTATTGGTTATATCACCAATACAAAAACCTGGGCAGATCGCAGCGGCAAAAACTGGGAGGATTACTGGAAAAAAGATGACACTGCTTTGATTCATTTCATTGGTAAAGACAACATCGTATTTCACTGTATCATTTTCCCCATACTTCTGAAAGCACACGGTGGATTCAATTTACCGCTGAACGTCCCCGCCAATGAGTTCATGAATCTGGAGGGTCAAAAAATATCCACTTCGCGGAATTGGGCGGTATGGGTGCATGAATATCTGGATGAGAACCCTGGCAAGGTAGATGAAATGCGTTACGTGCTCACCAGCATAATGCCTGAGCAAAAAGACAGTGAATTTACATGGTCAGATTTCAAAGACAGAGTGAACAATGAACTCGCCGATATACTCGGAAATTACATTAATCGTGTTTTTGTTTTGATGCATAAATACTACAATGGCGTAATTCCAGTGTTTGAAAGCAATACCCACCCAAGCGTAAAAAATGCCTTAGAAGAATCGCAACGGGCGTTAGAATGTGCCTCCAAGGCAATCGAAAATTTCCGTTTCCGTGAAGCCCTGGCAGAGGTCATGAATATGTATCGAATAGGAAATAAACTTCTCACCGAAACCGAACCGTGGAAAATTCAAAAGACTGATCCGGATTTGGCCGCTGGCATTCTCGTTAATGCATTTCAGATTGGCATCAATGCAAGCAGCGCCATTGCAGTGTTTTTACCTGACACCTCCCAAAAAATTCTATCGGCTGCAAATGTTGACAGGTATGATTGGGGTGAAATTGGAGTTTCCAATACCTTGGTAGCAGGTCATTCAATTTCTACACTTCCCATCTTATTTGAAAAGATAACGGATGAATTTGTGCAGTTACAAACCTCGAAACTTCAAGTTGCCACTATCTCTGTAACACCATCCATTGTGCCATTTAAGGAGAATATATCATTTGAAGAATTCCAGAAAATGGATTTGAGAATTGTGAAAGTTATTGATGCAGAACCCGTGCCCAAAACGCAAAAACTATTGAAATTAAAAATTGAAACCGGTCAAGGAGAAAGAACTGTAATTTCCGGTATTGCCGAACATTATACCCCAGCAGACCTTATTGGTAAAACGGTTTTGTATCTCGCCAATCTCGAACCTCGTGTGATCAAAGGAGTGAAGAGTGAAGGTATGATTTTGATGGCACAAAATCTCGATAACAAGCTATCGATACTGAAACCAGAGTCAGAAACACAACCGGGCGGAACCGTTAACTAACAACAACCCTCGCCTCAAGAGAAGCATACATATTCCAGCAATCAGGAAGTCTGCCGCTGATTGCTTGTTTCAAGTTCCTGACCAAATCCTTTGGAATTAAGATCAAAACAAAGTTTTGATATTCGGGCAACGGCCTCTTTGAGTTCTTCATGATTTTTACCCTCGGTCATAATGACAAGCACATATGATGAACCTCCTGAGTATACAATACCGGCCTCATGGAATTGCTGCAGACTGCCTTCCGTAAAACGTTCCCCAAACTTGTGAGCAACTTTGGCATGACTGGGAAGATACTTTGTAAAAGCCTCATTGAATTTCGACCTCAGGAGAATCTCCATAGCATATTGAGAGTTTTCATGTATGAGGTACGTAGCATTATAAAGAACCCGAAAAAACTTGGCGTAATCCAAAGGACTCATGCGATAGAATAAGTCCTCAGCTTCAGGAATCTCTATACCCAGCTCTGAAAACAATTTTTGATAAGACCTTATATCATTTAGTGGTGATAGCATATTGGTAGCATCATTATTGCTATCGGCAATCATCGACAATATCAATTCCTTTACTTTATAGGACTTCCCTATTACCAATGGAAACAGTGGTGCTTCCTGGACAGTAATTCCGATAGGCCTTTGATAAACAAATTCACGATCCAATAGCCCCGGCGTTGTCTGTGCCGCCTTGAGGATATTAATCATCATTGGCACTTTCAACAAACTTCCGGGATAAAAACCATCATTGTAGTCGATCCCAGTCCAACGCAGTGTGTTCAATTCTTTGAAATAGACACCAGCTCTTGAAATTGCACCTCTTATTTTCAACGTGTCGATTAAATCGGTGACCCGCTTTTTAAAAGGACTTAAACTTGGACTTTCGCAATCATAGTTCAATAAAAGCAAAGGCTTGACCAAAGCCAATTCGTGTTCCCGAACAATGGCGACATCATCACAAGGCGCAGTCTCCGGAGATATCGGACTGCCTCTCTCCACTATCGACTCTTTATTTTCATTGTTAGGATTTACCTCTTCATTGTATTGGTGTATTATGAAATAAGATAATACGGCACCACACACCAGGGAGGCAAACGCAAGAGCGACAGGGTTAAGTTTATTCATTTGTGCAAAGCAAGACCTTTGAAGAACCTAAGAGGTTGCAGTTTCGATCTTGTATATAAACAACACTTATAAAAAAATCTTTGGTTGTAAAAAAAAATTACAGGAGGATCCGCTCAGCTATTTGAACAGCATTTGTGGCAGCTCCTTTGCGCAGATTATCAGAAACAATCCAGCAATGCAAACTCTTAGCGTCGAACAAGTCCTTTCGCAAGCGACCCACAAATACATCGTCGGAATTTTGCGCGTGAATAGCAGGCATTGGATATAGAGCATCCTGCACTGAATCTACAACCACTACACCTGGTGTGTTAGCAAGTAATTCGCGAACTACAGACAAATCAGGTTCTTGTTCAAAAGTAAATCTGCATCCTTCGCTATGACCTCCAATTACCGGAACTCGAACACAAGTGGCATTGAGTTGAATCTCAGCATCGCCCATGATCTTCATTGTCTCATACGTCATTTTCAACTCTTCCTTGGTGAAACCACTCTCAGTAAACTGATCTATCTGCGGAATGAGATTGAGGTCGATTTTGTATTTGTACGCCATGTCGCCATCGATTCCGTCACGTTCATTCATCAATTGCTGAACAGCACGCTGACCGGTGCCTGTAACACTTTGGTATGTACATACGTGGATTTGCTTCACCCTATAACGGCGGTGAAGCGGTGCCAACACCATGACAAGTTGTATGGTCGAGCAATTGGGATTTGCAATGATTTTGTTCGAGGCCTGAAGAATCGAACCATTTACTTCAGGTACAATCAAAGGCACGTCGTCATTCATTCTCCAGGCCGATGAATTATCAATAACGGTAGCTCCTACCTTTACATATTCCGGTGCCCATTCCAAACTTGTAGAACCACCGGCACTGAAAAGGGCAACTTCAGGGTTTCTACTGAGTGCGGTAACATGATTGACAACCGGATACATTGAGCCCTTCCACTCTACCATTTTACCAATGCTATTCTCCGACGCCACCAGAATCAACTCACTGATGGGGAAATTACGCTCAGCGAGAATATCCAACATTTTAGAACCCACGAGGCCAGTGGCCCCAACAACTGCTACACGCATACTTATCAAAAATTTCGACAGCAAAACTAAACTTATTCCATAGTTTCAAATTAGAGTAAATCCATTCGTTAAGTTTGAACCATGATAATGAAACGCATAGCGCTATTCCTTGGCATGATATGTAACCTTGCAATGAGCGCTCAGTGGGTCGATGATTTCAGTGACAATGATTTCACGAACAACGTGATATGGCAGGGTAACTCAGAAAATTTTACCGCTGCATCAGGATCATTGGAGCTTAATGATACAGACCCTTTAATCGCACAATCCATTCTGCAAACCAGTGTGCCTATAACTCTAACCGAGAATGAATGGCGATTTTACATCGATCTCGCTTTTTCAGGTAGCGATAACAATAACGCACGCGTATACTTTACCGCCAACGGTGAACTCCAGAATTACACAACTTCTGGAAGTGCCGGTGTTGACGGCTATTTTCTTAAATTCGGTGAAGGAGGAAGCGCAGATGTCATTCGTCTGTATCGTGATAATGCAGGTAGCATTGTGGAAATAGGTTCAGGAACAACTTCCATTTCATCCTCCGTCGCTTGCCGAATAAAAGTGACCAGAGATATCGACGGATATTGGTCTGTATCGGCCGACTTCAATGGTGGCGAAAATTTTATAACTGAATTCACCGCATGGGATAACACAATTACTTCCTGTAATACTTTGGGGTTAGGCTGCACCTACACACCTTCCAACTATAACAATTTTCTTTTCGATGATTTTTATGCAGGCGAACCCATATTAGATCTTGCAGCTCCGCAAATCGTAGAAGTCACAACGGTATCTGCTACGGAGGCCAATATTCTTTTCTCCGAACCTATCGATCCAACGAATTCACAAAACCTTACCAACTATAACCTACCTGGCATCACAGTTACATCAGCACAATTAGATGCAAACAATCCTGCGCTCGTACACTTAACCTTTCAAACACCACTTAATGCAAATGAAATTTATCTGCTGACAATAAGCGGCATAACCGATCTGAGTAGCAACTTGATGGCACCAGCAGCGGTTGAATTGATATACATAGTAATAATTCCTCCAGATTTCAGAAGCGTACGAATCAACGAAATTCTTGCTGATCCCAATCCTGTCATTGGCATACCAGAGGCTGAATTCGTAGAGTTGTTCAATACTAGCGACTCAATCGTATATAACCTACAAGATTGGCTTTTCGTAAATACCACAACCATCAAAATACTTCCATCATACATACTTGGCCCAGGTGATTATGTTATTCTGTGCGATGCGAATTACGCATCATCCTATTCAGGTTTCGGCAATGTCATAGGAATTCCAACGTTTACTGCACTGACAAATACAGGAGACAGTCTCACACTTATGTATACGGATGGCAGCATTGTGGATTGGGTCAACTATTCTGATGAATGGTTTACCACCTCATCTGCGGCCAATGGGGGTGTTTCGCTCGAGCTGGTCAACCCTTATTCGGCATGTGTTGGACCTGCTGGCTGGCGTCAATCTGAAAGTAATACAGGAGGAACACCCGGAATGGTGAATTCCGTGCTCAACACCTCGCCCGACCTAACTGCGCCATCGGTTAATCAGGCGAATATATCCACATCAGGTAACGAGGTGACTATTATATTCAGTGAACCCATTGACACTTTGCTATCACAAAATAATACATTCGTGCCGGCCGGAAATTTTATAGCAGAAATTGCATGGAATAGTGATTTCACATCGGCTGTTCTTACTCTTTTTCAAGCCATAACAGCACCGGCGAGTTTACAAATTTTTGTCCAGGGCCTTTCTGACTGCTCAGGTAATTTCATAGCCGATACTTCATTCACTATTCAACTTGGATTGATACCCGATGTTGGAGATATTGTTATCAATGAAATTCTTGCTGATCCATCGCCGGTAGTTGGTCTTCCGAATGCCGAATTTATTGAGTTGAGGAATAACACCTCTTCTCCGTTAGATCTAACAACACTGCAAGTCAATGGCTATCCCATTCTGGGCAGTCAGATTATTCCAGCAAATAGTTTTGTGATCATAACTGATGACGCCAACCATTTACTCTTCGGTGGCTTGAATACTGCCTTTATCTCATCATTATCACTTACCAACACAACGGATGATATTGTTCTCTCTAATTCAAATGATGAAATTCTTGATCAGGTCGTTTTCTCAATAGATTGGTATAATGATGACATCAAAGATGACGGCGGATGGAGTCTGGAGAGAATAAATGCCAATACATCCTGCTCCGGCCGATCCGAATGGAGTGCATCCATAAATGAAACCGGAGGCACGCCAGGTCAGGAGAATAGTATCTATTCGGAGGCATTGCCGCAACCGCCAAGTGTTACAGCAAGCGGTGTTGCTGATTCATCGGCCATCTATATTCTATTCAATCAAAGTATGGATACAACTTCTGGATGGATACCACCCGTTTCATTACCAAATGGCTATACTATCACTAACAAACACTGGTCTTCTGATCTGAACAAATTGATATTACGCTTTGACAATGAATTAATTCCTGAATCGCCTTTAACCGTGAATGTAAATACCTATTCAAATTGTTATGGAATGATGGTTGACACATCACTATTATATTTCACCATTGGCTATGAACCTGTAATAGGCGACATTATCATCAACGAGATAATGGCTGATCCAAGCGGAACAAATCAAACCGCATATCCCAACGCTGATTTCATTGAGTTATTCAACCGATCCGGACACCTTCTTGAATTAACACATATTACTATAAACGGATCCGGTTTCAATCAGCAAGTAACACTCCCGGCAGACTCCTTTATCGTCGTTGGGGATATTAACGATATAAATGAATTCAACGGAATAACCGCATCCGTTGCGATGGAAGATTTCCCATCGCTTTATGAAAATGGAATACTTATTCAGATTGAGTATCGTGACAATATAATAGATCAAATAGATTATGATAAGAGCTTTTATAATGATGTTTCAGCTGAGTCTGGCGGACGATCAATGGAACGAATCAACCCTTACGACCCCTGCGACGCGCCGGATAACTGGGCCGCATCAATTCATTCCTTAGGCTCTACGGCAGGCAAGGTAAACTCTCAATATAATATTAGTCCTGATAATACAGCCCCCATATTTCAGAATATTATTTATGACAACAACAATTTTATCACGTTCGTATTTAACGAACCGGTTTCGACTGATTCTGCGAATGTAACTGCAACCGTCAACGGTATTTCCATTAGTCCTGAGCTCATGGGCATCTCAGGACCATATGGCAACGAGCTCATCATACCTCTCGGTTATTCAACGGTTGGACAACCATTTAATATATCGATTGAAGGAGTTACAGATTGTTGGGGAAATCCGTGTGATCTATTGCAATCAGCTTTTTCCATACCAGACACCATATACAGTGCAGGTGACCTCATCATCAATGAGATATTATATAATCCCAAAGAAGGCGGATACGATTTCGTAGAAGTTTATAATCCCAGCAATAAAACCATTTCGCTTGCCGGTTGGGGCATAGCAGATGCTACCAATGGTGTTATGAATAACATTGACATAATATCGGAACGAGGTTATATATTATCCCCAGGTGGATATAACGTGCTCACGCGCAACGGAACGCTATTGCCGATATTCTATCCTGCTACAGTTGCCTCAGCCATTCTCCAATTGGAGAACTTGCCTGATTTTTCATCTGACGATGAGATTTTTTTGCTAACACCGAATGAGCTGATTTGCGACCACCTCAAATATGACGAAACCATGCACTTTGATTTACTGAATAGTACCGACGGTGTATCACTAGAGCGCATTTCATCCGACATACCGACCAATAACAGAGAGAATTGGAACAGTGCTTCCTCTAATGTAAATTTTGCAACACCCGGCTACCAGAATTCGCAAGAGTCAAACATCCGGAACGCAGGAGCATTCGGTTCCGATCCCCACATCTTCTCTCCCGATAATGATGGCTACCAAGACAATCTGATCTTTTCTTATGCATTAGAAGAGGCAGGTTATGTGGGCAACGTGAGAATTTATAACGACAAGGGGCAAGAGGTAAGACATCTCGTTAAATCTGAGCTGATGGGCACCGAGGGAAAATTTATTTGGAATGGCCTTTCAGAATCAGGAGCAGAATTACCAGTGGGTGCCTATGTGGCAGTGCTAGAGGCATTTGGCACGTCAGGCAAAGTCAAAAATCTGCGCACAATATGCGTACTTGCCGCTAAACTTAACTGATGTACCCAATAAAAACTCCATCTGTGCTGAAGCCCTTTGCAAAGGATTTACTTTGGCATTTCGAGAACGAAGACAACACCCTTTACCTAACTTTTGATGATGGACCAACTCCTGATATTACCGAAGAAGTACTTCGGCGACTCGACCGATACAACGCAAAAGCTACATTCTTTTGTGTAGCTAAAAACGTTCAATCCTATCCCGAATTATACAATAAGATTTTGACGCAAGGCCACCACATTGGAAATCACACCTACGACCATCTCGACGGCTGGAAAACTTCTAATTTCAGCTATTACCGGAATGTTTTACTTGCTCATAAAACATGCAAATCCAGGCTGTTTCGACCGCCCTATGGACGAATTACACCGGCTCAGGTAGCCGCGCTAAAGACAAGATTCACCATCGTAATGTGGGATGTATTAAGTGCAGATTTCGATGTCGATGTCACCCCCGAACAATGTCTGAAAAACGTAACCGACCATGCTGTATCCGGAAGCATAGTCGTATTTCACGACAGCATAAAAGCTCATAAGAACATGTTATACGCACTCGAAGGCGCGCTCGATTATTTTACAAGATTGAATTATGCCTTTCGTGCTCTGCCATCATGAAAGTATCAGCTAAAAAACATCTCGGTCAGCATTTTCTAAAGAATGCGGAAATATGCCAGCGTATCGCAGAAAGTATGGATGATAATTCGTTGCCCATATTAGAGATTGGTCCGGGAACAGGGGCACTCACCCAAGAGCTTCTCAAACGATTCGCACAACGAACTTCTGTAATCGAAATTGATGAAGAAAGCGTGATGTATTTGCGGCGCTATTTCCCCGAATTGCAAGGGTCTATCATATTCGGTGATTTTCTCAGCATCGACCTAACATCAATGGGTTGGAATAAGTTCAATATTATCGGAAATTTCCCATATAATATCTCAACGCAAATCATCTTCAAAGTGATTGAGAACCGTGAAGACATACCACAAGTTGTTGGAATGTTTCAGCGCGAAGTTGCCCAGCGATTCGCCTCGCCGCCAGGCAGTAAAACCTATGGCATAACCTCGGTGCTAACGCAAGCGTACTTTCGTGTTGAATATCTTTTTGAGGTACCACCGGAATATTTTGATCCTCCACCTAAAGTACACAGTGCAGTTATTAAAATGACCCGTGACAAATCGCTAGACCCGAAATGCAAGCACGACACATTGAGAAATGTAGTAAAAACCGCTTTCAACCAGCGCCGTAAGACATTGAGAAATTCATTAAAAAGCATTATGGGAAATATTGAAATTCCCCCTCACCTCGTGCAAAAAAGACCTGAACAATTGTCTGTAACAGACTTTGAAATCATTGCTCTTTTGATTGAAAGCTCTTCATAGGAGGAGACGTCTTGACAAGATTAGCAAGCAAGGAATACTGGGCCTAAAGTGAGTAAATGCTACCTTCGAAGCATGGATAATATGGAACAACGTATCAAGCAGCTTACCCAAGAACTCAACGATCACAATCATAGGTACTACGTGCTCAATCAACCCGTGATTTCTGATTTTGAATTTGATCAGTTACTCAAAGAACTGGACTCACTTGAAAAACAATATCCTCAATGGGCGAGCAACAATTCACCTACAAAACGCGTGGGGGGAGATATCACCGAGAAATTCGAAAAAGTAAAGCATAAGTATCCTATGCTTTCACTCAGTAATACTTATAACAAAGAAGAAATTCTGGAATGGGAAAGTCGCATTCATAAAGGACTTGGTGCCGAAGCCCAACTTTTCACAACAGAGGTGGAATATGTAATGGAACTCAAGTATGACGGGCTAGCTATCTCATTGACTTATGACAACGGCAAACTCGCGCGTGGTGTAACACGTGGTGATGGAGAAACCGGAGAGGATATCACAGCCAACGTGCGCACCATTCGTTCGATACCGCTCGAACTCAAGGGTAATTACCCAAACTCATTCGAAATTCGTGGCGAAGTATTCATGCCTCATGCTGAATTTGACCGTCTCAATAAAGAACGCATAAACGCCGGCGAAGAACCCTATGCCAATCCCCGCAACACCGCAGCAGGAACACTGAAACAACAAGACAGCAGCGAGGTAGCGAAACGAAAGCTCGACTGTTTTTTGTACTATGTGTTCGCTGATACTTTGAGTTTCAACAATCACTTCGATGCAATTCAACAGGCAGCAACATGGGGATTTAAGACACCACCGGTGGCCCATCGCTACATCGAAAAGACACATTCAGTGGAGGGTATTATGTCCTTTATTGAGTATTGGGATAAAGCGCGAGCGCACCTCCCATTCGACATTGATGGCGTTGTGGTCAAAGTGAATCAATATGCCCAACAGGATGAGTTAGGTCTTACCGCGAAAAGTCCGCGCTGGGCCATTGCATACAAATTCAAGGCAGAGAAAGTAGCGACTGAGTTGCTGGATATAACCTACCAGGTCGGGCGCACCGGTGCCATAACTCCGGTTGCGAACCTGAAACCGGTATTCTTGGGGGGTACCACCGTGAAACGCGCTTCGCTGCATAACGCAGATCAAATTGCAAAACTCGGGGTGCGCATCGGTGATACCGTTTGGGTGGAAAAAGGAGGGGAAATCATTCCCAAGATTGTAGGCATCAATGAGGAACTCCGACCCTCACATGCTGCGCCATTCCGCTATATCGAAACTTGCCCTGAATGCAACACAGCGCTCATTCGACTCGAGGGTGAGGCACTGCATTATTGTCCGAACGAAACCTCTTGTTTCCCACAGCTACTGGGCAAACTAGAACACTTCATTGCTCGCAAGGCCATGAATATGGAAGGGCTGGGCAGCGAGACACTGAGTGGCCTCATGAAAAAGAAACTCGTGCAATCACAAGCCGATTTATTTTCTCTCAAACTGGAAGATCTCATCGGCTTAGAACTCGAAGTGCAAGCAGATGACACAATCAAAGTGCGAACCATTCAGCAGAAGGGCGCTGAAAATATTCTGCGCGGTATTGAGGCATCAAAAAAGGTTCCGTTTGAACGTGTCTTATTTGCCTTGGGTATAAGGCATGTGGGAGAAACTGTAGCGAAGACCATAGCGCGATCTATGGGCAGCATGGATATACTGATGAGTTCTCCACGTGAATCCTTAATGGCCATTGATGAGGTCGGCGAAAAAATTGCTGATTCCATTTTGGAGTGGCGACAGCGAAGTGAAAATATTTCGCTCATAGAAAGACTTCGTGCGGCAGGCATCCAACTGGAAGCCGAAGTGAGTCATAGCGCCACCAACATAGGGGTTCTAAGCGGTAAGACCATCGTAGTGAGTGGCGTATTCACACATTTCTCACGCGACGGCATCAAGGAAAGTATTGAACAACATGGAGGAAAAGTTTCAGGTTCGATTTCTGCCAAGACATCCTTCGTGGTGGCAGGTGATAATATGGGGCCTGAAAAACGAAAGAAGGCGGAAACGCTGGGAGTAAAGATTATGAGCGAACGAGATTATATCGAACTCGTTTCAGAAAGAATATTATAACAGCTGAGTTACTGCACCGCATCAAAAAGACAAGATGAGATAAGTAACTCGAATATCAAAAATAAATTTCAAGGTCTGGTTGACTAAATCCATCTCATGTATAAGCATTCAGACATGAGATGAATATTCCCTATTTTACTTCCTCAAGTCGAAAATATAGCGGCCAGGTTGATTTCCACTCTCAAACCCCTTTAATCGAATTAGATAGTAAGAAGGATTAGAGTTAATCATTTTCTTTAAGATATATACATCCCCAATTTCTAATGAATCGGTATAACTCATACAAACATAAGAGTCGAAAATAACACCAACTTGTTCCCTCCTTACTTCATAGAAATTAAGATTACTTACTCTAGCGATTCCACATTGAGTTGGAGAATACCATTGATGTGAAAGAACATAGGGACTTGTAACAGTATCGTTAGATAACTCGCGCAAATCCGCCAGTCCCTGCGAATCACTTCCATAGAACGTAACTGGATTCCCTTGCGGTAATGAGAAGGCATTGAACAAATCACTATTCTTGGAGTAGAAAGAAAGATCTTCATACAACGTTAATGCGACATCTTGTGTTAGCTCATACCTTTTTAAGTACTCTACAACTTTGCCTTCCACATCCGTTAGAACAAATTTCCCGTAAACGAAGGTTCCACGGGCAAAGGTTGGAGAGAACTGCAACACCATCTTAACATTCTCAAATTTGGATCCTGAAAACAATTTTGAGTCGACTAAACTTTCCGCTTGTTGATTTGAGTAGAGGTATACATCCAGTGATGCTAAGCCCCGGGCGGCATTGAGCTTAAGATTAATTTCCAGTTTTTCCTGGTCAACAACGATATTGTCCTGTGAAGGCGAAAACGTAATAAACATATCATCCGACTCCTTCTTCTTACAAGCAATAAACAGAGGCAGAATGAAAAACAAATATCGGAGCCGCGTCATCCTAATTTATTGTTACAGCTTAGTCGATGTAAAGACAGAATACAAAGCGAATGCCTTTGTACATAGATACCTGACTATCCGACATTTTCAGAGAACTAAATTCAGTACCTTCATTCCAAGAATCACTGGTATAGTATTCTCTATCTACTGAATTATTGCCGAAAGTTGAACTCTCTTTAATTTTGGTTACACCTGCTCCCTTTTGGAAATCCGCGCCCAATGCTATTAATTCAAGACCAAGTGAAAATCTTTCAAACATCGCATTGCAACCAAAATATCCATCGAGCCCCATTGACAAATAGTTAGATTTAGCCCTATATGTTGTAAAATCGCCACCAACATAGGACGTCTCGCTTTCCGCAACTACCGGTGAATATCCTAAGGAGCCCGCTACCCCCCAGTAAGGGTCTAAATCAAATCTTCTGAACCGAATTAGATTGAAGTGTTTATCGTTTGCAACCCGAATTGCGAACTTCCTCTTCCTCATCTTCTCCAAATATGACGAGGCACTACCTGTTGTGGTATCTGCCAGAACCTCTCCCTCATATTTATGGGCTGTGTGAGCGTATACTATGCCGATTGTTGTCACGGCTCTTTCACTTCGATAAATTCGAATATTCGGGAAAACATATTCCGGTAAACGATTGTCTAAATCATTATCCGTTGAATCACCGGCATCTAGAATCTTTGGTAAATCGATTGGTATCAATCCCATCACTGCTATTGCCTTAGAACCCGCGTTCCGCTTTCTTAAATCCTCAATAGGATCCGGGTTGATATAAGTCAAATCGAAATTATTCCTAATTTCTATCTCGTTACCTTGTGTATACTGAGAGAAACCCGCTAACTGAGCGGTCATCGCAAGTACAATTACTAATAGCTTTTTCATGTATATTTACTTAAAGGCTTAATTGACAACTGTTTTTTTAGACATTCCGAAGAAATTCTTTTTCTTTCCTCGTTTGTAAACTTTGACTTCTTCCGTCATATTTCGGGGTGTTTCATGATTGGGAATAACAGCCACGCCTGAAGAATTAGCTACATTTTGATTAACCCCATTTGCAATGATCGGACTATTGATGATGTAATTACCCTTATCATCAATTGGCACTACGTAATTATGGTCTGTAATTGCCTTCGGCACGAGCTTAACTTGTGGATCTGCTTGAAGCGCCTGAATCGATGCCAACTGAAGGATTACAGCGTTCGCGTCGTCTTTGCCAGAATCAGATATCATACCAGTCAATTTATCTCCCTTAAACGAAACATATAATTTCCTCCACTCAGTGTAAAAAGGTGTACCGGCTGCTCTTGATGCTAGTCCGTCGATATGATCGTTTAATACTGGTGCACCTTCCTTAATGTGTGTGTAATCATTGGTAATGGAAATTCTCTTCTCCATCAATCTGTAGTTATACACATAAACATCCACACCCTCTTGAAGATAATAAAAATCAATTGGATTTATTTCCAGCTCAGTTGACACCTCAGATTTACTCATTCCGAGTTTTAGTTTTTCGATATGGGCAACATCTGTAAAATTAGGCATTACAACAAAACGTTGTTGAGAGCATCCGATGAGCACTACGGAAATTACACAAAAATTAAAGAGAAATGATTTCATACACCAAAGCATTATTTGAAGCAAAGAAAATGTAAAAAGTTAAATGTCCAATTTTTTTTTGAAGTTCAAGCTAATTCAGGTTGGAAGCTATTCTAATTCAATGTCAACATGTTTTAAGGTATTCTTATATTCCGTTTAGTAATCCCGACAGCATCAACTCTCAACAGAGGTAAGTTTCATAACATTCAACAACAAGAGGGAGTATAAGGATTACCTCGTTGAAATCTATTGAAAAGCTATCAGCTTAACTTGCTTTTCATCGAGATACTTTCGCAAAAAAAATCAGATATGAAATTTTTTATCGATACGGCCAATTTGACGCAAATCCGTGAGGCAGCTTCTATGGGCATACTGGACGGTGTAACTACAAATCCTTCATTGATGGCCAAAGAGGGCATCAGTGGCCGCGAAAGAGTAATGCAGCATTACAAAGACATCTGCGAGATTGTATCTGATGGTGACGTTAGCGCTGAGGTCATTGCTACAGACTATGAAGGTATGATTCGCGAAGGAGAAGAGCTTGCGGCGTTGCACGATAATATCGTAGTAAAGGTCCCGATGATTCGCGACGGGGTGAGAGCCATCCGATATTTTTCCGACAAAGGCATCAAAACAAATTGTACGCTTGTGTTTTCTGCAGGTCAGGCGCTGCTTGCCGCAAAAGCAGGCGCGAGTTACGTCTCACCCTTCATCGGCCGTCTCGATGATGTTTCAACCGATGGCCTGGAATTGATTGAGCAAATCAGAATCATTTACGACAACTATGATTATGCCACAGAAATTCTAGCGGCATCCGTTCGTCATCCTATGCACATCATCCGTTGCGCTGAAATCGGAGCCGATGTCATGACAGGGCCGCTCAGTGCCATCACCGCGCTTCTCAAGCACCCGCTCACCGATATTGGTTTAGCACAATTTCTCGCCGATCATAAAAAGGCCGAGGAAGCAGGGCGTTGAAAATTTATGCTGTTAAACATCCATCCCGACAACCCTGATTCCCGCAAGATCAAACAGGTTTGTCAATGTCTTGACAATGGCGGATTGATTGTTTATCCCACCGATACCGTTTACAGCATTGCCTGTGATATGCTGAATTCAAAAGCGCTCACAGAACTCGCCCGTCTTAAAAAAGTAAAACCCGAAAAGGCCAATTTCTCCATTATCTGTAAGGACTTCAGCCAGGTGGCTGCCTATACCGCTCAAATCAATAATCAGGTATTCAAGGTGATGCGCAAACTTTTACCAGGGCCATATACATTTATATTACCTGCAGGGCGAGCCATTCCGGCGATCTTTAGTGAGCGTAAGAAAACCATCGGCATTCGCGTACCCGACAATTCAATTGCCCTTGCCATTGTAGAAAATTTCGGCAGGCCCATTGCCTCAGTATCACTGCATGACAGCGATGAAATTCTCGACTATTCTACAGACCCGGAATTAATCCATGAGAGAATGGAAAAACTTGTGGAGATTGTTATAGACGGCGGGCCTGGTGGACTTGAGCCCTCTACAATCTTGGATTGCACATCAGAAGAAATTGTAATGGTCAGACAGGGCAAAGGAATTCTTCAACGCTAACCCCCCCCTACAACTTCTTTCACAACTTATCGTTTGCAAGTTTATTGGCCGACAATTTGTTGTCGAATCCAGCTAACTACTTTGCTTTATTATGCAGGGAAAACTATGGAATTTGATTTTGCCCCTATTGTTACTTACACTGAATAAGGAACAAGCGGCACAGGCGCCTGTGGCTTACTATCAACCGTTAAGAATTTATGACGAGGCACTCAACCTTTTTGAACTGCAAAAGTATGCCTCGGCTCACGAGAGTTTTTCACGTTACTTAAGTGATGGCAGGGCGAAAGAAGCCACAATTGAGATGAATGCGCGCTACTATACTGCGCTATGTGCACTCTATCTCACACAACCCGATGCTGATTTTCAACTGGAGAAGTTCATTCGCGATTTTCCGGAATCACCATGGTGCGGCAGAGCTTATTGGGAGCTCGCGCGGTTCAATTATCAGCGTAAATTTTTCAAGGCTGCACTCGAATGGTTTCTAAAGATCGAAGCATCTGAACTAAAAGAAAATGAATTAGCAGAATATTACTATAAAAGAGGACAGTGCTATTTCGAGAAAAAAGATTTACAAGCTGCGCGAATGGATTTTGCCATCTCTAAAAAATATGAGAGTGAATACAAAAGTCCGTCTATTTATTACTACAGTCATATCCTTTATGTCTCGGATGACCTTCAAACTGCGCTTGATGGGTTCTTGAGTATTCAGGAGGATGAACGCTTCAGCGGGTCACTACCCGACTACATAACAACCATTTACCATCGTCAACGTAAATGGAATGAAGTTATAAGTTACGCAGCCCCTCAGATAGATAAAGGCAAAGTTGATAAGGAAAAGTCACGAGCGAATTTATCCAGAATGATTGGCGATGCATATTTCAGACTTGCTGATTATAATGGTGCTGAGAAATACCTTCAAATCTACGTTTCGATCAGCGATAAGGCCAACATAACACTTGAAGACTATTATCAACTTGGTGTTGCGGAGATGAACATCGGAAAAATCGAATCCGCAGTTACGCACTTATCTAGATGCAATACTAACAACGATAAATTACATATGATGGCCTCCTACAAATTAGGGGATTGTTACTTAAAACTGGGAAAAAAGGAATATGCAAGAAATGCATTCGAACAAGCATCAAAAATGGAGTTTGACAAGGATGTTCAGGAGGATGCCCTATTTAACTATGCCAAACTTGCCTTCGAACTTTCCTTCAATCCCTTTCATGAAGCCATCGATGCATTTGAAAGGTATCTCAAACAATATCCTAACAGTGCAAGACATGATGAGGCATACGAATTCCTGCTCAATGTATACATGAAAACCAAGGCGTATGAAAGAGCACTTTCTGCGCTGGATCAAATTAGAGAAAAAGATTTGCGTATTCGACAGGCCTATCAGGTAGTTGCTTTTAACCGAGGGGTTGAGCTTTTCAGAGCTGAGAATTACCCGAGAGCCGATTCACTCTTCCTGAAATCAAGGCTTTATCCTGTTGACCCCGTTATGCATGCCGAATGTGTTTTCTGGCAAGCTGAAATAGCATATCGATCACAGAAATATGAAAAAGCCATTGAATTATACAATCAGTTTCTGATTACTCCGGGCGCTCGTACCTCGCCATTACAGCCGCTTGCGGAATACGGGCTCGGGTATTCAAATTTCAAGATTGGCACTTCAGCAACGGCAGATAATGAGGCGTTGGCATATTACCGCAACGCTCGATCTTCGTTTGAGAGGTATTGCTCAACTGCACCCACATCCAACAGAAAACAATTAGGTGACGCCTATGCGAGAAGTGCCGATTGTCATTTCGCAGAAAAAAGTTATCTCAAAGCTGTAGAAGATTATGATAAAGCAGTTCAAAGTGGCATGGCCGGAAAAGAATATGCTGTGTTCCAAAAAGCGATGTGCTATGGCTTTGCCGAGATGCCAGAAAAAAAATCATGGGTATTGAAAAACCTGTTGCAGGAAAGTCCAAACTCCAAGTTCGAAGTGGAAGCCAAATATGAAATAGCACGAACATACCTGCTTCAAGATCGGCTAACAGAAGCAAGAGAATATTTTATGCAGGTATTAAATACTCACGCAACATCACATTTTGCAAAATTCGCGATGCGCGATATGTGCCTGGTGCTGGTAAAAGAATCGAAAACAGATGAATTACGTGTTCACTGGGAGCAAATAAAATCAAGATATAAAAATGATGCCGTTGTTTGCGACGCCTATGTAATATGCAAAGGATTGCTGATAGAAGATCCCAATTTTCAGAATGATGCTCGCCTCATTTGCGGGGCCACTCAGAGTGAAGTTGAACAAGAGGTATATCTGAAGGCTGTTGCACCAGCTCAAGAAGGCAACTGTGAATTAGGTATTATCAAACTATCAGAATATCTCAGAAACTTTCAACCGGCATTTTATCGACTTGATGCAAACTATTACCTGTCACAATGCTACGCCAGAACTCAAAATCGCGACAAATGTCTTGAGGCATGCAATGAAGTGATTGCATTAGGATCTTCAGCATATCTGGAAGATTGTTTAGTAATGGCGGGCGACATTTCATTTTCCATGCAGGATTATTCACAAGCCATCACACATTATCGCGATCTAGAGCAAGTAGCGGTCTCTAAGACCAACGTGCTGAAAGCCCAAATAGGCTTGATGGAATCTCACTACAATAGAAAAGAAAATTCGGAGGCCCTCCAATATATCGACAGATTGATGGCCAACCAGGATATAAAACACGAGGAGGCTGAACATGCTAAGCTGATAAAGGCCAGAATTTTAATGATTGAAAACCGACTCAATGAAGCTAAAATCATCTTTCAAGAACTCATAAACTCACCCGGCGAAGTGGGTCCTGAGGCCTGTTATAGCATGTCAAACTGCATGTACAAATTGAATGAATGTAAAGAAGCTGAAAAACAATTATTCGATTGTATTAGCCAATTCTCTGGATGGGAAGACTGGAAGTTTCGAAGCTTCCTGCTACTTGCGGATGTATATATCTGTTTGAAGGATGAGTTTCAGGCCATGGCTACTATTGACGCGATTCTTGAAAACGCTAAATCCGATTGGGTCATTGCGGAAGCCAATGCAAAGAAAAGCTCTCTTATAAAACCTGTTATCGAAACTCCGGCACCTTCGGCAAATGATGGTGAAGAGGAAGAAAACCCAAATGAACTTTTCCCTGAAGAAAACAATGATTAATCCCAAAATATCACTCATCGTTATTGGCCTTATTTGTTGTGCTTTTGGGCAGCGTCTGATTGGCCAGCGCGACTCATCATTCACATATGAGGCAGTTGTTGAAGGCAATAGAAAAATTCTTCTGCGCGATGCCACTAAAATCAACACTTATCCAACCATTCGAGACAGCGTGGTAAAAATTCCATCGATTCAATACAACACCATTCCAGTGTCTGTTGAGAACAAGTTCATACCTGCCGATATTTCAGCTGCACGAATTCAAATGGAAGAAAAATTGCCCTACTTGTACCGGGGTTATGCCCGCGCAGGAATCGGCAATTTTTTCACTACACCCATCGAATTAGGATATACATCCGGTCGGTCGAAAAAAGGGGAGATGGGGTTTAAATATCAACTCTACAGGAGTTCAGGATTGGATCTAGAAGACAATAATATACCTGACGATTTTAACGACCAATATGCATCGATATGGGGCAACTACTTTCTGAAAAACAAAACCCGGCTGGGAGGTAACATCAACTGGAACCGGAATGCATATCACTTTTACGGTCTTGATAGCGAAGCACTCAAAAATATCGGCTCCGACATTTCAAAGATCGACTTTGACCAGCGCTTCAACACTATTGAAATAAAATCCAATCTCACCACATTTGAGCGAGATACGGGGAACATCAATTTCGCTTGCGAGGTCGGCTATCGGAATACAACAGATATAAGAGGAGGCAAAGAAAATCAAGTTGATGTAATCGGTTCAGTGAGGAAACTGCGAAATGATGCTATCTTCAAAATTGATGGCGGAGTCAGTTATAACGGCTTCAGTCGAAACGTTCCTGAAGTAACTACATCTCTAAGTTTCGAAAATTCGGTCAACAATCAGGGCCCCAATAGTATGGTGCGCAGAAACAACGAAACTGTGCTCATCAATATTCGACCGAGCGCTTCAGTTGAAATTGATAAATTCCGAGCCACAATAGGTGCAGGCGTATATCTCGATGCAGGCAAAGCCAGACCGGTTAGATTTTACCCCAATGCCGAAGTTTCGTACAATATGTTCAACGGTCTATTAGTGCCTGTCATTGGAGTAAATGGACAGACGTTATTGCAGAGCTATAATGGGCTATTCAAACAAAATCCTTTCGTAGCACCATTCATCGAGTTACAAAATTTAAATGAACGATTGAACGTGTATGCAAGAATTGCGGGCTCATTATCTGCATCGGTTTCATACAGAACGGGGATTTCCTATAAGCAAACCGAAAATATGCCCCTCTTCATAAATACCTATTCAACTGCAGATGGCCTCACTCGATTGTGGGGCAATGCGTTTATGCCTCAATACGATAATGTAACCGTCATAAACCTCTTCGGTGAGTGTTCGTTTTATTCTCGAAAAGCATGGAATGCTTTTGTGCGTGGAGACTTCTTCCAATACAAGACCGATAAAGAACTTTACGCCTGGCAACTGCCAGATTTAAAAATAACTTCAACCGTTCAATATACTTGGCGCGAAAAATTCATTTTCAGCTCTGAAATACACATGTGGGGAAAGAGAAACGCGCGCTCATTAACTCCACTAAGCAATGATGTAAAGGCAAATGAAGACGGTTATTATGATTTCAAACTTTCGCCTCTTTTCGATCTAGGAATAAAGGCAGAATATAGGTACAACAAAAGACTTTCAGTTTGGAGTCAGTTCGGAAATTCACTTGGAATCAAATATCGAATTTGGTCAGGAATTCCCGCGCAACGTTTCTTAGCGATAATGGGAGCTTCTTACTCCTTCTAAACGTTGCAGCAATGATTTTCATTACCCGGTGATCCCGAAGGGATTCGAACCCCTGACCCGCAGATTAGAAATCTGCTGCTCTATCCAGCTGAGCTACGAGACCATAAAAAAACAAAGGTCTGCTGTGGCAAACCTTTTGGTCGGGGTGGCAGGATTCGAACCTACGACCTTCTGCTCCCAAAGCAGACGCGATACCGGGCTACGCTACACCCCGAAAGCCCAC
>CAZKRL010000025.1:0-42427 GCA_964555295.1 uncultured Comamonadaceae bacterium | reverse complement strand
GAGAAAAGTATGACATTAAATCTCTGAGGAAGCTTGTTTTTCCTGAACCGCTGCCTCCGGCAATTCCTATAAGTTTGGGAGCATTCATGTATTTTAAATTAAACAAGGGGCTTGCATCTTATTTGAATTAGAGTTTTCAAAATTAGCGGGTATGGATATTGCAATTTCTATTGTGACCCAGAGATGATGAATTAAATGATATAAGACATTCGCCATGGATGCGGCATTCATTTATATTTGATGAGACAGATGATAAACATCCCCAACTCCATGCCGCACGAGCTTGCAAAAAGAATAGTAGATGAAATGTATAATAACGACCCAATGTCTAAGTGGCTCGGCATAGAGCGGTTACACGAGGCACCTGGAGAATGTGTTTTACGGATGAAGATTCGCGAGGAGATGCTCAATGGTTTTGGAATTGCTCATGGAGGTATTTGTTTTTCGTTGGCTGATAGCGCTCTTGCCTTTGCGAGCAACGCGCATGGTTACAAGGCAGTTTCACTTGAAACATCGATTTCTCATCTCAAGCCTGTAAGGTTGAATGATGGACTCACAGCTACGGCCAGAGAACTTAGTCAGACCGGTCGAATTGGCTTGTATGAAGTGAGAGTGTTGAATCAAATTAATAATCTTGTCGCTTATTTCAAAGGCACAGTATACAGGAATGGCAAGGTTTGGTTGGATGAGGTTGCGACCTGATTCCTTTATGAATTCCATGAGTTTGGTGTAGGGTTTTCCGGTCGATTGTTTTTTTTAATCTTAGAGTTGCTACTTTATCGAAAGTTTATATTTTTGCGCCCCCTCACCGTGAAGAAACCGGTAGTATGTTCCCGTTAATTTCGGGACGGCTTAACGGAGTTATCATCGCTTGATTTTCGAGAAGAAACTCAACCGAAGATTCCTCAGTAGCTCAGCTGGTTAGAGTCCCGCATGTGCGGGATTAAACATGGGGTCACAGGAAATTAAACGTAATTTCCGCAGATAGATAAAATACCTCAGTACGACACCACGCATCGGTGTTCTAGTCCCGAACCTTCGGGATGGCTGAAGCAAAGGGCTGTCATCGCTTGATTTTCGAGAAGAAACTCAACCGAAGATTCCTCAGTAGCTCAGCTGGTTAGAGCACATGACTGTTAATCATGGGGTCCCTGGTTCGAGCCCAGGCTGGGGAGCAAAAGCCATCGCATTTATGTTGATGGCTTTTTTATTTGTATAAATTTCGTTATGTACTATATCTACTTCCTCTATTCGTCGGAAGCCGACAAGTATTATGTGGGCCACTCACAAGATCCCTGGAAAAGATTGCAGCAGCACCTATCCAATTCTGGAGACAAATACACTGGCTGTTATCGTGATTGGACACTAAAGGCAGTGTTTCAAGTTTCACACCTGCGAGGAGAGGCCGTTAAGATTGAGAAGTTTATAAAGCGGCAGAAGAGTAGAAACTTACTGGAGAAAATGCTGCTCCCACAATTTACAGGGACTGGAATTTTAGCTCAGCTGGTTAGAGTCCCGCATGTGCGGGATTAATCATGGGGTCTCTGGTTCGTCCCGCACGTGCGGGACACGTCCCGTTCTTACGGGAGGGGAGCAAAAGCCATCGCATTTATGTTGATGGCTTTTTTGTTTGCCGATAGCCTCGGGTTATCGTGATTGCGATGTTGGTTAATGGAAGCAATGGCAAGCAATATAATTGTTTGAGGTTTGTTGGATTATACAATCTGATGAATTAGTTTAATTCGGTTTTAAACCTTTTGGAATGAATTGGTCAAACATAAAAATTGTCCCATGAAATATTTGTTTTTATCTATCGCATTTACTGCTGTTTTTTCAGCGGGAATCGCTCAATCACAACCCAATTTTTCGAATTCAACGCCCGGAAAGACAAAGGTGGATCATGCTCAAAAGGATGCAGAGAAAGCGGAGCGTAAACGCTATAAGGCCGAGAAACAGGCGCATAAGCAAGCTAAGGAACAAGAGAGAGCTCAGCGCCAAGCTGATAAGGCGGAACGGCAGCGAAGGAAGCAGGAAAAACAAGTCAATGGTAAGTAGTTTTTGTTTTCAGTAATCAAATTGAGTGTTGAAATAGGGAATTGATCTATCGCGGGTTATCAAACCTTATTTTTGCGCGAAAAAATATGAAGCTTGTCGCTGTAGGAACCGTTGCTTTCGATTCAATCGAAACACCATTTGAAAAGCGCGATTTAGTAATAGGTGGTGCGGCCACATATATCACAATCAGTGCCTCTCAATTTTTAGAAAATTCTGGTCTCGTATCGGTAATCGGTGATGATTTTCCGGTGTCAATGTTGCAACAATTATCCCAGCGAGGTATCGATCAAACTGGCTTACAGATAAAGCAAGGCGAAAAATCCTTTTATTGGTCTGGTAAGTATCATTTGGATATGAACTCAAGAGATACCTTGGTTACTGATCTGAATGTTTTGGCGAGTTTCGACCCCGTGATTCCAGAATCTTATAAGAGTTGTGATTTTCTAATGCTAGGGAATCTGGCGCCGGTGGTTCAAGCAAAAGTATTGGATCAGCTGCATCAACGGCCTAAGCTAGTTGTCATGGATACCATGAATTTCTGGATGGATATTGCTTGGGATGATTTGATGAAGGTAATTGCAAGGGTTGATGTTCTAACTATTAATGACGAGGAAGCTCGGCAAATGTCAAAGGAGCATTCGCTTGTAAAGGCAGCCAGAAAAATTTTATCAATGGGCCCCAAGTATCTTATCATCAAAAAGGGTGAGCATGGGGCTTTGCTGTTTCATGGTGATAAAGTTTTCTTTGCTCCTGCACTCCCCCTGGAAGATGTTGTTGATCCTACGGGAGCGGGGGATACATTCGCTGGCGGGTTTATAGGGTATTTAGCACATTCAGGCGATATATCTTTCGATAATATGAAACGGGCTATCATTGTTGGATCAGCATTGGCCTCGTTTACATGCGAGAAGTTTGGCCCCGAACGATTGCTGGAAATTACAAAGTCAGATCTATTCGCTAGAGTGCAGGAGTTCGTTCAATTAACCAATTTCGAGTTTCAGTTAGAATTGTAGTAAGAAGCTGGATTCAAGACTATTTCAGCGAAAACAAGACTGCGAGTGTCAATAGCTGATTGTAATTGCCTCGCTCATAATAACTGAATTGATTGGTTACTGATGGATTGGGTCTTGTAGGTATAAAGGATGTCCAGAAACCGGCTGATAGCGCAGCTTTCGGAGTGAACCAAAGAGCTATATCTAATCCTGCGGCATAGTCGAAACTGGAAAAGGAAGGTTTAATTTCGTAGTAATTGCCGTTGTTCATTTGTCGTTGGCGCATCAGATAGCCGGCAGAGATTCCAGCTCCGAAAGTGAGAAAATCTTCACCATTTCGAAGTCGAGAATAAAGCAGTTTAACGGGCAGATCAATGTAATCTAATTTATATGCGAATGTGTTGAAGTTAATGGTATCGCGTTTGGTTCTGCTACCTTTTTGGGTGTATCGAATACCACCGGAAAATGACCAATGCTCAGTGAGAGGAACGGCTACTTCACCTCCGCCCATAAGACCGAATTTATCCCATCCGCCAAGACCATCACCACTGATTTGTGAAGTCACAGCGCCCGCTATCAATCGCGCACGAAAAGCCCGCTGCGCAAAAAGAAATTGAGAAGTGAAAAGCAAGCTCAGAAACAAAACACACCTCATGGGATCACTTTGGATTTGGCCACGTTAATCACTTCGCCGTCAATATCTTTAGTGAGGAAGGCAATGACCTCGCAATTTTGTGCAATCCACCCAGTATTCCAGTCAATCGTATAACTCACAGTTTTCTGTTCATCTGCTGCCGGGCTATCAAATGCAACAAGACCTGTAGCACCCGTGGCACTGCCGCGCAACACGTGCTCATGGTGGTAGGCAGTATCGGTTATTGGGGGCGACGGTATGTAAGTTAGCTGTGCACCTACAAGGTCGCTTTCGGTTATGAGCACAACCAATCTTGCTTGTCCGGTATAGCTTTCCAGCCAATGGGTGAAGACATGGATATTTAATTGACCTGAGGCGGAGTGATAATCTGTTTTCAGTTGAATATTGGCTTTGGGGGTTCCTTGCAGAGCCGCTGCTACTTGATTAGACCAATCAGGAAAGTTTGTTACAATGCTTGCGTTGGGGGAGCGGTTAACTCTTCCTTTTGGCATTTGGTCGGATCCAACTTGTGTCAGAAGGTAATAAGTTCCTTCAGGTGTTGTGAAATCATCAGTGTAGGTAGGTGGAAAAGGCTGAGCAAGAGATCCTGCATGTATCGCTACTACAGCTACTCTATCTGAATCGGCTAACAAAATATTTTTGGCTGCGATATGTGCTTTAGGGCAATTGCCGCATTGATGACCAGTGAAATCTTCAAGCAATACCCGTTGAATTGGAGTTGCCTCAGAAGAAAATGCGGGTACGGGGCCATATAGATCCTCGCGATAAATGGGGATGTCAATAACCGGATTCTCGATTTTGTCACATCCAGCATATACGAACAGAGTGACAATTAACCAGATGAAGTAAGGGGGTCTCGTAGAACGTATCATAATTAAAAAGTACTAGTGATATTGACCTCGACGCCATTTGATGCAGGTACGGCTCTGCATACTCCACCAATACAGAATATCCCTGCGCGACGCTTGCCATAACCCAGCATGACTCTGGTAGATTCAAATGCATAGCCCACGTTTCCGAAAAGATAATGCACTCTTCGTTCAGGGTTTTCATTGCCGTAATTGTACTGATCGAGAACTGAAACCGACCAGTGTGGCGAGAAGTTGAGCTCGGCAAGCACCGTTGCCCAATTCCCTTTGTCTTGCTCGGTCAGCAACGATTGGAATTCGGTGCGAATGGAGTTTCTTGTATTCCATTTATACTGCATATCTATAACATCAATGTGACTGTATACGATTCCTTTGAAGTCCTGAGTAACTGGCGTTACCGCGGTATTGAACTCGAAATAGTAGTGAGCATAAACGAAGCTAAACGCTTTACTGATTTTCTTGCGGATCTCAATATTTATGTCTCGCACGAATTTGGTTTTTCCGAAGAAATATGAATTGGTTTTATAGCCGTAGACCAACCCTTCTAAACCACCCACATGAGTGGTGTCAAGACTATTTACAGCCGATGCATTCAATGAAATATACGTGCCATACTTGCCGCCCAGCAGGCTTTCTTTCTTGAAGTTATAAAAGATTTCACCACCTACACCGCATTCGCCGTTGAGCACGGTGGCATAAGGGTATAGCGTTGCAGCGAGATTGTAGGTATGCTGTCGGGTAATGGCAGGTAAAAAGTTGATAGGAAGATCAAAGAGCAATGCGTTGCGTTGGCTGCGAAAGGCCATATTATCTACAAACTTACCGTTGAGACTGATACCAATTCCTTTGCTGCTGTAGGTAATGTTACCCAGAATACTCTCTCCTTTTTTGTAAATGAATGAATTGTCTGCATTCGGGTCGTTGATCTTTTGCGCGTACTCAATCTGCATCGATATGTTCTTGTACTCAATTGCAACTCTGCCTGAGTGAGCCGCCACATTTTTCGGTAATTCAAGTAGCAGACTGTCTCTTTCAACCGTAAAGCCATCTTCGTATTTGCTCACGAAACTTCCTCCTAAAGTTATTTTCAGTGGCTTTTCATTCAGTGCTGTGATAAGGTCGTTGATTTTTATTTCTGCATCTGCCCCACGAATAATGCCATTTCCATTGATGATTTTGCTATCGAAATCAAGTCGCTGTTGTCCGTATACACCTTTCAACGCCACACCTTTCGTGGGTCTGAAAATGATCCGGATTCCATCCATCGCGTTATCGATTCCAAGATTGGGTTCCCAATAGCTGCGGAAGATTAATCCGTTACCAAACTGCTCATAAAAGTTACCCGCGGTGATGTCGATTTTGTCATGGTTGTATCTCACGAAGCGACTTCCTATACCAGAACCTTTGAATCGATTGGGAAAACCGAGAATAGCGTTTTGATAGGATTCAAATCGAATGCCTGCAGAGAATTTGTCTTTATTGATGAGCACGTTTCCAAAGGCATTCATGGCAGATTTTGCATCGGGCACTTGCGCGCCAATGATGGAATCGGGATTGTATTGCTGGAAAAGAACCTGAAAGTTTCCGTGCACCTGAAGTTCACTGTCTTTCTGGTCGGTCTGCGCTACCAGGTATTCAGCGGCCAGGAATAGCAGAAGGCCGAGAGAAAAAATCTTTTTCACACCCCATGATTTTGAATTGTCCATAGGGTTACTTCTTCAGCTTCAGTAATTCTGCATGCACTTCTTCTTCATCGCCTGATGTATAGCCAACATGTTGCCAAACGATGTTGCCGGTGCCATCCAGTAAAAATGTATGTGGTGGAGAACTCACTCCCATGGCCTGGGAAAAATTTTTGTTTACGTCTAACAATATTTCATAGTCCCACGAAACCGAATTGACATAAGGTTTCACACTCGCTACAGTGCGCTGGTCATCAATGGTTACGGCATAAAGTTTTACGCCTGTCTCTGCTTGCCAGTCGGGATACAACTCGGCGTATGTATTGAGCTCTTTTTTGCACGGGCTGCACCAGGTGGCCCAGAAGCATACTAGAATGGGTTTGCCATCATTCTGCAATTGGGCCGTATCAAATTCTTTACCCTCCAAATTCTTCAATCTGACGGAAGGTAATTTTCCTGATTGAGAGAATGAGTTGATGGCAAATAGTAGGATTAAAATGACAGAAGGCAATATTCTTTTCATAATTCAAAAATGAGGTAAAATGCTCAAAGCCGCAATTATTGTACAATGATGCGATGTGCGTGTATGTTCTGGTGGGTTGATTCAATCACTAATATGTAGATTCCAGGAGTCAAGGCTTTGCAGGGGATCGCGCAGTTTTTTCTATTGTTGTTGTAACGTACAATGGCTCTACCCTCCGCCGTATAGAGGGTACAATCAAAATTTTCTTCGAAGTTGGATTGGATGGTTATGTCTGATCCGCTCTCAGCTGGATTCGGGAAAATATTGAACGTTTGAATTTTGTTTTGCTCAGTCGTTTTTAGGCTGCTTCCTGCCTCGAAGAAAACGGTGAGACTGGCAGGGGAATTGGGTGTGGAGGATAGATTGTAAGAACCGTCATAGTTGAGCAGAACCGCATTGGGTGCACCAGTGAGCGTGTCGATACTTCTTAAATTACAAGACCCGTCGTACCCAGACCATTGACTACCATGCAGCCCATCTCCAGAGGTGTCATGAAGTTTGAAAGTATAGCATCCTGGTTCGGGCATCAACAAATTGGTATTGATGTATTCGTAAGGAACATTGAAATCACCACCGGAGAATATTACAGAGTCATTGTCATTCACAATTTCCCAGCTAATTTCTTGCGGGTAGTTGTCCAGTGCGAGCTCGAGCTGCACTGTCATTGAGGATATGCCCAAACCGGAGTTGATGGTGAGACTGTCTTGTGCATCAGCCAATGAATCTGGCATTTCTGCGTATATCGATATCGGTAAAGCATTGGCAAGTTCCCAATTGCTGGATGTGATGGTGTCACTGGTGAACGGTGCGAGCATACCGTTCCATTGGAGTGAAAAGGTGTCTGCAAGGCCTTGTGTCAAGAAATTTATGTTGAACAGGGTGTCTAATCCTTGATTCTGCAGCGACCATGTGATTTCAACCATCGCATTGCCACACTCGCGCTGTACATTGATGAGCTGAATTGCTGGGTTTGCGAATAGGGTTGGTATAGGGCACGCATTGTCGCGGATGGCCTGATACAATTGATCAGCGGGCATGACATTGAAGTTCCTCAAACGGCCGTCAGGACAAATCACAACGATTGTGGGCACGTATGAAATATGATATAGTTCTGCAACGGGGAAAGATTCGGTTACATCGGTATGTAGAATTGCATTCCAGTTACCATAGGTTTGAGTGGTGTTGTTTCCTGATAAAAGCTCGGGTCCATCGAGCTGGTCTGTTGTGTTGGAGGAGTCAATCTCTATTTGTAAAACTGAAAGTTCATTGGTTCCCTGTGGGCCATAAATACTGTCGAGTGCATTGAGAGCACCGGATTGCGCATATTCCCATGAGGCATAATCCCAACAGGCGAAAAAATGTAGCACCACAAATCGTCCATCGGTTAATTTATTTTCAAGTTGAAAGACGTTTCCTTGCGTGGTAGTGGCGCTGAACATCGGGGCTATTGTGCCGTTGTCGAGTTGCGCAAGGGACTGAATAGCCAACATGAAGCCGCCCAAGAAAAAAATCAATTTCATTCTACCTACAGATATAGGTGCAAATGTATGCTTCACACCTTGGTTCGGTTATTTTTGCCGTAAATACATATGCTATGAAAATCATCTACACACTCTTGGCTTTATTTCTGTCTGTAACTGTAAATGCACAATTTGTTGAATTATCTGGCCCGGTTGATACCATGATTGTGAACATCGCTGATCCCGCTGAAACTGCACATTTATATTGGAATGTCGTGAATGTTTCTGGTGCAACGAAAATGGTGGGATGCAGTCGTGAAATGATTGTGGCAGTTCCCGGCACTGAGCATCAGTTTTGTTGGGACATTATTTGTTACCCTTATTCAAATATCAGCGAATCCACACCCGTCAGTGATTTTGTCACCATTAGCAACGGAGATTCGGTTCAATTTGCAGCGAGCTATCGTCATTTCGGTATCGCGGGTATGAGTGTAGTGAAGCACTGCTGGTATACTACGTCAGGTGATTCATTGTGTTTTGAAACTCGCTATTGTTCCGATGCAACATGCTCTGTAATGGCATCATCGGATGAGCTTTCAACTTCTCAAGCGATGTTTCGAGTAACACCAAATCCGATAGCGTCAACCGGAATGTTATACCTTCCAAAGCCAGCTTCAAATGGAAGTAGGTTAGAATTACACAATTCCATGGGCCAATGTGTGAGGATTTTCAGCGTTCCAACGGGTTCTTCTATCATGATGTTCGGTGTCGACGATCTCCCTCAAGGTACATATGTGTTGTCACAGATTAACCCAAATGGAGAGAGAAGCTCACAACGCATTGTGGTGAGTCATTGAAGCAGATCGATCCTTAAATTATTTTTTGGTCATGGCTGTCGCTGGTTGTTAATGCATTCATCACAGCGTTACTTAAATACTATTTCGCTGTTTTCAACTTCCCCTCAAAATATTTGAAATAGGGGCGATCAAGCTTGCTTGAATTATGTTCGACCGCTCGCCGCAGCGGGTTATTTTCATTCGACAGCAATTGTTTTAATCATCGTATTTTCGCGACCGCCTAAACATTATGATTCATTCGGTCCGCGGAAAAGTTTTAGAGATCAGTCCGTTGCATATCATCATTGACTGCAATGGTATAGGTTATAATTTGCAAATTTCACTTGCTACCTACACAGCCCTTAGCGGCAAAACAGATGTAACTGTCTATTGTCATTTGAATATCAATGGTAATGATTTTTCACTACAGCTATTCGGCTTCGCTACTGAGGAGGAGCGTGATGTCTTCATTAAGTTGATATCCGTAAGTGGTGTAGGACCGAATACAGCAAGAATGGTATTGAGCGGCCTAAGTGCTTCTGAGGTGAAGTATATGATTGTTGCAAAAGATGTTGATGCTTTCCGGAGAATAAAGGGAATAGGGCAGAAGACCGCAGAACGCATCATTGTTGATCTATACGATAAATTCAGTAAGGCAGGTGACGTGATTACTGAGAAAATTGGTACGCCGGGCAATAATAAACGGCAAGAGGCGTTAGCGGCGCTGACCTTACTCGGACTGGAGAAAACCAAATCTGAGAAAATACTTGATAAACTATTGATAACCAATGCTGAGATTGGGTTGGAAGAACTGATTAAACTGGCCCTAAAGCAACTGTAAGCGGACTGTGAAATACCGATTGACTAGAACCTCTTTTCTGGCCCGACTGGGTTTTTTTTCAGTTCTCATTAGTCTGTTTTGGGCGGGTTGGTCAAACTCCGGAGTAACACTCATTAAATCCTATAGTCCTAGCGATTTTTTAGCAACAACAAGGACTTTGGTTGCTGATACAACAGATCAGCCAATATGGCCCGTGGAAGATGACGTGAACCCCAACCCTGGTTCAGGAGGCATCAACGTTCCGCTTCCAGACAACATTGATTATGATGTGCAGTATAACCCCGAAACAGGGCAATATGAAGTAACACAATCTGTAGGGGGTAAATTTGATTATCGACCTCGAACCAGCATGACTCTTGAAGAGTACATGAATACACAATCTACCAAAAACATAAGTGAATATTGGCGAGAAATTCAAGAAGAGGAGGATGAGGCCAGCAGAGAATATTCAAAAATTATCAAAGTTGGAAGCGAAACCTTTGAGAATATTTTTGGATCGAATGAGATTGAAATACGACCTCAAGGAAGTGCAGAGTTGACTTTTGGTGTCAATTCGTCAAAGACAGACAATCCTCGCATACCATTAAATCAACGACGAATTACCACCTTTAACTTCGATCAGAAGATTCAATTGAATGTTGTTGGAAACATTGGTACTCGGCTGAAGCTTACCGTTAACTACAATACCGAGAGCACATTTGATTTCGAGAATAACATGAAGCTGCAGTATACGGGTGATGAGGACCAAATATTGCAAGGAATTGATTTGGGCAATGTAAGTCTGCCATTGTCGGGATCTTTGATTCAAGGTAGCAGCAGTTTATTCGGTGCCAAGATTTCCACGAAATGGGGGCGGCTTCGAAATACAACGGTGGTTTCTCAGCAACGTGGCGAGCGCAAGGAGGTTACGGTACAAGGCGGTGCGCAAACCACGAACTTTGACATAGCGGGGGATAATTATGAAGCGAATCGGCACTATTTTCTTTCAGGTTGGTTTCGTGATGAATATGATCGGGCATTGAGTTCACTTCCTGTTGTTAGCAGTGGGGTTAATGTTACAAGGATCGAAGTTTGGTTGGTAAATCTTCAAGCCAATACCCAGGATGTAAGAAATGTAGTTGCATTCACAGATTTGGGTGAGGCACCCAAGTATATGAGTGGTGACTTGACAGATGGTCCGGGCAACGTAGATTTTGGTGATAATATTTTATATAACAATCCGGATATCTCTGTAACACAACTTGGCAATCCGTCGAACTTGAATAACGATATCTATATTGAAACAACAGGTATAGACTCAATCAATACAAGTCCTTCTTTTTCTCAAGCGATACTAAGTGGCAGTCAGGCTACGCAAGCGTTGAGTTCAAACATTTCAGGTGGTTATGCTAACATGGTCAACGGAACACACTTTGAACGTGTAAACAATATGCGTAAGCTCAACTCTTCAGAGTATAGCTATAACAGCCGTCTCGGTTTTATATCACTAAAGCAGTCTCTGAATAACGCAGAGGTACTGGCGGTGGCCTACGAGTATACCTTGAATGGCAAAACATATCAGGTGGGATCCATTTCAATGGATGGTTTTGCTGCCCCGCAAGCATTGGTGCTTAAATTATTGAAACCGAGTATCACCCGGGTAAAACTTAATAATGGAGATGTTGCACCCCTGTGGGAGAACATGATGAAAAACGTATATAACCTTGGCTCCTTTGGTGTATCACAAGATAATTTCCGTCTTGATTTATGGTACAACAACCCATCAACTGGTGTTAATCAAAATTATATACCTCGTGATCCGCTCAATGGTAAACTGTTGCTTCAGGTTTGTAATCTTGATAAGATCGATAATCAGCAAATGCCATATCCAGACGGTTTTTTTGATTTTATCCCGAATGCCTCCACCAATGGAGGTTTGATAGACGCGCAAACCGGTCGAATTTATTTTCCTGTCATTGAGCCTTTTGGTGAACATCTAGCTGATAAGATACGTGAGGGCCTTCCTGGGCAAGCTGAACTTGCCGACGCGGTGGTGGCTCAGGTTGCATACACTCAATTATATGATTCCACAAAGACTGCCGCTCAGATACTTTTTCCTCAGCTCAATAGATTCAGAATTAAGGGGCAGTTTCAGAGTGCTTCAGGTTCGGAAATTTCGCTCAATGCGTTGAATATTCCTCAAGGTTCGGTTATTGTAACCTCAGGTGGTATTAAACTCACGGAAGGAGTTGATTATACTGTAGACTATAACATGGGTAGGGTGAAAATATTAAATGAAGGAATACTTAATAGTGGCCAGCCAATAAAGGTTTCTACAGAAAGTAATTCGATGTTTAATCTTCAATTCAAGACCATGATTGGAAGCAGATTTGATTATACTGTGAATGATCATTTGTCGCTTGGCGCAACCTTCTTGAATCTAAGAGAACGTCCGGTAACACAGAAAGTCAATATGGGGGATGAACCGGTAAATAATACGGTTATCGGAGCTGATTTTAATTATCAAAATGAAGTGCCGGCTTTTACTCGTTGGGTGGATAAAATTCCCCTCATTGATACCAAAGCAAAATCGAATATAACATTAGGGGCGGAGGTTGCAAAGTTATTCCCTGGCCATAGTCGCGCCATTTCTAAAGACGGTAACGCTTATCTTGACGATTTTGAAGGAAGTCAAAGCGTTATTGATTTGCGAAGTCTGAATCAATGGTTTATGGCGAGCACACCGAAGTTGCAAAATAACCTATTTCCTGAGTCGGCGTTTGAAGACAGCTTGATTTACAATTATAATCGTGCACGACTAAGTTGGTATGTGATTGACCCATTATTTTACAGGTCTACGGGCGGTCTTACCCCACAGAATATTATAGATGATAATTGGTATAGCGATCATAGAATGCGTGAGATTATTGAAGGAGAGGTTTTCCCGAATCGACAACTTCCGCCGGGTACGCCTCCTAATATAGCCATGTTGGATTTACATTATGAACCTTTTGAGAGAGGACAATATAATTATGAAAAACCGCTCGGAACAACTCAATCAAAGGGTCTTAGTGTGAATGGAAAATTGAATGATCCGGCCAGTCGTTGGGCAGGTATTCAAAGGGCTTTAACCACAACAGATTTTGAGGCAAGTAACGTTCAGTTTATCCAATTCTGGTTGATGGATCCGTTTAATGACGATAGTGAGAATTTAAGCGGGGGCGATCTTTATTTCAACTTAGGAAACGTTTCAGAAGACGTTCTCAATGATAATAATTGGTCGTATGAAAATGGGTTGCCCAGTGCAAACAGCGCGCTCGATACAGATACATCTAGTTGGGGAATTTATCCATCCCCTAATAATTTCAATGTTGTGAATGCTTTTGATAATTCATCTGGTAATTATGATTCCCAGGATATTGGAATGGATGGGTTAAACAGTTCGAGTGAACGTGTGTTTTTTGGAAATTGGTTAGGCGAATTGCAAGGCTACTTATCCGATTCGGCATACAGTGCTTATAGTGCCGATCCTTCCAATGACGATTTCAGATTCTTCAGAAGTTCAGAAGCTGACCAACAGCGATTGAATACCCTTGAGCGTTATAAATTTTATAATAATAATGAGGGTAATTCGAATACGGATTCGCCCGATGGTTATCCAATAACAGCCACAACAGTGCCCAATTCAGAGGATATAAATCAGGATATTACTCTTAATAATATTGAGAGTTATTTTCAGTATAAAGTGAGTCTTAGAAAGAGCGATATGGGGGAATCAAATATCGGTCGCAATTATATTACGGATAGTTTTGAAACGACAAGAACTGTGGCCGATGGCTCTGAGCGTAAGATTCGTTGGTATCAGTTTAAAATTCCGGTACAGGAATTCCAGCAGCGTGTTGGTGGAATTGCTGACTTTCGTTCCATTCGTTATATACGAATGTTTCTAAAGGGTTGGCAGGAACCGGTGACTTTGCGTTTTGCACGTTTAGAGCTTGTTAGAGGGGAGTGGCGGAAATTTGTTGGTTCGTTGAAGGCGCCTGGAGAGATTGAAATGGGTGATCCACCGCCAACTATTTTTAATATTTCTGCCGTGAACATCGAGGAGAACGGAAATCGCGACCCTATTGCTTATGCCATACCTCCCGGAATATTGCGCGAACAGGATGTGGCAAGCGCGAATTTGCGCAGTCTCAATGAGCAGGCTTTGAGTTTACAGGTATGTAATTTGGAAGATGGTGATTCAAGAGCAGCATATCGGAATGTGAATTTTGACTTGAGGCAGTACAAAAGAATGCGAATGTTTGCGCATGCTGAGGCCCTCGGTATTGAGAGTGAGGTGAAGGATGGTGATTTGACCATGTTCGTTCGTTTAGGATCTGATTTCGGCGATAATTACTATGAATACGAAATGCCAATGAGTGTAACGAGTTGGTATAATAGCGACCCTGCTGAAATTTGGCCCGAAGCAAATAATTTCGAGATTCTGCTCAAGGATCTGCAAAACCTCAAAGCAAACCGACCGGCGAGTGTTCCAACGAATCAAGAACACTCAAGTGTATCAGGTAATGTGAGGTTATCTGTAAAAGGAAATCCAAACATGGCAAATGTTACAGTGCTGATGATAGGGGTCAGAAATCCTGCCAAAGCATCCAATCCTTTTAATAAGTCTGATGATGGAAGAGCGAAATGTGCAGTGTTATGGGCGAATGAATTGCGATTATCTGATTTTGATGAGAAGGGTGGTTGGGCTGCAGTTGCAAGGATGAATGCCACGCTGGCGGATTTCGCTAATGTGGCTGTTGCAGGGAATTTGTCAACGCCGGGTTGGGGTACACTGGAGCAAACAGTGCAGGAGAGACAGCAAAAGACAGTCATGGGTTTTGATGCAAGTTCAACCGTTCAGTTAGGTAAGTTTTTTCCAACTAAATGGGGGGTGACTTTGCCGATGTATTTGGCCTATTCTGAAACAGTAAACACTCCGAGATATAGTCCGTTGCAACCGGATTTGGAGATGGGAGATTTACCCGACGTAAGCCGTGAGCTGAAAAAGAAATCACAGGACTACGTCAAGCGAAGAAGCATCAATTTTACGAATGTGAGAATCGCTCCTAAAAAAGATGCCGGAGGTGGGGCTGATGCAGGTAAGGGTGATAAGTCGGATAAGCCCCCGGCCGCGGGAGATACGGGAGCCAAGCCAAAGGAAAAGAAACCCAGATTTTATAATATTCAGAATTTCTCGGTATCCTACTCGTATAACGAGGAATATCGTCGGGATATAATAATTGATTGGCGCTTACGAAAAAGTTACATGGGTGCTTTTGATTATAGCTACAGCAATCCAGTAAAAGAGATAAAGCCATTTGAAAAGATACCTGTTGTAAAGGATTCGAAATATTTGAAATGGGTTAAGGACTTTAATTTCTACCCGAGCTACAAGCAAATCGGCTTTCATACAGAAATGAATAGAGATTATGAGACAAGCAGAATCCGAAATAATACTTTAGAGCTCACTGGTGTTTATAGTGATATACTTATCAATACACAGGTTCAAAAGAATTGGAACTGGATTAGGCAATATACTTTCAAGTACGATTTAACCAAGAATTTGAAGTTTGACTACACGGGATCCAATACCGCTATAGTTGGTGAACCACGGGGTGTAATCGATAAGGAAAATACTGACTGGTACGAGGCCTATAAGGATACGTTGTGGCAAAATATTAAGAGTGGTGGAATAGGTACAATTTATAATCATTCGGTGAATGGTAATTACAAGTTGCCACTAGATAAATTTCCGTTAATTGACTTTATGAGTGGAGATGCGAGATACACGGGTACATTCAGATGGGATAGGGCGCCTTTCACGCAGGATACTCTTGGCAATACCATTCAAAACTCAAGGCAGGTTCAATTGAATTTGCAGGCGAATTTTGAAACGTTATATAATAAAGTCCCTTTGTTAAAGGAAATCAATACAGGCAAGAAACCCAAGGATGATAAAAAGAAGAAGGAGAAGGAGGATCCCACGAAAAAGGATGGTTTCGGAAATGATATTGAAAAGGAGGAAAAGAAAGAAAAAATAAACCCACTGCATCTGTCATTAAGATTTTTAATGATGGTCAGGAACGTTTCCGCAACGTATACAAGAAATGAGGGTATTTTATTGCCGGGATTTAAGCCAACATCTAAATACGGCGGCTTTGATGATCAGTTGAACGCCCCGGGGTTACCCTTTTTGCTGGGACAACAAAATACCGACGTATGGGGCAAACCAACGGGTGAAAATTTCGCAATTGATGCTGCTGAAAATGGTTGGATAAATCGTTTGCCCACGTTGAATACACAATATCAGGAAACATACTCAGAGACGTGGAATTATAAGGTGAATCTCGAGCCAATGAAGTATTTGAAAATTGAACTGACCGCTAATCGAACGGAAGGTAAGAATCTAACAAGCTTTTTCAGATTCAATGAGGAGTTGAATGATTATGTTTTTGATTCGCCAATGCAAACAGGTAATTTGAGTGCTTCAATAAATACATGGTCGACGGCCTTCCTACGTGATAAACCTTCCGAGGGTTGGTCGAATGAGGCGTTTCTGAATTTTTTAGATTATCGCAAGGAGATCTCTGCAAAGCTCGATCAGGAAAATTATAACTCCGGTAATTCTTCATCAAGTGGGTATTATGAAGGTTGGGGCCCTACAAGTCAAGATGTTGTTATTCCAGCATTTATTGCGGCATACACGGGTATTAGACCGAATGAAGCAAAGACAAATGTTTTCAAAACGAAAGTTCAGCCGAACTGGAATATTAGCTACGACGGTTTATCGAAGCTGCCGGCTATTAAGAAGTATTTTAAGCAATTCAATCTTAAACACTCTTATCGGTCAACGCTTACTACAAATTATTTAAGCAATTTGAATTTTACAGGTGATGAACAAGGCAGGCCAACAAGTTTTGATCAAAGTTCATTCCCAAATTACATACCACAAAGACAAATTTCAACTGTCAGTATTGCAGAGCAAATTACACCTATCAGTATTGATATGACGTTGAAAACGAAAAAACTGAAGAATAAAGAAAAGACCAACGAACCGCAGGTAAAGGTTGAATATAAGAAAGATAGAACGCTTGCTCTGGGTCTTACGAATTATCAGGTGACAGAGACGAAGAGTAATTCAATTACTATCGGACTCGGATATAAAATAAATGAGGTGCCGAATCCTTTTAGGAGAAAGAATAGTAGACTCCCGATTAAAATACTCGCAAACACTACGGTTAACCTTAGAGCTGATTTTACGATCCGCGATAATATAACAATCATTCGAAAGATGGTAGAGGAGACGAGTCAGCCAACTGCTGGGCAGAGATTGTATAGCCTAAAAACCAGCGCAGATCTGGCGGTCAGTGATAAGCTAACCATTAGGTTTTTCTATGACCATCAGCTGAACAGGCCGAAAATTTCAACGTCATTTCCCACATCCAATATATCAACCGGAATCGCGCTCCGATTCAGCTTGAATTCATAAGTTGATAATGCTTAGCCGTCTCCTCCTCAGAAACGCTCTTATATTGATATCTGTTAATGTAATCGTAAAGCCACTTTACACACTGCTCATCGAGCCGGCAGTGCAAGACAGAATCGGAATGTCGGACTACGGCAGGTATGCAGCTCTGTTGAATATTACACTTATTGCGAGCGTTTTGCTCGATCTAGGAATTACCGGTTGGAATACAGTTCAAACGGCGAAGGTGCGCGGAATTTCCTCTACTTTGCATAAGAAGGTGTTGCGGATTAGAATCCTGTTATCAATATTATATATAGCGGTTGTTATGGTTGTTGTTAGTGCTTTGGGATACAGATCTCAGGATGTTCTAGTGGCCCTTGTCTTATGCCTTACCCAAATTTGTTCTTCATTCATTTTATTTCTCAGGTCTTACACCTCCGGAACACTGAGCTTTCGAGACGATAGGTTGTTATCGGTACTAGACAAGGTGATGTTATTTGTGATGATGTTAGTTATTATTTGGGGACCATTTACTAATCTGAACCCCCTTACAGTTGATATTTTTATTAGTGTGCAGTTGGGAACAGCACTTCTCGTTCTCCTTCTGGGATTGCTCTTGATCAGGAAATACAAGTATGAAAGTGTCGATGAATCGACTTATATGGATTTATTGAAATCAGCTTTTCCATTTGGTCTGCTATTTTTATTTAATATAATGATGTTGCGTTCCGATACTATAATGATTGATTTTATTCGTGGCCCGGAGGAGGCGGGGCGTTACATGATGAGTTATCGGTTCTTTGAGGCAATCGTTATGATTGCATATCTAATGTCTAATATACTTGTTCCGTCCTTTGCAAGATATCATAAGGATTATGTAGTTTTAAGGAAAGTATTCAACTCAGGTTTTAGGACTGCCCTGAGTTTTTTTGTGATTGTGATTGTTACGATTCTGATGTTGAGAGCGGAAGTTCTTGAATTGGTTTATGGACCAATGGGTAGGGAGCAAATTGCTGTTTTCTCGGTGATGACAATTTCGTCGTTCTTCTTCGGCTTACAATATGTTACAGGGAGTTTTCTAACTTCTATGGAACGCATGAAGTATCTGATTTCTATTTCCATAACCGGTTTAATCATAAATATTTTTCTCAATTGCTTTCTAATTCCAAATTATGGATCTTTTGGATCGGCTCTCTCTTCCTTAGTTGCTCATTTTATAGTGCTAATTTTACAATATTATTTCTCTATGAGATTATTACGGGATACAACAACCTTACAAACTTGTATTCGATCGTCAGTTTTAACAGTTATGGTTGCTGTCGCTATCTATACGGCTATATCACTTGAACTTTCTGGCATGCAGAATGTGCTGCTTACATTTGTTACATTAATGGGCGTCACACTGGTTTTATTTAAGATGAATATGCTGGATCTATTTTTTATTAGGAACTCAATACATAAGGAAAATTAAGATGGAGAACGAATCATTAAAAACAGCTGAAAGCCACAATATCGATTCAACTCGTTTGATAGTATTGCTCATTCAATGGCGAAGAACTTTGCTATATGCTTCAATTATTGCTGCAGTAATTTCAAGTATAGTTAGTCTAATAATTGAAAATAAATATCAAAGCACTGCGATTGTATATGCAGAGCAACAACATTCATTCGGCGCTCAAATGCTCGAGGAAGTGCAAAAGGAGGACATGCTGACATACGGTGAGGAGGAGGATGCAGAGCGTCTATTACAAATTATCAATTCGTCTCAAGTACGCGACTATATAATTGAGAGATACAATCTTTGGGAGATATACGAAATAGACAAACAATCATCTGGAGCCAATACTAAGATCAATAAGAAGTACACGGAAAATGTGTCAGCGAAGCAAACTAAGTTTGGTTCGATTCAAATCGATGCCCTCGATATAGATCCAGCTCGGGCAAGGGATATTGTTAATGATATTGTTTCTTATTCCGACACGGTAGCAAATAAGATGAAAACCGAACGAGCTCTTATTGCATATAACTACACGGTGAATTCGCTCAAGACGTTAGAGTTGGAATTGGCACAGGTAGAAGATTCTATGAGTCATTTGCGCAATTTGGGGGTGTATAGCTATGAAGATCAAATTGCTGCACTTACTGAAATGTATGGTACTGCCATCGCTGAAGGTCACCCTGATCGAGCCGAAGATCTCAAGAATCAAATGGATAGAATTTCCACTTATGGAACTATGTTCGTTAAGCTCCAGACGAAATTGAAAGACTCTTATGAGAAGTATAATATTCTTAGAAAGAGAAATGATCTGCTGAAGATTGACGTTGAAAGTCAAATTCCCGTTATGCGCGTCGTTGATTACGCACAAGCAGCCGATAAGAAGGCATATCCCATTCGTTGGCTCATTGTAGTGATAAGTGTTTTATCCACCTTTATTCTTGTGTTTTCTGTATTGCTGATAAGGCAGAATTTATCGGGAATATTTGCGTCAAATGATGCAAAATAATCTGCAGATGAGCAGAATAATGTTATGGGTGGCCGGGTTGTATGCAGTGGTATTATCGTTTTCATTTTACTACGAAAATTATTATACAGCTGCAATACCTTTAATTGTTATCATGGGTTGGGTAATCTTGAAATATCCAGGATATATTTTTCTAGCCATTTCTTTCTTAACACCTTTCTCTCTCAATATCGCAGAATTTTATGATTCGTCGATCGGTCTGAATATCCCCTCAGAGCCGATGCTAATAGCGTTGATGCTATTGTTTATGTTTCTATTGATGGGAGGGTTTAATTTATTTCGAATAAGGTTGGATCATCCCATTCTCAAGTTGGTCATGCTTCAGATACTGTGGATGATAGTTTGTATTGCGTCTAGCGAGATTCCATTGGTGAGTCTTAAGTATGTAATAGCTCGTCTATGGTTCGTTTTGCCTTGTTTGTTCTTTGCTGTAAATCTCTTCAGTAATATCAAGTTATTCTACTCTTTTGCTACATTGTTTATTCTCTCTTGCAGTGTAGTTGTTATTTACACCATAGTTCGGCATTCAGGATATGGTTTCGACAAGGATTCTGCCCATTGGGTGATGGAGCCGTTATTTCGGGATCACACCGTTTATGGCGCTGTGCTTGCTTTAATCTTCCCTGTAAATCTTGGGTTGCTCTTTATTCGTGAATTGAAACCATCCACGAAGTTTTTTCTGAGATTGTCAGCAATCATTTTGGCTCTCGGAATTGTATTTTCTTATACACGAGCTGCCTGGATTTCTTTGGCTGTCGGTGTCGTGATATTCCTCATTATCTATCTGCGTGTAAATATTCGTTTGATTGGTTTTTCTGCGTTGTTAATAGTTGGCGCATTGATTTTATCTTGGGATAATATTCTTATTAGTCTTGAAAAGAATAAGCAGGAGAGCAGTGATAAGCTGGAAGAGCATATCGGATCTATATCGAATGTGTCTTCCGACGCGAGCAACCTCGAACGTATCAATCGCTGGAATTGCGCTTGGGAAATGTTTTTGGAACGACCACTTATGGGTTGGGGACCGGGGACCTATCAGTTTGTTTATGCTCCATTTCAATTGGCCAAGGATAGAACCATCATTAGTACCAACCAAGGAGATGGCGGCAATGCGCACAGCGAGTATCTCGGGCCGTTATGCGAACAAGGATTTCTCGGTTTTCTTGGCGTTGTGATGTTGGTCGTTATTGCATCGCTTACAACTTTGCGACTATATAATTCATTGATAGATGTAGACACCAGAGTAATAATTCTATCTAGTTATATCGGACTTGTAACTTACTTCACACATGGTGTGCTTAACAATTATCTAGATTCTGATAAAGCTTCTGTGCCATTCTGGGGATTTCTCGCAGTGATCGTTTCAGCTGATTTGTATGCTGCCAAAAATCGAGAGGTCAAAATTCGGATCTAATGTTGTAATCAGCCGTCGAATTTTAATCAGGCATTCTTCATATTCCTGCGATGCTGAACTTTTTGATGTAATCGCACCGCCGGCGTTAATTCTTCCTTCACCTCTCGCTGAATTGTAGAGCAATGTCCTGATTACAACATTGAAGTCGAAGTCGCCATTGGGTTTTTTATAGCCAAATGAGCCGGAATACACACCACGGGAAACGCCTTCAATTTCGTCCATTAATGAAATCATTCTATGTTTCGGTATGCCTGTCATACTTGCCATTGGGAAGGTTGCCTTGAGTATTTCTGAAATCCGAAACTCATTTAATTGCCCAGCCACGGTTGATACGAGGTGATGTATACCTGGGTATGATTTTACTTCGGCCAATTCTTCAACCACTATACTGCCCGGTTTACAGACTCTGGAGAAATCATTCCTTAGCAGATCTACAACCATTCTATTTTCAGTAAGGTCTTTGAAACTATTCTGCAGTTGATTTTTCAGGGCATGGTTTTTTGCTGAATCAGTGCTGCTCTGGACTGTGCCTTTGATGGGTTGTGAAATAATCTTTACCCCTTTTTTCTCTATAAATCTTTCAGGTGAAAATGATAAGGCATAATCATTTCCGTATTGGGCAAAGCAGGAGAATGGCGCATTCATATGAATTAGTGATTGCATCCAAAGTGCATAGGGGTTTTCGATTTTTGCCCTGAAATCAAAGGGAAGGCATAGGTTGGCTTCGTAGATGTCGCCGCGCATAATGGCAGTCATAGTGCGGCTGAACATTTCGCGGTACTGACTGTAATCTACAAACTTCTGTAATTGAAGTTGTGTGGTGGTATGTGTGGTATGAATTTTCTCGAATATCTCAAGGGCATCACGTGTTGAACCTTTGATGACCTCTTCAACACTGTTGCCCGCAATGAAAATTATTTGAGGTTCTATCCAGCACATATCGTGAGGAAAGTAGTCGCTCTTTTGGTGATTGAATTTTTCGAATTGTGATTTCAAACCATATCCCATCCATCCCATAAGCCAAGTTTTATCATCAAACAGGGCATTAAGATGTTGAACATTTATGCACTTTCCTGAATCAATACGATGTATTCTTGAAATACCACTGGCATATAGACGGCGAGGGTGAAATTCCGGAAAGGCAAAGCAAAAAAGTACCTCTTTATCCTCGTATTCTTCCGTCATTATGGATACGAATTTACATATCACCGACCCGTGTGCATGTCATACTTTTGCACCTCCAAATTTTTAATGTCTGCAGCACTTTCTCAATTGTTAGAAGCATACAAGCGCAAGCTTGAGTGGATTCATGCATCTAGCAATGAAAGTCGATTTTATCTAAAAGGTTTGTCAGGTGCTTCTGCTGCTGTTGCCGTAACATCCATGCACCTCTTGCAAAAGTCGCATCAACTTGTCGTGTTGCCTGATAAGGAAATGGCTGCTTACTTTCTCAATGACATTGAAAGCATACTAGGACTAGAACATGGTGAGGGAGGTTCACGCAACGTATTGTTTTTTCCTCGAAGTGCTAGGGTGCCATATGAAACGGAATCAACCGAAAACGCGAACATTGCCATTCGCACCGAGGCATTGGAAAAAATACGGGTGGGTCAGGCGTATAAAAAGAAATTTTGTGTTGTTACATATCCGGAGGCGTTAACAGAAAAAGTGATAACACATGAAACACTCGAGAAATCATCTTTTCAATTTAAGGTTGGCGACGAATTGGATCTTGATTTCCTCGATGAATGGATGCATGAGTATCATTTTGAAAAAACTGATTTTGTATTTGAGCCGGGTCAATATGCAATTCGTGGCGGGATCATTGATATTTTTTCCTTCTCCAGTGATTACCCATGCAGAATCGAATTGGCAGGCGAAGAGATTGAGAGCATACGTTCGTTTGATCCCCAATCGCAATTAAGTATAACTTCCCTCGCATTTACCACGGTGATTCCCAACACTTCAGTTGGCGTAAGGTCCGGGAATTATATTGATTTTTTCCATTATTTGGGCAGCGATGAAACTCTGCTTTGGCTTCATGATTATAATGGTTTACTCGAATGTATAGACAAACATTATGAGCGTGCCGTTACCAAATTCTCGAGTCTAACGGGTGTTGTGAAACGCGAGGAACCGAAGGATTTGTACTTGGATCGGTCAGTAACCGCAGCAGCAATAGAATCGATGCGAGTGGTGGAATTTGGTCTGCAACGAAGTATTTGCCTTGAACGCACAATTGAATTTCAAACGGAGCCTCATCCATCATTCAATAAGAATTTTGATTTGCTCATTGAAAATTTGCACAATCAAAAAAAAATAGGTTACGATTGTTTGATTGCGTCTGCTCAGCCAAAGCAGGTTGAACGTCTCATTCAGATTTTTAATGACAAAGGAAAACCGGCAGACTTCTATCCTTTATACCATGACTTCTCGGCTGGTTTCATTGATAAGGAGTTTAGGTTTTTACTCTATACAGATCATCAGATCTATGAGCGTTTTCATCGTTTTCGTTTGAAGGAAGGTCATCAGAAAAATCGTGAAGCGATGACCATCAGGGAAATTATGTCATTGCAGCCGGGAGATTATGTGGTGCACATTGATCACGGTATCGGACAATTTTCGGGTTTACAGAAAATTGATGTTAATGGCAAGGAACAGGAGGCGATTCGTTTGACTTATAAGGGGGGGGATATTCTGTATGTGAGTATTCATTCGCTCCATCGCATTTCTAAATATTCGGGAAAGGAGGGATCAGCTCCCTCCATGGATAAGCTGGGTTCAAATGCTTGGCAGAACCTTAAACGTAAAACAAAGACCAAGGTCAAGGAAATTGCATATGATTTGATTCAAGTGTATGCCAAGCGGAAGGCGTCAAAGGGTCATGCATATCCACCCGATAATTATCTGCAACATGAGTTGGAGGCTTCTTTTATCTATGAGGATACACCCGATCAACTGAAGGCAAGCAAGGCAGTGAAGGAGGATATGGAGAGTGAGTCACCGATGGACCGCCTGGTTTGTGGTGATGTTGGATTTGGCAAAACTGAAATTGCCATTCGCGCCGCATTCAAGGCGGCATCGGATGGTAAACAAGTGGCCATCCTGGTGCCTACTACGATTTTGTCACTTCAGCACTTTAAGACGTTTCGTGATCGCTTGAAACCATTTGCAGTGACCGTTGATTATCTCAATCGGTTCAAGTCGGCAAAGGAGAAATCGGAGACAATTAAATTGTTGGCTGACGGAAAAATTGATATCATAGTAGGAACACATAGTTTGGTTGCTGAGAAAATAAAATTCAAAGAATTGGGATTGCTCATCATTGATGAGGAGCAGAAATTTGGTGTCGCTGTTAAGGATAAACTCAAGAAATTCAGGGCGAATATTGATACCCTAACGCTTACGGCAACTCCTATTCCCAGAACCTTGCAGTTCTCGATGTTGGGCGCTCGTGATTTGTCGATTATTCAGACTCCACCGCCCAACCGACAGCCCATTCAAACCGAGATTCATGGTTTTTCGGAAGAGGTAATTCGGGATGCAATCAGATATGAGATTCAGCGTGGCGGTCAAACTTTCTTCGTGCACAATCGCGTTCAGAATATTCAGGAGGTGGCGGGCATGGTGGTAAGATTATGTCCGGATGCCAGAGTGGCAGTGGCCCATGGCCAAATGACCGGAGAGAAACTCGAAGAGATTATGACCGGCTTTATCGATGGGGCATATGATGTTTTGGTTTCAACTGCCATTGTAGAGAGTGGTATTGACGTATCCTCTGCGAATACTATTCTCATCAATGATGCTCATCATTTTGGTATGAGTGATTTGCATCAGTTGCGAGGTCGTGTAGGTAGAAATAATAAGAAGGCATTTTGCTATTTGATTTGTCCGCCATTACATACACTTACCGACGAAGCGCGCAAGCGATTAACAGCGGTAGAACAGTTCAGTGATCTAGGTTCTGGATTGCAGATTGCGATGCGTGATCTTGATATTAGAGGAGCTGGCAACTTGTTAGGCGGGGAACAAAGTGGCTTCATCAACGATATCGGTTTTGAGACGTATCAGAAAATTTTGGATGAGGCAATTGCAGAATTGAAGCAAGAGCATTTTGCAGACTTGTATGCTGAGGAGCAGCGGAAAAAGGATCGTTTCGTTGATGATACAGTTTTGGAAACAGACTTTGAAATTCTTATCCCCGACGATTATATAAGTCAAATTGCAGAGCGCATTGCTGTCTACCGGCAGCTCGACGAAATTGAGAACGATGATGCGCTTGGGTTGATTCGCGCTGAGCTGACAGATCGTTTCGGCCCTATACCCGCATCAACAGAGGCCTTGTTTCGGGCGATTCAACTGAGGTGGAAGGCGGCCCGTTTGGGTATTGAGAAGCTCATACTTAAGAGTGGTAAGATGATTGGCCACTTTCAGTCAAAGGCAGATTCGCATTTTTATCAGAGTCAGGAATTTACCGACATAATTGAATATGTCAGAAGGCATCATGGCAGCATCAAGATGTATGAAAAGGATGGCAGTCTGAGAATTTCTTTTAGTAATATTGATAGTATAGAACTTGCATTGAATCAACTGGATATGCTATCTCAGAATGGTAAAAGAACCGTTTCTATTTAGAAGGGTATTTCACTTTTCGAAATTCTTGATTTCCAGGAACATATTTTATGATCACCTTCGTGCCTGGCGGATACATGGGAGATCCCTCGCATCGCTCTTCAGCTCTGAATTGAATGGGTTTTTCATTTTCGTCGTTGAATACAATGAGGGGATAAAAAAAATCTTTTCCCTTTTGCTTTGCTTTAAGCCAGTTCACTATGGTGCCTTCAGTTTCTTTGTGTCTCAAAAGAAAGAATATCTCTGACCGAAAGAGGAAGGCACCTGCAATGAATGACAAGCCAATAAGTGCGTAAAGCCACGGTTCACCCATCTAATTTTCGCACGATGTTTAATATCCCAGGTGGAATGTCTTGCTTTCCTTCGTTGCTGTATTAATCACTTCAACAACTGATCCTGCCAATTTCTCCCGTGTTTCCCAAATGAAATTTTGAGATTCAAACGTTCCGGTGTGTGTTGATATCAACTGACCTGTGATAGCGTATGCATTTATAATAAGCTGGGTCGGTTCAATGAAACCAAGGGATAATACTAATCCTTGGTCGTTAAGGTAAGCTTCAACATTTTCATGGAAATTGTGGTTTCTTACTTGTACTGATTTTGTTTGCGAATTGGAACAATCGCCGTTTGATACCATACATGTAACAATGTATTCGCCTGGTTTTTGAAAAGTCTTGGTAATGGTTTTGCCAGTTATATCACCGCTGCCATCTCCGAAATTCCATATGCAATTTGCAAAGTCTGTAGTTTGCGCATGGAACTGTGACATATGATTCGTTGTCAAATTGGGAACAACAAAATCTACCGCAAGGTCTGAATTTATTTCGATCACCGTTTTTTCGGAAATGGCACAACCATGAGCGTCGGTAATATTTATTGAATATTCACCAGCTTTCAAGTTTTCCAGAACAGGCGAAGTCATACCATTGCTCCAGAGATATGAAATGGGTTCGCTAGCACCAAAAAGTTGAATCTCTATCTGTCCATTTTGGTCATTGGGGCAATCAACATTTTTCACATTGAATCTGGCTTCCAACTCGGGATGTTGCGCTACGAAAATTTCAGTGTTGGTTGTGCCGCAGACGCCATTCTCTGGGATACTCAGGAAATAGTAGCCTGCAGGTAATTCCGTCCATTGTATTTCATCGTATTGCATTTCTTGTCCATTGATGTCCGTAAGTGTGGCGGAGGCATTTTCATTAAGTGAAATAGCGCCAAGACTTCCGTCGGTGCATCCGGCTGGAGTGACATGCGCTGCGAAGGTTCCACCGATTATCAGTTGAAACCTGTTGTATTCATCGTTTTCGTATAAATAGACAGGAATGCGATCATGTTCGTTCAGCGCGAATTTATCTCCTGTCATTAAATCTTCCAGGACGATACATGCGCCGTTAGCATATGTATTCAGGCCTCGGTGAGTAAAGTGGTGAAGGCCGGGATGTGCTGCTTTCACTACAAGCGGAATAATGGTGGTATTCTCTACTCTGTTGCTGCTATAAATAGCGAGTTCTTCACCCATGTTAGCGATACTCGCAATAGTAGGGGCGTCTTCTGACACGGTTCTCATTTTAAGAGCATCCTCGTTGAAGTTGAACGTGCTGGATGCGTTAGGGTTTAGAACAAATACCACCTCATCGCTGTATATATCTGATTCCAGCGATAATCTGAGTGCTTTGGCATCTGCTTCACTTCTAAACACACCCTGTGAAGTGGATTTACAACTTTCTGTTATGGATAAAACGGGCGAGGCACCGTTGGTTATTACATAAAATCCTTGAGACGACGGAATGATATTTGAACCACCATTACCCGACACACCGTTTATGTAAGTCGAGTATTGACCTGTATTACCATTGTATACATATACGGTATTAGCAACGTTGGTTTTTGTCCACCCGGCCGCATTCCAGTCGATTGCGCATGGATAAGGGTTGCCAATAAGGTTGAAGCCATCGGCAGATGGTACGCCGTTATTGGTATAAGTAACGGGTATTGAAAAATTACCTTGAACAATATTTCCCGTAACATCAAGATTGAAAAATCCGGCATTCGCGATCGTGCTGGTCATCTTTATTTGCCAGCCGCGTCCGGGCACCGTAGGATTGTTGATAGAAGTGGGATTGGTCCAGCCAATCGCTGAGCTTCCGCCAGGTACCTCATTGTAGTATCTAGGTGAAACGTAGGTTGAAGTGGGATAGGTTGAGCCAGGAAATCCGGTAAGATCAACATCGTCGATCCAGTCGTTCAAAGTGCTAGATGTAAAAGGACTGGTCACTCCATAAATCATTTGTGATGCAGCAGATCCACCGGGAATATAACTCACATTATATCTTCGGTTCAGGGTAACATTGCCAATCACTGATGCACCGCCAATGAGCGGGGCAATCATTCCGGTGCTAAGTGCACTTGAAGCAAGGGTGAGTTTACCATTCGTTGTGAGTGATCCACTATTGATTGCAACGATATTTCTTGCGAATACACCTCCCGCATTGGAAGCGATGGTTACTCCCATAATGTTGGTAGATGTGAGGTTGTATACATTCATCAATCCGCTTCCACTGATGGTTTGTGCATCTGTTCCGTTAAAGGTTATGATATTGTTCGTTAATCCATTGTATGTGCCCGCAATGGTAACATTACCAGATACATTTAATGCATTTGCATCATTCCAAACTCCACCTGCTGAAATTGAAAAGTTTCTGCAAGACAGATTAGGTATATCTGAGGTAATTGAGAAATTCTGAACCGAGATATTCGAAGCAGGACAAAACGAAGCAACTGAGAAAGGAGTTCCGGCGGGCTCATAAGACCATAGCGCCGCAGTGGCCAATCCACTCGCAACAGCATAATACGTATCAGCATATTCTGCTAGAGTAAATGTTGCATTATTGGGAAGGTTTAGTTCTTCGAAAGTCAAAACATTCGAAGCGAGTACCCCGTCTAATGGTATCTCATCATCGTAGCCATCGTTATCTAAGTCTACAATTAATTTCAGTAAATTAGGATTGAAACCCGATAGTCCAGTAAGGTCAAACTTAAGGGTGAATTTTCCTGGAACTCCCTGTTTTACTATCTTCCAGTCACGTTCCATAGTTGATTTGATAAGACAATTTGTGCCTGGGTAATTCGAGAAAGTTACATTTCCGTCATTGTTACCACAGAAAATGTAGTCGCCGTCATCAAGACTCAGAGCATCACGTATTTCAAGTATATCCTCAGAAGCCACACTTACACTTGCGTTTTGATTCAGTCCTTGTGTGGCAGAGTTTTTTCCGATTCCGAAGAGGTCATTGGCAAATGCGGCGTCCGTGAAATATTGATGGCGGCTGAGTGGAATGGAGATACCGTATTTAACGTTGAGGTAGGTATGTATTTGGGACAATTCTGCGGAGGATAGAATCCGATTGTAGACAATCAACTCGTACACCTGCCCTGCAAATCCTGCGCCTGAATTTCCACGTCCGATTCTGCCAGTTCCAGACGAGATATCTTGGTTATTTGTGGTAGCATTGGAAACAGAGTTCTGTTGTCCACCATAAACTCTCCATAAATTTTTACCTGAAGTGGTGCTGAACTGATGACCGATGATGGCGGGTTCTTCAGATGAACCTGCATATGCAGCTACATTGAGGTTGATAGCATCGTTGTAATGGGTATATCGCAGCTGTGTGGGACTTGCATATCCACATATCAAAGGATTGGACACGAGGGATGTTGATGTAATTCCCAAGTAGTACAAAAAATTTGCACTAGACTCTCGCTTGTTGACAATAATAACAGTTGAGTTAGTATTACTGATGGAGTTCAAGTTGACACTCATGAACTTAGTGCTGCTGGTTGAAATGGAGGGATAGCCGTTCAACACATTCTGATTGTATGTGGGCCTGTTAGAGGCGGTTACTTGTTGGGCTGTGATGGCTCCTGCAGCTTGACTGACCCAAGACGCAACTTGGTCGCCATTTAAAGTTGTGGAGGTTCCTGCATCGGCCTTCAGCCAAATAGATAAACTATTGCTCACGCCTCCGGGAGACTGCGCATGTATTTGAGTAACTGAATACGTTTGTGATAGTAGTAGAATGAGACTGATTGAATAGAATTTGAACATGTTTGTTGATTTATTTATGACCCCACGAATGTAGCGGATTTTTCCTTGTGTTCCTTTAATTTGTTGATTTAATGCGAAATTGCGAGAGAGAAATATTGCTCGAAAAGAGGCAGATTAGAAGCAATTTGATGCTGGTAAAGATTTTCACGGGTAGTGATGGTGTTTTGACGGGAACGGTTAGGTCAAATATGAAAACGGTGGTAAAGGGTTTACAGCCGCTGACTCTGGTCAGAATGGAATATACCACTACCCCTCGTTCCGAGTTGATTAGTATTCATGGTCTTGGTATATCACATCAATACAATCACATTCCTTACGATTTTAATAAACAGTGTATAGCCCTGTACCTTCAAGAAATTCTGGTAAAGGTCTTGCCAGAGCGGAGCCCAAATTTGGCTCTTTTCAATTTCTTAACCGACGCGTTATTGTTGCTGGATGATTGTATTAGGCCGGCAAATCTGCCACTTTGGGCAACTATGGAGATTGTTCGTCATCTCGGTTTTTTTCCGGATCAGGAGTCGCTCAATGATTTTATAAAGCTCATCCAACGTCGTGACCCATCGTTGGCTATCGATAATGAAGTCGGCGCGCGCTTGATTGATATGTTATCAATGGAATGGTCGGAATTTGAATCCATAGCATTGACCTCTCAGCTGAGAAATCAATGCATACGACTTTTATTACAGTTTCTGATTCATCATATGGGGGTTCATTGCCAATTTAAGTCTGTTGAAATTTTACATGAAGTCATGAACGCCTGAATCGGATAACAATTACGCATCTTTGCCATCGATGAGGTTTGAAGACATAGCCGGACAACGTGTTACTAAAGCGAAGCTTTGGAGCATTTTTGAGGCCAGACAAATTCCACATGCTTTGCTTTTTTCTGGTCCTGAGGGCTCCGGGAGTTTTGCGCTAAGTCTTGCATTCGCTCAATTGGTTTTTTGTGTAAGTCCGTTGAATGATGATTCATGCGGGAAATGCGATGCATGCAAACGGGTTTCAAAACTTCAGCATCCTGATCTGCATTTCTCTTTTCCTTTTTTTAATATTTCAGGAAGAGAAAAGACCTTATCAAGCGATTATTGGTCAGAGTGGTCGAAGGCGATTCTGGAAAATCCATATTTGACTATTGATTTATGGCGTAACGAGATAACCAACGACAATAAGCAACTGCTTATCTCAGTGAATGAAGCACAGAACATCATCCAAAAACTTTCTCTTAAGAGCTTTGAAGGGAAGTTTAAAATCCAGATTATATGGATGGCTGAGTACCTAACGCCTTCCTCTGCAAACACCTTATTGAAACTTTTAGAGGAGCCACCATCAGGTACTATTTTTATGCTCATTGCAACGAGTACAGAGGAAATCTTACCTACTGTATTATCGAGGGTGCAAATGATAAGAATCCCGGCCATCAGTGATGATGATATGCGCGCAGCACTTACGCGTCAGTATCCGGATTGTAATGCCGAGGAGATAAGTCATTTTGCCGCAGGAAATTGGAACTTGGCGGTTCAAATGGCCAATAATGAAAATCCACTTGAAGATTTTCAAAGTCTTTTTCAGGAGTGGATGAGAATTTCTTTTAGAAAGGAGATGCTGCCAATTGTGAAATGGGCAGAAAAGTTGCATGGATTACCCAGAGAAGAGCAAAAGCATTTTTTGCGTTACGCGATGGATCAAATTCGGCAGAACGTGATTCTTAATTATGCCGGGAGCGATGTTGTAAGAATGAATGCGGAAGAACAAAAATTCGCCACCAAATTTGCTAGGTATATCAATGATCAAAATGCTCTGCATTTTTACTCTATTATGCAGGAAGCCCTTCAGGATATTACTCGTAACGCGTATTCAAAGCTCGTCTACGTTGATTTATCCATCAAAGTGCATTATCTGCTTGAGAAGGCAGCGGTTCATTCAAAATCTTAACCGAGGTTAACTAACACTTACCTTTGGGCAGTTGGATGATAAATAAAAAACGAAAAACAGATGGGATGTAGTAATTGTTCCTCAGGTGGAGGAATTCCTAATGGATGCAAGAGTAATGGTGCCTGTGGTACATATGGGTGTAATAAATTGGATGTATTTGATTGGATGGCGGGCATGGAAATCCCTGATGGAAGTCGCCCTTTTGATATAGCAGAAGTTAGATTCAAACAAACGCGAAAGGGTTTTTACAGAATTCCACAGAATATGGAGGTTTACAATGGCGATGTAGTTGTTGTGGATGTTGGTCCTGGATTTGATGTAGGTGTTGTAAGTCTTACCGGTGAACTTGTAAGAACGCAAATGCGAAAGCGTGAGGTAAAGGATAATTATGAAGTAAAAAAAATTCTTCGGAAGGCGAATGAAGCCGATATCCAAAAGTGGCAAGAGGCCCGCTCAATGGAACAATCCACCATGATGCGAGCGAGGATGATAGCCAAAAATCTCAGACTTGATATGAAGATTAGTGATGTTGAGTATCAAGGGGATAAAACCAAAGCAACGTTTTTTTATACCGCTGATGATCGTGTAGACTTTCGGGAACTCATTAAGCGTTATGCGGATGAATTCCGAATTCGTGTCGACATGAGGCAAATTGGCTATCGTCTTGAGGCGGCGAGGGTTGGGGGTATTGGCTCTTGTGGTAGAGAATTGTGTTGCTCATCCTGGCTCACTGATTTTCGCGCCGTATCAACAGGGGCTGCCAGGTATCAGCAATTATCCATTAACCCAGCGAAGTTGGCGGGGCAGTGTGGAAAGTTGAAATGTTGCTTGAATTATGAACTCGATCAATACGTAGAGGCATTGAAGGAAATACCGTCGGTTCATACTAAACTCCATTTGCCCAAGGGCCCGGCTTATCACTTTAAAACCGATATCTTTCAGCGCTTGATGTATTTCGTTTATGAGCAGCACGCTGCTGATGGACCATTTCCGCTCAGTGTAGATGCGGTGAAGGAAATAATGGAAAAAAATAAACGAGGTGTTTCCATCGATTCTATGGAGTCATTTGTTCCCGCCACCGACAAAATGCCGGAAACGGATTTCGCTGAGGTTGTTGGACAAGATAGCTTGACCCGCTTCGATAAACGACGCCCCAATAATCAACGGCGTAAAAATCATAGGTCTGGTGGTGGAGAGGGCAGGCAACAGGCCAATAAGCCACAGCCGCGCGAGGCTGCCCCCACGAATCCATCAGGTAAGGAGCAACCGCGCCAACACAGTGAGGGTGAGAATCGATCACGCAATAGAAGAAACTCTCCTAGAAATAACCAAAACCGTGGAAGGAGCAATCAAAATAATAACTCTTCTAATAATGTAAATCCGGCGCCTTGAGAGCAATGTTTTTGATTATCGTTGTTTGTTTATTCACGGCTTGCAGTGACGACAAATTGTTTTTTTCAAAAGTTGAAGAAATACCCTCTCATAGTTGGAGCCGGAATCATTCTGTGGAGATAGAATTTGAAGTGTCAGATACGGTTGGATTATATGATTTTTTTCTCGATATCAGACATGGCGATCAATACGGATATAGCAATCTGTTTTTATTTACGGAACTTACATTTCCCAACGGCAAAATGACAATTGACACTTTGGAGTGTCCAATGGCCGACGAGCGAGGTCAATGGCTGGGCGATGGTGGAGGCAGTATTTTTGAAGCTGGCTTCAAGTTCAAGGATAGAAAAAAGTTCCCAATTTCAGGGAAGTACAAATTGGAAATCCGGCAAGGTATGCGCGAGCCCGATTTGTTAGGAATCTATGACGCTGGCTTGAGAATCGAAAAATCTCTTTAGCCTGTAAGGAAGCACCAAGATTTCCCCGGCAAGTCAATCGTTGTTGGCTGAATTTTCTGACACTATAAATTCCTGATACACCTCACCGATGCACCGCAGCGGCCATCGAAAATATTACCCGTGAGAGCACCATTGTCAAACAACAGTTGTGAAAACCAACCGTCGTTACTACCGGCCGACTGACCCGCCCAATAATAAGCACCACCGCCTTTCTGCGTATATGCACCAAATTGTGATCTGTAACCACCGGGCACAGCAGAGAATCCACTGCTGTTATCTGCATTGGTATTCGGAGCATACCACAAACCATTGCCGGCTTCGAGTGTGCCCGTTGTCTTCAATTTTCCGCCCGCACTGTTGCTGCCACCAAACGCATTGCCAAGCAATGACCATTCGTAATTGTCGGGCACATGCCAACCCACCGGACATAGGCCGCGACTATCGGTAACCGCATAGAAATTATAGATGCGACCGTAAGGGCATGCATTGGCCGCTACATTCTGGTAGTAGCAACTATATGGTTGTAAAATCGAACCTGCCCAACCGTTGTTCTCAGAAACTATGAAGATTTGATCTCCATTCTGAAAACGACTTACGTTGAGGTTTTCTGCCATCCACTCTCTGCCATTCACCATAATGGTTTTGTATATGTTCCCGTCATAATCCGTTACCGTGCCATAAGACACTTCATCGTTATGCACACTTTGCAGTCCGCATGTATGTGGCAAACCCTCAGGTGGTGGCGGATTAGAAGTACTCAATCCTGGAATGATGAGAGGTGTACCATTACCAATGATGAGTGTATCGCCTGATAAACTAACCTGGGTATTGATATGATTAGCATATAGCGCATAGGGCACACTCAGAAATTGTTGTGTTCCCATATCCAAATAATCATCACCAGATAAAATTTCTACCTGAAGAAATTTCAACCCTTGACCCCAATCAATTTGATTCATCGGAGTAATGTTTCCTAACTGAACATTGAACAATCCGAACGCATTGGTAATTACCTGCTGAACCTCTGTCCACACAATCTCACCATCAGCGCTCTGATCGTGAATCTTGAATCGCACAGTGGCAGAAGAATCGCTGAGCAACTGACCTGCATTATCTCTTGCCACTGCCTGATATGACATACTCTGGGGGGCTTGCGATACACCTTTCACACCGAATAGACAGAGTGTCGTAACGAACAGCGACGCAAATAAGGATTGCATACAACTCGCAAATGTTGGATTTAGATTTTTCATGCAGTAGTGATTTAGTCTTTGATATATCGAACACTCATTCCGGTGCGCTTGCTGAGCGAACTCGACTGCGTTACCGTGGCAGGGTCGTGATACAAGATATACGCGTATCCATTATTGGTATTCACCTCATTGGCACTCCAGAAGTATGAGTAGAACGAGGAACCCACTGACATTCCTGTGCTGTTGACAAAGCCTCCCGGAATGGCCGAGAATCCGCTCAGGTTTGTTCCACCTGAATTCGGCCCATTCCACAATCCGGTTCCCGCTTGTGTTGTACCTGTACTTTTTAACGGACCGCCTCCAGAATTTCCCCAACTGGTGCCCCCCTGTGCCGCAGGCGTGTAGTAATCAATCAATGTGGCCCAATCCGAATTCGTGGGTATGTGCCAACCGTTGGGACAAAGCTGTCTTGAATCGGTACATGCAAAGTAATTATAGCATTTGCCGTATGGGCATTCCAGGGCTGCATTGTTGTTGTAGTATTCCCAAGCTCCAAGGTTTGTGGAAGACCATTGAGCGTCGTTTAGATTGCTCAACAGGGGATCTCCATTGCGATAAACACTTGTCTTCAGATTCTCTGCCATCCACTCTTGGGCACCGGTTATGATGGTCTTGTAGACATTACCCTCCTGATCCAACACGCTGCCGTAGGTAAGGTTTGCCCTAACCACATTGGCGGTTCCACATGTATGCTCCGTGGTGCCCGAAGTAGTGCCCACAGTTCCTCCGCCACCATCACCACCGTTGCCATTTCCTGAAGGGTTCGCTGCACTGATATTGGGCACAATGACAAATTGATCGGCACCGAGAAAGAGCGTGTCGCCCGTTGGACTCACACTATAAGAAATTGATTCTGTATGAAAGGCGTAAGGTGCGCTGAGTAACTGTTGTGTACCCATATCCACGAAGGAACCGTTGATATACAACTCGACTTGCATGAATTTTTGACCATCACCCCATGCCACAGTGCTGAGCGGAGAAAGCGCACCAAGCTGAGCGGAAAATAGTCCGGCTCCATTTGTCGTTACCTGCAATTGTTCTTGCCATACCGATTCTCCGGATGGTGTGCCCTCGTGCAAAGTAAATCGCACGGGCAGTTGGGTGTAAGCCATCAACTCTCCGCTAGCGTTGCGAGCAACTGCTTGATAAGGCATGAGTGACGGAGTTTGGGACTGAACTTGAGAAAAAACCGTCAAGAAAAATAACAGTGGGATATGTCGCATGGTAGTGAAATCCTCCAAATATATTTTGAAGAGATAAAAGCAAAACCAAAATTTAGAAATGGGCGGTTAATGCTAAAAGCATTATGCTTTTTTTCTTGCAGTCAAATGGATTAGTTTGGATTTAGGCATCAATAACGCTTACCATACTACAAGTATTTTAGCGTTTATTCAACCATATTCAAGTATGAAAGGACTGCGGGTGAATTCACATACAGTGCTTACCCTATAAAAAACGCCTTTAGAAAATAGAACAAGAAAAAAATCAATGAATCCAGTTAGCCATTTCTCGTAAGGTGAGTATTTACTGGTGGCGATATAAAACCCTGGTCTCCGGATGATTCCGGAGTAATTCTGTCCCATTCGTGTCGCGAGTGATCAGCAGCCCCTCATCGCTCACCCCCATCATTTCATCTGACAATTTTATTCCATTCAACTCAATGCATGATGTTTCATGAATCCGATATAAAAACCGATGATACTTTTTACTGATGGTTGAAATATTCTTATCGAGCAAATAATGGCTAAGGTTTTCAAATAATTGCTCGCAATAGAATTGAATATCGCGAATTTCTTCAGTGAATTCACACAAGGATGTCGCTGCAATTACTTTTCCAAAATCACGCTGCCGCACATTGAGACCGATGCCAATGATGGAGTATTTGATGCTATCCCCTGACCAAATATTCTCTATCAAAACACCGGCAATCTTTTTGTCTGCCACAATGATATCGTTGGGCCATTTGACAAAACAATCCCTGCCCGTTTCTTGAGCAATCAAATCTCTGATCGAAAGAGCGGTGGCCATAGAAATTGTCCAAGGTGTATGACCTTTCAATGAGGTTGACCTTTGAATCAAACTCATGGTGAGATTCTGCCCTGCGCTGGATATCCAAACATTCTCTCGTTGACCTCGGCCATTGGTTTGATGTTCCGCCAGAATTACATCCCACTTTTCATTGTCATCATTTCGAAGCATGGACTTGGCCATGTCATTGGTAGAAGTAACCTCGTGGATATGCAGAATTTTAGGCCGAATCATTTATTCAAGTTGAAATACAATTCAAATTATAATCCCTCATGACATAATGCCACCGGATTTTTCAAATACGCCAAGACCGAACAATGCGAAATCATACTTTACCGGATCGGCAGAATTGATGCTCCGCAAGAATGAGTCAAGTTCGATCACTGCTTTCCAGTCATTTTGATTTCGAGACAATATGCCGAGTCGGCGGGCAATATTACCGGAATGCAGATCAAGAGGCATAGAAAGTGACGACATCGGGATTTTATCCCAAAGTCCGAAATCAACGCCACGCTGATCTTTACGCACCATCCAACGAAGAAAGAGATTGATGCGCTTGGCAGCAGAACCTCGGCGTGGATCACTCACATGCTTCTCGCAGCGCAACGCGTGCGGTGCTGAAAAAAAAACATCCCGGAATTTACCAATTGCATTGCACGCATCGCCCGGTGAATGCATGTGCTCAGCAAAAATTTCTTCCATTGAGGGATATGTTTGATAGATGCGCTGAAGCAGGTAAATAAAATCTACTAAATCCAAAGTGGTAAAGGTTCGATGTACAAATCCGGCCAAAAATTTCTTGTCTCGTTTTTTGAAATTCATCACGAAATCATGCGGTCTGTGATCCATGCGTTGCATCAAATCACGAGCGTTCTTGATGATAGTAGGGCGTTGTCCCCAAGCTATTGTGCAGGTGAGAAAGGATGCAATTTCAATATCCTGCTTTGCATGGAAAAGATGCGGAATGCAAATGGGGTCGTGCGGAATGAATTCTGCACGGTTGAATTCATCGGCTTTCTCCTCGAGCAGTTCAATCAATTCTTGTTGCGTCAACCCAGGACCTTCAATACCGTTTGCATCAACGGCTCTCATTTCCTGCGAATGCGTATTGCAATAGATTCACCCCCATTTTCAGAGCTTTGGTGCGAGTCTCCTCGGAGTCTTTGTGCACATCGAAATCTTCCCAGCCGTCACCAAGATCACATTCTACATCGTAGAAGCAAACCAATCTGCCTTCCCATAATATTCCAAAACCTTGTGGCGGTTTGTTGTCGTGCTCATGCACTTTCGGCAGGCCCTTAGGAAAATCAAAAGTTTGATGATAAACAGCATGACTGAATGGCAATTCAATGAAGTCGAGTTCAGGAAATACTTTTTTCATTTCTCGTCTTACAAACGCATCCATGCCGAAATTGTCGGATATGTGCAAGAAGCCTCCACCCAACAAGTAGTTTCTGAGGTTGCGGGCTTCATCCTGACTAAAAATCACATTGCCGTGACCGGTCATGTGCACAAAAGGAAAGTTGATAATTTCAGGGCTTGACACATCAATAAACGGCACATCAGTATCGATGGCAGTGCGCAATTGCGTATTGGCGTATTTTACGAGATTGGGCACACTCGTTGGATTTGAATAGTAATCACCACCGCCACGGTATTTCAACACGGCCACTTTGTATGCCGGCGGAAGCACCGTGAAAGAAGAACACATTAGCACTACAACGAACCAGAATATTTGTCGCATTGCGCAAATGTAATGAGGCCATAAGTTGCACATTTGATCTTATTCGATGAACTTATCGTGAGTCGAAGCAAACGAATGGGATGCGTGATACTACCGTCATACTTAACATTGCAATATGGACTTTGCGCATGAGCTAACTCGTTGGTATGATTTGCACAAGCGAGATTTGCCCTGGAGAAAAACCAAAGATCCATACTTTGTTTGGCTATCTGAGGTCATCTTGCAACAAACCCGCGTGGCTCAAGGGATGTCGTACTACCACCACTTCACTGAAAGATATCCCACGGTGTTTCAACTTGCAAGCGCTTCTGATGATGACGTAATGAAAAGCTGGCAGGGCCTGGGTTATTACAGCCGTGCGAGAAATCTATTGCGAACTGCCCGGGCCATTGCTGATGCGAATGGAGTGTTCCCGGGCAATAGCAACGACCTCAGCCAATTGCCTGGTATTGGACCATATACTGCCGCTGCGATTGCCTCATTTTGTTTTGATGAGGCCGTTCCTGTTATAGATGGAAATGTGATGCGGGTATTATCGAGATACTTCGGCATCGACATTCCAATAGACACGCCTCATGGATCCATTGCATTGCGCGCTCTAGCGCATAGCTCTCTGCATCAACAACAGCCCGGATTGTACAATCAGGCAATCATGGAGTTTGGCGCATTGCAATGCAAGCCGGGTCTTCCGAATTGTAATGTTTGTCCGCTGGTTTCTACTTGTTGCGCGGCGCGTGATAATCGACAAACTGATCTTCCGGTCAAAATCAAAAAGACTCAGGTGAAAGACTGGTTCATTCATTATTTTTTAGTGGGGAATAAGGATCGATTCATCCTTCATCGCCGTCCGGAAAATGGTATCTGGGGCGGATTGTATGAGTTACCTTGCGTTGAGAGTGATAAAAAAATCTCTAAGAAAGTAGCATTTGCCCTTTTCCAAAAAACACATTCAGGATGTGCGGGCGATTGCACGCCTGTTGCTTGCGGCGATGCGATTGAGCATCAACTCACTCACCGGAAAATCATTGCAACGTTTAGCTATGTCAATACACAATTCAAGAGACATCATAAACTGCCCGACGGTTATCGTTTTGTTAGCGCTGATGAATTTCAAGATTTAGGCATCTCGCGACTTACAGAAAAAGGATTGCAACAAGGATTATTGGATCTTCTCTGAATTCAAGCGCCACTGAAGGGCTTCTGCAATATGAAACACATCAGCTCTGAGATATTCGAGCACAGGCGCGATAGAATCAGGATTCGGGGCATTTGAAAAATAAAGTGATGCGCGCAAAAAATGCTCGGCGCTATCTGTAAGAAAAAATTGAAGATTACAAGCGGCTTCACCTTCGATATCATAAATGATTCCGTAAACATCGCGGGTAGAATCTTCCAGCAGCGTACGCTTCATTCCTGAAGCCATCATCTCATGCTTAGCGGCAAATTCATAGGCGTCCCTGACAAGTGCATCAAGTCGTCCGCGGGCGCTTAGGTACGTGCAATGCAGACGCGCTTTATACTTTGGGAAATACAAGTTGAACCAACAAGAGTCGTTAGACATTCTGTCTTTGAAAAGTTCAACCTCTGCATATTGAGGCACAGGAATAGAGAAGGGACAAACCGCATCATAATCGCGATACACCTTCTCTGGTAGCTCAATCCGGAAATATCCTCTGGGCTTTGGTACGATCGGAGTGTCGTCAGTAACGAACCAATACGAAACCAAAATAACAATGGTCAAACTGAACAAAAGAAAGAATCTGAAGCGACTCATTGTGCAGATTCAGGCAATGTGAGTTTTACGCTCAGCACCCTTCGTTTATCGGCATTTTCAACGGAGAGGTGAAAACCGGCAAATTCAATGGATTCACCGCGTCTGGGGATTCTGCCTAAACGCTCGATGATAAAACCTGCCAGCGTATTGCTATCGCCTTTCAATGCTTCAAAATCATCGCCATTGATATCAAGGATTTTATACATATCCACCAAAGTGATTTTCCCCTCCATCACGAAAGTGCGGTCGTCGAGTTTTGAATAATGCAATTGCTCCTCATCAAACTCATCAGAGATCTCACCTACGATTTCCTCCAATATATCTTCCAAGGTTACAAGGCCGCAGGTGCCGCCATATTCATCGACTACCACAGCGAGATGAATTTTCGATTGCTGAAACTCCTGCAGCAAATCGTCGATTTTTTTATTCTCAGGCACAAAGAAAGGGGGCTTGATGAGGGATTGCCATTGGAAATCTTCATCATTGAGATGACCCAGTAAATCTTTGATAAATAGAAATCCTTCAATCTTATCCGCCGATTCTTCGCGTGAAACAGGCAAGCGAGAAAATCCCTTATTGCGCACAACATGAAGCACCTCCTTGAAGCTCATGCTTGCATCGAGCAATACCATCTGCGTTCGAGGCGTCATGATTTGTCCCGCTTCTTTACCACCAAACGTAACTATACCCTCAAGGATTCTATTTTCTTCTTCGCTTCTTCCATCATCAGCGGTGAGTTCAAGCGCATGGCCGAGCTCATCTACAGAAATATTGGAACGTATTTTCTTTTTCACGCCCCGCTCAATCATTGCGGAAGATTTAAGGAGCATCCAAGTGAATGGTGCGCAGATTCGATTCAGAAATTTCAGTGGCACCGCCATCAACCGCGCTACCTGAAGATTACCTGAAGTTGCATATACCTTCGGAACAACTTCACCGAAAAGCACAATAACAAACGTGATGACAAATACATCAATGACGGTCATTACCCATTCTGGATAGTGTGATCCCTCAAACCAAATTTCTGTGAGCTGCGATGCAAGCAGAACAATGGCAATATTGACGGCATTGTTTACAATCAGAATGGTGGCAAGGAGTTTTCTGGGAGCCAACTCACGATCGGGATCTTCCAGTAGCTCTATGACCCGGCGGTCAGCGGATGAGGCGGATTCCCTGAGTTGATTTTTTTGTGAAGGTGTGAGCGAGAACAAGGCCACTTCTGAACCGGAGATCATCGCACTGATAAAAATAAGGAGCAGTACCAGCGCCAGAGGGCCGATACTGCTCCAAAAAGTTACGAGAAATAGAGGTGTTATACCGTCATTCATTCAATTAAAACGCGGCATTATCCTCCATTGAGGCGTTGGCCAATGCACCATTGGGTGATGGCAGGGTTTGTGTCTTCGTTCCGGTAAATACAAGCTCGCTCACGTGCACTTCAGTAATGTAGCGGGTTTCACCTTCCTTGGTCTGGTATTGGCGTGTGCGAAGGCTGCCTTCCAAGTAGACCTGACTTCCCTTTTGCAGTTTCTGCGCCAGAGTAGTAAGCCCCGGCTTGTTGACCCTGATGTTGTGCCACTCTGTAGGCAAATCGACACGCTCAGACTTTTCGCGGTCATAATAGCTCTCGGTAGTTGCAAGCGGAAAATTTACCGCAGTACCACCATTTTCGAAAGAACGAGTCTCAGGATCCTTTCCAAGGTTCCCAAGCAGAATCACTTTGTTAATTGTACCCATTGAATTAAATTTTTATTGGTTAGACGGGGCA
>CAZKRL010000024.1:0-44409 GCA_964555295.1 uncultured Comamonadaceae bacterium | reverse complement strand
CGACTGGAGGTCCTGCGTTCAGTCAAAAAGAAAAGACCTACCCTATCGGTCGGTGGTTTGGGCTGCATGGCAGAGCGGCTGCGGGAGAAACTACTGGATCAGGAGAAGCTCGTTGACCTTGTTGTTGGCCCTGATGCTTACCGCGATTTACCCAACCTGTTGCAACAGGTTGAGACCGGACAAAAGGCAGTAAATGTTTTACTGAGTCGTGAAGAGACCTACGCTGAAATCACACCGGTAAGATTGGGAACCAACGGCGTGAATGCTTTCATTTCCATTATGCGGGGTTGCGACAACATGTGTTCATTTTGTGTGGTGCCCTTCACACGAGGTAGAGAGAGAAGTCGAGATCCTCAGTCGATTGTTGCTGAGGCCCGAGATTTGTTTGAAAAAGGATTTCGTGAGGTCACACTGCTCGGACAAAATGTAGATTCATACAAATGGAAGGCAAATGACAATGATGAAGAAAAAGTGAGTTTCGCCAATCTGCTTGCGCAAGTCGCCGCTATCCATCCAGATTTGCGAATACGCTACTCTACTTCTCATCCCAAAGACATGTCTGACGAAGTACTTGAGGTAATGGCGTCGCACGAGAATATTTGCAAATACATTCATTTACCCGTTCAAAGCGGTCATGACAACGTGCTCAAAAGAATGAATCGGGGATATAGCCGCGATTGGTACCTCGAGCGTATTTCGGCCATTCGGAGATACATGCCAGATTGTGCTATCAGCACTGATGTAATTGCGGGTTTCTGCGGAGAAACAGAGGAAGAACATCAGTCGACAGTTTCCATTATGACTGAGGTTGGATTCGATATGGCCTATATGTTCAAATACTCGGAAAGACCGAGAACACTGGCAGAGCGGAAATTCGAAGACGATATTCCTGAGGAAATAAAAACAAAACGACTTCAAGAAATCATTGACGTTCAAATGAAGAATGCTGCTCACCGAACTGCAGCACATGTAGGAAAGACACAAAAAGTTCTCATCGAAGGTTTTTCTAAAAGATCAAATGAATTTTATCAAGGAAGGAATAGTCAGAATGTAGTGGCCATATTCCCTGTCGCGGCAGAGTACGGACCAGGGGATTACGTAGAAGTGAAAATGACAGGAGCTACCTCCGTTACCCTCACCGGAGAGGTCGTTGCGGTAGTTTCGAAACTTAACTGATATGGATTTGCGCAGTGTCAAACAACGATTTGAAATCATCGGTAACAATCCGATGCTCAACCGGGCCATAGACATCGCGGTGATGGTAGCTCCGACAAATGTCTCGGTGCTTATCAATGGGGAGAGCGGAACTGGTAAGGAAAACATCCCTAAAATCATTCATGCATTCAGCAGTCGAAAGCACGCGTCATACATCGCCGTAAACTGCGGCGCAATACCTGAGGGCACGATAGATAGCGAGTTGTTTGGCCATGAAAAAGGTTCATTCACCGGGGCAACCGACTCCCGCAAAGGGTATTTTGAAGAGGCCAACGGCGGCACCATTTTTCTGGATGAAGTGGCAGAACTGCCATTACAGACTCAAGTGCGTTTGCTTCGGGTTTTGGAGACGGGAGAATACCTGCGAGTTGGTTCGTCAAAAGTGCAAAAGACCAACGTTCGTGTTGTGGCTGCAACGAATGTCAATTTTGACAATGCATTGCGCGAAGGAAAATTCCGTGAAGACCTTTATTACCGACTGAATCAAGTGCCTGTTTTTCTTCCGCCACTACGGGAACGGCGAGAAGACATCCTCCCGCTTTTCGCAAAATTTTCTGCTGACTTTTCCGATAAATACAAAACACCTCTTATCGAGCTCACGCCCGACGCACAGATGGCATTAGTGAATTACTCCTGGCCGGGCAATATTCGACAGCTGCGCAATATCACCGAACAGATCAATATTCTGGAGCAAGAACGCCTGATAGGGGCCGATAAACTTTTGTTCTATTTGCCTCAGCCGATGAAACTTGAGGCACCGGCACTTGTGCGTGGAAAAGAGACTGGCGACGCTTCCTTCTCTGAGCGCGAAATTTTATACAAGGTTTTGTTTGAAATGCGCAATGAAATCAATGATCTCAAACAAGTTTTGGCGGGCATTATAACCCCTGATCACGCCTTTTCGCCAGACTCAAAAAATCAAGAGATTGTGAGCCGATTGTTCAATGCTGACGCCAATATTCCGGCGGGAATACCCATGATGAGACTTCCACAAATGGCTGTGACACATGAGGCCCCGGTGGAAATTGAAGAGACCTTATCCCTTGCCAATTCCGAACGCGAGCTGATTGAGAAAGCACTGAAAAAGCACCGCAACAAACGCAAATACGCAGCCAAGGAGTTAGGTATTTCTGAACGAACGCTTTACCGTAAAATCAAAGAATACGGCATTGAAGACTGAGAAATTATCACGATTTTTTTTCTTACTGATAAGTGTAATACTCTTGTCGGGTTGCGGAATTTATTCCTTTACCGGCGGTCAGTTTGGCGATGCAAAAACCTTTTCGGTAGAATACTTGAGACCCCGGACAGCGCTTGCCTCACCGGTGTATGCCCAACGAATCACTGAATCACTGAAAGATGTGCTACTTGCGCAATCGCCACTGAAGTTGACTGAGAGCAATGGCGATTTACGTTTTCGAGGCAATATCATTCAATACGGTACTGCTCCTGTTGCAGTGCAAGCCGGCGCTGAAACCGCATCACTCAATCGTCTCACCATTGCTGTTCAGATTTATTACGAAAACGGTCTTGATCCGAAACTAAACTTTGAAAAAACCTTCTCCAAGTTTGCTGATTTCGAGGCAAATCAAGACTTATTCAGCATAGAGGAAAGTTTGTGGAAGCTCATCAATGACCAGCTCGTACAAGAAATTTACAATGCCTCAGTGGGCAACTGGTAATTACCTTAGCTACGTGAAAAAAGAGCAGCTGCAACATCTCACCGAAAAACGAACCGGATTCTCTGAATCAGAGATACTTCAGCTGCAGCAACTCACCGGGGAATACCCTTACTTCTCGGGTGCACATATCCTCTTATCGATGGCATTCCATGAGAACAATGACCATCGCCGTGTACATCAACTTGGCGCAACCGCTGCACGTGTTTCATCCCGCGTATCGCTTAAATCTCTGACCAGCAACGTTCAATACTTAAAAGAAAATTCCGCCCACATAGACATTTCTGGCACAACAACTATCGCAGACATTATTCTCACTGAGGAAAGCCCGGATCAACCTGTAGAAATTGCTATGCCTGTAATTGACTTCAATTCGGAAGCGGCGGGAGAGCCAGAGAATTCTACCATCGAGGAAGTGGCAACAGTTGATATTGCAAACAACGAACTGCAAGGATTACAGGCGGGCATTCTCATTGAAGCAATTCAAAGTAGCATTGAGCTGGAGGTTTCACACAATGAAGAGGGAAGTTCTACTGATACTGATACTGATATCACTCTCAGCACATATACCGCATGGCTATTGCAGAGAGCCCATTCGCTGGAGTCAATGGATGTAACTCATGACACATCAAACTTTGTCGACGATGTTGCAGACGCAAATATTTCCTTCGTGACGACATCAGAGATGATACCCCTTCAGAGTAAAAGACCGGCTACAAATACGAACTGGTCTGTCATTGACCGTTTTATTGAAACTGAGCCACAGATTGCAAAAGGCAAAGTTGGCGCATACAGCTCAGGTGATCTGACCCGCGGAAGTTTCAAAGAAGAAGATGAATTCTTTACAGAAACGATGGCCAGACTTCTCGCACAACAAGGTAAGACGGATAAGGCAAGATGGGTCTTCAAAAAATTGATGGAGATACATCCCGAAAAAAGTATTTACTTTGCCACCCAACTAAAAAATTTGGAATTAATCAAAAACAAATAATCATGGCATCGTTTCTCGTTCTTTTATGCGTAATCATCGCACTTCTTCTTGCACTTGCGGTTCTTGTACAAAACCCAAAAGGAGGTGGCTTGGCAGTTGGATTTCAAGGTTCATCACAAATTGGTGGTGTACAACAAACTGCTGATTTTTTAGAGAAAGCCACATGGTATCTCAGCGCTGCGCTCTTTGTTATATGTCTTCTTGCCGCTTCACAGTTTACCTCTTCCTCTTTTGAGGGAGGCGGAACATCGATTGAGCAACCGGTTTCCGGGGAGGAGGCGCCCGCGCAAAATCCCTGATAAGGAAGACAGACATTGAATCTCATTGTGTCAGTGATTCAGTAATCCTGGCACTTTTTTTTTCATTTATCTGCCAAATTTGATAGTGTCATAACATTGGCACAGAAGGTGTAATCTGCCCAACAAATTCTAAATAAAATTTTAATCATATGTCAGTTCAAGTTAAACCCATCGCCGACAGAGTGCTCGTTGAGCCAAGTCAGGCAGAAACCACCACAGCAAGTGGTATCATCATTCCGGATACCGCAAAAGAAAAACCACAAAGAGGAAAAGTCATCGCCGTTGGGGCCGGCAAAAAAGATGAGCCGATGACGGTGAAAGCTGGTGACACCGTGCTTTACGGAAAATACTCGGGAACGGAGTTAACCATCGACGGTAAAGAATACCTCATCATGAGAGAGTCAGACATTTTCGCAATTATCTAAATCCCTTAAAACTAAATACAATGGCAAAAGAAATAACCTTTGATACTGCAGCGCGCGAGAAGCTAAAGGCCGGCGTGGATGCAATGGCGAATGCCGTGAAAGTGACATTGGGCCCAAAAGGACGCAATGTTGTTATCGATAAAAAATTTGGCGCACCTCATATCACCAAAGACGGTGTATCGGTAGCCAAAGAAATTGAATTGAAAGACGCCATCGAAAATATGGGAGCACAAATGCTCAAAGAAGTGGCGAGCAAAACTGCTGACATTGCTGGTGACGGAACAACGACCGCCACGGTTTTGGCGCAAGCCATCGTAACTACCGGACTCAAGAACGTAGCGAGCGGCGCCAACCCAATGGATTTAAAGCGTGGAATCGACAAAGCAGTAGAGGCAGTAGTTGGTGAATTGAAAAAAATCAGTAAGACGGTAGGCAGTGACCATGATAAGATCAAGCAAGTTGCCTCCATATCTGCCAACAATGATGAGGCCATCGGCACATTGATTTCTGATGCCATGGCCAAGGTAGGAACCGAGGGTGTAATTACTGTGGAAGAAGCGAAAGGCACGGAAACAGAAGTGAAAACCGTAGAAGGAATGCAATTCGATCGAGGCTATCTCTCACCTTACTTCGTGACCAATGCAGAGAACATGGAAGCGGAGTTAGACAATGCTTACATCCTTATTTACGACAAAAAAGTGAGCACCATGAAAGAACTGCTTCCAGTTTTGGAAAAAGCAGCTCAAACAGGTCGTCCGCTTTTGATCATCGCTGAGGATGTTGACGGCGAAGCTCTCGCAACCCTTGTGGTAAATAAGATTCGCGGTGCTCTGAAAATTGCAGCGGTAAAAGCCCCTGGTTTTGGTGACCGTCGCAAAGCGATGTTACAAGACATTGCCATTCTCACCGGCGGTCAGGTCATCAGCGAAGAGACCGGATTGAAGCTAGAAAATGCCACTCTTGAAGATTTAGGCCGTGCTGAGAAAATTACAATAGACAAAGACAACACTACGATTGTTAATGGCACTGGCAGCAAAGACGCGATTCAAGCTCGTGTTGCTGAGATCAAAGCTCAGATCGAAAAAACTACCTCAGACTACGACCGTGAGAAATTGCAAGAGCGTCTCGCCAAATTGGCGGGTGGCGTAGCAGTACTCTACATCGGTGCAGCAACGGAGGTTGAAATGAAAGAGAAGAAAGACCGTGTTGATGACGCCTTACATGCAACACGTGCCGCTGTGGAAGAAGGAATCGTTCCTGGTGGTGGTGTAGCGTTAATACGCGCAGGAAAATTGCTTGATAAATTGAAAGGAGCGAACGATGACGAGCAAACAGGTATCGCCATCATCGCGCGATCCATTGAAGAACCCCTTCGTCAAATTGTTGCCAACGCCGGTGGCGAAGGTGCAGTAGTGGTGAATAAGGTTCGCGGTGGCAAAGACGACTACGGATACAATGCCCGCACAGAGGAATATGAAAACCTCATCGCTGCAGGAGTCATTGACCCCACCAAGGTAGTGCGCGTTGCACTTGAGAACGCCGCTTCCATTGCCGGTATGCTGCTCACCACAGAATGCGTTATCAGCGATATCAAAGAAGACAATCCTCCGATGCCTGCAATGCCGGGTGGCGGAATGGGCGGGATGATGTAATCATCTTACCTCAAATTATTTTTGAAAGCCGTGCTCAGCGCGGCTTTCATTTTACCGATATATTCGCTCATAAATTTTCAATAATGAATCTCACCGATAGAATCAATAACGACATAAAAGATGCCATGAAGTCGGGCGACAAAGAACGCTTGATGGCATTGCGTGATATCAAAAGCAAATTGCTTCTTGAAATGACGAAAGGTGGTAGTGACGGACAAGTAGAAGATACCGCAGGAATGGCCATCCTCAACAAACTTTTCAAGCAACGTCAGGAGTCCATCGAAATTTTTAAGTCACAAGGAAGACAAGATCTGGTAGATGAAGAGCAAAAACAGGCGGCCGTAATTGCGTCCTACCTGCCAGCTCAACTCACTGCGGAAGAGCTTGAATCAGAACTACAGAAAATTATACAAAGTGTTGGAGCATCATCTCCCGCAGATCTTGGCAAAGTAATGGGAGTAGCTTCTAAGGCACTCGCAGGTAAAGCAGATGGCAGGGCCATTTCAGAGACTGTTAAGAGATTGTTGAGCTAGTGAGTGACACCTCGCTGCATATCATCGGGCGAATTACCAAAGTAGATTTTCCCAGATTGGGCGCTGAAAAAATCGCGGCGAAAGTTGACACCGGCGCATACAGAACGGTGGTACATTGTGAGTGGACAAAAGTGGTGCGTGTGCGCGGTGAACGGCGACTAAAAGTCCATTTTCAATTACCAGGTGGTGTCGAGAAAACAATTCGATTTCGCAAGTTCAACCGAAGGACCATCAAAAATTCCTTTGGTGAAAAAGAATCCAGATTCTGTGTTGCGCTGCAGATGAATATTGAAGGCCATGCCGTGCGCAGCAGCGTGTCGCTCACCGATCGCTCGGGCATGCGCTATCCGGTATTGATTGGACGAAAAACCCTAAGGAGTAGGTTTCTTGTAGATGTTGCGAAGTGAAATTATTCCAACACCAAGGTGTCACGTTAAATAAAGAAACCCGCCCGAGGCAGGTCTCCATGATTTCCAAAGCTGTATTTAACAAGCCAGTTTCTGGCGCAACATAAATTCAAATTGATGATTCTGACGTCGCAAATCGTGGATCCATGCAACATTTTCGCGCGCCTCAATGAAATCTGTTTCCGATTTTTCGATGATTTCGCGAGCGGCATCCGGTGAAAGCTGGGTGGTAATCACGCGATGTATCACCTTATCATTTAATTGAGAAATTACATTCAATATATCGGCGGGATCAGAAATAATAACCCGCTGCGTATCAGGATAAACCTTTGCCACAGACTCCATAAAATTCATCCCAATGCCAATCTCATCCTTCTGAAAGGCGATAACTACACCGTAAGAGTGTTGTTCCAATAAATTGAATGCCTCCACAGCACTATCGGTGAACACCGCGTCTTCACGATGATTCAGCGCCATTGCAATAAGACCACAAGCTGTTTCCGGATTTCCAAGCACCAAAATGCCGTGAGAATGATTTCTTGTTGAAGTGTTCATGGGATAATTGTTGGTTTTCATGTCCACTGTTACGGCAGCTCATTTCAAAAAGTTACAGTTAATAACAATTTGAGGTTGATAACTGTGGGGCTCGCCCCGGATTACCCGGTTCTGTCTTCCATGAGCATATTCACTCATCGAAAAAAAAACGAATCACTTTATGAGAGAAAGATTCATTTATCAAAGGGCCCTCACTCCATTGATTAGGTCATCAAAAAGCGACTTTGAAGATAAGAAAATCAAAAAACCGGTTTAGTAGATAATAAACATGAATGCGTAGAGATAGAGCCACAGCCCCCCCATAAAGTGCCAATACATTCCGCTCACATATATGCTAAGTGTATTGTCTTTCTGAATACTCCCGCGAAGGATTCTTATGGTATTAACGGCCATATAAATCAAGCCGAACATTAGGTGGAAAATATGAATATAGATCAAAACACTTAACAGTGCGCCAAAGGCATTAAAGGTAGTTAGTACCTTATTGGTCACGGGGATTGTAGCGTTGTCGGGCAAATAAAATTCCCCATTCTCCAGAATAAGTCGCTGATTATTCATCTCCAGCCAGTAATCCACACCGTATTGACCGCTCAACTTTGCAAACGTATTCCAACGGTATGACTTCATTCCCTTATCATCTTCAGTTACGGTATACCCCATACCCTTTCCACTAAGAGTTGACCAACCCGCGTTTTGGGTGAAGAGGAAAGCAATCCCAAGGGCCAAGGCGGAAATATGCAACCACAAACCCATTTTCATTTTACCCGCCCTCAAAGAGCGCAAAGACAATATGAGCGCAATACTTGAGAGAATGATAATGACATTACTTGCAATCATTGAAGCGGGCGGGTTGACATGTATCCAGGTTAGCTTACCATAGAGAACAATCATGGCGCTGGTGATTCCCCCAAAGAGCATAACCACCGCAAAAATGATAAGCCACATCATCATCTTTCTGGTTCTCACCTTAATGGCCGGATCCAAGCCCTCAAAAACATCTACTTTACTTGCAGTCAACTTCATTGCTTATAAATTAATTACTGAAAATCGCAACTATACATTTTCATCGGCAAAACAAAAGCAAGGACTTTAACCCCATCTATTTTAAAGCTATTCCCCACCTTCTATCGTAACATCTAATGCCTTTACCTTAACTGAGTTTGCGCAATGCCCAAAATGCAATTGCCCAATATTCTAACAATTCTCAAGCGCGAAAGTTCCGAACGATGCTTGATTCAAACAACCCTTATTTGATGGATCCACGGGTATAACAAAAATGGGGGCCGAAGCCCCCATTTTAATTTCTATTCTACTGAGATTATTGACGGGTTACCATCATTCTTTCAGTAGTTACATTTCCGTTAGAGTTAAACTCAATGTTGTATACACCTGCTGCCAGAGGCTCTGCAAACGTAGCAATGGTATTGAGAGAACCTTCAACGAAGTAAGTTTCTGTGTAAACGACACGGCCAGTGGCGTCAATGACGCGAACTGCTACTGTACCTTCTACACCAGAAAGATTGATATTCACCATTTCTCCACTGTTAGGGTTTGGATAGATGTTTGCACTTGCCTCACTATCGGAGCGCATTGCATCCATTTCTGTTACCTCTTCAATGGTTGTGCCTGCTGAAGTACCATTTACGCGAATGCGTTGAACAGGACCGAATACACCAGCACCATAAGAGAAGTTAGGACGAATTCTAACATCCCATGCTCCGGCATTAACACCTGTTGGCAACACACCTAACTGAATGTATGGCGAAGTACCAGTAGTCTGGAAAGTAGCAGGAACACCAATGGTTGTACCATCAGCACAAGAGATTACCTGCTGGAATTCAAATGTGTAATTGGTTACACCGCATACTGCGACAGCACCCCCTACACGAGTTCCAGCTAACCATGTTCCTCTGAACAATGAAGCAGGGCAACGCTGGGTTGAACGAACTTCCAATAAGGAGTGGTTACCCATTGTTACACCGGTTGCATTTGGATCAGTGAACAAGCCCTGAATATTGATTGGTTCCAATACATTCTGGGTGTTTCTCAAGTTATACAACACGTCTACTTTCACATTGTAAACTCCACCGTACTGCAAAGCGAGGGCAGGATTTGACAACGTAACGTAAGTGCTAGTGGTAACGGCTGAAGTAGTTTCAAACGGAGCAACCTCGGTTCCACCGGTTTCGGTGAAGTTAAAGGTGTACTGAACATTTGAAGAAGCATTACCTCTAAACACAGATTTGTAGGTATTACATAGTTGGAATCCACTGGCTGGTTGGGTAAACGCTGGCCAGCTTCTCAACAAATGTTGAATGGTGTATGTAAATGCACCACCTGTAAGTCCATTTGTACCAAATGCAACATAGTATGTAGTACCTTGAGTGAGACCGCCGACATTCAAACGCTCTGAATCTGTCAATCCGCTGCTCGCATTTTCTGAAGCAATCAAATCGTAGGCTCCAGTTGAAGCGTTAAGACTGTACAAAGCAATCACGTCATCCATGGTAGTGCTGGTCATAGTAATGGACACACCATTTCCTGCAGCTACAAAACGCACCCAAACATCAGGTCCAGCGATTACGCCAGCCGCTGTTTCAGGAGAATTTGTGCCATTGGCTACAGTCGCATTGACTGGATCCGAACCAGGATAGTTTTGGTTTGCTGAGTAGCTAAGGTTTGTTGCAAATGCTGGTACATCGTTGGCTACAATCGGAGCGAGGATATTGACAGTGTAGTCATGCGCCTCTCCATACAATCCGTTCAAACATGCACTGTTAGCATTTAGAGGGCCGCTACCGAAAGCAGCCATAACGCGCATTTTGTGTGGGCCATAGATTACGTTGGAAGTTGGAATACCAATTTCGAACGTTTCAGACACTGCAGCAGCAGTATTACCACCCAAGAATTCTAATGGGTCATTGAAATCTCCATCGTTATCCACATCTAACCAAGCTCCGAAGAACTCCGTGTAGGCGGGGTTAGCGCTTGAAACCTGCATACTATAGGTAGAACCCTGATAGAGATTTGTTGTAGTAACTCCGTTCACAGGGGCGTAAACCGTATATGATCCACCTGCTGCAGTGTTGTTGGTACAACCTGTATTTTGATGGTTCATTACAATAAGACCCGTATTTGGATTGGTAATTACCACATCATCCACCGCGTCGCCATCGCCGCAACCTGAGAACGCACCACCGGCGCCGTCGCCGAAGTATGGAGTGCAATAAGAGGCTGTAGCCGTAATGTAATTTGCCTTGGTCTCGGTGCCAGATCCGGTACAAGATGTAACAGAACAAGCAACGGTGTATTGACCTGGCTCAGTGAACTGCACTTGAGGATTGCGCGAATTCGCGTTGGTTCCTCCCTGGAAAGCAACGTTATTCGGTGTAAATGTCCATGCATACGTTTCACCGCCCAACTCTGGAGTTGAGTTCGTGAAAATTACCGTTTGCTGGTTACCGCCCGTAGTTACAGTTACATCGTCAGCCACGAAATCAACGTTTGGAGCAGCGCTAGCAATAGTAACAGTTACGTAGGATTGCTGCGTAAATTCGTTAGAACAGCCCGTCAAATCATTTACAGCGATCAATTGATACTGTGTGGTTTGAGTTGGCTGAGCAACAACACTGCTAAGCGTATTTGACTGGAAAATCTGATTTGATGGCAACCACGTGAAGGTATAAGCTACCGGCGGGTTGAACTGCCAAGTCTCAGATGCCGTTGGTAATACGGTCCAGGTATTGCTTGTTCTTCCAGGAACAGCAGAACCAATTGTACCATCCAAATTCTCAGCTCCAACGATTGTTACATCGCTTGCCGATGGACTTGGTGAAGCTTTTGCCTCATCAATTGTCACTTTAATGATACCAGTGGTCTCGTAGAGATCAATCTGTCCAGTCAGACGAACGGTTGGCTCTCCAAAACGACAAGCATCCATGCGCACGGAGAATACGCGGTTCGGAGCCGTTCCCTGCACTGTGTATCCAAGGAAGTTAGCACCATTTGTCGCAGCATAGTTCAAATCTGTCCAGAACAGCGCCACGAAATTATTGGGAGCTGCGGTTCCAAAGGAAGGCGTAAAGCTTGTACTAATGGTAGGTCCAAACTGAATGTTTCCGTTAGTCGTAATCGCCAATTGGTTATAATCATTACCAAGGAAATTGAAAGTAAAGCCAATTGGCACTACCCAATAACCATCATCCAAAGATGTGCCTGGATTGGTTGCACCCGCTGGCAATGCCGGTTTCACACCATTCTGCACCAATACTTGTGCATTGGGTAATGAGGTGAGTGTAAACGGCACGCTTTGAATCGTAAAGCTGGTAGCACTTGTGTTTGAATTAAGCGTAGTTTGACCTCCTGGGCAAATAGAATCATTCGCTGCTGTTGGAGCCAAATCAGGGAAGTCATAACGTGAAACCGAGACAGTTTCAGAAGTTTGACAGAATCCCGTTGCGTCTACTGCTGTAACCGTAATCGCTGTTGAAAGCGTTATGGTGGCAGTAACTGCGTTACCTGTTGTGGTGTTCAACACACTTGAAGGCGACCATGTATAGGTGTAATTTCCATTGGATGAAACACCAAGGTTCGAAGTGTAAGTTTGAGTTGACGGACCACAGTTCACCGGATTGCTATTGGTAACCACCAATGAATCCGGAGCTTGATAATCCAATACTACAAGACTTCTTGGACCTTCGCAAATGCCGTTGTCCAATGCAACCCAAAGTGAATCATCAGCAGTTAAACCTGCCGCTCCTGCAATACCATAAGAAATGGTATCATTCGGGGCGATTGAGAAACCAGTACCTCCAACAGCTTGCAGATACCATTTCGCAGTTACAGTTGAGTCAAATGTACCCGATACATACAATTCCACATCCTGCTCACCGCAGAAGGTTATTGTATTAGTGCCATCAACATTCGAGTTCACTCCGTAACCAACCACAGAGGTTGCCACGAGTGGAGAAATCACATCAAACTGCAACTCTACAGGCGCACCGGCACAACCGCTTAGGTTATCCGTTGCAGTCACAAAATAAGACTGAACACCAGGAGTTGTAGTCGTCGGACGGGCCAGTACAGATGCGGTATTGGTAGGTCCGGAAATCTGAGCCGCAGGCGACCATGAGAAAGTATAGCTCACCGGAGGTGAGAATCTCCATGCTTTAGAATCTGCTGTTGTGATGGTAGCATTCCGAGCATTCCATGTCTGTGTGCCATTAGGAGTACCATCCAAGTTACAGAATGCAGGAGCTGTAGCACCAATAGTACCGTCGCCATTTTGCAAACCAATGGTCTTTGGACCTGCAAAGGTTCCGGTACCTGTGGCTTGTTGCACATGAATTTCCACCAACCCTAATGTCTCGTACAAATGAGCCTGGGCAACATGAACGCCATCCGTTGTCCATCCCGGACCGTTGTATTCAATTACGAATACACGGTTAGGAGCAACACCCTCAGTCCAGAAACGAACCGTTCCGGTAGTGGTCATATAGAAGTCTGTAGCAAGAACTCCAATGGTATTCACAGGGCTAGATGCGCTTGGGAATCCACTTGGGAAGCTGTATTGCGATGCGTTAAAGCTTGCGTAAGGACCAAAATTGATAACCCCGTTGGTTCCTACGTTGATGGCTGTCCAGTCGTTACCAAAATAGTTAAAGGTAAACCCGATTGGCACTTGTGCCCATCCTCCGTCATCCAAACTATTGGTACCGCCGTAACTCGCATTCCTCACTCCGTTGTTGGCCAAGAAGGTAGCATTGCCGGGGGCAGTGCGGAAACCAAATGGAACACACTTCACAGTGAAGTTTGAAACTGATAAGTTCGAGTTAATGATCGTGCTGTCGCCAATACAAATAGCTGTGTCGTTGGCTGTTGGAACAATAACCGGGAAACTATAAACTCCAAAGGATTTTTGACCAGAGATGGTACAACCTGAAACCGCGTCGAAAGCTGACCAGCTAGAGGCCGTGGTGCTATCTGAAGTCAAGGTCGCGCTTCCACCGCCGTTATTCACAAACGTTGTAGCGTTACCATCGTTGGTCCATGAGTATGTATAGTTAGGATCATTAGAAGAAACCAACTGATAGCTCATACCGAAAACCGTTGGTGTGGCTGAACAATTCACATCATTGTCTGGGCCCAAAGAATTCACGGTTACCGCTGGAGGTGTGTTGTAATTGATTACATACTCAAATCTCGCAGTTTGTGGGCATGCTCCGTTATTGATCGACACCCAAACCGTATCCGTAGCCGAGAAAGAATTGATTGTATATGACAATCCCGTTCCCAATCTGCTACCTGCTGTTGCCGCATTCCACCAGATAATGGTGTCTGCTGCCGTTGTTGTTCCAACAAAGTTTAAGGTCACATTCTGCGAACCGCAAACCGTTAGTGGAGAGGTTACTGCAGAACCTGCACCCAATGCGCTACCATATGCTGTAACATCGGCGGAAGTGGGCGTAACAGGAGGATTCGTAACCAGTACATTGATACTCGCATTCGACACACAAGTTGTCTGCTGATTAGTAAGACTTAGGTTGAATGTAGTTGTACCCGCAACGTTTAATGGGTTGGTAGACTTGGTGAACAAGTTGGTTCCACCGGCAGGTGCAGCGATACCGTTTAGACCTGAAGGGGTCCAGCTGCAAGTGTAATTCTGAGGTGGAGTAAAGCGGTAGGCAATAGGTGAAGTAATCGGGTTCACGTTGTTGGTTGCCGGCCAAGTTCCAGCGAGGGTAGTTGTACCCGAAGCATAGGCCAAAGCACCAATTGCGCCGCCAGGTCCATTGACACCAATCAGTTTGACCCTGTCTATGTTGGTCGCAGAGTTCACATACACTTCAATGATTCCCGTGGCTTCGTAAATAAGCATGGTAGCAGTTGTGAACTTAGTGTTGTCACCAAACTCCTGCACATTATCATAACGTACCGCAAATTTTCTATTTCCGGGGAAACCATAAGTTCCGTACCAGATTGTTCCTCCAGTAGCACCGCCAAGGTTATTGTCCATCGCGAGGACCGCAACCATTGGATTGGGCTCTGTCGCACTCGGTAGTGTGGTAAATGTAAAGTCGCCCAAGGCTGCACCATTGTATGTTCCGAACATCACGGTTCCGTTGGTTCCGATATTACAAGTGGTATAGTTGGTGCCGAAGAAATTGAAGTTGAAGCCCATTGAGATATTTCCCCAACCGCCGTCATCCAGAGTACCACTGGTTTGTGGAACGATTAACACGCCGTTCTCAACGAGTTTATTGGCCACTGGATTTCCGAGAGTTGGCGCCGGCACAATGGGAGTGGAGGAAAAGTTAGCCGCACTCAAACCTGAGCTGATGCTTGTGGTTCCGCCAATACAAACTACTGCCGGAGTGGCAACCATATTCGGCGTTACACCATCCAAAACATTGACGGATTGGCTGATTGTTTTAACACAACCCGATACTGTATCGGTTACCGTGTAAACAAAACCTGCACTTTCCGTAACTGTCCAATCTGCTGAGGTGTTCGTTTCATTGGAGAGCACCCCGGTCTGGCCTGCGCCTACTGACCATGCGAAGTTATCGTATGGATTGGCTCCATTGATGGATGCTGACAGGGCCGCGGTTCCACCAGTTCCGCAGAACTGAGCAGGTGTTGCACTGATTACCGGTAAACCGAAATCAGCTACAACTGTATCTACATCAGAAATACTCGACAAGCCCGAAAAGAAACAGCTCACTTGATTTCGGTAGTAAGTTGTAGTTAGAACGGCAGATGGCGTATTGTAGGTTGGATTGGTTGCGCCCGCGATATTGGTAAAATTCAGACCATCGCTCGATGATTGCCATTGGTAGGTAGCTCCTCCAGCGGTTTCATAACCTGAACCCAAGTTCAAGGCCACTAAGCTACCATTACAACCCAAGAGCGCTGGCGTTGCAGCCAAGCCAGTACCTGCAGACGGTGTGCCTGAGCATGGAACAAACACCTGAATATTATCGAGGTGGAAGTCGATGTCAGGTGAAGTTGTGGAAGTTGTAGCAACAAAAGCAAGCTGAATGGTCTGACCCGCATATGCGTTCAAGCTCACGTATTCAGTAGCACCGGCAGTGCTGTAAGAAGCTGCACCGGTGTAGGTCTTGATGATGTTTGCACTGCTCCAGGTTGCACCGAAGTCAGTAGAAACGATTACACGAACAGCGTGCGTACCCAAATCGCTTACAGAACCTGTAGCGTTGTAGGTAGTAACTGCCATGCTGTAGGCCAAGCTCCAGTTGCCAGCACCTAGGGTGATGGGCTCGGTGATTACCCAAGCATTATTTGTTCCGTACAAGTTAATCTTGAAACCGTTGTTACCGGCCACGTTAGCGAAGTTTCCACTTCCCCAGAAGTTGGTACCGGTTGTTACCGTAGAGTTACCCGACAAGTTGATAGCACCTGTCGCCTCGCGCCAGCAAGTTGGGTTACCGGTTGGGGCCAACGAGTATGCTGTATTGAAGTTTTGCAAAAATGGCGCTACCGCAGGGGTACAAGGCGTAGTGAAGTTAGTAGCTGCAGACCAGCCGCTGATATCACCGCCACCGCAATCGGTGCGGATATAGGCGCTGTAAGCAGTGTTGGCAATCAATGTTCCTGCGCTGATAGCAGCAGAGTTGGTTGGATTGGCTATTGTACCGGATGTAACAAGTCCTGTAGTACCCGAACCTGCAGCACCCGAAGTACGAATTTCGTATTCGTAGTTGGTAGGTGTCCCCGCGCTTGGGTTGGTCCATGAGAGCGCACCACCGGTAGCGCTGGATGGAGTGTACAACAGCGCGGTTGGAGGAGCACAGGTAAGTGCAGTTACAGTGAAGTTATCGATATAGATATCGTCGCTGCCGAATGTACCCAAACCACGAAGGCGGATTACAGAAGTAGCGGTACCAGCGGTTTGCCGTGCAACTGAAGTCCAGTTATTACCGGCTGAAGTTACGTTGGCACCCAGTTGAGTGAACGTAGCACCACCATTACCCGAATACCAAATCTGCAAAGCATCGGTACCGGTTGGATTATTGTATACTAAGCTAATGTTGTAAAGGCCGATAGGGCTAGAACTCATATCTAAGTAGAAGTCCATGTCGCCATAAATTCCGGCCGAGACGTCGTAGTCGTGGAAGCGAGCGGCAGGAGCAACTGCCGGCGCCGCGAAGGTAGCAGTGTTACCAAATGTTCCGGACCAACCAACAGTAGAGGTAAAACCTGTTACAGCATTGGTGCTTGCGCGCCAAGAATTATCACCACGGCTCGGCCAGGTACGAACGTTTGAACCAGGAATATCCGCTGTGTTCAAACCGTTGGTCCATGTCGAAAAGTCATTCAGGTATGGAAGAACGGAATAGGTGGCGGCTCCCCAGGTAGAACCTGGAGTCCAGGTAAATGTCAATCCTGATGCAGGAACTGTTGTACCGTTGGTAGTACCCAACGTACATGTGCTATTGTTGGCGGAGCCCTGAGTAGTCGATGTCCAGTTAGCACCTGTTCGGTTGTTGGCATCACTGTTTTCCGAGCCACGAAGACCAATTTGAGGGGTGCTTGCAGATGCAGCTGAAGTACAAGTACCATAGACAATTGCTACGGTATTCGAGGTTTCTGTCAACCGAATTTGAAAGTTAAGCCTCTGAGTTGTACTTGCGGACACGATACCTACATCCTTGAATTGAACAACAAAAACCCGGTTAGGTGCTGTTCCCAATGTCTCGTAGCGTATTTCAGGAGTTGCTCCTACTACAGAACTAGCTAGCAGGTTTGCACCGATACCTGAAACCGCTCCTTCAAAAGCAGTGGCTGCTGCAAGGGGACCGGTAGTGCTTGCCAGAGGCGCAGTTGCACCAAAAGTGATGAAACCATTGTTGGAGATAAAAATAGAGGAATACGATCGGTTGTTGTACACGAAGCTGAACCCGAGGCTTATCGAAGCCGAAACAGCATTCGTACTCATAGTTGCTCCAGATTGGAAAACCGTACCACCGGTGATCGCCGAGTATGTACCACTCGATTGTGCGAAGCTATATGCCGTTGTACCTGCCAACGCCGTAGAGTTGGTAGGCGGACCCACTTGCGCAACAACCCCTGTAGTCGTGAGCACCGTAAGGAGCGCAAGACCACACACAGAGCTCAAAAAGCGCAATCGCGCCGCAAGAGATTTGTAATTGATTGTCATTTGATTTGGTTTAGTTAATAAAAATTTGTTTTAAATAATTAAGGTGTTTGGGTCACATCGCTCACTGCCGTAGCTGCAGGCGCTGCTCCCGAGGGTTCATTGGCATTATCTCATCTTCACCACAATTGAAAGTTTTTGATAATTCGTTATAAGGTTTCGTTAAAAACTATTAACGCAATATTAAGGACGAAAATGAAATTACAAGGATGCCTGAGAAAAAAAAATTGCCGACAACTTCCCTACTATAAATTTGGGAGACCGGGCAGTTAACCCCGCTTTGTCTTTAACGCCGGCTTCTCGTGAAAAAAGTACCGGAAATCTAGCGTGAGATAATTACCCCTCATGGGCACATAGAGCAAATCCGGGTCGCTGTTCCTCGAATGCCTTATAACACTGGTGGCAATATCCTGAAACCCCCGATGATACGAAGCGCCGAGGTAGAAATACCCCTGCTTAACGGTTCGGTACTCAAAGCCATAGTTTACCAATAGTGCCGCCTGCAGCCACTTTCGTCTGAAGGTACGGTGCTCAACGTCAAAGAAAACACTATCGATATTAGTGCTAGCAAAGGTTTCGACATCGCTGGGGTATATATCCAGACTAACTCCACCGCTACCATTCATGAAGAGTTTGTCGCCAAGTTTTACGAAAACCAAGGCCTGCATTGGAATCTCGTAGCAAATAAGTCTGAATTGTGATTCCAGAGGATTACGGAGCTCATTGTTATAGGTTTTCAATTGAAAATTTCGACGCACCAGACAAATGCCACTTTCCAGACTCCATGATTTGGATAGCCCGCGCCGCACAACCATTCCGAAATTCAAACCACTCGAAGGTTCAACAACTGACCCCACTGATCCGCTCTGCGACTCCTCGGCTCCGGCGCCCACGAAAGAACTTGAAAACAGCGGCTTCAGCTCAATACCCAAAGTAGTTACATTGACCTGCGCCAGCATACATCGCGAGATGCTGAGCACGGCCACAACAAGGATGCAGCAAATTCTTACGAATACCATTTTGAGATATACTCAATCGGTTTGCGATGCGAGTGCAATGGAGAATCACCGGGGTATCCCACGTATAGAATACCCAAACAACCATCGGTCGACTTCAACTCTAAAAATTCATTCATAGCCGCCGAGTAGATGAATGCAGGAGTAGACCAATAGGCGGCCAAACCATAAGCCGTGCAGGTGAGTAGAAAATTCTGTACTGCGCAGGCCACTGCCTCCACCTCCTCCAATTCCTTAATTTTACCGTTAAGGTCGCGGCGCATTGAAACTATTACAGCGGCGCTCGAACGTATGGTTCGTTCCTTCAACTTGTGAAATCTGACATCGCTGAACTTTTCTGCGGGCGTTGCAAGCTTATACAACTCAGGAAGTTTTTCCTGAAGAACCGACATTCCATTACCGTGAAACACATCAAAAAACCAGGGCTGCGTGAGACCGTGTGTGGGCGCCCAAGAAGCATTGGTTATCGCAAGCTCCAATTGCTCACGGTGCACCATGCGTGTGGTAAAATTCTCGGGTGGTACCATACGCCTGCTTCGAATGAGGTCGGTTATTTCGCTTAGGTTATATTTCATAATACGAGACAAATCTAAAGACCTTGGTTAATACTTGACAGTGCAATCATTTGCGCGTCACCTCCATCTGGAAAAAACATGGGTTATCGCCCATCAACGTTTACATGATCGCTGCATCAGCGCTATTTTTTTTGATCCGTATCTTGACCACGCCGTGGTGCGCATATCCAACGTTTTGGTAAGTGCATGAATGGTTTCCTGTGCAATTTCCGGATGCTTCATTGAAGGCTCCATTAAAGATTGAAGGGCGTGATGACATTCGGCCACGGAACTGAGGGGATTGAGAATGCACTTCAAGGCCTCATCTAGCATGGCGCCCCTGATTTTTTCATTGGGGGTACGGGAAAGAATCTGAAAAATTTCCCGACGCACGGCGGGATCCGAAGATTTCGAAAAAATCTTGAAAATAACGTCATGAAACGAATCCAGTGAATTTCCCGCCATTTCATGAATGATACCAAGAATCCACATTCCCTTTCGCTTTGCGACAAGCGAATGCTTATCAAAATGCGAAAGAAAATTTTGAATCTCCAACTTATTATCGAGCCAAATCGATGCAATGGCTTCGGCCTCATGGCGCTTCAGTGCGGGCTTAAGTAGATGGATTGTCATACATCAGCAGAGAGTACTCACCAACTGCTTCAATTGATATGCATCGAGAGGTTTTTCGAGCAGTCTGTGGATAAAAGGGAAATTAGATGCCCGATCAATTTGCTCCCTGTCGATATTGGCAGACAACATAAATACCTGAAAATGTTTGAGAACATCAGGTTGTACTTTTAATAAATGCTCCAGGAATTCAAAACCACCCATTACCGGCATTTGTATATCGAGTAGTAGCAGGCGCAAGCGGGCATCCGTTGAAAGCAGCCCCGCGTGAATAGCATTTTGAAATTCTGTGCAATTCCTGTAAGGATTAACAACACAAGGCAATCCCGACAATTGGATAAGCTTAGTATTTACTGCAAGGTCGATATCGTTATCATCTACCAGATAAAATTGGATCTGACTATTGGGCATATCAATCAATTTTGACCCTCAAATGTAATTCTTAGTATTGAAGCAGAAGAATTATCGAGTTGAACGGAGCCACGAAGAAAAGAAAGATAGTTGCCCAAAATTTGGGAGATTACTTCTAGGTTTCTCGACGCAGCACCATAGCCAGAACCTGTTACCTCGAGAACTATTCTACCGACAAACTTTTCCTGATACTCATTCAATTCAATTTGAGCGGTAAAACTTTCGGATGCGCCGATTGACAACTGTGCGGTAAGCAAGATTACACCGACAATGGCCGGCCCGATCATCGCATGTTGGGGAGAATCTACAGAATTTTTGATCTCCATTTTGACATCAGCCATCAATCGGTCGCAACTGTTGAGTGTGCCTTGAATCAATTCCTGGGCGGTCCATTGCGACCTTGCCTCTGCTTTTTCAGCAAAGAAATCATTGGATAATACCTTATTCAAAAACACGATTTGCTTTTGCACCTGAATACGGCCCAACATCCTATTCATATCCACGCTTCCTGAATCCTCCAGCCAGCGATCGGTAACCCATTGAAACAGATGATTGGATAGCTGTGCGATAGCCTTCTCGCTCCGTGTTTGGAGCAAGGATGATTTCTTCATCATGAGGTCAGCATCACGCAGAAACTTCTCCACGGCATTCTCGATACATATTTTAAGATCGCCTGACTCCCATGGCTTTGACACATAACGATACACCTGCCCTTTGTTGATTGCATCGATTACTGCTTCAATATCAGCGTGTCCTGTGAGAAGAATTCTAACGGGTGTGGGATATTCATGAATGATATTTTCAAAAAATTCTACCCCGCTCACATCTGGCATTTTCTGATCTGAGAAAATGACAGCGATATTTTCTCGCGACAATATTTCTGTTGCCTCATGAGCGTCGGTTGTGGTAAAGACTCTGTAATCTTTTCTCAGCAAGGCCTGAAAAGCGATCAAATTCTGTTCTTCATCATCGAGATAAAGTATAGCGTGTTTTTCCATCATTTTTATCTTGGCAGAGTTATGACAAAGGTGGTTCCCTCACCTTCCGCTGAGGTTACTTTTATTTCACCCCGATGTTCCTCGATGATTCCCTTGGCAATAGACAACCCCAGGCCGGTGCCTTCACCAACACCCTTAGTGGTAAAAAAGGGGTCGAAAATCCGCGCGATTTTTTCGGCCTTGATTCCACAACCATTATCAGCAATAGTTATCATGATTTCTGAATCGTTGTATGCGGAGCTCACTTTGATTAGCCGCTTATTCATGGGTAGCTCACTTCCGTGGAAGGCTTGAACGGCATTACCAATAAGATTAGCAAATACCTGATTGAGTTTACCGGGAAAGCACTCCATAGGAGGCATCGAGGGATCGAGCGCCTTCTCCAATATTGCAACCCCATGAATTGCATTATTCATGACGATGATGGTGGATGAAATACAATCATTGATATTAGCGCGAATCAAGGTTTCACGATCGGCACGTGCGAAGATTCGCAGACCTTTTACGATTTCTGCCGTTCGGTTCGAGCCCTCTTCAATACCTTTTAACAATTGAGGGATTTCCTTATCGAGTAGTGGAATATCGGCGTCCTCCATTTTTCTGTAAATCGCCTCCAATGCCGGGGTTCTCTCGTTTATGGGCAATGCCTGCAGCAACTTTGCAATTTCCAAAAGATCCTGAACATCGCGCCGCAATGGCTCAACGTTGGAATGAACGAAATTGATAGGGTTGTTTAATTCATGTGCTATGCCGGCAGTCATTTGACCAAGACCGGCCATTTTCTCGGCATCAACAAGTTGCTTCTGGGTAAGCCGAAGATGATCCAGTTGAGCTTGAATTTCATTTTTGGCCACCTCGAGTTCGATGGTCCGCGCATGCACTCGCTCTTCCAACAATTCGGTTTGTGATTCCATTGATTGAATGCGCAAACGATCGGCATCTGCTTTATCTCGTTTCAGCAGATTGATACGATCAGCCAATGCAAACGACAGCAAAATACCCTCAATTGCAGAGCCAACAGGCAGGGCATAATTGGTCCAGAAATGATAGGGCAATACACCGAAATCTTTCAAGGCATAAATGGTAACACACAAGATGAAGATGGACCATGCGAGAAGAAAAAACTTCGCAGATCTCAGGCCACCTCTTGCGGCGATAACTGCCGCCACGAGCAATAACAAAGAAGAAGCTGCATTGAAATTGATGACGTTGTAGCTCAACGTTTGAAAACCGGCAACGGCGAGCAAGACCGCGAAAACGGCCGAGCCGGTATAGAACAACAGCACCTTATCCAGTTTTGGCATCAGCTTGCTTGTGCGCAAAAACTGACGAGCAAACATGATTGTAGTGTATCCGCTTATACCGCCCATGATTTGAATACTATTCATACGTAGCCAGGTATTTTCTGGCCAGATAAATCGGTGACCATATCCGAAGATAACAAACTGAGTAAGTCCGATTGAAATGATGTAGCCCGAATAGTTGAGATACTCTTGTTCACCCGTTGATAGAAAAAGAAACAAATTATAAGCAAAGAGCACAGCGATGATACCGAAATAAAAGAACATCAGATAATCTTCACCCGACGACTTTTTCAATACACCGAAACGGGAGCCAACGGCCAGTGTAGTAACGAGTTGTTTGTTGGATTTCAGCTTAAGCAAATACCATGAACCTCTTGCGGGGGGCAATTGCAAATCCATGGCGATTCCGTTTGAGGGTAAAATATTGTTGAAATAATTCTCGGAAGTAACATGGTGGGCGATGGGTGCAATTTCATCGTTGACCTTGTAGAGAATAACATCATCAATGGTGGCATTGCTGATGTAAAGAATCGCGGCCTCTCTGCTTTCGTTGTAGACATAAAACTTGAGGTAATGATTTTTATCACCAAGGCCGAGATTGATAACTTCATTTAGCTCATCAGCATATTGACGTGAGCTAAAAATCTCTGACTGATTCATGCGCTCATCACCAACGAATTGACCTATTGAATCGAGTCGAATAAACTCCGAAATGGGTTCGGCCAGAGCTTGATGAAAGCCGAAAAAAGCAAATACAACGGAGACACATAAGCGCAATCTGCTCGCTGCGCTGACCAAAGACCTCGAAGAGATTGCCATCCAACTCATGCGATTGCGAGTTCGTATGAGACCATAAATTCCTCCCGTGGATTTTTTTCTGTAAGAATTTGAGACTTACAATTCATCAGAGATTTGATTCTCTCACGGTTGTACGGTTGCGCATATTCTAAACGCTCCACATCCGGGTGAAATAATACAGTAGACACAAACTCCTCGGTGGGATAGTTGAATTTACCGTCACGTCCAATTTCGGTTACATCTACCAATCCATTGGTTTTAATCATTTTCTCGGTGTAGGGAGCCGAGAAACAAAAGAAATTATTGAGTTGAAGTTGGGAGACCAGCACCACCGAGCCCACGCAAAGGAGAGGACTAATCCCCTTACCAAATACTTTTTTGGCATTCCATAATCCACATACCTCTGCTGTGCCCTGAGGTAAGGTTCTGTCGAATACATCTTGAATTTTTGGATCAAGTTCCTTCAGAGCGTCGATGACCGGTAAGCTGCTGCTGCCATCAAATAGATGAACGCGCAAACCTCCAACAACCTCCTCTTCATTATCATATGCATTGATAACATATACCCCCGAATCTGAGAGCCAACCGGGTTCAGCTGTATTCAAATTTTTGATGCCATAATCTGTAAGCACCTTGGCATGACCATAGAAAAATTTCAGTGACTCCTCGCGGTTATCTATGGCCCGAAATGCCTTTAAAAAATATTTTGGTAACTCTTGCATCAACGATGTTCGAGATGTGATTCAAAAAGGTTCATTACATCGCAGCGAAATCTTCCAGACGGAATGCTATGCCCCAAGAGAATAGCCCTTGCCACTTTTGCGGTCAACGCGCCGCCCAATTGCACATCACTGGCGAGTTGTGGCCATGACGGAATATTTACCCCGATTTCCTTTAGCGATTTTCTACCTCGTTCGCTGCACTTATCGGGTTCTAGTATTTGCAAAATTTCGGGAACATCAGAATTGGTCTTTGAGATTAAACCATGAAAAATCTCCCGATCAGGTTCGAGGTCAAACCTCTCAACGTCAATCATTAGTTGGTCGCTGGTATCCATTAACACAGGCACCTTAGCGATTTTACAATGAGTGCGAACCAACTTTTTTACTTGGAGGTTATCGCATTCTTCGATGATTACATCTTTGTTTCGCACAAACTCTTCGATGTTGTTTTCATTTATACCATCTGGATAAATGCTCAGCTCGATAAATGGATCCAATTCAGCGATGAAGCGTGATGCGATGGTGGTCTTTTTCAAACCTGCCTGATGCAAGCCGGCAGAAATTCGATTGAGGTTGGTGGTTTCAAGTGTATCGAAATCTGCGATTGCAAAATGGCCGCCCACCCCCTCTTGAGCGAGGCAACGAAGAATGGACTGTCCGACACTCATTCCCACAACACCGATACGTTTTTCTCTCAATAAACGCAATTCACTGATCTCGGTTTTGGGTACATTTCTGGCCAATCGCAACAGAATAAAATACTCTTTTGATAACGTTCTTATAATTTGATTGAGCCAGGGCAGAAAGCACCACACACCAGGATCCTTTTCAAAATCATCATGGATACATGAGCTCCAGTAAGAGAATTTGCGCAAATTCCTCAGCTCGGCAATTTGTTGCGAGAGTAAATCTATGGTTTTAGGCGCAATGCTTTGTCGCATCAATGATTCCCATTGCGCGGCAAACTCCGGACTACACGGATTCAGAATAACAGCACCTTCGGAACGGTATAAATCTTGCGACATATTTTCATCAGCATGCTAAGGCATGAGATGCGTCGGAAATTAAACTGGCTTGATGGATGTGTATAGAATTTCTGGCCACCATATAAACAACGACACGTTGGTATCAATTTGCCTGATCGGCTGGCATGATATTACGAAATGCGAGACGCTTTATATTTCTGGGCATAGGAAGTAAACCCAACTTTTTGGCGTAATGCACGGCCTCCGAATCACTGGAGATATTCACGCCATTGTCTTTGAATCGAAAATCCCATTGATTGATGGCTTCACTCATTCTTTTCCGTATGGTCTTTCCGAAAGCATCGGCGATTTGATGTTCATCCAATCCTGCTTCAAAACCGGCGTACATCTCTATTCGTGAGTTCATTTTCCGTGCAATAGCTTTATATCGCTCGAGCTTTGCCTTTGCTTCGAGCATAAGAATCTGCGCCACGGGAATTCTGATTAAATATGCATTTATCAGGTAGGTAAAATCGGTGAGATACTCCTGTACCTCAGGGCTTGCAATCCATCCAACTTCCACATAATGAAATTCTCCGTAAGGGATAATTTGACATTGTTCTGCTTGCAACAATGGCCTGCTACCATCCTCTGAAACATGCAGTGCACAGGTTCTCTCAACACCGACATATTCGTTTTTGCTAAATGACAAATCACTTTGCTTTGTCTTCAATCGTGCGCGAATTCGCAACCGACAATTCACCGCTTTCCAGTCGAAAAGATTGAGCGACAACAAGTAATACGCAATGCTAAACCAGCGCTGAAGATGAAATTGATCCTTGGGGTGAAAAAGCGAATCGCTTCCACATTGATTCCACTTCTGTTCCAGAAAACCGGCAGAGAGACCGAGTGATGTTGAGGCATCGGAGTGTATGGTTACATTGCCATTGTCATCAATGGTCAACTGAAACTCACCTTGCACTGCCGGGGTGGTTTTATGCACCTTGGAAGTTTGAAGAGCGCCGGAATACACGGCAGAATTTCGGTTACAAAAGAGAGGGATATTGCAGATCAAATCACCGCCTACAGCGCTGTGCACAGGTTCTAGTTGATCAAAGAATTTTTTCAGGTCATATTTTTTTTCCGCAAAATGCTCTGGATACTTCTGAAAATGCATCATCAAATTATTCGTAGCTAAACTCCGCCAACTGGGATAAAAGAGTTTTTGTCGTTTACGTTTTTGAGACGTTTCGGTGCTTTTAGACTTGAGATTATCGCTCATTGAGGTAGGTGGTTAAGGCTCCGAATGCAATATATATAAACGCAATTATTACACAAGATCTTGGGCATAGGATTACGAAAAACATAAATGTGGAATATTGGAATAATTTATAGATTTTTCGAAAAAATCGAAATTGACCAACATTGCGCAGAGGGTTATCACATGTTTGCGCCACAACCTTAACCAATTAATACTTAAACATCATGAATCGTTTCCCAAACATCAAGGCGCTGCGCCTTCGCAACAACTTTAAACAAGAATACGTGGCCGATGTACTCGGCATGTCACAACCAGAATACAGTAAGATAGAGACTGGTGCGAGAAAAATTGAACTATCAGTTTTGAGAGAGTTGTGCAAACTCTACGATGTTGAATTGGAGGTACTGATGAGAAGTCAATCTACACTCGAAGACCTTGCATTGGACAGCCTCGGGGTAAGTTCACGGTTTGCGCAACCCGTCAATCTTGAAGTCATGGAGAAGCTCATGGACAATTACTCGAGTTTGCTGCAGAACTATATCAATCAGCAGAAAATGCAGGAGAAAATATTGGAGCGATTGATGCCACCAGAGTGTTAGAATAAAACCCTATGGCGTGAGAATAGAATTACCGCTCAATTCCTGAGAGACGTTGAATACGCCGCACCGCTGCGCGAAAATGCAGTTCGCAGCGGTGCAGAGAGAAAAGGATTTATGCAATCTGTCATTGTGAATTTCTCTTTGCAGAAACGCAGAGAGAAAAAGGTTCTTCGCTGCATACATCGCTAACCATTAGTTGTTGAAAAGCACAATCCTCAGGCGTGTGTAAAGAGAATCTATTGCGCGAAATTTCAACCATGAAGCAGTGGGCCTTTTTCTTTCTGACACTTGCACCATTTCTCAATTGCATTGCTCAGGAAAACACAAAAATTGGTGGCGATCATTTTTTGATAGAGGGGATGATTACTCGCTGTGATTTCCCTAATAAAACCAGTGAGGCAGCGCCCTACACGCAAGTTGTAATCTACCAGGATGATGACCTATTCGTGACATTTTTCGCTGATGAAGAGGGTCATTACACCTTCTATTTACCTATCAGTAAAACCTACACACTGCACTTCGGCGGATCGGCCTACATCAATAAAAAAATTCAGGTGGATGCCACACAACTTTCGAAGGAGAGAAAACCCAGAAAACTAACTTTAGACGTTGAGCTTTTCAGAGAGGTTGAAGGTGTTGAATTTTCGATGCTGACCGAATACTGGCAGCTTTTCAGATATAATCCTGAAACCGATGAACTGACGAACGATTTGGCCTATCATAACCGAAAGAAAATGGAGCTTGAAAAACTCGCCAAGAAACTTCGCAAAATCAAATCGAAAGAAAAGGTCTCAAATAAATCGTAAGCTGGTTTTGCGTCGATATTTGTCGGCATGAGTGAAGCAAGGGCAGCTGAAAAACGAAAAATCAGTAAAGAAGGATTCAAAACTGCGTTAGGGGTTTTCCGGTATCTCAAACCCTATTGGTTGCCGTTTACAACAGGTCTGCTGCTCATAGTAATTTCCGGATTGCTCGTAATTCTTATCACCTCATTGCTCGGTCAGCTGGTGAGTGCTGGGTTGCCTGGAATCCAGGCCGACAGTTGGACACAGATCATACCTACCTCTGAAGGTTTCTGGAAAGATTGGGGTACGACAGGACAGGTGCTCTTCATGCTTGCAGTGTTATTGATTGTGCAAGGTGTGTTGTCATTCTTTCGGGTGTATTTGTTTTCCTATGTAACAGAAAATGCGATGATGCAACTGAGGATGGATGCCTACCATCACATCATTCGCATGCCCATGTCTTTTTTTCATGAGCGCCGCATCGGTGATCTCTCGAGCAGATTATCGAGCGATATTACCGTAGTTCAGGAGACGCTTACTATCACACTGGCCGAACTTATTCGGCAGTCGGTTATCATCGTGGTAGGCGTGGGTTGGCTTGTTTCATATTCGTCAAAACTCACGATGGTAATGCTCATCACCATGCCGGTTATCATCCTTGTCATGGTGCTATTCGGTCGATTCATCAAGAAACTCGGAAAGAAAACGCAAGACAAAGTTTCAGACAGCAGTATTATGGTAAACGAAGCCCTTACCGGCATCGTGAATGTGAAAAGCTTCACGAACGAGACTTATGAACTTCATCGTTACTTCAAGGGAATTTCTTCGATACGGGATGTTGCCATGAAGTCGGCCATTTGGCGAGGAATGTTCGGCACCTTCATCATCATCTTTCTTTTTGGTGCGTTGGGACTCGTAATGGGTGTGGGAGCGCATCTGCAATCCACGGGCGAGTTGGCTCCGGAGGTATTAGGAAAATTTGTTTTCATCACGGGTTTGGTTGCGGGATCCATCGGCGGCCTGGCCGCGCAGATGGGTTCGGTGCAAAGAAGCCTCGGCGTGATTGAGTCTGTGATGCTGATCATGAAAGAAACTCCTGAGCCGAAAGACGAGAAAATAAAACGCAAACCATCGGGCAGTGTAAGCTTCAGGAATGTGAGCTTTCAATACCCTTCAAGGGTGGATATAACGGTGCTGAAAAATGTCAGTTTTGATGTAGTCAAAGGTTCGCAAGTGGCCATTGTTGGTTCATCAGGCGCGGGTAAATCTACCATTGCTGCATTGATACAGCGATTCTACGACATCAATGAAGGTCAAATTCTCTTCGATGGTGAGCCGGTCGGCACATACAGCATTGCGGAAATTCGTTCTTCGATTGCATATGTGCCGCAAGAGGTTATTCTTTTCGGAGGAAGTATCAGAGAAAATATTCGCTATGGCAAACCCTCGGCGAGTGATGATGAAGTGGACGCTGCCGCAACGCGTGCGCATGCCATGCAATTCATTCAGTCATTTCCTGAAGGCATGAATACGATGGTAGGTGAAAGAGGTATTCAACTTTCAGGAGGTCAACGCCAGCGGATTGCCATTGCCCGCGCCATTCTTCGTGATCCTGCCTTGCTCATACTTGACGAGGCCACCAGTGCTCTTGATTCAGAGAGTGAAAGTTGGGTGCAATTGGCACTTCAAGAATTGATGAAGAATCGCACCACGGTAGTCATCGCCCATCGACTTTCTACAGTGCGTAACGCAGATCTGATCGTTGTGTTGGACAACGGACAGGTCGTTGAGCAAGGGAAACACGACGATCTCCTGACGAGAAACGGGTATTACTCGAAGTTGACATCCATGCAAAATCTGGCGATGTAGCATTGGCACCTATATTTCTGATGAGAGGATTTGAGAAAATAATTTCAATCGAATAAAATCAATAGACTGACGCGTGGTGAGAACGAATGAATACAGCGAAAAACCAACCGCATTCCTTCCCTCAGAATCATTAAGTTTGCATGAGATATTATGAAGAAGAAAGCTTTGATTACCGGAATAACCGGTCAAGACGGCGCCTACCTCGCGGAGCTTCTGCTCGCAAAAGGTTATGAGGTACACGGCATCAAACGTCGCAGTTCATTGTTTAACACGGATAGAATTGATCACCTATACCAAGATCAGCACGAGCGGGGAGTAAACCTATTTCTGCATTACGGCGACCTAACGGATAGTACGGCGCTTATCCGCCTGATTTCTCAAATTCAACCCGACGAGATTTACAACCTTGCTGCTCAAAGTCACGTGCATGTTTCTTTTGAAACTCCTGAATACACGGCGAATGCCGATGGTATTGGCACGTTAAGAATCCTTGAGGCGATGCGCATTTTGAAGCTCGAGAAAACAACGAAATTCTATCAGGCCTCTACCAGTGAACTCTACGGAAAAGTGATGGAGGTGCCTCAATCCGAAACCACCCCGTTCTATCCAAGGAGTCCGTATGCTGCGGCCAAACTATACGCATTCTGGATTACCAAAAACTATCGAGAAGCATACGGAATGTTTGCCTGCAATGGCATCCTCTTCAATCATGAATCACCGCTGCGTGGTGAAACATTTGTTACACGGAAAATCACGCGTGCCGCAGCGAAGATTTCACTTGGCTTACAAGAGAAACTTTATCTCGGCAATCTCGACGCTCAGCGCGATTGGGGCCACGCCAAAGACTATGTAGAGGGAATGTGGCTGATGATGCAACAAGTTGAGGCCGATGACTTTGTTCTTGCAACAGGTGAAACACATAGTGTAAAAAGGTTTTGTGAATTGGCCTTCGGACAGCTGGGTATAAAGCTTACTTGGGAAGGGGAAGGCGTAAACGAAAAGGGCATCAACGCGGCAAACGGAAACAGTATCATCGAGGTAGATCCAAGATATTTCCGACCTACTGAAGTTGACTTGCTCATAGGTGACCCCACCAAAGCACATCAAAAACTGGGGTGGAAGCACAAACACAGTCTTGAAGAATTGGTAACAGATATGGTTCAGGCCGACCTTGCGCTTTTCAAGCGCGATCGTTACTTGCTTGAAGGGGGCCACAAGGTGATGAGATATCATGAATAAGATAGTACGCGGTTGAAAGTCCAGACCCGTTCTTATAGTTACGCGCTGTTTCGACCGCAGGTAGCTCTGGGCCTGAGGATGTTTCATCGTGATTTCGCTATCGAAGGCTCGCAGAATATCCCGAAGAACGCGCCAGTTGTGCTTATCAGCAACCATCAAAACGCGCTGATGGATGCTGTGTTGATTTGCGGTGCGCTGGAAAAACAATGTCACTGGCTCACGCGTGCCGATATGTTTAAGAGTCCTTTAGGCAACAAACTACTGCGCGGACTCAATATGCTGCCCGTTTATCGCGATCGTGACAAACTCGACGATCTATCGGGAAAGAACGCTGTCATATTCAAAATTTGCCGGGAGCGACTGCGTAAGAATTGTATCATCAGCTTGTTTCCGGAAGGCACTCACCGAGGTTTGTACAAGTTATGGCCCTTTAAAAAAGGGGCTGCGAGGTTACTGGCAGGAGCTGTGGAGGAAGGAATTGAGAACATTATCCTTTTGCCTGTGGGCCTTGACTACACTTCCTTCTACGAATTTGGAGGATCGGTAATGATACGTATAGGCGAACCTATTGCGCTTCAACAATTGTGCGATATCACATCGCTGCCCACACCCAAAGGCCAATATGAACTCACCGAAAAACTTCGTCAGCTCTTGTTGCCGCTGGTAACACATCTATCATCAGATGAATATCGTGAGGCCTTCACAGCTTTCAGAGGTTTGATAGAGTTTACAGGCGAGAAAAAAACGCTCGCGGATCGTCAAGAATTTTTCACCACTGTTGCTAATGAACTCTCTGATAACCCTGATCACACGGGGTTTCTCAAAGAAGTAGTAACTCCACTATTCGAGCAACACCAAAAGTTAGAACTTCAACACGATTTCGTTCCTGAGCGTTCCAATACGTTGAGGCGACTTTTGCTTTTCATCTTGCTGCCCTTCGTGTTGCCGGCGCTTGTGACGTTCTCGCCGATATACTTTACCGCTGAAGTTCTGGTTTCGCGGTTCATTCAGGATCTTTTGTTTCGCAATTCAATAAGAGCAACCCTGTGGATTTTTCTTACCCCGCTCTACGTTGCCGTATTGATGGGAATCATGGGCACGTGTTATGGCATGATTGCGGCCGCATCAACCTTCAGTGTATTGCTTCTGTCAGGCGCCATTGCGCGACACTGGATACACGGAGCAAGAGATTTCAGACAATGGATTACGATGAAAAAGATTTCATCTTCAAATACAGCAGAGGGAAAATCATACGCCCATCTTCGCAGTCAATTCATAGAATATATTCGATCTCACTATGGCAAAATATAAGCGCATCAATGGCCTTCAGCATATCGGTGTTGCGGTGAGTGATATGGATCGCTCATTACCCTTTTATCGAAAATTCTTTGGTCTGAACATTCCCTTCTTCGACAGTGTGCAACCTGCTCCGTTGATGGATGTTTACACCCGTAATTCTACCATCACCAAACGGGCGAGCATGGTGATAAACTTACAAGGCGGTTGTGCTATTGAAGTTATTCAACCCACCAGCTTTACGCCGAAATCAGTGGACTTTGAAATAGGCCCGGGAGATTTAGGCATCGTTATTACTCAAATCAAATGTGCCGACATTTTGGCCGCGCATCATCAGTGCAAATCACTTGGCGCACCCACCATCACGAAGATCTATGAAGCGCCCCATGGTGGCAAGACTTTCTATATAACGGATCCCGATAACAACCTCTGGCAATTTGTTGAATCGAATGAATGGTACACGGCGGGCAAGCATTTCAGTGGAGGTGTTGCCGGATGTACGATCGGAGTTTCCAATATGACGGATGCGTTAGCATTGTATTCTGGATTGTTGGGGTATGACAAAATCGTTTCCGATCAAACTACAATATTCAATGACTGGAGCGAGCTACCCCAAGGCAACAAAGAATATCGACGGGTGAAGCTCACTCAAGGCAACCGCCCCGGCGGTGGTTTTGCCAAGGTAATGGGCACAACATACATTGAGTTGGTGCAGGATATAAAGAATGAAGGCAGGTTCATTTTCCAAGATAGGATTTGGGGTGATATTGGCTTTGCGCATGTAGGTTTTGATGTGAAGGGGATGACCTTGCTGGGTGAGGACTTGGCCCGTGCAGGGTATCCATTTACTTGCGATAGCCGCAGTGCCTTGAATATGGGCACTACCAAAGTTCACTGCACCTATATCCATGACAAGGATCGCACATTGCTTGAATTGATTGAAGTGTATAAAGTGCCCATCATGGAAAAGTGGGGTATTTACCTCAACGTTGAGAAACGTGATCCGATGAAACCTCTGCCTGATTTTATGCTTAAAGCATTGCGCTTTTCACGAATCCAAGATGTATGATAATGAGCCGTTGATCCCGCTATACCCTTATTGAATGTCGTCTGCAACTCACCTCATATTATTTATTTATCGCATTTCGATTTCACTGTTGATGATGCCTCATGGACTTAACAAATGGAACAAGCTCATGGCGGGTGGTGAAATCAAATTTTACGATTTCGCAGGATTGGGTAACGCCAATACACTTGGCATTGCCATTATAACAGAATGCTTTGCGCCAGTATGCATCATCCTGGGCTGGTGGACACGCCTATGGTCGGCAACCGTTTGCATTACCATGTTGGTAGCTGCATTGCTCGTACACGCGGGAGATCCATTAGAAGATAGAGAAAGTTCACTTTGCTATTTTTTCCTATTCTTAATATTAGTGTGGCAAGGTCCTGGAAGATGGTCGCTGGAGGGATTTCTTACCCGAAGAAATTCCCCTAAGTGAAAATTTAGATAGAACCTTTTGCGACCGTGGTTGTGCTACCTTAAAACATCCATAAGCAATCAATACACCTCATCAATAAATAACATTTCCAGAAAAATAGCGAAGTATTGAGGACTAAAATTTCAACTTCAGAATACATATCGAAAAACCAACATCACAAGTCCTTGTATTAGGCAGACTCGTTGCGAAAACGCTCGCGCCATTGACTCACCACCTTTTTCGTATACATCGGAAAATCAGCTTGCATCAACCAGCCGTAATAACCGGGATCTTTTTTGAAAACTTCTGACAATATCTGGTGCTTGTATTTTCCAAAATTGAACATCGGTTGCTCATCATCATTGTACACCAAGTGACCTGCCAAATCTGCCCTGCGCTTGCGCGCGCCGAGCGCATGTAACGTTTCCACATCGGGTTGCACCGGATGGTACAAAACTCCCTTCGGATCCGCTACCTGAACATCTTTGTAACGTTCAATCATCGCATCTAATACATCAAAGGTGGCCAACACATCCGGCAATGCTTCGTGGGCATTATCGAGACTTTTATTGCAGTAAAACTTGTAAGCAGCTTTCAATGTGCGCTGCTCCATGAAATGAAAAAGCTCTTGCACATCTACCAACTTTCTGTCGTCAATTGAAAAATCAATTCCGGCTCTCAGAAATTCTTCTGCCAGCAAGGGGATGTCGAAACGATTGGAATTAAACCCCCCCAAATCACAATCGAAAATGAATTTGAAAAGCTTAGGTGCAACCTCGGCAAACGTGGGGGCATCCTTTACATCGGCATCATATATACCATGTATCATCGACGTAGCCGGCGGAATGGGAATGCCGGGATTGATGATAAAACGATGCTCATTGCCCGTTTGTGGCGGCCAGGAAATACGCTGGCCATCGGGCATAATTTTCAGCAAGGCAATCTCAAGAATTCGATCCTTCCCAACGTCGGTCCCTGTGGTCTCAAGATCAAAGATGACCAGCGGACGCTTTAGTTTTAAATTCATTCCAGCCTAGCCCTTCACTTTGATTTTCACATACTGAAATTGCTCGTACAGCAATCGATTCTGTTTGGCGTCATTCTCGAATTCCTTGCCCTGAACCTTCTTTGACGGCTCACCAAAAGTGTAATTATCACCCTCTTTGTAACCTGCCTTTGCCAAACCATCTACCATTAGCTTCATGGCCTTTGCATAACGATTATCAACAAGTTGCTGATTGGTGTATTTCGCAGATGGAACCTTAGAAGCTGACGCCTCGATAGTAATTACCGGTTTCTTTCCTGAACCAATAATCTTTTGCGCGTCTTTCACGAATTGCGAAAAGTCGGGTTCAGACAAACCGAACTCGCTGAGGCCATAGACGAAATAGCGCGAGTATTGAGCGAAGCCCTGATCAGCGATGTACTGGCGGTTGACCGGATCTTTAGAGTCGAATTCAAAGGTCTTGATTTCTACACTGGATGCAGGTGCAACGAGTTCGGGTGTCTCCTCAACCACAACCTCCTTGGGTTTTGCGGCACCGGGAGAAAGCAAATACACCTCACGTTCAATTTCCTGAAAATTGCTCTCACATGGAATATTCAATGCGTCATCCTTTACCAGCATTGAGCCCTTGAAATATTCAAGTTTGTAAGAGGTGCATGGATTGAGCACTGCAAGGAAGGCACCATCTCTTTTGCGGGGACGGAATTCGTTGACTTCACCTGTCTTGTTGTTGGTTACAATCACGCGCAAATCATCAGGCAATTCAGTTCCTTCTTCACCGATGATATAACCCCGAAGAACTGCGGTCTGACTCTCGGCACCCTTTTCACGCAAGTCTGCCAGGTAGATATCACTCAAGCCATAACCGCCAGGGCGGGCTGATGAGAGATAACCCCGACGACCATCGGCCATAGGCACGAAGAACAAATCATCTTCTACGGTATTCAGAGGGAATCCGAGATTCTCGGGCATGCTCCATACACCATCTGCGCCGAGTTTCGTTACGAAAATATCGAAGCCGCCCATCGTGCGGTGGCCTTTTGAAGAAAAATACATGGTCTTACCATCGGCTGTGAGAAAGGGAGCTTCTTCATCATACTTCGTGTTGATCATATTGCCGAGATTCAATGCCTTGGACCACTCACCGTTGGGCAGTTTCACACAGCGATAAATATCTCTGCCGCCTTCACCTCCGATGCGGTCACTCACGAAATAGAGAAAATTGCCGTCGGCCGACATGGTTGCGTGCGTTTCCCATGCGGATGTATTGATGTCACTACCTAAGAGCGCGGGCTCCTGCCAGATCTCACCTCGCAGTACGCTTTGATAAATCATACCGTCGCCGAACTCATCGCGATAAATGAACAGTGTTTGTCCGTCGGCCGAAACACCAATGGTTGCGTCATTGTTATCGGTGCTTAGATTGAGCATCTCGGGTGGCGACCAAATGCCACTGGCCGTCTTGAAACTCACATACACGTCTTCGCGGTATTCGCCGGTAGAGAAGTCTACGAGCTTACTGTTGGAAGTATCGTTTCTGAGTCGACGGCTCGTAAAAAACATAGTGGTTTCGTCGAGTGTAAGCACGGGGCTATATTCATTACCGAGTGTATTGATCTCCATACCAACGTTGGTAATGATGAAATTTTTAGGAGCGGCAATCATCTCTTTTGCCGTGTTGCACATTTCAATCTCGTGGGTGGCATCTGAATGGAACTTATGCTTTGGGGCAAAAGTTTTTTTCACTTTTTCGAATGACGCAAGTGCGGCGTCAATCTGCAATGACAGTGCCTGCGCGCGACCGAGATGATACAACGCCTCAACGGGTGCACGCTTTTCGGTGGGGTCTTGTGGATCATAGTTGCGAATCAATCTCTTCTGACATGCGATTTCCAGATATTGAAGCGCCTCTGTTTTGGAATTGGCCGTTTCCAGATAGCAAAGGCCCAACTTGTAATTGATGTTGGGGTGATTGGGATATTCCTCCAGTAGCAACTTCCATAAGTTGATACTCTGGTTCCAAAATCTTTCGTCCATCAACAAATTGGCCTCAGAGAACTTGTTGATGAAATCCAGTTTCTTCATCTTGGCTTGAGCCACAACAGGTGCAGTGAAGATGAATATCAAAAACAAACGTAACAATACTGCCTTCATGGTTTCTATGTGATTGGGTATAGAGCGTCCGAATTTACTACAGGTATGCATACCTGCAAATACTTCAGGAAATCATAATGAAAAACTTAAATCTCACGATTGATATCCCATGCCTCGAGATAATCAGCCACCCGTCGAACAAACTGACCGCCGAGTGCACCATCCACCACCCGATGATCATAGCTGTGGCTCATGAACATCATGTGCCGTATGGCAATTACATCACCTGTAGGCGTTTCAAGCACCGCAGGTTTTTTGCGAATCGCACCTACCGCCATAATGGCTACCTGCGGCTGATTGATGATGGGTGTGCCCATGACATTTCCGAATGTCCCGACATTGGTGATCGTATAGGTGCCTCCAGAAATTTCATCGGGACTCAACTTATTGTTGCGAGCCCTGTCGGCCAGGTCATTGACCTTTCTCGCCAAACCGGCCAGATTGAGGGTGTCGGCATTGCGTATTACCGGAACTATCAAATTGCCTGAGGGCAACGCAGCCGCCATGCCCATATTTATTTCACCGCGCTTAATGATCTTGTCGCCATCAACTGAGACATTGATCATCGGGAAATCCTTGATGGCCTTCACAAGTGCTTCAATAAAAATTGGGGTATAGGTAATTTTCGTTTTTTCCTTGGTTTCGAAGGCCTTTTTCACCCGCTCTCTCCACATCACGATATTGGTAACATCGGCTTCAACGTATGAGGTAACGTGGGGGGAAGTTTGCTTGCTCATCACCATGTGTTCGGCGATGAGTTTTCGCATACGGTCCATTTCAATTACCTCGTCGTGAGCGCCAATGGAAACTGCCGATTTCGCGGCCGGTCTCGGAGCTTCACTGCGCACTTCAATTTTGGGTTGCGGTGTTGCGATGGCTGCGGGTTGGGCTGTGCCACGATGCTTTACATAGTTGAGAATATCGGCCTTCGTTACCCTGCCGCCTTGACCACTTCCACTGAGGGAGTCGAGCTCGGCCTGTGAAATGTTCTCTTGCTTCGCTATATTTTTTACCAGTGGCGAATAGAAACGGTCATCGGATGAAACAAGTGTCGTTGCTGAAACAGACGGCTTTGCAGCAACGGGTGGAGTGGCTTTCACCTCAGCAGGAGTGCTGACGCTTGTGGCAACTGGCACTGCAGGTGTATTGCCCACACTGGTAGAAATTATTGCGATCGGCTGTCCTACCAGCACCACGTCATTCTCCTTCACCAAGCATGCAGTGAGCACACCGTCTTCAGGCGATGGTACCTCGCTGTCTACCTTATCTGTAGCAATTTCAATGATGGGTTCATCCGCCTTTACAACGTCGCCTTCTTTTTTTAGCCAGCGAATGATAGTGGCCTCTGCAACACTTTCGCCCATCTTGGGCAGGAGAAGTTCAATTTGCGACATCAGGTCTTTTTTTTAGAGTCGCAAATGTAATTCAGCAAGAGAAATTCTTGAGACGCACTTGAAAACGAGATTGTGCCAATAGAACCAATACTTCGTCGATATTTGCAGCCCCTAAAACAAATCGTCTATGCACGATAATCGTTATTGCGTTATTATGGCCGGTGGCATTGGAAGTCGTTTCTGGCCTATGAGTCGCACACATCTTCCAAAGCAGTTTCATGATGTTCTCGGTGTGGGTCGCACCTTGCTACAAATGACATTCGATCGGTTCAACGCGTATTGTCCGAAAGAAAATGTTTTGATTGTGACCAATGAGAAATACAAGTCTCTTGTGCTTGAACAATTGCCCGAACTCAAGGAAGAGCAAGTCTTGTGCGAACCATATATGCGCAACACAGCGCCGTGTATTGCATATGCGGCTTTTCGTATCGCTGAAAAGGACCCTAATGCTGTGATGGTTGTAGCGCCAAGTGACCACCTCATTTTGAAGAATGATGAATTTCTCCGACTGATTCATCTGGGAATTGAGCATGCCTTGAATGGCAAGCATTTGGTAACCATGGGTATCAAACCGACAAGGCCTGATACCGGCTATGGTTACATTCAGTTTTCCGATGACAAACAGCTAACGCATGAGGAAATCAAGAAAGTTAAAACCTTCACTGAAAAGCCGGATATTGAGCTCGCCAAAGATTTTATTGAGAGTGGTGACTTTTACTGGAACGCAGGTATTTTCTTATGGCGCGTAGAAGACATCATTCAATCATTTGCAAACCATCTACCTGAAATACACAAAACTTTTCAAGATGGAAAAGGCATATACGGCACCCCGGCAGAGACTGCTTTCATCAATGAAATTTACCCCTCCTGCGCCAACGTTTCAGTTGACTATGGCATTATGGAAAAAGCCAGTAATGTGCGTGTGATTCTCAGTGAATTCGGCTGGAGTGATCTGGGAACTTGGGGTTCATTGCATCTGCATCTCCCGCATGACAATCATCAAAACGGTGTGGTGGGTAAAGAAGTGATGTTGTATAATTGTGCAGACAACATGATACATGTGACGGGCAAAAAGCTTACTGTACTTCATGGTTTAAATGGCTATATTGTAGTAGATACGGATGATGTGTTGCTGGTTTGCAGAAAAGAAGATGAGCAGCGCATCAAGCAATTCGTCAACGACATTAAAATCTCCAAAGGAGAAAACTACATTTGATTGGTATGAAAGATCTGAACTGTTCCTTCTGCGGAAAGCGAAAAGCGGATGTAAATATTTTGGTGGCAGGGTTGAACGCACATATCTGCGATTCCTGTGCCATACAGGCTTCCGCCATAGTGACAGATGAATTAAAGCCGAGGGAGAAGAAGAAAGGCGACAAACACTATCTTCAGCTCAAGCCATCGGGCATCAAGAGTTTTCTCGACGAGTATGTAATCGGTCAGGATCAGGCCAAAAAATTTCTGAGCATCGCTGTATACAACCACTATAAGCGCATCTCTCTTCCAATTGACGCGAAAGATGTGGAAGTGGACAAATCCAATATCATTTTGGTGGGTGAAACGGGGACAGGCAAAACCCTTTTGGCAAAGACCATTGCTAAACTTTTGAAAGTTCCTTTTGCGATTGCTGATGCAACTGTGCTTACTGAGGCCGGTTATGTGGGCGAGGATGTAGAGAGTATTCTCTCTAGGTTACTTCAGGATGCTGAATATGACGTGAGCAAGGCAGAGCAAGGAATTGTATTCATTGATGAGATTGACAAGATTTCCCGCAAGGGTGATAATCCGAGTATAACTCGTGATGTCAGCGGGGAGGGTGTACAGCAGGCATTGCTTAAGTTGCTGGAAGGTTCGATAGTGGGTGTTCCGCCACAAGGTGGGCGAAAGCATCCGGAGCAAAAGTTGATTCAGGTGAATACGCGCAACATTTTATTCATTTGTGGAGGAGCTTTTGATGGCATTGACAAGATCATTGAACGCAGGGTGCATACTTCCTCCATTGGTTATCAGTCGAAGAATAATCAAATAGATGAAAGCAACTATCTGCAATACATTTCACCGGTGGATTTGCGCAAATTCGGGTTAATTCCGGAATTGATTGGCCGATTTCCGGTAGTTACTCATTTGAATCCGCTGGATGCTGACAGTTTGCGCAGAATCCTCACCGAGCCCAAGAACGCGATTATCCGACAATACATCAAGTTGTTTGAGATGGATGGCGTGAAGCTCACTTTCGACAAGAAAGCCTTGGATTTCATTGTGGAGACAGCGATGGAATACAAGCTCGGCGCCCGCGGTTTAAGGTCGATCTGTGAAAGCATCATGGCCGATGCTATGTTTACCATGCCAGACAGAGCGGAGAAAGAATTGAAGATCACCTTGGCCTATGCCAAAGAGAAATTTTCGGCGCTGGATGTAAATAAGAGTGCTGCATAAAATGTTGGGTTGACCAATAAAAAAGGCCGCAAATGCGGCCTTTTAATTTTATCATGAGTTCGGATTAGTTACAACCCATGGTTCCGTATCCTGATACTTCTTCGACTGTTGGCTCATCCTCACCCAAACCGTCCTCTAAGAATGAATCAAAGAGGTCTGTTATTGCAAGGTAAGTACCGTTGAAGCTCATCGAACCGCCTGACACATTTATAGTTCCTCCGTTGGAGAAATACAAAGCCAGTGTCTGGAAGTCCATCACAAACGAAGAGGCCAGATCATCGTAGTTATCGTTCATGTCATACTCCATCCAATCGAAGACTTCGTGGCTACCATCGAGTTCATCAGCGAACACGTAATAGGCCGCAAAACCATTTAAGAAACTGAACGGATCGAAATCTCCGGTGGTGTCTGCATCAGCATTTTGAAGGGCATCAAAATCTCCGGAGATACCAAAGATTGCACCATACTCAGCTGAATCAATACCAGTTGAGAACAGATCACCGAAGCCATCGCCGCTGGCAACTGCCTCAAGCGTAAAACAGATTGCGATATCGATAGTAAGAGCTGAAGAACCGGCGATTACCGTACCCCCTCCGCCTTGACCTGAAACACCGAATCCGTAGGAAATCATGAGGTAATCTCCATCAGCATCGGAGAACACCATGGCTCCGTTGTTATCAGGGTCAGAGAAAGAAAAACCTTCATCAGGATCTGAGAATATCAGATCGCGTGAACCCGCCTTTCTCTCAATGATTTGGTTACGCTTAGAGTCGTAGAATTTGATGCGAGGCATTTTCGCATACATCTCCTTGGCTCTTCGCGCTTGCTCTTGATTAAGAGTAACGGATTTGCTCTGATGAGGGGTACCGCCCACCAGCTCGGTGGTTTCCTTTTTGCATCCAGACAGCAACAGTGCTACTATGAGCACTGTTACTATACCGGAAATAATTCCAGTGTATTTCATAATTGAAATGATTTTGGGTTTAGAACAACCAGCCTAAGCGAATGGTAGACTGGAAAGTTGGACCCCAACCGTTGCCCTTGTAATTTCCGTTGCCATCTCCGATGATAGTGCTGAAGCTCAAATTTCCGTCGTCATCAGCTTCTGCTTGATCGAAATCAGCGTCACCTTGAGCCGCAAGGCTTTGCTCCCATGCCTCAGCATTGCTTGCTGTAGTCTCCCGATCCTTGTGTGATGTAGATTGGAAACCTAAGCCCAATTCCACTCCCATATAGAGATTGTCGACGAAATAGAAGTCAACACCTGCAACACCATTCACACCAAAGGTGGTGGTACCTTGCTTACGTGACATCTCCCAGGTTACGTATTTTGTTGGATCACCAGCATCGTCAGCTGTTTGCGGTCCGCTAAACTCACGGGTCAAAGTTTCACTGCCCATAGCGAAAATGATTTCACCTCCCACGTATGGAGACAGACGATCTGTACCGGCAAAGTGCTTCTCATATCCTGGGCGGATGCTGAAATTGAAGCTTTTCTCTGTATCGTACAATTCAGGCATTGCAACATCTTTGCCATCAGTTCCTGGAAGATCATATGGCTGTGTATTCACCGTTTGTGTCTTTGAACCACCCACAGAGAATCCAACACGAATAGCGCTAGACTCACTATTGAACATACGGAAACGGAGGCCATTGATACCGATTGGGCTACCGCCTAGTGGCGTGAACTGCACCTCCAGATTTTTCTCGCCACCTTGGAACTTCTGTGCGCCTGCATCTACAGTAGCTACTGCAGCAAGGGCTAAAAACATTAAAACTTTTTTCATAAAAATTAATTTTGGTTTGGATGGCAAGATGCGATTAAAACGTGAAAAGGAAAAATACCATTGCCTACTTTTTCACAAAACGTATGTTAATAATGCAGGGAGGCTTGATTTTTAAAGGGTTTCAGAAAAGCCATCAGTGTATAAACTCGACCTAAAAAGCATAGAGGACAGCTCATTGAATGCGTGGGTTAAAGATTGTAACGGTTCGATTAACTAAGACTAAAAAAACAAAGGCCGCAATCTGCGGCCTTTGAAATCTTTTATACAACGAATGAATTAATGCTGTACTTCAAATCGTCTGGTTTGGGCAACACCATTGCTCCAGATGCGCAGAACATACATTCCATTAGCGAAACGGGAAACGTCGAGTTGTGATGTCCAGCTACCAGAATGAATTTGCTGTCCGATAATGCTGTGAATCTCAATCAAATCAGGACGTGCCCCATTGAATGTAAGATTTAGAATTTCCGAAACTGGATTGGGGTAAATCGAATACGATTGACTGAACAATTCATCAACGCTAACTGTACCCATACAAATACAACCCGCGCTGATGGTGTCATTTAAAGTGTTGGCATCATTATCGTCGCAGGCGGAACCTATCTCAGGGCCACATGAACCATCGTTGTAATTCGCCAGTGGGTTATAATTACAAGCGAATGGATTAGTGCAACCGAATATCGTGTCACCGATGATTATGCCCGAACAAACACAATCCGAATTTATCATGTCATTCGTTGTTGAAGCCACATTGTCATCGCAAGGCATACCAATAATCAAACACGACCCATCATCCACCGTGGCCGTTACATCATAGTTACATGCAAGAGGATTGGTGCAACCTTCAATATCACCAACGGGCGAACCCAGACAAATACAACCTGCTGTTATCACATCATTGATTGTTGATGCGTTGTTATCATTACACGCTGATCCAATTTCTGGTCCACATGAGCCATCGTTATAGTTGGCCATTGGATTATAGTTACAAGCTGAGGGGCTTGTACAACCAAAAATCGTATCACCAACAATAACACCTGCGCATATACAATCCAAATTTATTATATCATTGATGGTAGATGCGACATTGTCATTACACTGAGAACCTACTATCAAGCAGGATCCATTGTCAACAGTAGCCAACTCATCATAATTACAAGCTAGCGGATTGGTGCAGCCTTCAATATCACCCACGGGAGAGCCGAGACAAATACAACCCTCAACAATTACATCATTAATGGTTGACACATTGTTGTCATTACATGCTGAGCCTAAAACAGGGCCACAAGAACCATCATTGAAATTCGCGATGGGATTATAATTACACGCCTGAGGATTGGTACAGCCAAAAATTGAATCTCCAACGATTACACCAGCACAAATGCAATCCGATGTAATTACATCGTTAACCGTGGCGCTGATATTATCGTTACAAACTGCACCGATGAATAGACAAGAACCATCATTGGTTGTGGCGTTCAGATTGAAATTACAAGCAGATGATATGTTACATCCTGGAACGTTGAATATGCAAGATCCGTCATTGCATCCTGCAGTAGGATTATAATTTAATGCCTGAACGTTATTACAGCCAGGATAAACACAACTGCCATCCTCTTGAATAGCGTCATTGCTGTAGTTACATGCTGCTATATCAGTACATCCAACAAATAATGGGCTGCACCCATTTTCGGGAGGTAGAATTCCAGCGCATGATCCGTATGGATCGTTAGCCGGAGCCCCTACGATATCGCCACAATCATACCCCCAG
>CAZKRL010000023.1:0-44862 GCA_964555295.1 uncultured Comamonadaceae bacterium | reverse complement strand
TATCGCGGGTTCGAATCCCGCCCTCTCCGCCAGGTCGAATTAGCAGGTCTGCGCAAAACACCGAAAAGGCCCGTAAACACTGAGTTTTCGGGCCTTTTTCGTTTTCGGAGAAAACCGCAAAAAAGCGTCAAAAAACGCACAAAAACACACGGTTTTTTTCGTAAAACTGACGTACGAAAAACCCTTGATTTTACTGGGTTTTCAGCGAAAAGGCCCATTTCGCAAGGTTGCGCTTGGCTGCGTGTTGTTGCGTAAGTGTTTGTTTTTCAATGTTTTTAGCTTTGAAAATCAAAATTTTACCATGGTAACAACTCCTATCAAAACGTCCTTCGTCATTAAAACGAAGAGCAACCACACCGACGTGTCAACCGTTTTTTTTCGCATGACACACGATCATCGCACCACTACAATCTCTCTGAAGGTCGATATCAAAACAGCCGATTGGGATGAGAAGAAATGCCACGTGCAACCCCACCATCCGGCTTATGAGAAGCTCAACTTGCTCATGGGGCAGATGCAGCGCAATGCCTTGAACTTGCAGCAAGACATGATGCTTCGCGGGCGCACCCCGTGTGTGATGCATATTAAAGACCGCCTCACGCGCAAAAACTCGATGAGCAATAACAGCGACCCAACCTTCCTGGAAGTGTTCGACATGGTCATCAAGCGAAAGACGGTGCTCAAGGGCCAGGGCAATACGGAGGCAACGATTCAGAAGTATTCGCGTTGCCGCACGCACCTGCTCAATTTCCTGCAGCAACACCATAAGCGCAACGACATCTGCTTCGATCAGCTTAGCCTTGTCTTCTTGGAAGACTTTGAAGTGTATATGCGCACCAAGGGCGGGTGCGGACACAACACTACGATGAAGTACATCCAAACCTTGAAGACCATGTTTCGGGTAGCCAAGGCGCGCAATATCACAGCGAGCGATCCCTTCATGGGCTTCAAGATCAGCATCCACACGGTCGATCGCGAAATCCTCAACGAAGAAGAATTGCAGCGCGTCATGGTTACGCCATTACCCACACGCTATCTTGAGTCGGCGCGCTCGGTGTTTGTCTTTGCCTGTTTCACCGGGCTTGCCTACATCGATTTGAAGAACCTGCGCATGCATAACATCGTTCGCGAAGGCGACCGTTACTGGATACGCACCAAGCGGCAGAAGTCGGGCATAAACAGCAACGTGCCGTTGATGCATTTGCCGCTTGAAATCATCAAGAGTCTGCATCCCGACATATCCGCGGCTCATCCGGAGACGTCCGTACTTCCAGTTACCAGCAACCAAAACCTCAACGATGCCCTCAAGAAGATAGCAGCGCATTGCAACATCGCGAAGGATCTCAGCTTCCACATCGCCCGCCACACGTTTGCCACCACCGTCACCCTCAGCAACGGAGTACCGATTGAAAGCGTCTCCAAAATGCTCGGCCACCGGCGCATCGCCACCACGCAGCACTATGCCAAGATCGTCGACAAGAAAGTAGGCGAGGACATGGACAAGCTCGAGCTACGCCTCGATGGGATGTTTGCAGCGAAGAAGGCTGGGTAGGTGAGCTAGTCAATTTTGGAGGCGGGCGCATCTAAAGTGAGCGGTTCTGACTCGAACTGTGGCAGATCACTATGCAACTTTGGTCTTGAATGTTGATTGTTTGTACTCCTTTGGTGCGCGGATTTGAGCACGCAACAAATGCCGGGCATGCTCAAACGGTCTTTATCCGATGAGAAATCATGCGCCAATTTGTCATTCACCGGCCGCTGTTTTAGCGCCCATTTCAAAGCGAGCACTGCACTTTATGCAATGCCTGTTTTTCTCAAGAATAACATTTGCGATGGCACTTGAGAGGAAAACTATCACTTTGACACCAACCAATTGCATAGAATGAAATCGCACTCAACCATTTCCTCGTTTTCTCTAGATGGGCTCACATGACCGATTGTATCTCAACCCCAGCAGAGATGGCCAAGAGTTATACCGATAATGTGAAAACTTTATTAACTATTGCAATCAACGAAGATCACACTCGTCCATCGGCAAGGTCATACCAGCAGTGGTTTATAAGAAAGCCGCATTGAAATGAACAATTCACTTAAGATTTAAGTCTCCCCCGAACCCCCTCATTCATATAACATTAACAATTATATTTGAAATGAGATTTTTTCCAACTTAACCCGACCATCTCAGTTTAGAGTAATTACTCGTACAACCCAGAACTTCGTAAATTCATAAACACAATGAAAACAACATTGACGCTTTTAATTTTACTAGTGACTTTATGTGCTGATGCGCAGCCCTTCATTATTTGGCAACAATGCTTGGGAGGATTTGATGAAGACTATGCCTATTCAATCCAACCAACCTTGGACGGAGGATATATTGCGGCGGGTAAAACTATTTCCGATAATGGCGATGTGAGCGGTAATCATGAATACTTATCGGGAGATAATACCTGGGATATTTGGGTGGTTAAAGTCAATGCCTTAGGTTTTATCGAATGGCAGAGATGCTTGGGTGGAACCGGTTATTATGAGCAAGCCAATTCAATTATTCAAACTTTAGATGGAGGATATGTAGTAGCAGGTCAAACAAGCTCGTATGATGGTGACGTATTTGGTTTTCATGGATCAATTGATATGTGGGTCGTTAAACTCGATAATGCAGGGTCTATCCAATGGCAGAGATGCTTGGGTGGAACCAGTGAAGAGCAAGCCAATTCAATTATTCAAACTTTAGATGGAGGATATGTGGTAGCAGGTCAAACAAGCTCGACAAACGGGGATGTATCAGGTAATAATGGTAGTTCTGATTTCTGGGTGGTTAAACTTGATAGTAACGGTTACATCGAGTGGCAGAAGTGCTTTGGCGGTAGTGATAGTGATGTTGCTTCCTCTATTGATCAGACTACCGATGAAGGTTATGTCGTGACAGGCACGACAGGGTCAATCGACGGAGATGTGTCCGGAAATCATACTCAATATTATACTGATATATGGGTTGTCAAAATGGATGCTGCAGGTGAGATTCAGTGGCAGAGATGTTTTGGAGGCACAAGCTACGAGGAGGGTGCTTCTGTCAGCGAAACTTCAGATGGTGGATATATAGTCGCGGGAAAAGCTCACTCCATAGATGGTGACGTCGTTGGGAACCATTCTTATGCTGATATGTGCCCACCCAGTTGTCATTCTGATATGTGGTTGATTAAACTTAATGCGGAAGGCAACTTGATTTGGTCGAAGTGCTACGGGGGAACGAACGACGAGTATGCATCCGCCGTCAGGCAAACAACGGACGGCGGATTCATAGTGATTGGTACCGCTGAGTCAAGTAATGGGGATGTTAGTGGTATTCATTCCGGGTTGGGTTATGAGGATATGTGGGTTGTAAAAACGAATGCAACCGGGAGCATTCAGTGGAGCAGATGTTTGGGAGGAATTCATTACGAGGCCGGTTATGATGTTCAGCTTGCTCAGGGAGGTGGCTACCTTCTAGCGGGTGTAGCGGGAACCGATGATGCTTTTGGTAATAGTGATGTTTCTGGTATTCATGACAATGGCTTGGAAAAAAGAGATTTTTGGATAGTCAAGCGCAGAAGTGGATTGGCATATAGAGCGGCATAGGCTATTTCAGGCTATGACAGTCCATGTTTCTTGTGTCAAGAATCGAAGCTGCGACCTTCTTCATGGCCGTTGCCAAAAGCGTACACATAACTAAATGATTGTCACAAATATTCGAATATCTGTGACATGGTTGATTTGGTATAAAGGCAAATTGAACTGAAAGTGCGGAGATTAAAACCAGGTAGATTTTAGCTAAGTCTAATAGAGTGAATTAATGGTTAATGCATTGATTTAAAGCGCATTAATCTTTCGCGATGTAAGTTTTATAATAAGTTTATGGAGTTTATTGTAAATCTGTAAACCTACTAAAGACGTTGTAGCTTCATCCCTTAACCCGGTAACAGTAGGAGGTACGCATTTTCCTCTTACCATCCGCTACGACAATCCTTAAAATTCAAAATTGTCAATACTTATAGTTGTGAATGGAGTTGTTTTGTAACAAATAATTACTATTTTTGTTACAGAAGCTATTTTCATGAGTATCGAAAAGGACATATTATCTAGAATAGAGTCAATTGAAAGAGGGGAGTTGTTATTCCCCTCCGATTTCAATGACCTTGGTTCTTCGGAGGCTGTGCGCATATCTCTTTACCGTCTTGAACAGGCCGGTGAAATTGAACGTGTTGCACAAGGCATCTATGTTCGACCGAAAGAAAGTAGACTCGTTGGCAAAATTATCCCAACTGCTGAAGATGTGGCTGAGGCTATCGCCAAGCGAGATCATATACGTATTGTGCCAACTGGAATCTACGCTCTCAATACGCTAGGCTTGAGCACTCAAGTACCAATGAATTTAGTATACCTCACGGATGGTTCACCGAGGGAGATTAAACTCGGGCGCAGATCTGTGCGGTTTAAGAAAACCACCCCCAAAAATCTAATGGCCAAGGGAAGTAAGAGCCGTTTGGTTATTCAAGCTCTCAAGGAAATAGGTAATGGCCAAGTAACCAAAGAGGAAGAAGTGAAAATTGTTGAAGTGCTTAAAAAAGAGAATAGACAGTATTTACTGCACGACATAGCTCTTGCCCCGGTATGGATTCAGAAAATCATGAAGAAAGCGGTAGAAAATGATGGCAAATAAATTTCATAACCTTTGCAGGGAAGAGAAAATTGAGGTATTCAATGCTGTTGCCGAGAAGTTGGGTATTCGTCCTGTTGCAGTTGAAAAAGATTGGTGGGTTTGCCGAAGTCTTGAAATCATTTTTCAAATGGAGGCTTCAAATCATCTTGTTTTTAAAGGAGGCACTTCGCTTAGTAAGGCTTGGAAGCTCATCGATCGTTTCTCGGAAGATGTTGACTTGGCCATTAATAAAGAGTTCTTTGCCGGTTATGATGGCGATATTTCACGTCACCAGATTAATCGATTAAGGAAGGAGGCTGGCGCCTATACCATGGGTGCCTTTTATAGCCAATTGAAAGAAGAGTTCAACCGAAGAGGTTATACGGGGCTGCAGTTCAAGGTGGAAAACAGTGATAATGGAGATCAGGATCCAACTGTTTTGGAAATTTACTACCCCAGCGTAATTGGTGAAGACTCAGAATACATATTGCCGAGAGTTCAGATTGAAATTGGATGTCGCTCTTTGCGCGAGCCCTTCAGTATGCAGAAATTCGGTTCTTTCATCGATGAGATATACGCAGGTAGAGACTTTGCTTCGCCATTGATTCAAGTTCCTACAGTGAATCCTGAGCGAACTTTTTTGGAAAAGGTGTTCTTACTCCATGAGGAATTTCAAAGACCAAACGAGAAGATTCGGGTGAATCGATTAAGCAGACACCTCTATGATTTGGTTATGCTTTCTAGAACCAATTTTGCTGATAAGGCTTTAGCTGACTCTAATCTTTACGAAACAATTGTAAGACATAGGTATAAGTTTACTCGAGTTGGAGGCGTAGACTACAATCTACATCATCCGACCACTATTAATCCTATTCCGCCAAGTAGCATGATTGATGCGTGGAGGGAAGACTACGCGGTGATGCGTGAACAGATGATTTACAAGACAGATTCGCCCACATTTGATGAACTCATGAAGGAAATCAAATTGCTTCAGGATAGGATCAACACTGTTCCCTGGTCTCTATCTCTTTCCTTCTCGATGGAGAGGTGATAAAGTAAAAATAAACTCAAAAAAATTAGGTTCGAATTACCCAATTATATTACCTTTGTTCTAAAGAAAAACACCGCATTTACGTATAATAAACGCGTTAGCAGTGGGTCTTCGGAAATGCACGTCAGGCAAGCGATTCAGGAGTTATTGGGCAATCCGTCCTCACCGCGGAATCTTAATGAAATGCAGTTCTTCTTAATTAGAATTTTACCTCGCAGTATTGGTAAACATTCTAGGTTAGAGTTTCATAAGAGGGGTAATTTATGGTTTCGTTGATTTTGTTCAACTTGTCCAGTTTTACCAGACCACTACAAATATTACCGCACCCTGTGCATCACCGCGTAGTCTCTGATTCTCGCAATCATACTCGCTAAACCATTGCTGCGTGTTGGTGAGAGATGCTGCTGTAAACCAATATCCCGGATGAAATGAGGTTCGTTTTTCAATATGTCATCGGCGCGCTGACCATCGTATACTCGGATCATCAGCGCCACCAATCCTTTCGTAATCACCGCGTCACTATCCCCCTGAAAATGCAACAGACCATCTTCTGAAATACTTGATTTGAGCCAAACGCGCGACTGACAGCCCCGTATCAGAAGCTCATCACTTTTCTCTGATTCTGGAAGCGGTGTCATCTCTTTGCCCATCTCAATGATGTACTCATATTTTTCCATCCACTCTTCCATCATGGAAAACTCAGATATCAATGCTTGCTGATGTTCTTCGATATTCATGAAAGCATATTGATTGTGCGCTGTAATGCGTGTATGAAAATATCTATTTCTTCCACAGTATTATAGGCCGCAAGCGATACACGCACCGAGCCGGTAACACCATATCGCTTCCATAAGGGCTCTGTACAATGTTGTCCGGCACGCACTGCAACGCCTTGTTCATCGAGCAATGTGCCGATATCGCCATGATGCAATCCAGCTATGTTGAATGCCACTACCGACGTTTTTTCTATTGCTGTACCGTAGATACGAATTCCCTTTATCTCATTCAATCTATGGGTTAGATGAGCGAGTAATTTCTTTTCTGCGTTCTGTAAAAAGTCAAATCCCGTTTGCCGAATGAACTCAACCGCTTCGCCCAAGGCAATTACTCCAGCAATATGAGGAGTGCCTGCCTCAAAACGATAGGGCGGCATTTGATATTCACTCCGCTCCATGCTCACAGTGGTAATCATTTCTCCACCACCTCGCCACGGACGCATGTTTGCGAGGTGTTCGTACTTGCCATAAAGCACACCTACACCGGTTGGTCCGTACATTTTGTGCCCACTGAAGCAATAGAAATCTACATCTAATGCACTCACATCCACCTTCATATGAGATACCGCCTGCGCACCATCTAGCAAAACCAGAGCACCACGACTATGCGCTTTTTCAATCAGCGAATGAACGGGATGAATGGTGCCGGTAACATTCGATACATGATTCACGGCGACCAGCTTTGTGCGTGATGAAATCAGTTGATCCATTTTACTAAGATCCCATTCACCAGAATCTGTGATAGGCAATACATGTAGCACTGCGCCGCATTCTTGTGCGAGCATTTGCCAAGGAACAATGTTGCTGTGATGATCGCCTTCGCATATCAAGATTTCGTGGCCCTGCCGTATCTGATCTCTTCCCCAGGTGTTTGCGACGAGATTAATACCGTCTGTTGTACCGTAAGTAAATACTATTTCCTCTCTCCTCTTGGCTCCGATGAATTCTTTCAACGATGTGCGCACATTCTCATATGCCTCGGTAGCAAGGTGCGCGAGATGATGGGCGCCACGGTGAATGTTTGCATTTTCATGCGTGTAGTACTGCGTAAGTCTATGTATAACAGATTGAGGTTTCTGCGTTGTCGCGGCATTATCAAAATACACGAGTGGCTTGCCTTTGACCGTCTCTTCAAGGATGGGGAAATGGCCGCGGAAAATTCTCGCATCCATATCAGTCAGGATGAACTATTCTACGTTTGGCAAGTAACTTCATCACATGATCAGCAACGGGTTGGGCAGTACCAGCAAGGATCTCGGCAAAGAACGCTTCTGAGAGCAATTGTGAAGCACGTTCATGAGAAAGGCCCCGCGCCTTCAGATAGAAGAGAGCTTCTTCATCAATTTGACCTGTGGTGCTGCCATGACTGCACTTGACATCATCAGCATAAATTTCAAGCTCGGGCTTGGTGTACATTTTTGCTTCTAACCCGGAGAGCAAATTAGCGTTACTCTGATAGGCATTGGTTTTCTGCGCGTCCTTTTCTACATGGATACGACCGTTGAATACTCCGGTAGAGGTGTCGCTCAAAAGCCCTTTGTATAATTCATGACTCTCACAATTCGGCACTGCATGATAAACACAAGTATGGTTATCAATGAACTCGCTATCACAGGGAGCATAAAACCCGTTGAGATGAGCCACCGCACCCGAACCCATCAAGGAAATATGGAGCATGTTGCGCGTCCATTGTCCCGATACTGTCAAGGTATTGATACGGAAATCTGCTGCATCCTTTACTTCAATCCTATCTTCATTGATCACGAAAGCCTTTGTGCCGCCACATTGTATTTTATCTATTTGCAGATGGGAGGAAGCGTCGGCTCTAACAATAAGATTGCGGATATGAAGACATGCTGACGAGGTCTCGAGAAAGTGTTCTGCAAATTTTACACGGCTGTGATTACCCGCATGAATTCGTACTACCGGAGCAGAAAAAACGTCCTCCTCAGTATGATGATATTCGATGTGAATGATGTCATGTACATCAGCGTGATGTGCAACGTGGATATCAAGCAAACAGGTACAATGCACGAATGACAGCGCTTCGAAAAAATGTTCTGGCGTATGCGGGTGAAAGTGTTCATGCGCTACTGAAAGGGTTATTCCTTCAGGTAATCGTGTACTTTCAGGATGATATTGACCATTGATGATAACAATTCTTCTTGTCTCAACATCGAAAGCAGTAGGAAGTTCCTTCTCATTGTTTTTACTTAGTTTCCACGCTTGCTGAAGGATGCGTCCGGTGCGGGTATATTTCCAGAGTTCCTGTTTGGATGAAGGCGGCGCAATAGATGTGAGAGCTTCCCAGCACGGATGATCTTTTTTCTCCGGCAGTAGCGAGAGAATGGCGGGCATCATCTTCACTTCGCCACTCATGACTTCACCTCCGCTTCCTCCCGAATCCAGTCATAACCGCGCTCTTCCAGTTCCAGCGCCAATTCTTTTGTTCCACTTTTTACGATTCGTCCCTGGAACAATACATGGACGAAATCGGGCACGATATAATCCAGGAGACGCTGATAGTGCGTTATGACCACAAAAGATTTTTCTGGCGATCGTAATGCATTTACTCCCGATGCCACAATGCGCAGTGCATCAATATCGAGTCCGCTGTCGGTCTCGTCTAGTATTGCCAATGTTGGATCAAGCATTGCCATCTGAAAAATCTCATTGCGTTTCTTTTCACCACCGCTAAATCCCTCGTTCAGCGCACGATTGGCGAGTTTGCCATCAAGTTCTACGAGAGACGATTTTTCTTTCACCAGCTGTAAAAATTCCTTTGCGTTGAGTGCTGGCAATCCGCGATGCGCGCGATGCTCTGCCACGGCAGCTTTGAGGAAATTCATATTGGATACCCCAGGTATTTCAACTGGATATTGAAAGGCCAGGAAGAGTCCGTTGCGTGATCGTTCTTCAGTGGGCATTTCCAATAACTCTTGTTGATTGAACAACACCGAACCACCGGTGATCTCAATGTCTTCTCTTCCGGCAAGTGCAGAAGCGAGTGTGCTTTTTCCACTTCCGTTGGGCCCCATAATGGCGTGCACTTCGCCCGGTCGAACTTCCAGTGAAAGTCCGCGAAGAATTTCATTATCTCCTATACGTGCCTGCAGATTCGATATATTCAGCATGATGTTTTCTCGTTTAATTGCTTATCCAACGCTACCTTCCAGGGAAATCTCTAGGAGCTTCTGCGCCTCAACAGCGAATTCCATGGGCAACTGATTCAACACTTCTTTTGCGTATCCATTCACAATAAGTGACACTGCTTTTTCTTCATCCAATCCGCGCTGTCGACAATAGAAAATCTGATCTTCACCGATCTTCGAAGTCGTGGCCTCATGCTCAACACGCGCTGAATTATTTTTCACTTCTATGTATGGGAAAGTATGAGCACCGCATTCGCTGCCCATCAACAATGAATCACAACGCGAGAAATTTCGCGCATTCTGCGCTCCGGGCGCCATCTGTACAAGTCCGCGATAACTATTCTGACTTCTGCCTGCACTGATACCTTTAGATACAATTGTGCTTTTTGTATTCCTTCCAAGATGCACCATTTTCGTTCCTGTATCGGCCTGTTGATAATGGTTGGTCACGGCAACAGAATAAAATTCGCCGATGCTGTAATCACCTTTGAGAATACACGAGGGATATTTCCATGTGACTGCACTACCGGTCTCTACTTGTGTCCAGCTGATTTTGCTACGGCTTCCTTCACAAAGTCCACGCTTCGTCACAAAATTGAAAACGCCGCCTTTGCCTTCTTTATCGCCGGGGTACCAATTCTGCACCGTTGAATATTTGATTTCTGCATCCGACATCGCAATCAATTCTACCACCGCAGCGTGCAGTTGGTTTTCGTCGCGCTGAGGTGCTGTGCATCCCTCCAGGTAACTTACATAGCTGGCTTCATCTGCAATGAGCAAGGTTCTCTCGAACTGACCTGTTCCGCCCTGATTGATGCGGAAATAGGTAGAGAGTTCCATTGGGCACCTCACTCCTTTTGGGATATAACAAAACGATCCATCGGTGAAAACTGCGGAGTTGAGTGCAGCGTAGAAATTATCGCTTCTGGGCACCACAGTGCCGATGTATTTCTTCACGAGTTCGCCATGCTCTCTGATTGCCTCGCTGATTGAGCAGAAGATGATTCCGAGCTCGGCAAGTTTTTCTTTGAAGGAAGTAGCAACTGAAACGGAATCCATTACAAAGTCAACGGCTACACCGTTGAGACGTTTTTGCTCTTCTATAGAAATGCCGAGTTTATCCATGGTCTTTCGCAACTCCGGATCCAACTCGTCCAACGAATTCAGAGTGGGCTTTTTCTTAGGTGCGGCGTAATATGAAATGGCTTGAAAATTGGGTTTTTCGTAATGCACGTGTGCCCATTCAGGTTCTGACATTTGCTTCCATATCTGAAATGCTTCGAGACGCCATTGCAGCAGCCATTCAGGTTCATCTTTCTTCTTGGAGATCAAGCGAATAATGTCTTCGTTGAGCCCGGGCGGCGCCATGTCTGTTTCGATCTGCGTGGTGAACCCATACGCATAATCTTTCGATGTGACCTGGTCAAGTAGTTCGTCTCCTTCGTATGCCATGGTCAGATAGAAAATGATTCACCACAGCCACAGGTGCGACTGGCATTCGGGTTTTTAAAAACAAATCCTTTGCCATTAAGGCCTCCGGTATATTCGAGCTCAGTACCTACTAGGTAGAGAAAACTTTTTCTATCTACCACTACTTTCACTCCGTTGTCTTCGAAGATTTGATCACCCTCTTTGAGCGTGTTGTCAAATTTCAGTTGATACATAAGGCCGCTACATCCACCACCTTCCACCCCCACTCGAACGAATGAGCCGTCTGGATGATTTTCTGCCGTAAGCAAGTGCTCGACCTGATTTTTAGCGCTGTCGGAAACCTTGATCATAGTGTATTAATAACCATTGTAATCATTGCACGTTCATTTCATTTCAAACTATTTAGAACTCCTCTAAATAATTTTTAAGGGGAGCAAATATACTTGTGAGAAGGTATTTTCACATTGCAGACAGAAAGTTTATTCCGGTTTATGCATCGCTGAAATGACTGCAAACACTCAGTTTTAGGTTAATGACAGAGCGCTGTATTCCAGAATGACGAACTGTGGTGGAAAGGTCGGCGGAGTTTTGTTCAACCAAAAACAACAACCATGAAAACAAACCGAATCATTATTTCGATGGCAATCATCACGCTAACCTGGTCTTGCAAGAAGGACGGTCTCTTTGGTAGCGAGGTTGAATATGATGGCGGCATTGTGAAGCAGTCGAACTCTTCTCTTCCTGCGCAATATGTCAATGTATCCCTGATCTCAATGGATGGGCAGGGAAATAATTCTATTGTTCAAACGATGGTCACGGATGCTCAGGGAAAATTTTCCATTCCCGGCAATACAACAGCCACCCATGTAGTAGCCTCGGGAGATCCCAATTATTACGACTTTCCATCAGCGCAATTCAGCTTGGCGAACTATAAGCAAGAAGGGGGAATGGTCTTTGTCACCCTCATTCCGAATGCCTGGTTGCGATTCAATATTTCAGACTCTGCGCCACTGGATTCCAGTGTATCGAGTCTACAAACATTTGGTGGCAGCGGGGTCATTACTCTTCAGGATCAAGCGCTCATTAAATGCACGGGCAACGTGCCATACAATATCAGTTATCGCTTCACCTACCATGGAGGCGGAGTATCTGATTGGTTCAGCTTAAGTATTCCGGCACCTGCAGGGCTGGATACGACTGACGTTTTCCTTACCTACTAATCCTTAAAAACCCTTTTTGACATGAGTAAAAAACTACTCGTGGTGCTCTTGCTATGCACCACTGTGAGGGCTTTTGCCCAAACTTCCGGACCCTTTGGTCAACTGGATTTCAGCACTTGCGAAACTGGGCATCTATTGAATCTTGCGCCACGCGCTACCATGCCGCCTAACCCCGACACGCTGAAAATCCTCAACCATCAGGAATCAGCGCACTGGTTGCACTTGATGCATCAGACGGCCTTTACCTCAACCTCCATCGTACCACCATGGGATCAGATACGACAGACGGAATTGCGGCATTCATCGCAAGGAATTGTTTCAATAACGTTGGCCCACTTTCACTACAACTTTATTCGACCTGATGCATGGGTCAATGGCGATCTGACTTTTGCTGATAGCGTCTTTCACATGACACCGGGAGCAGACATATACGAAACCGGAACCTTTATGGTGGCGCATTTATCACAAGATTATTGGCCAGAGCAGACAGTAAAATTCATATTGGATGCCGATTTGCTGTTCACCGATGCGGATAGCGGTCCGATGACCATAGAATGGGATGCCGGTGATGGTCAAGGTTGGAGACCATTGATCCCTAACGCTGTGAATGAAATTCAATATTCAGACAACTCTCATCACACCTTGCTTTTCCGTATTACCGACGACGAGCAGGGCTCAAAAATCACGGGGAGTATCCTGAAGAGCGGTGGTTGCAGCTCTTCCTATCCCATGCCTGTTACACCGCCGTGGTCATCCAGTAATACCGGTTCATATCCGTTTGGTATCAGTTGTGCGCCCGATGGCATCCAGGTGAGTGGCAATGCATACTATCTGCCGGCTGGAGATTTTGATAAGCCCTTCATTTTTGTTGAAGGCATAGATTTTACACCGCTCCAAAGTGCAATGCAAAATGGTGATTTCGGATGGTGTCAATTTACCAGCGGATATGAGGCGCTCGACTATCCCTACAGCATGATTTCACTGATGCCCAAATTTCTCGACAGTTTGCGCGTAAGAGGATATGATGTAATTCTTGTTGATTTCACTGATGGTGCGCGTTCCATGAATGATAATGCTTCATTGCTCATCGAGTTGATACACCTCATTAACTCTTTCAAAACGGGTGATCACCCCAACATCATAGCAGGAGCAAGTATGGGCGGACAAGTATGCCGATATGCATTGAAACGCATGGAGGAATTAGGTCAGGAGCATTGTTGCCGTCTTTGGATATCATTTGATTCTCCTAACTCAGGCGCTTATGTTCCTATAGCATTGCAGCAAGTTTTGGACGTCTTATCCGATGAACCTTTGGCTTCTTACGCCATCAATAACAAGCTGCTCAGTCCCGCTGCAAAACAAATGTTGTTATTGCAACATTTCCAAAGTGCAGGATATACCCCGGGCGGAACAGATGATTTCCAAGACTGGTATTCCAATTTGGGCTATCCTTCTGATTGTAGAAAAGTTGCGGTCACCAACGGCAGTCTCACAGGTTCCTATCAAAAAGATCAGGACGGAAATACCAACTCGCATTACGATCATTTGCTTTCATACAATTGTGATGCACTTGCATGCGCACCTGGTCCTGAAGCACGATTTTTCATGACACCATCATGTGGTGATCCTTGGTACAATGATGCCAACGGCAACCAATCTTCTGCAAACTCCAACGTAACTGCACAAGTAATCCTATCAGAATTAAGTATTGAAAATGGTTTTACTGGCGCCGCGGTTGGCGGCCTTTTCGGCGGACTATTGGGTGGGCTTTTGGGAGGCGCTGCTGGCGTGCTCTGTTTTCCGGATCAACAAATTACTACATATTCATCACCAGCATCACTCCCCAATTTCGATTACGCCCCAGGTGGATATTCTAATTCTTTGGTTGAAATCATTGCCGGCATTAATGCGGATGGATCTCTCAATGATGGTGGGTGCCCAAATATTGCTGATGATAATGGAAACCTATTCCATTGCTTTATACCCACCGCCAGCGCTTTGGGTGTAACTGGGGTAGGCTTATATGATGATCTGAATAATTTGCTCGAGCAAAATCCGGAGTTATGTCCGTTCGATGCATTCATCGGTCCGCTCTCTTACAATCAGCCACATACACATTTATCATGGGAGAATATGCGCTTTTTGTTGGATGAAATAACGGGTGGAGAGAATGCCATTGGTGATCCTTTGATCCCTGACAACCTCATTGGACAGACCTTTAATTATGGAAAGGCAGGATATCATGAGCTTGCCGCGGTCAACGTTTCCGGAAATGGTCGTATTTGTATCAATCAACATCTGCCCTTGCGATACGGTAATGCAGGTGAGTCCTATCCAGCGGATAATTCACATTTCGAAATTTCCACTGCTTCAGGATGTTCTGCAGCGAGCACACAAATCTTGAATGGCGGTAAATTGGAGATCGGCGACCCTACATACCCGCATTCAGCCACGCTAAACATTAGGAAGAATGGTGTCGTGAGAATTTCTAGCGGAGGGTCACTGACGGTATACAGCGGAAGCAATCTGAAAATCCATAATGGAGGTAAGTTGGTGCTTGAGCCAGGTTCATCACTGCTGTTATATAATGCGACCATTGAAATATTGGAGGGAGGAAGTATTGAATATAATGGAGGCAGCATTACCCTACAAGGCAATTCTGCCAAGCTCATATTGGATGATGGATCCATGCACATCGCTTCGAATCAAACTTGTGATTTAAATGTGGTGGGAAGCAATTCTAATATAATAGTCAGAAGCAGTCAAAATGCATCAATTGAATTGGAAATGGGTTCTACTTTCAAAATTACAGGATCATCCACAGAGCAAGAAGTTCTCTTGATTGAGGAAGGAAAACACCTGGTTGTTGTGTCACCTTCTTACGGTAATTTCAACTTGCTCAACTGCAGTATCATGATGGAGGAGGGTAGTACGCTGCAGACGTCGGCGCGTTGGAATGCAGAGTCGGTGAGAATTCATTCATCTATCGATTGCGCCGATAAACCCTCATTGGTATTCAGTGATAATACTATCCGATTTACAGAATGTAACATCGATGACATTATAATTCGCCCGAGCGCAACACGATTGATTGCGAAGTCTTGCGAATTGGAAAGAAGTGAAATTCGTAGCTATGAAGGTAGTTATTCCATCAGTGAAAGCGATTTTTTCGACTCTTATATTCGAAGTGATGAGCTGACCTATACCTCTTTGGTGATGAACTCTAGCTTCCATTCATGCGAGGAAAATTTCATCCGGGATATGAGTCTTACAGAGCTCATAATTGATGGTAGTAGTTTCATTGATTGCGAAACCTATGCCATAAAGAAATCCGGCGGTTTGCTCTCACTGCGATGCAACCAATTTCAATCGGTGCATGGTGTAGAAGCCAATTACGGTTCGGTGAATATGACTACCCAACTCGGTGCAGGCTATAATACGTTTGATGATTGTTATACTTGTTTGAAATTCGAGGATGTCAATGAGTTGCTAATACAAAAGGGGTTTAATGATTTTTCAGGCTACTCGGGACATTGCATGATGGGAACCATCAATCACATTTGTGGTGGCGATTGTAGTCTTACAATCGATGCGCATTATAATAAATGGCACTCTACTCCAGGCGTATTATTGGATGGTGAGAAAATTCCTTGTAGTCCACCAGATCCAAATGATTTCGCGGTGGAAATTTCTGCCGGAGCGCCTTGTGGCGGTTATGAGGCGGGAGGATGCGAGGTAATTTTCTTTGACGCATCGCCCATTTGCGAAACAAAATGCCGTCAACGCAAAGTGGTGAAATCTATAGCATCGGATAACCGTGGATTTCATTTAAAGAATGATGTTAACACACCGATATATTATGCGGGCACTGACTACACCGCAGATGAGCTTTGGGCGCATTGCACAGATAGTTTATTGAATGATACTATCGGTCTTACAGAGGAGTCAAATGAATGCCTTTACACTCTCTTCATGGGAATTGACAGCAGTTATAGTGATTCAATTCGAAGAGATTTTCACAATAGAATTCGATTGATGATGAAACGGAATATTGAGTTTGCTTTAACTCAATATGAAGACCCTTCGACGGCAGACCCATACTTGACTCATGATTACATCTATATTATGAATACAATGACAGACACAATGCTCAACAGCGAAACCTACAGAGATCAATTCTATCGTGAGTTGGATAAGGCACAGTTTTTTCTGAGCATAGGACGAGCGCAGGCTGCTATAGAGGTACTTGACAACATGGACAATTGCCTTTTAGATTCAGTTGAAACCGATATTCTCTCCATATGGCAAGCGAGAGCTTCAGAAATTTCTAATTTTTATATACTAGATTCTACTTCATGGAACGTCATACAGGAACCGGTGCTCACTGACTCAGCAATTGCACAACCCAGTCAATACGCAAGCAATTACTTCTTCGGTTGCTTTATTAGTAGTCATGATGAATATTCATTTGTGTCATGCGGTAATGATCCGGAATATAGAAACATGAATATTGACGATAGTATGATTTTTCCTAACCCGGCAGATGACCAATTCTTTGTGGAAACCCCCTATGCCTCCGGACAAATGGAAATTTATGTATATGACATGGCGGGAAGGAATTGCTTATCGGCCGTGAGATCAGTTAATAATACCATTACGACCATTCATGGAGTTGATGATTTACCTGAGGGAATGTATGTTGTGGAATATTCCACGCGCGAAGCACGATATATATCGCTGCTTCAAGTCGTTCACTGATAAATAAACGAAACCCTCTGAATTAGGCAGATGGTTTATAAACAGAATCCGCAGTACCTGCGGATTCTTTTTTTAATGTGTAATAACCCGCCGGCGAATATTTGACAGTGCAAATCGCTGACGATCCAATTGAATCTTTGCGAGCAACAGCGATTCATCTTCTGGACTTTCCGAAAGTTGGTTCGTAATTTTTACTATTTCCCGTGTCAGAAATTTCATTCGATATTCAAATAAACTAACCGAGGCAGCGACATACAATTGATCGTCTTCCTTGGTTGGGTAAATCTCCCGTTTCTCCCAATCGCTTAGTATATGTCGCTCAATGAGAAGATTGCTTGCGGCAGAGGAAATTTCAAGATCAGAGTGTTGTGTGAAGTAACTAGATTCTGGGTAATTCGAATCATCGAGATGCGTGAGGTACTCCAAATAAATTCTGTTCAGCACAGCATCTTCAGGTCTGAGCTCATCATTCTCGAGATTATGCAGGATATAATTGCCCAATTTCATCTCCTCGTCATTGCCCCCTTCTCCAAATTCTTTGGCGGGAACGATGATAGCATGATTGACGTAATTCAACAATAACCGAATAACATCTCTTTCCTGATAGTATAATGAAATTTCATTCAGTTCTGGTGTATCCTCAGTCGCAGTATGCTCAGGTATTTCTTCCACTGGCTGCGTAGCGGCTGGCACTTTCGCACCTCGCTGCAACATCATCCGGTTGATTTCCTGCATCAGCATATCTTCCTTCATCCCCAGAATGCGGGCGCTTTCCTGAACGAAAACCAGACGCTTGATTTGGTCAGGTATCTTCGAAATACTTTCGGCTATGCTCCGAATCATATCTGCTCGTTTCAGTGGATCTTTTCCTGCCTCTTCTTTGAGCAGCTCGGTTTTGAACTCAATAAAATTTCTGCTGTGTTCTGCTACGTATTGGTTGAATTCATCAGCCGTGTGTTTACGGGCGAAACTGTCGGGGTCGTCACCATCTGGCAGCAGAACCAATCTCACATTCATGCCCTCAGCAAGCACCATATCAATTCCTCTGAGACTTGCCTTTATACCCGCTGCATCTCCGTCGTATATAATCGTAAGATTTGGTGTATACCTACGAATCATCCTTACCTGACCCTCAGTAAGACTTGTGCCAGAGCTGGAAACTACATTCTCAATTCCGGCCTGATGCATTGATATTACATCGGTATATCCTTCCGCCAAATAGCACATGTCATATTTGACAATCGCATTTTTGGCCAGAAACAAACCATAGAGAACATTGCTCTTATTATATAATTCACTCTCCGGCGAATTGAAATATTTCGCAATGTCTTTTTCCGCTTTCAGCGTCCTGCCACCAAATGCAATTACTTTCCCACTTACATTGTGAATCGGAAACATCACACGCCCGCGGAAGAAATCGTAGTATTTATCTTCCCGCTGCCGTGTAAGTCCGGTCTTCAGCAAATAATCAATATTATATTGTTGTTCAATGGCCGCAGAGGTCATTTTATCCCAGCCATCCGGGCAATACCCCAGTTGAAATTTCACTATTGTATCATGACGAAAACCGCGTTCCTCAAAATAGCTATAGCCGATCAATTTGCCATCTTCAGTATTCAGAAGTTGGTCATGGAAATATCGTGCTGCAAATTCGGTTACGATGGAAAGTTGCTCACGTTCACTCTTCTCCTTCTGCTCTTCAGCAGACTGCTCATCTTCCTCAATCTCGATATTGTATTTGGCAGCCAGCCAGCGCAGCGCCTCGGGGTAGGAGAACTTCTCATGCTGCATCAGAAAATCGACAACATTCCCCCCCTTTCCTGAAGAAAAATCTTTATAGATTCCTTTGGATGGAACCACATAAAATGAAGGTGTCTTTTCGTTGGCAAATGGCGATAGGCCTCTGTAACTGCTGCCTGCCTTTTTCAGGCGCACAAATTCTCCAACAACATCTTCGATGATGGCTACTTGGTAAATTTTATCGATGGTGTCGCGGCTAATCATGAGAATTACTGATCGAACGAAGATAGTGAATTAAATCAGCTCATTTCAGTTGAAACGGTATTGAATCCCGCAGTAAAAATTCCGCAATGGCACTGGATTGTAATAGTTTCCATTGGTAGCATTGTACTGATGAAAGGAGGTGTAAGCCACATTAAGTATGTTGTTAATTCCGGCACAAACCCGAATATTTTGGTGCTGACTCTGGCGACATGAGGATATCTTAATCTCATGATTTAACTGGAGATTAAGTAGACTAAATGGTTCCGTTACAACCGTGCCGTCATTCGTCAAGACTTGTGATAAATATTGATAGTGTGTTAGCTGAAATCCGGTAATGGATTTGCCTGATTTGTGGTGAATATCGGTTTGTATCCCAGTGTTGATTTGTGCTTTGGGGATACCTGGTATTGTATTACCGCTGAGGTCTACTCCCTCCACTTCATAATGCAGGAAGGAATAATTGAAATAACTTCCGGAAGTCCAGAATTGGATGTCACTATAGGCTGAATTCTTTGTTACTTTATTACGGACATGATATCGGAAACTCCACTCAATACCTCGCTGTAATGTTTCACCTGCATTATGATATAAGGTGATGTTATCCGGGTTTTGGTAGGGAAGAATTGCGTCTTTTAATCTGAAATTATAATAGCCCAGTTCGAAATCAATGCCATTGTCGGTATTTGAGTAGCGTATTCCGTATTCATTGTTAACGCCTTGCTCAGGTCGCAGTGATAAGTTGTAGCGGCTATTTTCATTGTCAACGACTTCGAATATCGTTGGTAGTGAGTTGCCTTGTGAGTAACTCTGATAGATCTGCCAATTGTTATTGAGATGTATTGAACCAGCAGCGCGGGGTAGCCATTGCCTATGAAGGGTTAGGGTGGTATCGAATTCGAAATTGCTATCTGTAAATCCAGTGATATCTTGAACGGTAATGCCATTGCTTGCACCTGCTTGAAGGGTAATTATCTCACCGAGATTGATTTCACCCGCACCGTATATGGTGGATTGTGTATATCCCACATCGTATGTGTATTTCAAATCGCCCCGTTGGCTCTGATCAATGGTATTTTCTATAATATTATATTTCTCACTTTGCCATTCTCCTCCGAATTTGATTTTGAATAAGTTGTTGTCCTGCTTAAGATATACGCACATATCCGTTCGTCCACCCCATCCATCTGCCCATTCTTGTTTGAATCCGCTGTTGATTTTCGAGGTGCCATATGGATTTTCTTTCTGTGTGCTTGTGTAATAGAGTACGGTTTCTTCCTGAAATTTTTTCCCTTTATATCGATGTCCCATGCCGCCATGAATTCGCTCGCGTTGCAATTTGGCCCCATTGAGTTTAGAAAAATTGACCGCCATTGTTGGCATGGTGTCGCGCTGCACAGAATTAAGTCCTCCGGGCAATTCCCACAGCCCATCGAAATAAGTGAGATAGGCAGTAAGACGTTGCTTCTCACTTAAATATCCCTGATAGGTCATGGTGAATTGGTTCTTATGATTCCCCTCTTGTTCGCGATAACCCAATACGTCCTGCCAAACATGAGAAACTCTAAATCCGCCATTGTTCAACCCTATCGTGGCACTTGTTGAGGTTCTGTAACTGCCGAAGCTGCCTGCCTGAAATGATGCCTGGGCTGTGGTTGTTCCCGCTTTGATGCGCGGGGTTTGTGCAAGTATTACACCGCCGTTGCCACTGCCGTATATGGTGCTAGCCGGACCTTTGATGATTTCCAGTCGTTCGATATCATCTGTATCCAATAGTTCCAACGGTGTTTGTCCGTCGGGCGATGTTATTGGAATACCATCAACATACATCTTGATATTTCGCACAGCAAAGGGTGATCGCAGCGCACTTCCGCGTATGGATAAGCGATGGCTTCCGCCGAAACCACGTGATTCCATGGAAACGCCGGGTATTGTATTCAACGCGGGTAATAATGAGTACGAATCAGTTGCTTTGATTTGCTTAGATGTAATAAGCGCAATGGGTGCGGCAATGTTTCTCACTGTCGTTTGATCGCGATGCCCGGTGAGAACAATTTCTGAAGCGCTTGCAAAGTGCTCTTGAATGGCGATGAATTGCAGACTGTCACAAAGGTCAGTTCTAAATGGAATCTTGTATCGGTAGCCTTCAAACTGCAGTATGAGCATTGATTGCGCAGTGGGTCGTTCAAATGAAAATTCACCCTCTGTGCCATTCAATTCAATTTCGTTACCACCCTGTGTCTGAAGTGTAAGTCGTTTTTGCATGTCTGCAACATCTTTCCAGTCAGTGAATTTGACTTTGATTTGGCATGCAAAAGCAGAAAGGGATGCGATAATGAAAAGCAGTGATATAGTGAAAGGTCGGGTCATGGTTATTTGTGGTTCATCATTGCTATTACTTTTTGCCGCGTATGATCTGCGAGTTCATTCTCACTTAATGCTGCAATTTCATCCGTGGTGATTCGATGTCCGAATTGGATCTCAATAATTCCGCTTCGTAGCATGAAGGATTTTTTGGGTAACAATGAACTGGCCCCTTTGATGGCTAAGGGAACTATATCAATCATTCCCTCTTTTGCGATGATGAATGCTCCGCGTTTGAATTTTCCAACTCGCCCATCACTCGAGCGGGTTCCTTCTGCAAATACTAGTATGCTTCGGCCATTTGAAATTTTTCGCGCCGCCTTTCGCATGCTGTTCATCGCAGCAGTATGATTTTTTCGATCTACAAAGAAATGTCCAACCACCCACATGTAAAGCCCTAGAAAAGGAATCCAGCCGAGCTCTTTTTTTCCCACATAAAACAACCCTTTTGGCATGACACGCGATACAGCGAGTATGTCCAAATATGATGAGTGATTTGCGATATATATCGCCGCATGGGTTTTGTCAATGTTTTCAATGCCTTTTACTTTAACATGTATGCGGCAAACAAAACAAATTAGTGGCGACCATAAATACCGTGCATTGATATACTGCACTTTTCTGCCATCCCAAATCAATAACATCATCACTATGCCTATCAAGCCGCAACAGAGCGTCCAGGCCAATGCGATGAGAATGATAACGACGTTTCTTAGTTGCGCAAATACTTTCATCAGAATTGATAGGCAAGTCCTATCGATGAAATAACCCTTGTCTGAAGTCCTTTCGAAGCATAGGTGCTAGATACGGTTATGGTTTCACCATTGATGGTTTCTTCAGTAGATTTTATTTTGGTTACCGTTGTGTTGTCATCATACAACCATGAGAATCCCATGCTGAAGCTCATGAATTTCGTGAGCTGCCATTGGAGATTGAGATCTGCTGCGACATCTACATTACCTGGCTTTTCAATGTAGTTGCTGAACAATTCGGTTTTGAGTGCAAGTGTAACCTTGTCTTTGATTTTTTGATTCACTTGAATTCTGCAATAAGCCCCCGCTTCTTGTCTGATTTTTTGTCCGGGTGTGGTAATTGTTGCAATAATTGCTCCGTCACTATTAGTACTGTATTCAATTTTGCCAGCGGTTACGCCATAAGCTCCCTGTGCTGCCAAAAATGGGTCATTCACTATAATGCCTCTGTAGGTTGCGGGCGATAGAAAAAGCGAAACTCCCTCAAAAGGTTTTGAATCATAACCTAAGGCAATTAATACTCTTGCAGGAGCAAGAAAATTCGAGATGACTTTACTTCTATCTGGTCGTCCGTTGCTACTGTTTTCAAATCCTTTGGAATATTGGGAGTTGAAATTTAACAGCGCAGCCATAAATCCCTTTTTTCCAAGAGGTCTTCCGTACTTGGAGGTTATCTCGATTCGGTCATCACTCTTTATCCATGAATCTCGTGTTGTGAATCCTTGGTTCATGATGCCATAACCAGTTGTCAAATTATTCTCCCAGTGATTTTTTCCACGCATGTAGTTGGCGTTTAATGAGAGTAGACCATTGAGCCCTGCAGAGTTAATACCTCCAGCCACCCACTGGCTGAAATAGGAGCCGCTTAGACCGGTTTGCATGTTGCCCTTGTAATGCCAACCTTCAGGTATATCGCCCATTTCAAGCATTCGTTTTTCTTCGTCATCAGATAAATCGATTTGAGCAGACAATGAGAAAGATTGTTGAATGATTGTCAGTAAGAAAAAGTATGTTCTAACCTTCATGGTATGGATAATTTTACCGCAAGTTAACGGAATGAAAGATTATCCCTCAAAAGTAATTCTGCTATGGAGTGACGCTCTCTTAAACGGAGGCGCATCGCGCGATTGGCTCATGCAAAATGAGTATCTGGAACTGGGATTATTTTGTTTTGCTATTCGCAATGATCAAAAAGCTCGTGAATGGCTGATGTCCAATGGCCACCCGCATCTTATGGCGATGATTGCCGGTGCCGAGGGCGATATAAACGCGGTACTTTGGTTGGTTAGACATGGGTATGAAATGTTAGCCAAAACGGCTCGGGCGGCAGATAATGATGACGATGCCATGCTGTGGCTGGTGACAGAAAATTTACCCGATATGTTGGCTTTGGCCAAGGCGATGAGAATTGTCAAGAATAACATCGAAGCAGATAACAATGATGTACATAAAATTACTTTGCATTGATGTGAAGAATGTTTCGGGCTACGCCGGCACGTAGGTCAGACTGCTGAATTGGTTCGCCTGAAATATATCTGCAGCGATCCGGTGCAGATCATTCGAGGTAATCGAATTCAACTTGGTAACGATTTCTTGAATTGAATCAATTTCACCAAACACTTGCAAACTCTTGGCATTGTTAAACATCAGGGCACTGCCACTGTCGTGTGCGAGAATCATCTGTCCAATGACTTGTCTGCGCATTTCGTTTAACTGCCTCGCCGTAAGCGCTTGATCACAGAGTTTTTCAAGTTCACCGCGAATCAATCGCTGCGCTTTTTCAAAGTGTTGCACATCGGTGGCCAGATAGATGCAAAATATTCCGGTATCAGAAAATGGTGCATAGTTGGAGTCGACGTGATACGCGATGCCATGCTTCTCCCGAATGACCATGCTCAGTCGATTGTTCATTGCCGGCCCGCCAAGCAGGTTGTTGAGTAGCGCAAGTCCGGGCCGCCTGTTGTCGTCAAATGAATAGGCAGGTCGACCGGTTACAAAGTGAACCTGGTGGATTTCACGTTTTTCAATGACATCTTTTCGTTTGAGGGCGCGAACTTTTTTGCGCTGCGCCGGAGTGGATGTCAGTTTTTGCTTTCCCAGATATTTTTCTAAAAGCAGTTGCAGTCGCTCCTTTGAAATATTCCCCGCTGAAGAAAAAATGAGTTGTCCAGAATTCATTATTCGCTTCTGGAAGTTTTTTAAATCACGTGAGGTGAAGGATGCAATGCTCTTCTCAGTACCAAGAATACTTCTGCCCATGGGCTGATTGCCAAAGAGCACAGCATCGAATTCTTCAAAAATCATTTCGCCGGGGCTATCCTTGTAGCTGTTGATTTCATCAATGATGACATCTTTTTCTTTATCCGTTTCATGTTTCGGGAAAACAGAATGGAAGGCGATATCTGCAATGAGTTCAATGGCTCTCTCGTAGTCGCTGTATTGATGTGTGGCGTGAATCCAGGTTTCCTCTTTACTAGTGAAGGCATTTAATTCTCCGCCAACAGAATCGAGTCGCGAAAGAATCTGATAGGTTTTTCTCTTTGAGGTTCCTTTGAAAAGGCAGTGTTCGAGAAAATGCGCAAGGCCATGTTCGTTTTCTTCTTCATCCCGACTGCCTGCAGCGATCATCAAACCGCAATGGGCAGCCTCTCTTTGCATGTATTCATGAACAACCCGAATTCCATTGCTCAGCGTGAAAATTTCAGGGTGCTGCTTCATGTGTTTAAAGGATTTTCTCGGGGAAAATCAATGCGATGGATTCATGAGAGAGTGCTTGTCATCCCTTCACGGAAGTCAACCGAAAATAAATTCAGCGATTCCTCAGGATGTTGGTTTACTCCTCAGACGAGATCAGAGGTAATCAACTTATCGAAGGCGGCTTGCTCTTCGCGAGCGAGATCTCCATCCACGAGAATACGTCCGCTGTGCTCGTCAACAATAACCCGTCTGCGCGATGCAACATCCAATTGTTTCTGCGGTGGAAGTTGAATGAATGAACCTGCTGATGCTTCGCGCTCAATAGGCACAACTGCCATTCCGTTGGGCGAGCCCGAGCGGATGCGCTCATAGGCCGCAAGCAAACGTTCTTCGATTTTCTTCTTGGCTTCGTCACTCTTCTTGCGCAAGAACTTTTCTTCTTTTTCAGTTGAAGCGATGATATCATCCAGTTCTTTGCGTTTCACTTTGAGGTCGTTTTTGCGCTCTTCCAATTTGGTTTTGTTCGCCTCGAGTGTCTCCGCTTTGATAGTAGCGAGGCCCTCGGATTCTTTGATTTTTTTGGTGTGCAGCTGTATCTCGAGTTCTTGAAACTCAATCTCCTTGTTGAGTGAGTCAAATTCTCTGTTGTTCTTCACATTATTCAGTTGCTCTTTGTATTTCTTGATGAGTGCCTCGGCATTCTTGATTCCCATCTTGCGGTTGGTAATGTCGTCGGCAATCACCTTGTGATCTTCCGCCATTCTCTCAACACGAGTTTCCAGACCTGCCACATCATCCTCTAGATCTTGTACTTCCAATGGCAATTCACCACGCATAGCATGGATCTTGTCTATTCGGCTGTCGAATAACTGTATCGCATAAAGCGCACGCAGTTTGGCCTCTACAGATATTCCTTTTTTGTCGTCACTCTCTTGAAATGCAAGTCTTGGGGATGTTTTGGAACTCATATCTTCCTCTTCAGTTTTATTGTTTTTTTCTTTAGGTCTTTCGATGATGGCAACAGGTGCAAACTTTACAACGTTTCTCACATCGCCGCCAGTTGGCACAAACACCGGATTGGCTACCGGCTTGGTCGACGCTTCTTCAACATATACCGGAGTGCGTCGACGCATCGGCGCAACAGTCCCTAGTCCAGGAAATACCACGCCGTCGTATGGATTGAGCTCAACCGATTTCTTGCCCTTCTTTTCAGGCGCTGAAACTGTCTTGGCTTGTTTTTCCTGCAATTGTTGCTCAACGGTTTTGATGTTTTTTCCGTCGGCTTTCGTGTTTACTGGTTTTTCGGTATTGCCTTTCGCCAAGGGCGCTGTGACATTTGCCTTACTCTTGTTGTCTTTCTCAGCGGCTGCCGCTTTGAGCGATTTACTCTCGGGCTTGGCTTTTGCATTCTTGGTCTCTACAACCTTGGCTTTAGCAGCGGTCTTGACGTTTGTTACTGCCTTCGCTGTTATGGTTGCCTTCGTTGGCTTTGTTGGCTTTGTAGTTGTAACCTTACTGACTTTGTTCGGCTTGGAGGCCGCTTTGGGAGCAGGTTTTGCAACCGACTTTTTAACGGCCTTCGATTTACCGGCAGCAGGCTTGGCAATCGTCTTATTTAATGGCTTTTTGGCTACGGGTTTAGCAATAGCCACTTTCTTTAACGGCTTTTTAACGACGGGCTTTTTTGAAACCGACTTTTTCGTAGCTGCCACTTTAACCTTGACGGCTTTCGTAGGTGCCGCTTTCTTCACAGCCGCTTTCTTCACAGCTGCTTTTTTAGCAGCGGTTTTTTTGGGGGCGGCTTTTGGGGCTATCGGCTTCTTCGTAATTGCCTTCTTGGCCGCCGTTTTTTTGGCTGGGGCGGGGGCTTTCTTTGCTGCACCCTTGGCCACTGACTTGGCAGGTTTTTTAGGGGCTGCCTTGGCTTTCACCGTGTTTACTTTCTTATTCTTTGTTGCCATGTACTATGGTGTACTGGACCGGGTTTGTTAAAACACCAGTCGAATGGGCCGCGAATGTAGGGAATTTTTTCTTCAACCGGTCAATCAAATGCTGAATTGTAAACTGCTCGCTTTCGTAATGACCTATATCAGCCAGTATAATCTGTTGATCAGCCTCAAAAAACTCATGGTATTTAATGTCGGCAGTCAGGAAAATATCTGCCCCGGCGCTTATGGCGTTCCCCAAAAGCGAATATCCGCTTCCGCCACAAACCGCTACTCTTTTTATGGGCTTTCCCAGAGGCGAGGTATGTCGAATAACAGCACATCTCATTGTCTTTGCCACCATCTGCATAAATGCTGCACTGTCGGTTTCTTGTTCCAATTCACCCACCATTCCGGCCCCATAGAAGTGAGCGGTGTTTTCCAGTTGAACCAACTCATAGGCAATCTCTTCATATGGGTGTGCAGTTCGCATCGCTGCCAAAACCCGGGAAAGCTGCCACCGTGTGCAAATCAGATTGAGCTGATTTTCCTGCAAAGTTTCGCGTAACCCAATTTTTCCTGTGGTAGGATTTGCGTCTTCGAGCGGACGAAACGTGCCCTCTCCGGTCAATGAGAAGCTGCATTCATCATAATTGCCCAGTCTGCCCGCCCCTGCGGCAAACATGGCCGTTCGAACTTGCTCCATGCTATCGGCCGGAACAAATACACGAATTCCGTAAAGAATATCTTTCTGGGGTGATAGTGCCGTGCAGTTCTTTACACCCAGTTGCTCGCAAATCACACGGTTCACCCCGTCATAATGATGGTCAAGGTTCGTGTGCGAAGCGTATATGGCGATATCCAACTTAATTGCAGCTCTTACCGTTCGTTCAACCCAGTGCTTCTGGTTGATGTGCTTTAATCCACTGAAAACCACCGGATGGTGAGCAATGATTACATTGACTTTCAGTCGGGCGGCTTCTTCGACCACGGCCTCGGTGCAATCGAGGCAAGTCAAAAAGCCCGTAATCTCTTGATCGGGGTCGCCGACAATCAACCCGCAATTATCATAACTTGCCTGGAGTTGCAGGGGTAATTCCTCTTCCCAAGAGCGAATGAATTCCTTCAGTTTCATGTTACAAATTAACTGCATCACCGCAGTTACTTTTGTCGCGGATGAGATTTGCCTTGCTGAAGTTCTTTTCTTGGCCATTGGAGTGCTTATTGCGTTTCAGGCATTTTCTCTTTGACAAGGGTTTTGTTGCTTCACGGGAAGGTTCGCTGCCCACCGTGGTTATTGGCAATCTAAGTCTGGGAGGAACCGGCAAGACACCCTTCTCTGCTTGGGTGTGCAGGTATCTTGTAGAAACCAGTAAAGTCGCTTTGCTATCTCGCGGTTATGGTCGAAAGGGCAAAGGTTTTCTTCAGGTTAGTGCTTCTTCCAAACCTAAGGAGGTAGGCGATGAGCCGCTCATGCAGTGTTTGAACCTTCCTGATGTCGGTGTGGCCGTTTGCGTGGATCGACTAACAGGAGTTGATGAACTGAAGAATAGGGGATATGAGGTTGTGGTGTTGGATGATGCTTTTCAGCACAGACGACTCAATGGTTCTGTCAAAATACTCTTGACCCGCCAAGACCGGCCCTTTTGGAGTGACCAACTATTCCCGCTGGGTTATTTGCGTGATGTTGCCGGTGCCGCGAAACGAGCCGATGTTCTCGTGGTAACGAATTGTCCAAGTATTCCCTCGCCGGAGTTCATAATGCAAGCCGAATTACAGGGGTTTGAGCGAGGTAAGTCACTGTTCTTCACGGGTCTTGAGTATTTATCTCCTTATGATGTAAGGACTTTGGAGGTGGTTAACATGGAATCCATGGTTGCGTTTGGCGTTTGTGGTGTGGCAAATGATTCCGGATTCAAATCCTTTATCAGCTCGCACTATGATATCTCGGGATATAAACGATTCGCAGATCATCATCATTACTCAGAGAATGATTTTGACGAACTCCCCGCCGGATCAAATTGTATCATCACTACCGAAAAGGATGCGGTAAAGCTGCGACTGCTCAATGTGTTGTCTGAAACAAGAATAATTGCATTGCCCATTCGACTCAAGTTTTTGGAGGGAGAAGAAAATCTCAAAATTGTACTTTCGCAGAGTATAACTCACCTTCGAAAATGACTCTCTAATGAACTTCGTCCCTTTTCACTTTCTCCTTTTGTTTTCCATGTTCTGTATGTCATGTGCAAACAAGCAATCACCCATTTCAGGAAGAATTGTGGGCGCTGAAGGCCGCACCATTCGTTTACAACATCTTGGAAATGTAAATCCTGATATGGACTCGACAGTAATCGGACCGGATGGCAGTTTTTCCATCCTTCCGTCGAAGGGTCTCGCTATGGATTTTTACCGTCTCACATTGGACGATGAACATGCTTTATTACTGATTACCGACAGCACCGAATCGCCGCGAATTGAGGCGGATTATAATGATTGGAGGAAAAGTCTTTCGGTATCGAATTCACCAGGCAGCGAGTCTTTGGAGGAAATTGACCGACTGTTTTTTTCTTTTCAATCGCGGGAGGATTCGTTGAAAGCTATTTTCACAAGTTCAGACCTTGCTGCAATACGCGACAGTGCAGCGAAGGGTATGCAGCAATTGCGACAGGATATATCTACAGCTATTACTTCTTGGGTGAAGCAAAATGATCATTCGCCCGCGGCACTCCTGATACTCTCACAGGTAACTCCGGAAGAGTCAGGACTTCCTGCAAAAGTTCTGGAAAACGTTAAGCCCATGATTGGACACAGTGGAGTGTACAAGACGATCAAGCAACAGTTTGTGACCAGAAATAATCAGCTTCAAAAGCAGGAGAATTCCAGGCCTCAGATGGATGTTGCGCCAGAGATTGAAATGGCCGGCGTCGATGGCAAAACCAGGAAGTTGAGCAACTTAAGAGGGAAGTATGTTCTCATCGATTTTTGGGCGAGTTGGTGTGGCCCATGCAGGAAGGAAAATCCAAACGTTGTAGCTGCATACAAGAAATACAACAAGGCGGGTTTCGAGGTGTTCTCGGTGTCACTCGATAGTTCACTGGAGGCCTGGAAAGCGGCCATTGCGAAAGATGGTTTGCTCTGGCCCAACCACGTCAGCGATTTGAAACATTGGCAAAACGCAGCGGCACAGGCATACGGTGTCTCCAGCATTCCCGCCACTTTGCTGTTAGATAAAGAAGGCAAAGTCATTGGAACCAATCTTCGGGGCCCGGCCCTGGATAATAAACTTCAAGAATTATTCGGATTTTAATTGATTTGATATGAGACATTTTTTTTCTCTCTTACTCATCGGTTGCTTTACACTTCAAAATGCATGGTCGCAATCGTATTTTCAACAAGAAGTGAATTATACTATTCACGTCACTTTGGATGATTCCTCTCACATTTTGCGCGGTGATGTTGCTTTTGAATACATCAACCATAGTTCCAAATCGTTGGATTCAATCTATGTGCATCTCTGGCCCAACGCATACAAAAACGCGAAGACGGCACTGGCCAAACAAAGTTTTCAGAATGGTGATTATTTTTTGCTTTGGGCGAAGCAATCCGATAGGGGTGGCATCGATTCTATCAGCTTTAGTGTAAACGGACAATCGGTGAATCACGCTTACTGGATGGGTTATGAAGATATTGCTGTGTTGAAATTGCCCCAGTCTATTCCACCGGGGGGCAGTTGCAAAGTTTTCACGCCATTCAAGGTAAAAATCCCTAGCGGTACCATTTCACGACTTGGGCATATCGGGAAGAGCTATCAAATAACCCAGTGGTTTGCCAAGCCGGCCGTTTATGATAAGGATGGATGGCACCCAATGCCCTATCTCACACAAGGTGAGTTTTATAGTGAGTTTGGGAATTTTGATGTGTATATCTCCTTTCCAGAAAACTATGTTGTCGGTGCATCGGGTAATGTTCAGTCATCATCTGAGCGCGATGTAATGAATGCACTTTCGAAGAGAACCAGCGAGGAGCAAGAGGTGATAATCGAGGAACGTATTTCTAAGAGCCATGCAGCAATGAAAACCGTCCATTACAAAATGGACAAAGCACACGATTTTGCTTGGTTTGCTGATCGTAAATTTATTGTCGAGAAGGGAGAATGCATTCTTCCAGGTTCAGGCAAGCGGGTAGAAACCTGTGTTATGTACACGCCGGAGAACGCGGCTACATGGTCAAACGGCAACGGCTTAAAGGCCATTCACGATGCATTGTTTTATTATTCTCTGTGGGTAGGGGAGTACCCATACGATGTATGCACTGCGGTGGATGGTACCATCAGTGCGGGCGGTGGAATGGAGTATCCGACCATCACAGTAATTGGTAATGTGGGTACGAAGGAAGCATTGCGAATGGTCATCATTCATGAAGTTGGTCATAACTGGTTTTATGGTATTTTGGGAAGCAACGAGCGCGATCATGCATGGATGGATGAGGGTTTGAATTCATTCTATGAAACACGCACTATGCTTGCTACTGACCCCGATGGCGCTAGCGCAGTAATCAGTATAGGCGGAAACGGGATTAACAACTTGCTTGGGTTGAATGATTTCTCATATTCTTATCTCGCTGAAGAACTTCCTTATCTGCTTAACGCGCGCCGTGCAAAAGATCAACCGATTGATTTTGGAAGTAACAATTACACCAATATGAATTATGGTGCTGTGGTCTATAAAAAGACCGCTTTGGCATTCAAATATCTGATGGGCTACTTAGGAGAAGATTTGTTTGATCGCTGTATGCGCGAATATTATAGTCAATGGAAGTTTCGTCATCCCTACCCGAAAGATTTAAAGGAAGTATTTGAAAAAACATCAGGTAAGAATCTGTCATGGTTTTTCGATGATGTGATTAAAACTACAGGTCGTGTAGATTATGCTGCGAGTTCGGTGAGACGTGATGGTAATGAAGCGATGAAGTTGAAGGTAAGGAACAGGGGTGATATTGCTGCTCCGTTTTCTGTGGATGTTGTGCGAGATGGCAAAAGGGTTTCCACCACATGGTTTGAGGGTTGTCTGCCGGGTAAAGCGGTTAGCAATACCATCTCATCTCAAAAGGGTGACGTAATTATTATCAATAACGCAGATGGCATCAATGAATATTATAAACGCGACAATCGCATCCGGACCGCGGGTATTATGCGCAAAACTGAACCTCTTAAAATAGGATTACTTACCGGCGTTGATAACCCTACTCGTACTCAGTGGTTTGTTTTGCCCATCATTGGTTGGAACAACTACAACAAGGCGATGTATGGCGTATATGTCAACAATGAAACGATACCGCGCAAGCATTTCAAGTGGAGTGTTGCTCAGATGTTTTCACCGGAGACAAAAGGTATGGTGGGCTTCAATTCTATCGGATGGGATAACGGCTATTGGGGGATCTCAAGCGGCTATAAGAAGTTTAATTTGACAACGCTGAAATCGGGTGGCGATGATCTTTACAGAAGTTATGCGGTAAGTAACGTGTCGGTCCGCAGATCTCTATTCAATGCGCAGCATCGCAAGGATGTTCAAGGTGAATTGAAGTTTACTGTATTCGGTCTATTTAACGGGTTTGGTGATCAAAGTGGTTTTCTTGTGGCCTCAGATAAAATCCGCAGTATAAATAACTGGACAGCGCATTATCGCCTGACAACCGCGGTTACTAAAAAGTTTCCGCTGGCTCGACTCAGTTATAAAGGAACCGTTGAGCTTGGCAAACTTACCGGCAATGAAGTTGTCATTCAGAATGAGTTGAATTTCACACGGATATATAACGGAAAGAACAGAAGTAAAATATACGTTCGACTATATGCAGCAGCTGCGAATGGCTTCAATTTAAATGCTGCCGGACAGAGAGGTATAAATTATAGTGTAGAAAAAAAATCTGATCTGCAGGCCAATGGCGATTATTTATATGAAGGTTTATTCTTAGGTAGGGAAGAGGCCAGTGGTTTACTTTCTCAGCAATTCATGAATACACAGGGCGGTATGGCAGTACCAACATTTCAAAGTGCGAATGACAAAATATTTACGCTTCGCATGATGGCGGATGCTCCATTTAAATTCCCATTCAGGCCTTATTACTCGATAGGTTTCCTTAAGAACTCGCTCGAGTATCAACCAGATGAGTTCAAGCAAATGAATGTGTCGGCCAATTATAAGTTTCGCATGCTCAATGTTTTTGGAATTTGCCTTCCAGTATTTCCTGGAATTGCTGAGGTGTATATTCCATGGTTGTATTCTGACAATATAACAAAAGAGTTGAGAGTCTATGGAAATTCGTTTTTCCAAAATATAATGATCGAATTGAATTTGAATATTTTGCAACCTGGCAAATTGATAGAACAGGCTCTTGACTGAGAATTACATAGATGAAAAATCAAATTTATTTTGCCTCTGACTTTCATTTGGGAGTTCCCTCAAGGGAAGAGAGTCTTGAACGTGAGAAGGCTGTGGTGGCTTGGCTCGATTATGCGAGTAACGACGCGACAGAAATTTTTCTGGTGGGCGATATTTTTGATTTCTGGTTTGAGTATAAGCGCGCTGTGCCGCGAGGATATACGCGTTTGTTAGGTAAGATTTCTGAGATTACGGATAAGGGAATTCCGGTGCATGTATTTACGGGCAATCATGACATGTGGATTTTTGATTACCTGTCATCGGAATGTGGTGTTCAGGTATATCGAAGCCCTATGGATCGTGAATTTGATGGCAAGCTTTTTCATATTGGTCATGGCGATGGATTGGGCCCGGGCGACCACGGTTATAAATTCATCAAACGTGTTTTTTCCAACCGAGTTTGTCAGTGGCTCTTTGCAAGGCTACACCCCAACTTTGGTATTTGGCTCGCCTCTTTTTTCTCGGGATACAGTCGGTCGGTAACAGGCGATACAGATAGAAAATACCTCGGTGATGATAAAGAATGGTTGGTGATATACTGCAGTGAAGCTGAACAACGCAGGCATAGCGACTATTATATTTTCGGTCACCGCCATTTGCCTATAGACGTTATGATTGGCGAAAATTCCAGGTATGTTAACCTAGGTGAGTGGTTAAATTACAGAACCTTCGCAAAATGGAATGGCGAGAAGTTGGAGTTACTTCAGTGGAGCTCAGAAGGAGTAAGAGAGTTTAGAACTTGACACCATAATTTCTTCCAACCGTCCCAATCGCCTTTATTCGATAGTGTTTCATTGTGCCATAGCATGTGGAATTTTCCTCTTGTTAACTCAATTTGAGCTATTAGTATTTTCAGTACGGATATTGTCTCGTCAGCAGAAATCTTTTGATATCGTGAAAACGTAACATCCATCGCGCAGAAGGGGTGAACTACGAGGTCCGTAACCTTATTCGTGCTCATGTCAAACCATGCGAAGGGCATACTCGTGCCGGCTCTAAATCCCGGCGCATCAGCATACCCCATCGAATATTCATTACGAATCCCGTTCTCAAGAACAATTCGGTAGGTTTCAGGCAAGGCAAATCGGAGGTAATGTTGTCGCGAATGATGCACCGGAACGGAGAGTATTTCGTTGAGTCTGCTAACCTCATCCTGCATCAGTCGCATATCTCTCCATGTGTCGTAGCCCGGATGAATTCCTACCGTATATTTTGATGCTAATCGGGTAATCAGTTTTCTTAATCCTTTGCTCGTGTGCCGGATATTATTGTTCTCGAAGGTTCTGTTGGAGAGTAGGAAGAACCAAGAAAGTTCAATAGCTCTTGTCTGGCATTCTTTTATGATGTAGTCATAGGTGTCAAATGGATCTTTTGCTATTCCGGTAATACATAATATTCTTTCGGCAAGATGTCTGTATCTGAATGAAATGAAGTCTCTGCAAATGGCACCAGTCGTGCGCATGAAACCTTTATGCTTGTATGCGTAAGCACTGTCTATATCAAAACTGAAGTGTACACTATTTTTTCGGCGAATCGAATTGATTCCCAATAAGTGATGGATTTCTTGTCGCCATAGATCCGCCAAAGGAAGTAGCAAGTATTGGCGATTCGTGGCAGCTGTTGACGGATAACGGCCATGAAGATCAATCAGCGAGGGTGTGTATTCCTCTACTCTGCTGATCATAAAGAAGATGGCGGAAATGGCATCGAAACTTTCTTTGTCTTCAAGGAGCAGCCTGGGATACGTGTCTTCTGCCCATTGATATTTCGGCATTCTCACCTGTTCTTCGAACATCCATTCAGTTGGAATGATATTCAATGCGCCGGGGACATTCACAGGTGAATAGTTCAATACTTTTTCTGGATTTGTAAACTTTTCACCACTTAGTGAGTAGCGCCATTCAGTAAAGTCGTTGAGGAGCCAATGAAACAAATAGTCTACCCGTGCTGATGTTCTCTCCAAGTTGACAATGATTCCGTTGAATTCACTCATGGCCTGCAAAGATGGTAAATCTTACGAATAGTATGTCGTCATGGATATCTGTTCGGCAAATGATCTAAGGGTTTAGAGCTGTCCCTCATCTGCGTAACTGTAGTATCCGAAATCACTGATGATGATATGATCAATCAAAGGGCAGTCTAAGAGTTCACCATTCTGCTTTATGCGTTGCGTTAGCAGGTTATCCTCTGAGCTGGGCTTCAACGCCCCACTTGGATGATTATGTGAAACAATGATTCCGGATGCATTATGCTCGAGCGCCATTTGAAAAACACGTTTAAGATCTACAATTGTGCTCGAGATTCCGCCAATGTTGAGCCGCGTTGCACGAACGACCTTATTGGCTCGGTTCAAACAAATCATCCAGAATTCTTCATGTTTCAGACCAAGCATGTATGGTTGAAGTATTTGATATGCGTCTCTAGAGTTTGAAATCTTTACAGATTCATGCGGTCGGGCATTTACTCTTCTTTTCCCTAGCGCAAGCGCTGCCTTTATAGTTACGGCCTTTACGTTTCCAATGCCATGCATCTTCGCCATGGATTTGATCGATAATGAATCCAGTTTGGTGATGTCATGATCTACCTGCTGCATCAAAGTCCTTGCAATACTAATGGCGTCCATTCTCCCGCTTCCTGTCCGAAGCAGAATCGCAACCAGCTCGGTGTCACTTAGCGATGATTCACCGTGAAGCATTAGTTTTTCTCTCGGTCTATCTTGAGGTGCCCAGTCTTTCATTGTGATTTTTATTCTTTCCGATATGTCACAAAAAAAAGGCCCTCATTGCGAGGGCCTCGGAATATCTTGGAATAACAAGTTTATAATGTGTTCACGAAAATTTGTGCCTTACTTTTCAAATTGCTTGATTTGTTATCATGGATGACATTGTTTTTGGCCAATTTGTCAAGCATGCCAAAGACTTTTGGAAGAAGCGCACTGGCTTCCGCCTTATTCTTCAGCGATCGCAATTTGCGCATTGCGTTACGCATGGTTTTATGATAATATTTATTGCGAAGACGCTTCGTTTCCGTAGATCTGATTCGCTTAATAGACGACTTATGATTTGCCATAATCTTTCAAATTGGGCGGCAAATATAGTCGGAATTTTAAAATATTCTGGTTGAGGGTGTTTTTTTTCAAATCTCCACCTGAAGAGTGAAAAGCTCAATCCCTTGGGAGCTTGGTGTGAATGAATAGGCGAGAGGTCCACGGGTGGATCCAGCAATTTCCGAAAGACCCAATCCGCGGGATGTGGGTTGATCTTCTGCTAATGATGCCTTTAATATGCTCCTCAAAAGATCTTTCCTGCCCGCCTCGTCCAGTGCATTGATATCATCGAGTCGCTTTTTCAATTCCACAACTTCAGAACTATGAACAGGATTTACTGTAATGAGGTAAGTGCGGTCATTCTCTCTTCCTACAGCGAAATATCCGTTACTCGGTGCCTCTGATGTATGGATGCCATGCCGTTGAATGTTCTGAATCATTTCAACCACCACATGTGCAGCACGAATCGAGGGTGGAGTTTCCGAATCGCTGTTTTGAATAGATTGCTCCGCCATCTCGATGAGCGGCAGCATAATTTTTGGAGAGAAATCACCTTGGTATAACATGACCAATTCCATTTGGCGCATGGCCCGGTATATTTTGTCGGTGACAATTATCTCATCGGGCTCTTCCCCGTTATCATCGTTTCTCTTTAGACTGATTTGTTGATGGAAATGGATTGGACTTCCTTCATTATGCTCGATGCGATATAGAATTTTCGATCCCGACTTTCTAGCCATCTCAATAAAGCCCAATCCTGCTCCGCCTTTAGAACTCATTTCGTTATTCTTAAGGCTGTCCATGTAATACGATTTCAAGGACGCCTTATCCAAACTGTTGATGTAATCAATCGACATTCTCAATCCTTCATCATCGCCCGGTTGGATGAAGTTGATCGAGTTGATGAAATTTCCTTTTTCGTTTACCTTGAAACTGAATATTCCTTCATCCTCTAACTGAACACCCAATGTTTCTTGGGTTTGGCCGTGCTTAAGAATGTTCTGAAAACTTTCCACCAACATGAATGACATCTTCCTGGAGAAAAATCCCTCCTCCATTTGATTTGCCACATTTTCCGATAAGTCAACTATAGTGTTTGTGTAACGTTCAGCGAAATTGCCCCTTAGAAAGAATGACATGCGATAATCTCTCAATAGAAAGACGATCTCACTGAAATCCACAGGCATTTTAGACATTTATTGTTCTATCAAAAAAGTGCTCGCGTGTAAAGGTATCCTAATATTTCGAAATGACAACCGCTTGATGGCTTTGATATTGCTGGAGAATTGCCAGGTCATATACGTCCTGCGCCCATGAAAAGAGAACTCTAATGGTATCAGAATGTTATAACCATGAGAATGTCAGTATCGCGAAATATGTTTTGGTTCAGGGCTGATTTACGTGTCTCTGACCAACACTTCTCGGGCGAGTTGGGTTACGATTACAATGGCGTATTTTATTATTCTGATCATACAACTAATTCTTTCTCCTCGCCATTGCCTCCCTCTCGATTCAGAAGGGATTTTTTGCGTCAAGCATTGTCGGAGCTTGAAATTCGTTTGAACGAATGGAATTGCAAACTATACAAATCAGCGCTAAACCCATTAGATGATATACCTCGGATTTGTATAAGTGAGGGCATCACTGAAGTCACTTGCAGTCGGGGATTCTCCTGGTTTGAACGATGGCAAGAGGTTCAGCTTAAAAAACTCCTTGATAGGATCGGGGTAGTTCTAAATGTATCAGACGCAGAGCGTTTTCCTTGGATGCCGGAGGTTGCCTTGCACCCTAAAAGTATATTTACTGATTATCGACGCAAGATGGAACCTTTGCTCGTCAGAGGTATTACCGATGCTAGACAGCCCCCTCCTTCAGACGTTCTCCAAGCAGCAAAACAATCACTAGGCAATCGAAATACCGAAGATTCATATTGCGCTGTTATCGGCGGTGAGTCATGGGCGCAGCTGAGAATAAATGATTTCGTGCGAAGCGGCGGAGGTATCGAGAGGTATGTTGAAACTCGAAACGGAATGTTGGGATATGGGTATAGCAGTATGTTGGCTCCATATTTGGCCATTGGTTGCTGTTCCGCAGCTCAGGTATTCGATGCTGTTAAAACCTTCGAACTGGAATACGGCTCCTCGAAATCATCGTACTGGCTGATTTTCGAATTGCTTTGGCGCTCATATTTTAAATGGATCAGTGATATTCATGCTCATCGCATATTTGTTTCATCAGGTTACAATGGAAGGAATGAACCTATAGGTCTAAAGGATAGACATAAATTTCGTCAATGGGTGCGCGGTGAAACTTCAGAGCCCATCGTCAACGCATGTATGAGGGAGCTGGGTCATACTGGATTCATGGGTAATCGGGCCCGGCAGATAGCGGCGAGTTATTTGATACATGATCTTGCGGTCGAATGGACCTGGGGTGCACGCTATTTCGAGCATATGTTGATAGATTTCGACCCATGTTCTAATTACGGTAACTGGGCATATTTAGCTGGCGTGGGCAGCGATTCTCGCCCGTCTCGAAGGTTCAATCCAACACTTCAACAAGAAAAATATGATCCAATGAAATTGTTCGTGAACCATTGGATGGGTTGGAATGCTATTGAGCCTGAAGAAGAGATTTTTGAACTGATAACAAATTGAATATGAAAAGGAATATTGTAATTGTGGGATCTTCCAGCGCTTTGGGTCAGAGTGCGTCAAAATTGTTGCAAGGGGTCGGAGAACATACTATTGGAATTGGCCGCAGTGATCATTCGGATTGTTATGATGAACATTTTCTGGTAACTGATTATGATTTCGGAAATTTTCCTATCACTGAGAAGCCACTGCATGGATTAATCTATTGTCCCGGTACCATTCAATTAAAACCATTTCACCGAATTACCCCTGAAGAGTGGTCAACGGAATTGCGCGTAAACCTGATGGGTGCAGTGGCGGCAGTGCAACATTTTTTACCACAAATGAAAAGTGCTGGTCATGCGTCTGTTGTTTTCGTTAGCACTATAGCAGTCAAATGTGGAATGCCATTTCATACGAGTGTTGCTGCCGCAAAAGCCGCTTTAGAAGGTTTGAGCAGATCATTGGCGGCAGAGTATGCTCCCGCAATTCGTTTCAATGTAATCGCTCCCGGCCTCACAGAGTCTAAACTTTCTGAACGACTTTTGAATTCTCCCGAAAAACAAGAAGCTGCGGCCAAGCGACACCCGATGAAGTCGATTGGTAAACCGTCTGATCTTGCCTCTGCAGCCTGTTTTCTTCTGTCGGATAACGCGGGTTGGATAACGGGTGAGACTATGGCTGTAGATGGAGGAATGGCCAACCTGAGGGTAGGATGAAGAACTACGAGGGTAAAACCGTTGCTAAGTCGAATCTGCCTGCGAAGGTTTGTGTCACATGCACCCGCCCTTTTGCTTGGCGCAAGAAATGGGAGAAAAATTGGGATGACGTAAAGTACTGTAGCGAACGATGCTCACGAAACAAAAAATGAAAGGTAAACTTTTACGTCTGGTGCTCGGAGATCAGCTGAATATCCATCACTCATGGTTTCGGCTGACTGATCTTGATGTCACCTATGTGATGATGGAGGTCAAAACTGAAACAGATTACGTTAAGCATCACATTCAAAAGGTGCTCTGCTTTTTCGCTGCTATGCGCGCATTCGCTGAAGAGTTGCAGCGATTGGGGCACGATGTAATATACCTGAAAATTAGCGATACAAATAACCTACAATCATTTCCGCTTAATCTTAAGCAAATCTTCCAATCTGGTACTTATGTTGGTTGGGAGTATCAACAGCCCGATGAGTATCGATTGCAACAGGTGTTGAGAGATCTGGAATCAGAAATAGACATTCCCTCGAGGGCGGTAGATTCTGAGCATTTTCTAACGCACCGTGAGGAGGTAGGTCAATTGTTCCAAAATCGTAAACGGTATTTATTGGAAACATTCTACCGCCACGTTCGAAAGAAGTTGAATTTGTTGATGGTGGATAATCAGCCGGAAGGCGGGAAATGGAATTTTGATGAACTCAACAGATCGCCCATCAAGAAAGGTCAGAAACTCCCTCGTCCGCCAGTCTTCTCTCACAATTTGTCGCACATTGCCGAAGAGCTTGCGCGTATGGGTGTTGATACCATTGGTCAATGCGATACTAAAAATTTTACTTGGGCAGTAACAAGAGAGGAGGCATTGATTTGGTTGGAGTGGTTTTGTAAGCATCAGTTGGTTCATTTCGGAACATTTCAGGATGCCATGCACTCGGATGAACCTTTTCTTTTTCATTCTCGGCTTTCCTTCGCGCTCAATACGAAATTGATTTCTCCTCTTGAGGTAATTAACTCAGCAATTGAAGAGTTTCGCCGGCGTCCTCAGGAAATTCAGATCGCTCAGGTTGAGGGCTTCGTTCGGCAAATAGCAGGTTGGAGAGAATTTATTAGGGGTATTTACTGGAATGAAATGCCAGGATTCCGGGATAAGAATTACTTTGCTCATAATCGCACTTTACCGAGTTTCTTTTGGACGGGAGCTACGAAAATGAATTGTCTGAAAGAGGCTATAGGACAAAGTTTGGAATGGTCCTACGCTCACCATATCCAGAGACTGATGATTACCGGCAATTTTGCTCTGCTCGCTGGTGTAAATCCCGAGGAAGTGCATCGTTGGTATCTAGGGATCTATATCGATGCTATTGAATGGGTGGAGTTACCTAATACCCTCGCTATGAGTCAGTTTGCCGATGGTGGTAGCTTGGCCACAAAACCTTACGTCTCTGCCGCCGCATACATTCAGAAAATGAGTAATTATTGCTCCAAGTGTGCTTACAATCCGAAAGAGAGAATTGGCCTTAAGGCATGTCCGATGAATGCATTGTATTGGAATTTTATCGAAACTCATTTGGAAAGTTTTAGAAAGAATATACGCATGGCCATGCCCGTGAGAGGTTTGCTCAAAATGACAGCTCAACAAAGAGCCGATATTCAGCGACAGGCAGATTGGATTCTTTCGAATATCGAAGATCTTTGATTCTTGAGGGTAGATATAGGTCTCCATACAGTTCTGTGACGGAAAAATGAGGTTACCCGGAAAGATCCGGTTTAAGGAATGGCTATCGAGTTATGTTTTCAAATAATTCCTTACGGTTAATGCCTACACTCGCAATGACTTCTCAACAATTTGAAGGATAGAAAGGCATTTTTTTGGCTGAAATGAAAATAGCTGAATTCTTATTCCTATTTTCGCGCCTATACCGAAACAATTAACCTCGGACGAAATTCGATTGCTGGATGAAAAAAGTTTACTTATCACTGATTTTATTTTTAGGTCTTTTCAGCTCTGCTATGCTTCGCGCTCAGCTCGCTGATAATCCCTTCTATTTTGAATCCATATCGCACGTTGGTAACTACGGCGAAGCGGGTCATGATCTCACGGGATACAAAACCTTCAGAGTGTATGTTCAGTTTGAAAACAATAACAATTTTCTTACTACCTTATTTGCCTCAGAGCCCAACGCAGATTGCACACCTGATGCAAATCAGAGCGCGAATATGAACTTCAATTGCGGGCTGTTCCAGCATGAAGCGGGTAGCTCTCTGGGCTTTGATTTGTCATGTCCTAACTCCAATCAACCCACTCTCGCTTTCGATAGTTATCTCACCATCGGTCAATCCTGCTCGGGTCAGTCAAACTGTAGCACCACCGGGCACTTGGACTATTGTCAACAATGGCAAAATAACTTCGAAGGCAATAACGGAGATGGTAACCTCTATAACGGATCTAGTTTCTTCTGGGATGATGTAAGCATATACAGTTTGCCGTGCGAAGGCGTGAGCCCTGCTATGGCCGACTCAAATGGTAGAGTTTTGATAGGACAGTTCACCACCTGTGGGGATTTCAGTGGTTGTTTCAATCTACAGTATGTTGACTCAGCTGGAAATAGCGTCATCGTATACAATCAATGCTTTAATGCATGTTTCAATGATATAAATAATGACGGGGTTTGTGATGAAGACTTGGGATGTACCGATCCAGTGGCTTGTAATTTCGATCCAGAGGCATTAATTGATGATAATAGTTGCTGCTATGGGGTTTGTGCTCAATTGGACGTTACGGGAGGCAATGCACCACAGGATATCAATTGGTCTCTGTTGTATATCGATGGATCTGATACAAGTGTTGTAGTATCTGGAGGCGCACCTTTTTCAAGCCCGCTCTGTTTGCCTGCACTTTCATGCGATTATCGTCTCGTCGTAACCGACGCTTCTTCTGACAGTTGGGAGGGAGCTGTATACACATTGTCCTCCATCAGTGGTGACGTTTTCTCCTCCGGAACCTTTAGCGCTGTAGGGTTGGTATCTGACACCCTATTTATCTCAGTTGGTTACACTTCTGGTTGCACAGATCCAACAGCTTCCAACTACGACTCAACTGCCTTTTGCGATAATGGTACATGTACCCAATGTCCACCCGGCAAGTTTCCTTACCTAATGGCCCTAGACAACACGAACCCATCAAACTGGTTAGGGTCAGAATTGTACATTATCCCGAATTCAGGGCAAAATCAAGATACGTTAGTGGTGGAGACGTTCAATGAAACGAATATTTACGGGTGTTTGGCCACCGGCTGCTACAGTATTGTCATCAACTCACCCAACTCAACCTCCAACGCGTCATGGGTACTGGAGGAAGTGGGTGCGGGCACTATATACACCGGTATCGCAAATCAATTGGCATTTGTGGCATTCCACGGGGCTGTTGGATGCGAGTTGTCTGGTTGCTTGTTGCCCAGCGCATGCAATTACAACCCCTTGGCCACAACCTCGGATGGAACATGTGTATTCCCAGGTTGTACCGATCCTAACGCTTGTAATTTCAGTGCAGCCGCAGGGTGTGACAACGGCTCCTGTATAACCCCAGGTTGTAGTGATGCAACTGCCTGTAACTACGTGTTAACCGCCTCATGCTTTGATAATTCGTATTGTCTGTATGTCGATAGTGATAATGATGGAGTATGCGATGATCTCGAAATTACAGGTTGCGGGGATTTCAACGCATGCAATTTCGATCCCGCAGTAACGGATCCTATGATTAGCCTTTGTGTTTACCCCGGATGTACGGATATAACAGCTTGTAACTATAGTGCTCAGGCAGGTTGTGATAATGGACAATGTTCTTATCCAGGCTGCTTTATCCCTGGAGCTTGCAATTACAGTACCTCAGCGGGTTGCGACGATGGCTCTTGCGTATTCCCCGGTTGTTTGGATAATGAAGCTTGTAATTACGATGTAAACGCTGCCTGTGAAGATGGTAGTTGCGAATACGACGTGTTGGTTACTTACAATCTTCAGTTGGATTCAGCATCACTTGCCGAAGGGGTTAGTTTCGGAGATACAACTATTTTCGATCCCGGTAGCTATGAGGTAATCACGCCGAGCCCCAATGGATGTGATAGCATTCTGACCATAAATATTCAATTGCAAGGCGCCAATCAGGTGATTGAATTTGCACAGGCAGGTTTCAATATTTGGCCCAACCCTGCGAATAATTACTTGAATATCGCGAATCCCGATTGGACACCTCTTCACATGGAAGTTATTGATGGTTTGGGAAGAACTATATGGTCTGGCGGTTGGACGAGCCAAATAACACTCTCTAATTTCTCACCAGGTATGTACTCTTTGCGGATAACTGATGGAAAGAACTCGAGCATGAAGCGTTTTGAAGTTGTGCGATGACTTTTGTGGTAAAATTTGAAATCATTAAACTGAATCCATACATGAAAAACTATCTACTACCGTTTTTTGTCTTTATGTCCTTGGCAATTCACTCTAGCTCTCAGAGTTTGAGTCCAAGCGTTATTGCCTCTTCAGGTGGCACCTATTCAGGACCGACCTTTACGATGGATTACACGGTTGGTGAAACCTTTATTAGTACACTATCGGGCGGAAACTTCATTATCACTCAAGGTTTTCATCAACCGGAGTTATTGGTGGTTGATGATAGTACAGTAATGGATATCATTTCGAATAGTCAGGTCCACAATACGCTACAGACAGCCATCGAGGCAGCAGGACTTTCTGAAGTCTTGAGTGGACCAGGTTCTTTCACGGTATTCGCGCCAACGGATGAAGCGTTTGCTGCTCTTCCCGCCGGTACTCTCGATGCTCTTTTGGCCGATCCTTCCGGTGCCCTTGCGGATATTCTTCTTTATCATGTTTTAGGTTCTCAGGTGCTTTCCTCTGCATTGGTCTCCGATGTGTTTGTAACCACATTGAATGGAGATAGCGTTTATGTAAATATCAATGCTAACGGCGTCTTTATAGATAATGCCCAAGTTATTGTTGTAGACATCCTTGCAGATAATGGTGTTGTTCATGTTATCGACGCAGTTATAATGCCGGGCTCCCAAGAATTTGTCGACGGTTGTACCAATTCTTTAGCTTGTAACTATGACGAAGCGGCAACAATCGAATCTGGTGCGTGTGTCCTACCTGACGGTTGCACTGACCCTGAAGCACTTAACTACAACCCCGATGCGCTTTGTGATGATGGTTCTTGCGAA
>CAZKRL010000022.1:0-45012 GCA_964555295.1 uncultured Comamonadaceae bacterium | reverse complement strand
AGGTTGCGCTCTTCTGCTATACTGCACTGCTGCACCAATGCATTCCTAAGCGAAGTAGCGAGGAAGGATGGTAGGATAATAGAAGAGCCGGTTATTGGCATAGAATGAGAGCGACAAACAGAAAAAGAATGAGAATGGCTTGCTGCCATATTGCGACCATCATCACTATATCACACAGCTCATATCACCCAATTCAATGGCTCGGTGCGGAAATGAATTTCTATGATGCGTCCTCTGATAAAAGCAGTTCGAGCACTTGTGCGGAAATTCTGAAGCCTGACGCCAGTAGTTTTTCGATGTGAGGTCTCAGCTCCGGAATGATTCCCATGCTGCGGGCTCTTACGAGTACACCTAAAGTACCCGTGATCCGAAAACCAAGACGCACAGCCTCTTTTCGACCTTTTAAATCATCCAAAATTAACAACACCTTTTCAAACTCAAAGGCTAAAGAAATTGCAGAGGCCTCTCCCTTATCTAATAGCACCGACAATATTCTCATTTGGTCTTTGCTATTGAAATCACGCACAATAATCCATTCTGGAAGTGCCTCACCAAATTCGTCTGCGATTTCAGGAGTTATGTAAACAACTCGGTAGAGGTCTCTCAGGATTGAAATACCCTGAATGTTTGACAATGCGATTAAACAACTTGTATCAGCAATAACAACGACCTCATGCATTGCTGATGTCATTATGAAGATCATCCATGGAAGAGCTGAATACAGACACTCCATATTTCCCCATTAGCTCAACAAATGCTCGTTTCGAAACCCCAGCCATTTCAGCTGCCTGACCCGCAGAAAGTATTCCGTCTTCATACATCTTCGAAGCAACATATAGCGAGAAGTCGAATGATTTCGAAAGAACACTTTCCGGTAAATTGAAGACAACCTTCATGCTTGATTTTATGCTGCGAAGATATTCAAATTTTGATGCTCTATCAATCCTGGCTTGATAGGTACGCTATAGTCGGGCAAATGGGTATGTAGTTGGCGGGTAAATAGGAATGAAAAAAAGTCCGGACTTTTTAATATGGCTGTCGCTCATCTGCAATACTGCACTGGTGAGCGACACAGCGATGAAGAATGGTAGGATAATAGAAGAGCCGGTTATTGAAATCTCACATGCGTACCTCTGCAATCCTGTATTAATGCTCAACTATACCCCTATCGCAAGTAATCTGAATGTCGGACCCCTGCAATCCTGCAATACTACAATCCTGCTCCCCTATCACACTATCCCGCAAAATGCCAGTTTCCGTCAAACACAAATTTTGCTGGGCCTCGCAATTTCACGTTGGTAAAAGTATCATTACCCGCACGCGACCAACTCACAAGGAAAGAACCCCCGCGGGTTTTTACTTTAAGCTCTGTCAAACTACGCTTCATTCCTGCGGCACAAAGGGCAGCCGCAGTGACACCCGTACCGCAGCTCAAAGTCTCATCTTCAACACCCCGCTCATACGTGCGCATGTTCAAAGTATCTGACTGCCATTCCGCAAGATTCACATTCACACCCTTTTCCTTCCACCTCTCACTGTAACGAATTGCACGACCAAGCTGTAGCATGTCCATCGTATCAACACCCTCACGAAACATAACATAATGAGGAGAGCCCGTATTCACATACCAATCTGTATCGATTGCCATGGGTGGCTCAGCAACCGCCATCTCAATTTCAACGTCATCTTGCAATACCTCATAGGTATGTGCGCCGTCAGAACCTATAAAGCTTCCAAAGGCATTGATTTTTCCATCGTCATAAGCCATTCGCAAGGCACAACGTGCACCATTCCCACAAAAACTAACGCTTCCGTCGGGATTAAAGAAATCAATTCTCAAATGATCTCTGCTCAATATCTCCACAAGAAGCAGTCCATCACTACCAACACCAAATCGTCGGTCGCATATTTTTTGAATCTCCAGCTGAGAGCATGTTATAGCCGGAACCGTTTGATAGAACAAAACAAAATCATTGCCCGCGCCTTGATATTTACGAAACGTGAGATTCATGAGGGCAAGATAACTCGAGCCCGAACTATACGCCAACATTTTGGAAATACGAGGGATTTAAGAGAATGCACTACAACCATTACTTCCCACCAAGACTCGTTTCATCAAGAATTTTCATCAGCCGCGAATTCAGATACAACTTTTCCTTGCCCACCATTGAAGATTTGAGAAAACCCTTTTGCTCTAAAGTGCGCAAATAATTGCCCACTGTTTTTGCATTGCCCAATTTACCTTCCATTAGCACTTGCCTTTTGGTGTAGGGCAATCTGAAAATCGTTTCTACCAATTCACGAGAATATATTTTGGGGACTGATTTACGCATCTCGCCCGACATCTTATCGATTGCGGCATTGATGTCGTTCAATCGCTTCAAACCACTGATAGCAGTCTCCTCAACCATATCCAACATAAATAGAATGTACTTTTCCCAATAACCCTTCTCGGTAACTTCACGAAGCCGCTTATAGTAATCAACCCGATTTCTAATAATGTACTCACTGAGATAGATAGCAGGAGTTTCAAGCAAACCCGAGAGTTTGAGATACAACAAAAGCAAAACTCTTCCTGTTCTTCCATTGCCATCTGCGAAAGGGTGAATGGCTTCAAACTGATAATGCATCAATGCCATTTTGATGAGTGGATCCAGTGAATCATTTGTATTGATGAATTTCTCTAATCGCGCCATCTTATCTCGAATAAGCTTCTCACCGGTAGGCGGGGTATATACTACCTCACCACGTGTATTGCTGAGTGTAGTACCCGGAAGTTTACGAATTGAATCTGTATTACCCGTGATACATTGTACAATACTCACGCAGAGATTAGTGGTTATAAAGGGTTTCTTGGCGATATATCGCATACCCAGCCAAAGCGCCTCTTTATAGCACAACACCTCCTTTGCCGCGGCATACTCCGGTGAGTAATCCGATACCAAAGACCGATACAATTCATCGTTGGTTGTGATTATGTTCTCGACCTCTGAGCTCGCGCGCGCCTCCTGCATATAAATCGTATCGATGAATAAAGTAGGATTGGGTAAAGTTCTAAGTGCACGATTCATCTCTGCCAGCTTACGCCCGGCAGTTATGGTTTTTCGAAGTACCGCCTTCGTTTCGATATCTATCCGAGGCGGCAATGGTGGAAGATTATTATAGGGGGTATTTTTATCAAAAGCTCTCATTTGTTTCGAGTGTAAAGTTTACCTGCGTTTTTCTTTCGAGGGCAAATTTATATATTTTTTACTCTCGTTCTAATTACGAGGGCAAATATTACCCTCGAAGTTAAAGGCGTCAAAAGAATGCAAAATACCTATTCCTGTAAAGGCATACCAGTGCAAAAATCTGATTTCATCCGTCAGCAATCATTTACATTTGAAGCATAATGAGAATGCTATTTCTACTGACCTTAATTCTGCAGATGTCAAGAAGCTATGCTCAGCATCATTGCTCTCATCGCAATAGACCAGTTCAACTTCCACCATCAGCAACCAGGAGCGATACTCTTGATGTGCATCATATCAGACTCACCCTCGACATGACAATGATGAACAATCAGCAGATTTCAGGATGTGCCGAAATCACTCTGAGCGCGCTGATGGACAATATCAATACACTGCACTTCGATTTACTGCAATTGACTGTAGACAGCGTAATTAATGGTGAAAACCCCTTAAACTTCAGCTATTCATCGCCATCGCTTCACATCACCCCAACGGTGAATCTATCCATCAACGATACAATCACTATCCGAATTTATTACCATGGCTCACCCGTTTCTGATGCCACATGGGGTGGTTTCTATTTCACATCCGGATATGCCTATAACCTGGGGGTTGCCTTCACAGATGAGCCGCACAATTACGGCAGATGCTGGGTACCTTGCTTCGACAACTTCATTGAAAGAAACAGCTGGGAATATTTTGTGCTCACCAACGAAAACCGCGCTGCATACTGCAACGGCACAAGATTATCGGTTGATACCGTTGGCACTGACAGTCTTCTCACACACTGGATCTTAAATGAACCTATTCCATCTTATCTGGCTTGCGTATCGGTGGCTCCCTATGTGCATGTAAACGAAACACTGGCGCTCAACAACGGAGACAGCATACCCTCCTGGCTCGTAGCGAAACCCCAAGACACCACCGAAATGAAACTAAGCTTTGCAAACCTTCAACCTGGACTAACGGGGTTCGAGCAGAGCTATGGAATGTATCGCTGGCCCAAAGTAGGTTTCACCGCAGTTCCCTTCAATGGAGGAGCGATGGAACATGCCACAGCCATTTCATATCCTCTCTTCGCTATCGATGGCACACTCAACTATGAAACCCTTTGGGCTCATGAATTATCTCATCATTGGTGGGGCGATCTCGTTACCTGCCGCACCGCAGAAGACATGTGGCTCAATGAAGGAATGGCCCGATACAGCGAAGCCCTGTTTTTAGAGCATCTATACGGACACGAAGCGTATATGAATGAAACACGTAATAACCACAAAGACGTGCTACTCTATGCGCATCGCAATGATGGCGGCCGCTATCCTGTAAGCGGAATACCTTCGCAGATTACCTACGGCGATCATGTTTACAACAAAGGAGCCACTGTGGCTCACTCACTGCGAGGTTACATGGGTGATGAAGCATTCTTTACGGCCTGTCGCGATTTTATGCAACAACGCGCATTCACTGACATTTCAAGCATTGACATGCGTGATTTTTTTCAAAGCTATACCAATGCCGATCTCACAGACTTTTTCGCAAGAAGAGTATTTGAACCCGGCAACCATGAATTCAGAATTGGAACAACAACCCATCAAGGCAATAGCAACTGGGAGATTGAAATCATGCAACATGCTCATTATGCTCCACAACTTTACCAGCATGCTCCGTTGGTTTTGCGAGCGTTGGATATCAACGGAAATTTCATTGACCAATCCATTGAAGTAATGGATGCCTCTACCCTACTTAACATCAGCCTTCCTGCTAACTTCAATCCACAGAGCTTTACACTCAATCCGGAAGACAAAATTTTGGAGGCAGTACTGAGAGACGATAAAGTCATCAACGCAACAGGTAGTAACAACCTCACATTTGCCGAGCTCGACATTGTCTGCAATTCTCTTGGCAATAACGACTCCATTCATGTCTTCGCTGAGAATCATTGGGCTGCGGTTGATGGCAATGTTGCAGGAGAAGATATATTGCTCTCACCCGACAGATTCTGGAGAATCTTTATCACCGGTGATACCACCCATTCACTCACAGGAAAAATAAGATACTATGGCGACTCCACCGATGGCAAATACATTGACGCCTATTTCTTCGACGCATTGATTCACAACGGCCTGCCAGAAGACAGTATCAAACTCTATTATCGACCTAGCGCGAATGAACCCTGGGTATTAGCAACCAATGTATATCACGCTGTTGTGGGATCAACCAATTGGACAGGTCGATTCGAAATAGATGAACTCAAGAGTGGCGATTACTGCTGGGGGATCTCACGGACCTTACTAAGTGTGCAACACCACCAAACCCCAACAGCTCATTTCAGTGGAAGTGATTGCAGGATTACAAGCATTGCGGCCCCGGGTAATGGCCTACTATCGCTGCATTCACTTGATGGCAAATTAATTTACACAACACTTACTCAATCAGGTGAACGTGAATGGCAACACCCGTCTATCCAATTTCCTGCGATTGTGAAATGGACACCCGCCGATTCAACAGCAAAGTCAATCACTCAAACCATTGCATATGGAAAATAACATGGGCCTGCAGGCCTCCAGAAGACAATGGCTCTTTGTATTCCTTGCATCATTCTTCATAACCAACGCTGTAACAGCAGAGCTCATTAGCAATAAACTGATTGCTATACCTCTTGAGTTCACACTGGGTAATATGCATCTAGGTCCATTTATAACCATCGTAGGTGTATTGCCATGGCCCATTGTTTTCCTGGTTACCGACCTGATCAATGAATTTTACGGATACAAGGCCATTCGCAAACTCTCATGGATTACGGCAGGAATGATTGTATTTGTATTTATCATCGTGAGTCTTGCAATCGCAATACCCGCCGCAGAAATTGAAGGGGCAGGCACTGCATCCGATGACGAATTCAGAAAAGTGCTTGGCCAAGGCAGGTGGGTAATAATGGGCAGTATTATCGCCTTTCTACTCTCTCAAATTCTGGATGCCACCTTATTTGCATGGATTAAACATCGAACCGGCAACAAAATGATCTGGCTGAGAAGCACTGGATCAACCATCATATCCCAACTCTTCGATTCCTACATTGTACTTTACATTGGCTTTATCCTTCCCGGAACATTGCCCGTTGAAGCCTTGTGGACCATCGCACCTGTCAACTACATTCTCAAACTTCTCATCGCCATTTCGCTCACGCCAATGATCTACCTTGGACACTTCACCATTCGAAAATATTTAGGCAATGACAAACCTGCCACATCCTGAAGAAAATGACATCCAGAAAATCGATGAGCGTTTTATGAAGATGGCTCTCGATGAGGCGAAGAAAGCCTTCGACGCCGGAGAAGTGCCGGTTGGATGCGTGGTAGTTTGTCAAAACAAAGTGATTGCTCGCGCGCACAACCTCACAGAACGATTGAGAGATTTTACTGCGCATGCAGAAATGCAGGCATATACATCAGCGGCAGAATACCTTGGCGGAAAATATCTGGGTGAATGTACCTTGTATGTAACACTTGAACCCTGCATGATGTGCGCCGGTGCATCATTTCTCACCCGCGTTAAAAGAATTGTATACGGCGCGAGTGACCTCAAGCGAGGTTACTCACTCTTTCAAAATGAATCCAATGCATTGCCGCTACTGCACCCGAGTTGTGATGTAACGACCGGTGTGCTAGCCGAAGAATGCAGTGAAATATTGACGACGTTCTTCAAGCGAAAAAGGGAATAATTAAAACAGTACTATTGTACGAGTACTCTATGAAAATCCGGGACAATGGCCATCAAATCTTGCTTCACCTGTGGATTGCATGTCGGCCTTACTTTCTTCGTGACACTTGATTGCCACACATTCCGCGATATAGTAACCGAAATATTCCATTACATACTTCAAGAAAAGCAATTGATTTAAATGATCAACATCCGCTTCTAATCGCTCTCGAACTTCGCTTTAATTACCCTTCAAACGAACTCTAAATAATCCCCATCCGGTGTTTGAGCTGCGCAACATTTTCTGCCTTCCGGGGCGCCCGGTTCTCGCGGGCATAGTCCGTGTGAAATTGATGAGATTCCAAGAATTGTATTTGTATAGCATTCCATTCATTGCGATCGGCTACTTTCTTCTGACTCAATAGTTCCAGATAAAGAAACTCAGACAGCACCGGAAAATCCCGTCGTCCGAGGTAATCTAAATCAGCGTCACAAATTATGGCCTCCAGATGATTTTTGGGTTTCTGAGGAACACGCGTGGCCACAATAAGCTCATCAATGGTGTTCAAATCACCTTCATCAATGGTGTACCCGATAGACTGCTCTCTGAAGATGTTTACACTCCCCATTTCGTGTTCATCAGGCCCAATAAGATATCCTGTATCATGGAACAACGCCGCTATTTTAAGCAGCAGCAAAGAATGATGATCAATACCCTCAGCTACTGCAATGCGCTCAACCGACTGGATTACATCCATTGTATGCCGGGCGTCATGGTAAATTATATCACTACCAATTTCCAATCTCAACTTGTAGATAATCTCTACAAACTTGACTCGAAAAAAGGAGGTCAACCGTTCCAATGCTATTCAGAATTAATCGCGCAAATAACGAAACGAACGTCCGAGATATGTGGCCGCACTTCCCAACTGCTCCTCAATTCTCAACAGCTGATTGTATTTCGCAATTCTGTCAGATCGTGAAGCCGAGCCGGTCTTGATTTGTCCGGTTGCCATTGCAACTGCAAGATCAGCAATCGTAGTATCTTCTGTTTCACCGCTCCGATGACTCATGATAGATGAATATCCATGGCGGTGTGCTAACTGAACGGCATCAATGGTTTCCGAAAGTGTTCCAATTTGATTCACCTTTACCAGAATGGAATTGGCTATACCCTCTTCAATTCCTTTTGCGAGACGGTCGACATTCGTTACAAAAAGATCATCGCCAACAAGCTGAACAGATTGTCCGATTTTATGGGTCAGCATTTTCCATCCCTCCCAATCATCTTCAGCACAGCCGTCTTCAATGGAAACGATGGGATAGCGCTTGCACCAATCTACCCAGTAGTCAGTCATTTGCTCACTTGTTAGATTATCACCTGAACTGTGCAACGTATATAATTTCTTTTCCGCATCATAGAACTCTGTACTTGCGCAATCCAATGCAATGCATATATCCGAACCTGGCTTGTATCCTGCGGCCTCAATGGCCATCATCACCAATTGCAAGGCCTCTTCATTGCTCGCAAGTGCAGGAGCAAACCCTCCTTCATCACCAACGTTTGTAGCCAGACCTTTCTTCTTCAAAACATTCTTGAGATGATGAAAAGTCTCAACGCCCATCCTCAGAGCTTCACTGAATGAATCAGCACCCACCGGCATGATCATGAATTCTTGCACGTCCACTTTATTATCGGCATGTGCCCCACCGTTGATGATGTTCATGAGTGGAATGGGCATTTCACCAACTCCAACACCGCCAATGTATCGATACAAGGGCATACCGGTTGCGTCAGCAGCTGCACGCGCAACCGCCAGAGAAACACCTAGAATAGCATTGGCACCGAGTACCGCTTTATTTGCAGTGCCATCTAACTGACACATTGCGTTGTCGATTTGCGCCTGCTGAAACACTGATGCACCCTGCAATTCCTCATTGAGAGTAGACACTACATTTTGCACGGCTTTTTGTACCCCCTTCCCTAAATAAATTCCAGCATCCTTATCACGCAGCTCTACGGCTTCATGCATTCCAGTGCTGGCACCACTTGGAACGGCGGCCCTACCAACGTGTCCGCTATCAGTATAAACTTCAACTTCTATCGTTGGATTTCCACGAGAATCCAAAATTTGACGAGCGTGTATCTTAGCAATATTAGACATCTATTGAATTTTTGTTTGTAATTAAGGAACTCCTGTAAGCCATCATTTCTGAAGTAAAATCATCGAAAAGGTATCGGGAGTCATGCGGTCCGGCAGCGGCCTCGGGATGAAACTGAACAGAGAATACTGGCAAGGTTTTATGCCTGATACCTGCTATGGTATTGTCGTTGAGATGACGATGCGTAACCATAACATCAGACTTTGCTAATGCATCATCATCGGAAATGACAAATCCATGATTTTGGCTCGTGATTTCACATTTGCCCGTTAAGATGTTAATTACCGGATGATTGATGCCACGATGACCGTGATGCATCTTTTCTGTATGAAGACCCATTGCGAGTCCCAACAGCTGATGGCCAAGACAAATTCCGAAGCATGGAATTCCCGAAACGCTCAGAGATCTTACCAACTTCATGCTCTCTAACATAACAGAAGGATCGCCAGGACCATTACTGAAAAGTATTCCACCGGGCTGGTCATTGATAACCGATTCAGCGCTTGTGCTCATTGGATAAATCCTAACGGCCATCCCTCTCGCGCGAAGACATCTCACTATATTTTCCTTGACTCCAAAATCAATCAGAGCAACGAATTCATGGCTCCTGACATCACCTGAATCATAAACCTCACTGGCGGTAACTTCACTACTAAGCTCTCTACCCGCCATATTCGGCAGCTGTGACAAATACTTACGAAGTTCAGCCACGTCAAGTATCTCTGAGGAAATCACCGCATTCATTGCACCATTATCACGTATATGCCTGACCAGCTGACGTGTATCTATACCGCAAATTCCAACGATACCGTCCCTCTCAAGGAAATCTTGTAGTGATTCTACCTCACCTGCTCTGCTGGCGATATCTGAGAATTGACTTACAATAACACCTGCGACCTTGGCACTTGAAGATTCAGATTCCTTTATGGAAGTTCCGTAATTACCCATGTGCACCGACGCCATCACCACCAATTGTCCGTGATAGCTGGGATCAGTGAAAACCTCCTGATAGCCGGTCATTGCCGTATTAAAAGCAATTTCACCGCCGGCAGTTCCGTGTTTCCCGCATTCAGAACCCATGAAAGTGGTTCCGTCTTCAAGCAACATAATAGCAGGCAGTTTATTCGGTTTCATAAAGGGCGAAATTAAGAAGGTGAATCGTTTGTCAAAACTTATCCTCTCCAATGTCTGCAACACTTTTAAATTGCACCTTTGGTTTAGATAGAAATAATTTTACATTTGCCCAATACTACCAAGAAATGAAAACTACTATAAAACTTACCTTGATCGCCTTAGCGGTTACCGTTTTGATTTCATGCGCACACAGAAAGCACTCTTGCGCAGCATACAATCAAACTGCTGTTTCGGAGATTGCCGTTGATTGATTTTATTAAGCCAGTGTAATCCACCCCGAGAATGCGAATCGCCATTCCCTATCCGCATTCCATTACCAGAGGATTATCGGGGTTACTGTTGATCTATTTAATTTCAGCGCATTCGCTGCGAGCGCAAGACATAGACACCAAGGACATCATTCTTTACAGTAAGCAAAGGACCATTGGTGTCACTCTATCCTCACAGGGTTTTGGCATTGGCGCTTATTTATCGAAATTCCGCGGAGCTTACAAGCTCTGGCAATTGAATTGTGATTTCAATTTTATCAAGCATGAGAAAGAAACCAAGTCTTGGAACAGCGTAATTCAAGACCCCAATGCAAGACCCTATTTCTATGGAAAGCTAAATAACTTCTATACGTTGCGTGTTGGCATTGGCAGCAAGAAAATCATCACCGAAAAACTCAGAAAAAGTGGAGTTCAAGTATCTTGGCAATGGTCTGCAGGCCCCGTTCTTGGCGTATTGAAACCCATTTATCTCGAAATAATAAAGGAGGACCCTTTCAGGCAGCCGTACTTAGAGGTTGAACGCTTCGACATTAAAACGCACAGCATATCTAATATATACGGAAGAGCCAGCAGTCTTCAGGGCATGAATCAACTAACAGCATTACCTGGCGCATTTGCAAAATTGTCATTTAGTTTTGAATACAGTAATGAAAGAGAGGGGCTTAAAGGGATAGAAGTTGGCGCATGTTCGGATATCTTTAGTAAAAAAGTGCCTATTATAGCATTTATGGAAAACACCGAAAACAACCCATCCAATCATCAGTTGTTTTTATCTCTTTTTGTCAACTTCTTTTTTGGAACTAAGTATGATCAAAAATGAGTCAAGATAGAGTTGAACATCGCACAGGAAAGCCAGATTGGCTGCGGGTAAAATTACCGACGGGTGAAAATTATCGTCACGTTCGTTCGCTGGTAGACGAGCACAAACTTCATACAATTTGTCAGAGCGGAAATTGTCCAAACATGGGCGAATGCTGGGGCGCGGGAACAGCCACCTTTATGATACTCGGCAATATCTGCACTCGATCATGTGGCTTTTGCTCAGTGGCAACAGGAAGACCGAAAATGGTCGACGAGACCGAGCCAGAAAAAGTTGCAGAGTCTATTCGATTGATGAAGGTGAAGCATGCGGTAATAACTTCCGTTGACCGAGACGACCTTCCTGATGGAGGGTCAGCCATTTGGTCAGCAACAATTCACGCGGTGAGACGAATCTCTCCTGGCACAACTATGGAAACCTTGATACCTGATTTTGCCGGGAAGTGGGAAAATCTGCAACGCATCATTGATGCAGCCCCTGAGATCGTATCACACAATCTCGAAACGGTGCGCAGACTTACAAAACAAGTTAGGATTCAAGCCAAATATGACCGAAGTCTAGAAGTTCTGCTTCGTCTAAAAAAAGGTGGAATGCGCACAAAAAGTGGTGTAATGCTAGGGCTTGGAGAATCCAAATCAGAGGTCATTGAAACCATGGAGGATTTAAGATCGGTAAGCACTGATGTATTAACATTGGGCCAATATCTGCAGCCCACAAAAAATCACCTTCCTGTAGCAGAATTCATAACCCCCGAACAGTTCAAAGAATATAAAGAACTTGGTATGCAAATGGGGTACCGTTATGTTGAAAGCGGCCCGTTGGTAAGATCTTCATATCACGCCGAAAAACACCTCTTCTGATGCGGCCATTGCGCATCGGCATCAATGGTTTCGGACGAATCGGAAGAAACCTGTTCAGGAAATTACTTTCGAATAAACAATTGCAAGTTTGTGTCATTAATGACGTTGCCCCTGCCAACATTCTCACTCATTTATTAAAGTTTGACTCAGTTCACGGAAAATTAGCAGAAGAAATACAGCTCAGTGACAATGTGCTTGTTCTCCCTAACGGGGAAGCGGTAAATTTCTCCCATTATACAGCGCCATGGGAAATACCATGGAGCAATTGGAAAGTAGATATTGTCATAGAAGCGAGCGGTAAATACAAGGATACCCAATCTATTCAGCAGCACCTGAAAGACGGGGTTAGGAAAGTTATACTCTCGGCCCCGCCTAATGACAACAATATTCCGATGTATATCGCTGGTGTCTCTTCACCAACGATAATTGACGAATCAAGTATTATCAGCTGCGGCTCCTGCACTACCAATAGTGCGGCACCCATTATTGATGTTATCGATAAGTATTTGGGTATTTCATCATGTTATGTAACCACCGTACATAGTTACACCTCAGATCAAAAGTTACAGGATTCACCGCATCAAGATTTACGAAGGTCACGAGCTGCCTTAGTGTCGATGATCCCAACCTCAACAGGAGCTGCAAGAGCATTAACACTCATCTTCCCGCAAATGAAAGATAAAATCGGTGGCTGCGGCATCAGGGTTCCCGTACCTAATGTCTCGTTGAGTGATATAACCTTCGTGGTGGAAAAACAAACAGATATTATCAGCCTTAATAATCACTTGTATAATTTGTCAGAAACTACATTGAAAGGAGTTCTGGGTTATACCGCCGAACCACTAGTATCTATGGACCTACTGGGTATGAAAGAATCATCCACCGTCGATGCTCAACTAACATCCGTTATTGGCCCAATGGTAAAAGTAGTTGCATGGTATGACAACGAGTCAGGTTATACATCGCGGTTAAACGATGTACTTACTTACATTGCAAAAGGAAATTAATCTCCAAACCATCCTCACATGCTACACAACTTTCAACTTTCTCACACCCTTTTCAATCGGTTCATGTCGGAATTAAGAGATCAGGAAATTCAGAAAGACTCCATGCGATTCAGAAGGAATCTAGAGCGCATGGGAGAAATTATTGCTTACGAAATTTCTAAATCACTGCCCTACTCTAATATAATAGTCAATACTCCATTGGGAGAAGCTGAAATTTCCGTTCATAACCAAGAACCTGTTATTGCCACAATACTTCGTGCCGGACTCCCCATGCATTATGGGCTGATGAATTATTTCGACAAAGCCGACACTGCATTTGCCGCTGCGTATCGCAAGCATGAGTCTGACGACACATTTACCATATCGGTAGACTACGTGAGCTCAGCAAATCTCGAGGGAAGAATTTTGATTTTGGCAGATCCCATGCTCGCCACGGGAAAATCATTGATTGCCGTTTACAAAAGGCTTTTAAACTTTGGAACACCTAAAAGCATTCACATTGTCTCAGCCATTGCCTCTAAAACCGGTTTGAGCTACGTAAAAAGCAGATTACCCGAATCAACTCAATATTGGATGGGCGCGATAGATGATGAACTTACAGCTCAATCTTATATCGTGCCGGGACTAGGAGATGCTGGTGATCTGGCCTTCGGAAATAAAGAGTAGTATGTGGCTCGATATCCTCACACTTCTTGGCTGGTGGTTGTTAAGTGCATTTAAGTTTTTGTTTGTTCCATTTCTATATATTCAATCCAATGATGGAACGTTATATCATTTACTTACATCCATGATTGTTACCAGCACAGGTGGAGCAGCAGGTGCAGTAGTTTTCTTTCATCTGAGCACTTTCATCATTTCAAGAAAAAAACAAGGCCAATTCGTTAGATTCAACAAAACGAAAAGAAAGATTATTGATATCAAACAACGATGGGGGCTGCGAGGTATTCTTTTCATTTCCGCTCTCATCTCGGTACCATTAGCGGCTATCATCACCGCCAAGTTTTACAGACATACACCGAAAGCACTTGCGAAACTCATTATCGCATTGGCCATTTGGTCAGTCGTGTTGAGCGCAATGAGCTTTATCCTCAAACATATTATCTCCAGTTGAAACGCTACCAGCAAATATTTTTCGATCTTGATGGCACCCTTTGGGACATCCAAACCAATTCAAAACTTGCACTGAGGGAAATCTACTTCGAACTCTTCCCTGAGCAACATGAAATGCAATTTGATAACTTCTACAAGTCATATCAAAAATGGAATGAAAGGTTATGGACTGCCTATCGTAAAAATCAAATTACAAAAGAACAACTCCGAACATCCAGGTTTGAGAAAGCACTTTCAAGTGCAAAGCTTCCATTCAATTCGCACGTAATAGAAAACATGGCTGGTTCATTTCTCGAAAGATGTCCCGCTTTGCCAAATCTCATGCCTGGAGCAAAAGAGCTTTTAGATCATTGTGCACACCGATATAGGATACACATCATTACCAATGGTTTTAAAGAAGTACAAGAAATTAAAATGCAATCATCCGGTATATTACATTACTTCGAGCATTTCTTCTACAGTGAAGATGTCGGCGTTAAAAAACCTCACCCGGAAATTTTTCATAAGGCCCTTGAAAAATGCCAATGCAGCACGAAGGATGTTTTGATGATCGGAGATGACTGGGGAGCAGACATCATCGGTGCCAGAAATGTGGGCATTGACCAGGTATACTATAACCCTAAAACAATTGCAGATCGCAGACACAATTACATACCAACTTATCACATCCATCATTTATTGAAACTGAAAGAAATCCTGTAAGGTTTTCAACCTCATACTGGAAGAAAAAGGATTGCTCGGGCAAATAGTTGATGAATGCTCAAACTCTCACGACATTTGCCAAAAGATCATATGTCAGACAATAACAACCAACAACTTAACATCGAACTTGATGAAGCGACAGCCCAAGGGGTATACTCCAACCTCGCGGTAATAACCCACTCACAGGCAGAATTTGTGGTCGATTTCATCCGAGTTATGCCGGGAATGCCAAAGGCGAAAGTTCAGTCAAGAATCATCATCACGCCACAGCACGCAAAACGCCTGCTAAAAGCGCTCCATGACAATATTCACAAGTACGAGTCACAACATGGGAAAATTCAGGATATGCCACAGGCAGACCAAATGCTCAACATGCATTTCGGCGGCCCAAAGGGCATGGCATAGAGATCCATTGAATTGGCAGCATCGACTATACAGCCATCGAATACCTCTCGTTCTATAACCAAAATGAGTTTGAAAAAGACATATCCATTCAGTCTTGACAGCAAGTATTTCTAATGATTCTCAGATGATTCAAAGTCTTTCTCAGCGATTATTCGAATGGCTCATACAATTCGGAATTTCAGAGCATCAAATCACTATCATTCATGCCTTAACAGCATTCCTTGGACTATGCATCATTTGCATACTACTTTGGGTTTTCATTCGACTTGGGATCATCAGAATCGTTAAGAAAATCGTTTCCAAAACCGAGGCTACATGGGATGATCACCTCTTCAAATTTCATGTGTTTCGTTATGCATCACTGGTACTCATTGCCTCCATTATCTCGGCATCCATGCCTGTGATTTTCCAAGCTTATCCGCTTTGGAAAAGACTGATGGGCATGTCGGCCGATATCTATGTGGTTATTGCTGCCCTCACCTTCATCAACGCATTACTCAACGCACTTGTAGCTATTATAGACGACATGGAACGTTACCGGGACAAGCCGATACGTTCTTACAAGCAAGTAACCAAAATCATCTTCTATGTAGTTGGGGGCGTTCTTATCACTGCAATTCTGCTCGACAAATCACCTGTATATGTGCTCACCGGCCTCGGCGCAGTAACTGCCATTCTTTTGCTTGTATTCAAAGATCCTATTCTCGGTTTCGTTGCGTCGGTGCAAATGAGCGCGGTAGATCTCGTGCGCGTAGGGGATTGGATCACCGTAGATAAATATGGCGCTGATGGAGAAGTGCTTGAGATTAACCTAACCACCGTGAAAGTGAGAAATTGGGACATGACCATAACAGTTGTGCCCAGCTATGCGATGGTGAGTGAATCTTTCAAGAACTGGCGCGGAATGCAGGAAAGCGACGGCCGAAGAATAAAACGACATCTCAACATCAAGATTTCCAGCATACGGTTTATCGACGAAGCACTGTATGAAAAGCTCCTTAAGATTGAACGTATTCGCGAATATTTATCGACCCGAAACGATGAAATTGTGCGACATAACTCCACGCTCAACGTTGACAAATCCATTTTGCTCAACGGCCGACACCTCACCAACATCGGAGTCTTCCGGATCTATGCCGAAACCTACCTAAAAGAAATTCCCGGCATCAATCATCAAATGACCTGCATGGTTCGACAATTACAACCGAATGAGCATGGAATACCTCTCGAGATTTATGCCTTTTCCTCAGAGAAAAAACTTGAAAATTTTGAAGGACTGATGGCCGATCTCTTCGATCATTTGCTTGCTGCTGTTCCCTATTTCGACATGGAAATATTCCAAAGTCCGAGTAGTTCCGACATTCGCTTATCCGCGCTCGAATCATGAAACGCAACAAACAAATACTGATGCAATTGGCCCTGGCTACACTGATTGCCATGCCCATGATCGCCATTATTGTAGATCACTTTAGCGATTATGTGGATCTGCAACTATTGTTGCTCAGCGGAATCAATCCTCTTATACAAATACTGTTGGGGTTGGTTTTCGGGTTGGTTTTCGGACATCTAGCACTCTTTGTCTCTACCCGTTCATTTATGAAACCCGTGATGAACAAATATGCTCAGCTCTTTGGTGCATTTGAACTCAATCAAAGTGAAATGATATACATATCCATTTGTGCTGGCGTAGGTGAAGAAATACTCTTTCGTGGCGCACTGCAACCCATCATGGGTATCATCATCACCTCAATACTTTTCGTTGCTATCCATGGGTATATCCATCCAAAAAACTGGAGGATAAGCATTTACGGGATTCTCATGACGCTTGTTATAATAGGGATCGGATATATGACCCTGCATATCGGATTAATTTCTGCCATTTTTGCTCACGCGATGATTGATTATTATCTCATTTTGAGAATGCCACGAAATGCCGAAGCTGACATTATTACGAATCCGCACCTCATCGAAAACGAAGACATCAATAATGACTGAATATCCCTCACATAATGATGGCGGACTCGTCTATTCAACAAATCCCGAATGGAATGAAACCCCTGAACCCCAGCATCAAGACCTTCGGGTATGGCTAGAAAAAAATCATCGTGGAGGAAAAACAGCATGCGTCATCAAAGGCTTTGCAGGTAAAGAAAGTGACATGGAAGCGCTGGCCAAAAAACTCAAGAATTCCTGTGGTACGGGCGGTAGCGCGAAAAATGGTGAAATCATCCTACAAGGTGATCACCGAATAAAAATTCTTCATCTCCTTCATCAGTGGGGTTATAAAGCAAAAGCTGCCGGCGGATGAACCTCAAGAGCATTCAATCTGGCGCAAAGTTTCCGGTGGTTATAAAAACCCTGCACAATCTGGAAGATGAACTTGCCGCTGAACTCGAGCAACTGGGGGCTCAGGAAATTCACAAACATCAACGAGCCGTAAATTGTGTCTGCGACATTCGTGGATTATACAGATTCAACTATCGACTGCGAACTGCCCTCCGCATCCTCATACCATTGCATGAATTCGAATTCAGAAATTCAGATGATTTCTACCGCAAGGCAATGAAATTCGAATGGAACCATTGGTTGAACAACAAGAGCACCTTTGCGATAGACACAAACGTAAAATCAGAAATTTTCAATCACTCTCATTTCGCAGCGCTGCGATTGAAAGATGCCATTGCCGATTACTTCAAAGAGCGCACAGGCTACCGACCTGATGTAGATCGCGACAACCCTGATTTTCGACTTCATCTCTTTGTACAAGAAGGCCATGCGACCCTCTTACTCGATAGCAGCGGCGAGTCACTCAATCGCAGAGGATACCGAAGTTCCGGAGCCAAAGCGCCACTCAATGAAGTGCTGGCAGCAGGCATGATTTTAAAAAGCGGATGGGATGGCCATCAAGACTTATGCATCCCCTTTTGTGGCAGCGGCACACTTCTTATCGAAGCTGCTTCCATCGCAAAGAAAACATCACCACACACCGCCAAAAGAAAATTCGCATTTCAACGATGGCCCAATTTCAACGATGAAATTTGGAGTGACGTACTAAATGAAATTTCTGCAACGAGCCAAATTCCATGCAGAATAAATGGTTCTGATCATCATCCGAAAGCCCTTGCTAGTGCGAAAGAAAATTTGCACAATGCAGGGTATATCAATGATGTATCCATCGAGCAACAAGATTTTTTCAAACTGCTACCTGAAAATCCAGAGACCGTTTTGATTCTCAACCCTCCTTACGGTGAGCGCATGGAGGAAGATGATGCTGTGAAACTTTATGGCGATATCGGCACCCGGCTTAAACATCACTGGGACGGTTGCACGGCATGGATCATTGGTTCAGATCCGGATGCAATGAAAAACATTGGCCTCAAACCAAGTAAAAAAATTGAACTGATGAATGGACCGCTCGTATGCAGATACATGAAATTTGAACTCTTTAGAGGAAAACGACATGAGCGAAAATCGTAAACTGGCATTCATTACCGGTGCCACTTCAGGCATTGGCAGAGCTACTGCCATCAAACTTGCAGAAATAGGTTGGGATCTGGTGATAACAGGCAGAAGATCAGACCGGCTGCACGAACTCAAAAGCAGCATTGAGCAAAAACACGATTCACAAGTATTCGCTTCCTGTTTCGATATAAGAGAAAGAAAGTCGATAGAAAAGGCGCTTGCACAACTTCCCGATGAAACCAAGAGAGCAAACCTATTGCTCAATAATGCGGGCCTTGCTCTTGGAAGAGAACCCTTGCATCAAGGAAGTCCTGATCAATGGCAAACCATGATGGACACGAATGTAATGGGACTATTGCACATGTCGTCACTGCTCATTCCTTACCTCACACAGCGAGAAAACGCGATGATTATCAACGTGAGCTCCGTTGCCGGCAAAGAAGCTTATCCCGGTGGCAATGTATATAGTGCATCCAAATTCGCAGTAGAAGGCATCACTAAAAGTATGCGCCTCGATTTACTTCCCTTAGGCATTCGAGTTGGATCCATCGCGCCTGGAGCTGCTGTTACCGAATTCAGCAAGGTACGTTTTGGCGGTGACGAAGAAAAAGCGGCGGCGGTATATCAAGGATTTCAACCGCTAGCTCCGGAAGATATTGCCGATGTAATTGTATTCATGGCCACCAGACCACCTCATGTCTGCCTGCAAGATGTACAAATCATGCCATCAGCACAGGCGAATTCAAGCACCATCCTGAGAAAATGAGCTCGGCCATCATCCATTCCTTCTACTGCATTTTGATTGCGCTACTGTGGTCGTGCAGTTTTAAGAACAAGCACGCCGACCTGGTCATTCACAACGCAGTGATTTACACTGTCGACAATGAATTTACCATTGCCCAGGCCATGGCAATTGACAATGGTATTATTGTTGCGATAGGGCCCGAACGTGAAGTCATGAACGAATACGCGGCAGATGAGTACATTGACTGTGCAGGCAAATTTGTATATCCCGGTTTCATAGATGCGCACTGTCATTTTCTTGCCTATGGAAGAACCTTACAGGAAGTATCGCTGGATAGCACAGAGAGTTTCAATCAAATTTTGCAACGACTACAGAATGCAGAAATCCCGGAATCCGGATGGCTTGTGGCCCGTGGCTGGGACCAGAACGACTGGGCTGATCCCTCCTACCCTGCTATAAATCGACTGGACTCCCTATTTCCGAATACACCTGTAGTTCTGCAACGCATCGACGGACACGCGTTGCTGGTGAATACAAAAGCACTAACCTTGGCCGATATAAATGATTCGGAGAAAATCATAGGAGGTGAAATCGATTTGCGATATGGCTTACTACTGGACAATGCCATGAATAAAATCTGGGATATTATGCCCGAAAAAAGCAAGGCAGAAGATGAGCGGGCGTTGCTTGCCGCGCAAGAAAACTGCTTCAGGGTTGGTCTCACCACTGTATCGGATGCCGGGCTGAAGAAAAAAGACATTGACCTAATCAAAGAACTTCAGGCATCCGGCAAACTCAAAATGCGCATCTATGCCATGCTCGCCGATGACAGCACCAACCTTGCTCACTACCTCGCGAATGGCATTGACACATCGAGCCATAATCTCACGGTTAGAGCGTTCAAATTTTACGCAGACGGTGCTTTGGGCTCACGCGGGGCGTGCTTACTTGATCCATACAATGATCTATTACCGGAAAAAAAATACGGGTTGATGTTGAGCGACCCCGAATACTTCAGGAGAAATGCATACCTATTGAAAGAAAAAGGATTTCAGATGTGCACTCACGCTATTGGTGATAGTGCCAATCGTGTGATACTGAATATATATGGTGAAGTGGTTGGTGATATGGCCGATCACCGTTGGCGCATTGAGCATGCTCAAGTGGTGCATGAGGGAGATCTCCACAAGTTCGCTCAATATCATATTATACCCAGTATTCAGCCAACGCACGCGACCAGTGATATGCCATGGGCACCAGCGCGATTGGGACGCAACCGAATGTACCGTGCTTATGCCTATCGCAAACTGAAAGAGCAGCTGGGCATGGTGGCATTGGGAACTGATTTTCCGGTAGAGGGAATTTCACCATTGAGCACTTTCTACTCAGCCGTTTTTCGTAAACGACCGCAGGATATTGCTACCGAGGGATTTCAGACAGAGGATGCCTTGAGCAAAGAAGATGCGCTACGCGGCATGACCATTTGGGCAGCGATAGCCAATTTTCAGGAGAGTGATCGGGGCTCCATTGAAGTTGGCAAACAAGCAGACTTCATAATCCTCAACCTGGATATTATGAAGACACAGGCTCAAATCGACCTAAATAAAACCGAAATAAGAACTTTCATTGCAGGCCAAAAAGTCGTCCTTCAGAATTACTGATTCTTACTAAATTCGGACTGTGAAAAAGGAGATTTTTTACTTCTGGATGATTGCTTTGGTTTTTACTGCATGCAATGCGGAGCAGGCGACACAAAACATAAGCTCAAATGCCGTAAAAATTTTTGCGTGTAAGCCAACCGTGATCAACTGTGACACTCTCCCAAAACCAGAACCGATACCGTTGGAGTTTGAAGATATAAAATCGTTCAAGCTCATTTTGGGCGATTCCGGTTCACCTATCTATGAAAATCACTATCTCAAACCTGCAAAAACTTATCCTCTGAAACAAGAGCATATTGCAATAAAATGCCCAGGAGTTGAATCCGTTCCCATTGCAGAATCCGTGGAGTTAAAACCGCTTGTCAGAAAATTGAAATTACCACAAACAAATATTGTCCAGCATCCCTTCAGTCCACGTGACAATCCGATGTCGATACTTTCATACTCCAAATTGGAAGGGATGTTACACAATGTAATCATCGATATTCGACCCGATGATTCAGGTTGTCTCTGGGTAGCCACGGAAGGTGGATTGACAAAATTCGACGGCCTAAATCTCAGTCATTTCACGGTGGATCAAGGCCTTACAAGCAATGCAATTTATTCATCACTCATTGATTCCAAAAAAAGGATTTGGTTGGGATTATACAAAAATGGTATTGATGTAATAGAACATGGCACTGTATGTCATTACGGCCAACAAGAGGGCTTTGAGGATGCCACAGTATTAGCTTTAACTGAAGACAGAAATGGCAACATATGGATTGGCACCGCTGGTAACCATTTTGGATTATGGAGATTCGATGGAAAAAAGTTTCACAAATACAAGGTCGCTAACGGATCTCCTATCGTAAGAGTCGAAGATATTATCGAGGATTCAGATGGAAACATATGGATTGCAGGATTAGGAGGGGTTGTGAAATACAACGGTTCTTGTTTCGAGCATATACCGGTTGTTGAATTCGCTCCCAAAAACGATATTAGATGCATAGCAGAAGATAAGAGGGGCGTCATGTGGTTTGGCACGGATGGTGATGGGCTTATTTCATTCGACGGGAATACTTTCAATGCATTAACAACAAACGAGAACTTGCTCTCAAATACTGTCTTTTGTTTGAATGTTGACCACGAGGGTTTGCTCTGGGTGGGCCATGAAAAAGGAATATCATTAATTGACGGTTCGGAATGCAAACACCTAACGGTGACGGCTGGATTGCCATCTGCTGATATCAGAGTAATAAGGCAAGACAATTATAATCAGAACTGGATTGGAACAGGAGGTGGAGGGTTCGCTGAATTCAATGGTAAATTGTTCAACAACTACACAAATCGCAATGGAGTGCAAGGAGAGGTTGTTTATAAAATAATTGAAGACACCAATCATGAATACTGGATAGGTTCATCGGGAGGACTGGGCAAATTGAATGGTACGTACTGTTCGTTTTACAACCCTAATGAAAATTTTGCAATAAAAGACATAAAAGCAATTGATGAAGGGAGAAACAACACTATTTGGCTCGCTTCCTCAGAAGGATTGCTGATATACTCTCATGGAGAATTCCGTGTAATCAATGAGAACATCGGCAATCAAGACAAATTCAAAAAGTCAATTTTCAGTGTATTTGAAGATAATCAAGGGCAGGTTTGGATTGGCACAAAAGATGGAGTAAGCATGTACAATCTCCACAACATTTATAACTATGACGCAACTGATTTAGGTTTCCCAGATAAAAGTAGCGATCCAAAAATGATCAACGCAGGTCAATTCAAAACTGTTTGCAGGGTTTATAGTATACTCCAAGACCTTGAGGGTAATATGTGGTATTTAATCAATAGATATGGCTTGGTAAAATATGACGGAATAAGTTTCCATCACTACAACACTACCAATGGTCTTCCGAATAAAGGTCTGCAGTGTATGGCCATTGATAAGAAAAACAGAAAATGGATTGGCTCCGAAACCGGATTAATGCTTCTCGAGGGTGATAGCATTCTCTTATTTGATGAGAGTAATGGTCTTAGTAATTCAAACGTACAAGCACTGCAACTCGACAGCGCAGGTAATTTATGGATTGGCACAAGAGATGGCTTAAACAAACTCCCTTCGGAAAACATGAATTTTACGAAAGCACCGAACAAGGATCTTTTTAAAAAATATGGCTATTATGATGGAATGATATCTATCGGAATCGGAAGAGGTTCCATGTTTGTAGACTCCAAAAACCAACTTTGGATGGGGGGAAATAATTTCCTCACAAAACATTACCCCGAACAAGAAACCCATCTTTTAGCACCATCAATCTCCCTTACATCCCTCGACCTCTTCAATGATAAAATTTCATGGGGCGAGGTTCTTGCCAATAAAGACACCTCCATCAGCCTTTCTAACGGACTCGTGCTTAAAGGCTGCGAATTCGATTCCGTCTCACTGTGGCACGAGTTGCCAATGAACGCTTCCTTCAAATACAACAATAACTTCCTTACTTTCAATTTTGTTGGCGCAACCACCTACCAACCAGAACAAGTAAAGTACCAATACATGCTAGAAGGATGGGATGAAAGCTGGAGTGGTTTGTCGTCGCGAACGTCTGCGCCCTATGGAAACCTACCGCCCGGTGATTATACTTTCCTGGTAAAAGCAATGAATAGCAGTGGCACCTGGAGCGAACCCCTGAAGTATACCTTCAGTATTCGGCCGCCATGGTTCTGGAATATCTGGTCGAAAATTGCCTATTTACTATTTACAATCACCACAATTTTCGCTATATTCAGGTGGCGTACAGGTGAATTGAGAAAAAGACAAAGAGAACTTGAAGATACAGTTCGTGAAAGAACCTCCGAGATTGCCAAAAAACACCGCGAAATAACCGATAGCATCAACTACGCCGAAAGAATTCAACGGTCTCTTATGGCGAGCCGTCAATTGCTCGATGCCAATCTTCCTGAGTATTTTGTTTACTTCAATCCTAAAGAACGGGTGAGTGGCGACTTCTTCTGGGCTTGCAACCTTACCGATGGTAAGTTTGCCCTCGCTTGTGCCGACTCTACCGGTCATGGCGTTCCGGGCGCAATTATGAGCATGCTCAATATCGCTGCGCTCGAGCGCGCAGTAGACGGCGAAGGACTCACTGAACCCAATCTCATTCTCGATTCAGCTCGAAAAAAAGTAATCAAAACACTCGCTCAAGATGGCTCTGAAGAAGGCGGTCGCGACGGCATGGACGCTGTGCTCGTGACTCTTGATATGGCCGAGAAAAAAATCGTAGCCGCCCTGGCCAATATGCAACTTTGGATAATGGGATCTGGTGAAAAAAGAACCATTGCACCCGATAAAATGCCCATCGGAAAACACGATAAACAAGATATTCCATTCACCCGTCATGAACTCCAACTCAAAAAAGGTGATGTTGTTTATATGTTTTCCGATGGATATGTCGACCAGTTCGGCGGACCCAATGGTAAGAAATTCAAATATCGTCCGTTCGAAGAACTACTCTTCTCCATTCATCAACTTCCCATCAAAGAGCAACAAGTGATCATACGAATGCACTTCGAAAACTGGATGGGAGACCTTGAGCAGGTTGACGATGTATGTGTGATTGGTATTCGGATGTAACTGCCGAAAATTTCTTTTGAAAGGTTAAATCGTCTGGTCTATTTTCGCGACCGCCGTTTCAAGTCTTTATTGCCTCGAAACTGTACTTAACCTAACAAATGATTTTCCAATGAAAAAATTTGCTCTAAGCTTTTTGGCCCTTGCCATGACCGTATTCGCATCGTCCCAGATCCGAATGACAATGGTCGATCCCGCAAATCATGAAATTCAAGTCACAAACTTTGGCATGATGTCGGTGAATATTTCTACCTATCGCCTTTGTGCCTTGTTCGATTACCAAACTCTCAATCAAGCCCCGGTGTCAATCGTCTCCGGTGATTTTAACTTATCTCCCAATGAGAGCGTTACCTTCAGCTGGGACAACCAGGGCGGAGCAGGTTTTTTGACAACTGAAAGTGATTTAGGCTTGTACTTACCAAATGGTAGTTTCGGAAGCGCTGCTAATATGGTTGACTTCATGCAATACGGCGCAAGTGGACTAGGCCGCGAGAGTGTTGCTATAGCAGGAGGTCGTTGGACCGCAGGTGATTTTCTTGAAACCTCAACGGGACCTTGGATATACGTCGGAAACGGAACGCAGAACGGCATGATGTTCTGGTCTGCGATGACTATAGCCGGTTGCACAGATGCTACTGCTTGTAATTATAACGGCAGCGCCACAGAAGATGATGGCTCATGCACATATCCAGGTTGTCCAATCCAGTTTGCATGCAACTACAATCCAAATGCTGCATGTTCCGATGAGGCAGTCTGTAACGGAACGCCTGGTTCGTCATGCGACGACGGTGATCCGCTTACTTCAGGTGAAACTTTTGACAACAACTGCAATTGTGTTGCACCTGCCAGCAATTCCATTTTTGATATTGTTGCCGCCAGCAACGTACACAACACACTAGAATCTGCACTATTGAACTCAGGGCTCAGCTCAACATTGTCAGGGCCAGGCACATACACCCTATTCGCCCCAACCGACGAGGCTTTCGATGCACTTCCAGCAGGAACAATTGACGCATTGCTACTGGACCCAAGCGGTGTTCTAACCCAAATTTTACTCTATCACACTGTGGGTGCAGAGGCATTATCAAGCGTTCTTGAAGACGGTATGACCATTACAACTTTGCAAGGACAGGATGTTCTTGTCACCATAAACGCAGATGGCATCTTCATCAACAATGCCCAAGTAATTATCGCCGATATCATCGCAGATAACGGTGTGGTGCATGTGATTAACGCAGTGCTGACCCCTGAACCACCCACTCAAAACACCATTTTCGATATCATTGCAAATAGCCCAGAGCACAGTACACTTGAATCTGCCATTCTTGCTGCTCAATTAGAGAATGTGCTTCAGTCTCCTGGCACATACACTGCCTTTGCGCCAACAGATGCCGCTTTTGAAGCTCTACCACCGGGCCTACTAGACGCCCTGTTGAACGATCCCAACGGAGCATTGACTGCAGTTCTGATTTATCATGCCATCGATAGTGTTATAACGTTCAATGGTTTGAGTGATGGAGCAAGCTTGACCACAATGGTGGGAGAAGACATAACAATCACTGTCAATCCAATCGGAACTTTCGTCAACGACGCTCTCATTACCATCGCCGACATAAATGCAAGTAACGGTGTAGTGCATGTCATTGACGCCGTTTTACTTCCTACCTCAAATGAAACCGTTTCCATCTTCGACATCGTCGATGCAAGCACGAACCATACCACACTCCAAATTGCATTAGAGGCCGCAGGTCTCGATGTGGTGCTATCAGAACCTGGTAATTACACTTTATTTGCCCCAACAAACAGCGCATTTGAAGCACTTCCAGCAGGAACCATCGATGCATTGCTCGCTGATACTACGGGGGCACTCAACAACATTTTATTCTATCATACTGTCGGAACTACAGCGCTTTCTACAGATCTATCAAACAGCATGACGATTACTACGCTTCAAGGTCAAGATATTATTGTAAACATCAACGACCAAGGCGTTTTCGTTAACAATGCCCAAGTCATTCTCGCTGATCTCATTGCCAACAACGGCGTGGTTCACGTAATTGATGCCGTTCTATTACCCACCGCGGATCTTGTGCCAGGATGCACAGACATTACTGCTTGTAATTTCAATATATCAGCAGAGGTTGATGACAACTCTTGTACCTACCCAAGTTGCACAAATCCCGAAGCTTGTAATTATGATGCGCTGGCATTATGCAGCGATGAAAGCCTTTGTGATTTATCCTCAGGCTGCACAAACCCCGAGGCCTGCAATTTTGATATTGCCGCGACATGTGATAACGGCCTTTGCTTATTCCCGTCAATAAACGAAATTTCTCTTACAATCGATGAAAGTGGATTCGTTACATACAACGATACCATCCTTGGACCAGGTGTTTTCATATTCACTTTCAACGGTAGCAATGGTTGTGATAGCATAGTGAATGTCATCGTCATCGATCTTTCAACATCTGGTTGTCTCGACCCTACGGCTTGTAACTATGTCCCAACGGCGGGAATTTCGGATAGCGCGAGTTGCGTTCTCCCTGCCTGTAAAGACATCCTAGCATGCAATTACGATTCCATATCTACATGCGATGGTGGTATTTGCTATTACACATCCTGTAACGATCCGGCTGCCTGTAATTTCGATGCCAATGCATTCTGCGGATCACCCGGCGTTTGCGAATACGCCAACGAAGTATACAATTGTTCTGGACAATGTAACTCGGATGTGGATGCCGACGGTGTTTGTGATCAACTTGAGGTTGTTGGATGCAATGATCCACTGGCCTGCAACTATATCCCTGCTTCAACCGAAGCCGGTGTATGCTCCTATCCCAGCGAGATTTATTTAGACTGCGCCGGAAATTGTCTCAGCGACAATAACAACAATGCCATTTGTGATGAGATTGAACTCGAAGGTTGTACAGATCCCAGTGCCTGCAATTATAACCCAGATGCCAACATAGAAAATCTCACATGCTTATACCCAGGATGCACCGATCCTCTTGCATGTAACTATGACGAAAATGCCTCATGCAGCGATAACTCTTGCGAATTATCCGGCTGCACTAATTCTAACGCTTGTAACTTCAATGCACTCGCAGCTTGTGATAACGGAGATTGCATTTTCCCAGGTTGCACAGATATAACTGCTTGCAACTTTGATTTCACCGCAGGATGTGACGATAATACTTGCACCTACTCAGGATGTATGAACACCGAAGCTTGCAACTACTCTGCTTCGGCTGCTTGTGATGACAACTCCTGCGTTTTCGGCGGCTGCACTGAATCCAGTGCATGCAACTTCAACCCAAGCGCCGGCTGTGAAGATGGATCATGTGAGTTTCCAGGATGCAATGACGAAACCGCCTGTAACTTCGATCCGAATGTGGTTTGTGGAGATAACTCATGTATTTACTTATCTGAACAGAGCATTCTCGACTGCGCAGGAAACTGCATCAACGACGTTAATATCGACGGTGTATGCGACGAATATGAAGGCACATTTTGTTCAGACTCAACTGCGTGCAATTTCTCACTTACTGGCCTAGACACCCTCTGCTTTTACCCTGGCTGCACAGATCCGCTATCTTGCAATTACAATGCATCTGCAAGTTGTGACAACGGTTCTTGCTCATATCCGGGATGTACCGAAATAGCAGCGTGCAACTATGACGCCTCGGCAGCATGCGAAGACGGCACTTGCGAGTTCCCGGCATGCACAGCGCCTGAGGCCTGTAATTTCGACTTCTATGCAACTTGTGATGATGGTTCTTGCCAATTCCCAGGCTGTACCGATCCTTCAGCATGTAACTACGACCCCACTGCAGCATGCGATGGAGGTATCTGCCTGTCTTCTGGATGCACCGATATCACCGCTTGTAACTTCGACGAAACAGCTTCATGCGATGACGGCTCTTGCAGTTATCCCGGTTGCTCAGAACCTTCGGCATGCAATTTCAATCAAGCCGCAGGATGCGATGATGGCAGCTGCAGCTTTAACTCAAGCGATGTAATCACTATAGAAGCATCACAAGATGAAATCAACAATGGCATCATTTTCGCCGGAGAAACCCTTACCAGTCAGGGAGAATACGAATTTAATCTTGTAAGCGCAGCAGGCTGCGATAGTGTAATTACACTCATCATCATCAATACCGACTTAGCGGGATGTTTAGTTGAAGGCGCTTGCAATTATGAGGAATTTGCCGGAATAAATATCGATAGTCTCTGTGTATACCCGGGATGCAATATCATAGGATCATGTAATTACGATTCAACGGCAGGCTGTAACGATGGTTCTTGTATCGCTTCAAGCTGCACAGATCCTAGCGCATGTAATTTCGAAGCCAATTTCGTTTGCAGTGATAACTCCATTTGTCTTTTTGGTTTAAGTGGCTGCACCAATCCTGAAGCATGTAACTATGATACTCTGGCAGTTTGTGACGATAACAGCTGCATCCTGGCCTCCGTTATTTTTGATTGTGAAGGCAATTGCAATTTTGATACTGACAACGATGGTGTATGCGATCAACTTGAAATTGTGGGATGCCAGGATATTGCCGCATGCAATTATGACATCAACTCTACAGATGAGGGAATTTGCATTTACCCAAGCAATTTCGCTGACTGTAATGGCAATTGCATCAATGACATCAACAATAACAACATTTGCGATGAAACTGAACAAGCCGGTTGCACCGATATGTCGGCCTGTAACTATAATGCATCAGCTACAATTGAAGATGGTAATTGCCTCTACCCCGCTGCCGATTACCTCGACTGCAATGGAGCATGTTTGTTAGATGCCGATAACGACGGCATCTGTAATCTCTTTGATTCTGTGGGTTGTACCAACAGCGCAGCGTGCAACTATAATAGTTTCGCCATCACGGATGACGCCTCCTGCATTTTCCCAGGATGTACTGACACTGCAGCTTGTAACTTCGATGCGAGTGTTGGCTGCGACAATGGCACTTGTATATACTCCGGTTTCATTTACAACTGCGAAGGCCTCTGCTTCAATGACAATGATGGCGATGGAGTATGCAATGAATTCGAAATCGTGGGATGTATAGATACACTCAGTTGTAATTTCAATGCATCTGCAACAGATGAGGGAATTTGTGAATACCCTGCGCCATTTAGAGACTGTGCAGGTAACTGTTTAGCTGACAATGATAACGATGGCGTTTGCAATGAAGAAGAAGTTATCGGTTGTTATGATGCTGAAGCATGCAATTACGAACCCCTCGCATCGGATTCGGGCGCGTGTGAATACGCAACGTTGTATTTGGATTGTTCTGGAAATTGCTTGCAAGACGCCGATGCCGATGGTATTTGCGATCAACTCGAGATTGCAGGATGCATTGATTCGGTCGCTTGTAATTTTAACGCATCTGTAGACTCAAGCGATAACAGTTGTGTTTATCCCGGATGTATGATTCTTGAGGCTTGTAACTATGATGCACTGGCCGGATGTAATGTTGATAGCCTCTGCTCCTTCCCCGAAATGTATTATGATTGCGCAGGCGCTTGTATTTCTGATGCAGACCAAGATGGTACTTGTGATGCCTACGATACAACAGGTTGCATCTCCATGGGCGCATGCAACTACAACCCATTCGCATTATTCTCTGATAGCACCTGTGTATATCCAGGATGTATGATCCTTGGCGCATGTAACTACGATCCAACAGCACCGTGCAACGTTGACAGTCTATGTATCATTCCTGAACAAGGTTATGACTGCACCGGTTCGTGCATTGCCGACGCCGATAATGATGGAGTTTGTGATGCATTTGAAACTACTGGATGTACAGACCCTACTGCATGTAACTACAATGAGTTTGTAACCGATGATGATGGCTCTTGTTCCTTTAACTCTGAAGTCACGGTCGACGTCACGATAGATCAATCAGAGTATCCTAACGGTTACGTATGGCAGGGAGAAGTCTTCACCAGCAGCGGATCATACCTTTACATCATACCCAATGATGCCGGATGTGACAGTCTAATCACACTGAACCTGACAATCACTGTAGGCATCAATGAAATCATCAGCTCTCAATGGAATCTATGGCCTAACCCGGCACGTGATTACATTAATGTAACAGGTAATAACACCATCGATTACCTGACAATTCTCGATGTCACCGGGAAGGTAATTCTGACTCAGAAATACAGCGGCTCAATCGATATTACCGATTTCTCAAGCGGCGTGTACATTATGCAAATCAAATCCTCTAATGGAATTGAAATCAAACGTTTTGAAGTCAGCAGATAATTAGATATTCATCAGAAGTAAGGCCGCTCAATGCGGCCTTCTTTTTTTCAATAATCCCAAACAGAAACAGTTGTAAGTTGTTGCATTACTATGGAGAATGAATGTATCGAAGTCATTGGCGCAAGAGAAAACAACCTCAAAGACCTAAACGCCATAATTCCCAGAAATCAACTCGTAGTTATTACGGGCCTCAGTGGCAGTGGAAAATCTTCGCTTGCTTTCAATACCATTTACGCTGAAGGGCAACGCAGATATATTGAAACATTCGGAACCTATGCAAGACAATTCTTGGGAGAAATGCAACGTCCGGATGTAGACAAAATCAATGGCCTATCACCTGTTATCAGTATCGAGCAAAAAACAGGCAGCAAAAATCCTCGCTCCACAGTAGGTACTATCACTGAAATCTATGATTTTCTGCGCCTGCTATATGCAAAAGCAGCCGATGCCTACTCGCCGGTTACCGGAGAAAAGATGGTAAAATTCAGCGAGGAGCAAATCATTTCCGCAGTACAAAATCAATTCAAAAAAAAACGAATCACACTCCTTGCACCTCTCATCAAAGCAAGGAAAGGTCATTATCGCGAACTATTCGAGACTCTTACCAAGCAAGGATATTTGAGAGTGCGCGTGGATGGCAAAATCCAAGAGATTTCAAAAGGGCTAAAACTCGACCGATATAAAATCCATGATATCGAGCTGGTGGTAGACAAGATAGATATACCACAACAATCCGACAGCAGCAAAAGTCAGGACAGAATCAAATCTTCTATCCAAACGACCCTGAAATTAGGAAAGGGCAACATGATGGTACTGCATGATGAAAATGAATCGCTAAAGAAAAAACCAGTTTATTTCAGCAAGAATTTAGTGTGCATGCAAAGTGGCATTTCATTGCCCGAACCAGAACCGAATTTATTCTCCTTTAATTCGCCTTATGGTGCTTGTCATCATTGCAGTGGCATCGGAAAAATATCTTCCGTAAGCATCGAGAACATTCTTCCCAACCCGGCAACCAGCATTCGCAATGGCGGTATCGCTCCACTAGGAAAATACAAGAACAACTGGACATTCAATACCATTGATGCGCTACTCAACAAAAATGGATATTCTCTCGATACCAAATGTGGTGAATTGAGCGATGACTTCATCGGCAAATTGCTTTATGGCACAGAGGAAAGAATTGAAGTTCGATTTCAACATGGAAAGTATTCCATCAAGTTCGACGGAATTATCAGTTTACTGGAAAGACAACAAACCGACGCCAACGACGGACAAATTGATCCGGCAATACAAAGCTTCTACCAGAAAATTGAATGTCCTGTTTGCAACGGCACCAGACTTAAGAGTGACGCACTGAACTTTCAACTTGCCTCATCAACGATCCATGAATTGGGAGAAATGAACCTCAATGCACTCAGTAAATGGTTTGTAGGCATTGAAAAAAAACTGAATGCAAAACAACAGATCATTGCTCAAGAACCCTTAAAAGAAATTTCTTCAAGATTACAATTCTTAATTGATGTTGGGCTTGGCTATCTCACACTCAATCGCACATCGGTAAGCCTCAGCGGCGGTGAAGCACAGCGTATTAGACTTGCAACTCAAATCGGTTCTCGACTCGTTGGTGTGCTATACATACTTGATGAACCCAGTATTGGCCTTCATCCCCGCGACAATCGAAAATTGATACAATCGCTCCAGAGTTTGAGAGATCTCGGCAATACAGTGATGGTAGTGGAACACGATCTTGAGATGATGCAACAATGCGATCACCTCATCGATATTGGCCCTGGTGCCGGGGTGCACGGCGGCCGCATTGTTGCACAAGGAAAACCAGAGGAAATCACTTCAACAGAGAGCACAACAGCTAAATACCTCCGAGGTGAAATCCGTATTGACATTCCGGAGGCAAGAAGGAAAGGAAATAAAAGATTCATCCGACTTGAAGGTGCTCGCGGTCATAATTTGAAAAACGTAAATCTCAAATTACCCCTAGGGAAACTTATTTGCGTTACCGGTGTCAGCGGCAGTGGTAAATCATCCCTTATAGAACATACGCTATATCCTGCCCTCATCGCCGACAAGGTAAACTTTCCTCCCATACCCCTTCCATTCAAGAAGATTTCCGGAACCGAACATGTAAATAAAATCATCGAAATCGATCAGTCACCAATAGGCCGAACTCCACGCAGCAATCCTGCAACGTATACAGGAATTTTCAACGATATCAGAAGTTTATTTGCAGCACTTCCTGAAGCTAAAGTGAGAGGATATATGCCAGGAAGATTCTCATTCAATGTCGTTGGGGGTAGATGTGAGACATGCAAAGGCGGAGGGGTTCGAACCATTGAAATGAACTTCTTGCCAGATGTGCATGTAACCTGTGAAACCTGCAACGGTAAACGATACAACAGAGAAACATTAGAGATTCGTTACCGGGGCAAAAGCATTTCCGACATTCTGCAACTGACCGTGGATCAAGCCGTGGAGTTTTTCGAGCCCTTCCCAAAAATCAAGCACATCATTAAAACTTTGCAAGACGTGGGATTAGGATATATCACGCTTGGTCAACATTCCACCACTCTCAGTGGTGGTGAGGCGCAGCGCATTAAACTTGCCACTGAACTCGGAAGACGTGATACGGGCGATACCTTATACTTCCTGGATGAACCCACAACAGGTTTGCATTTTCAAGATGTTCAGATGTTGATTAATGTTCTCAACCGATTGGCTGATCGAGGAAATTCCGTTGTCGTCATTGAACATAACATCGATGTTATGAAAGTCTCAGACCACATCATTGATATTGGGCCTGAGGGCGGCGAAGGTGGTGGACAAATTATCGCAGAAGGAACACCTGAAGAAATAGCTTTAGTGAAAGAAAGCTACACCGGAAAGTTTTTGGCTGAAGAATTCGCCACACAAAAGAAAACAGCCAGGAAGAAAAAGAAAATTTAGTTATTGAGCATTACGGGCATTACCATCATAAGTATGCTCTCACCCTCCCTGTCATTTTCTACCTGCGACAGAAGACCTGCCCGATTCGGTGCGCTCATATCCAACTGTACGTTCTCTGACTCCAAATTGCTGAGCATTTCTGCCAGGAACTTCGAATTGAATCCGATTTCCATATCATCCCCTGCATATGCACATGTAAGTCTCTCGCGAGCTTCATTCGCAAAATCGAGATCCTCGGCAGATAGATGAATCTCACTGCCTCCCAATTTCATGCGCACCTGATGCGTCGTCTTATTGGAGAAAATCGAAACCCTGCGCAAAGAGGAAACGAAATTCAATCTATCAATGGTCAACTTGAAAGGATTCACCTGAGGAATAACCATTTCATAGTTGGGATACTTACCATCAATAAGACGACAGAGCATTACAATATTTCCAAACGTGAAGAGGGCACTATTCTCATTGTATTCAATTTTCACCTCCTCCCCAAAAGATTGAAGCATACCTCTCAGCAAGCCCATGGGCTTTCTGGGCAAAATCATACTGGCCGATTGCCCTCCCATATCTGTGCGCTTGTACAATACAAGCTTGTGAGCATCCGTAGCGACAAAGCGAATATTATCCTCATGTATCTCAAGGAATATTCCGTTCATAACAGGCCGCATATCATCATTACCTGCCGCAAATAATGTCTTGGAAATCGCCCTTCCCAATACATCACCCTTCATTGAAATTGAGCTTGCGCCTTCAAGCGAAGGGGCCTCCGGAAAATCACTACCGTTGAATCCCGCCAACTTGTATTTACCATAGTCGCTTGAAATTTCAACCGACAATACTTTCGTGTCAATAGTGAATGTCAATGGCTGATCCGGTAAGGTCTTAATCACATCCATCAATAATTTAGCAGGTATGGCTATTACACCTTCCTCCTTGGCTTCAACCGGGATTGTGCAGCTCATAGAGGTTTCCAAATCACTTGCAGATAGAACTAGCTCCTTCTTGCGCACCTCGAACAAAAAGTTGTCGAGAATGGCAATCGTATTGCTACTATTCAAAACACCGCCTAACATTTGCAGGTGCTTCAACAAGGCTGTGCTGGTGACAATGAACTTCATTTCAGTATGCTTTAGGTTCTATTTTTATAATCGACAATATCCGTTGACAAGGCCGTGTCTAATTTGAATAACAACTGCATTATCTCACTTAGGCAATCGATAGTTTTTTCTCCAAGTCTTCGAGGTACTTTCTAAAATGCTTGTCGGTTTCTTGCAGATTATTCACAGTTCGGCAAGCGTGCAAAACAGTTGCATGATCTTTACCACCGCAATGAGCACCGATATTTGCGAGACTGCTCTTGGTCATTTTCTTAGCAAAGAACATAGCTATCTGACGTGCCTGAACAATCTCACGTTTACGTGTCTTGCTCTTGAGCAATTCAATAGGCAAATCAAAATAATCACAAACTACCTTCTGGATGTAATCGATACTTACCTCGCGAGCAGTATTCTTCACAAACTTATCAATCATCTGCTTGGCCAAATCCAAAGTGATTGCCTTCTTGTTGAGTGAAGACTGGGCGATCAAAGAAATCAATGCCCCTTCCAGTTCCCGTATATTGGTTGTAATACTGTAGCCAAGATATTCTACCACCTCGTCGGGTAACTCAATACCATCGGCATACATCTTCTTGCGAAGAATGGCAATTCTTGATTCTAATGACGGAATCTGAAGGTCGGCGCTCAAACCCCATTTGAATCGACTTAAAAGTCTTTGCTCCATTCCCTGAATTTCCACAGGGGCTTTATCGCTCGTAATAATAATCTGCTTGCCCGTCTGGTGGAGATGGTTGAAGATGTGGAAAAAAACATCCTGAGTCTTTTCCTTGCCGCTGAAGAAATGTACATCATCGATAATCAGCACATCAATCATTTGATAGAAATGCATGAAGTCGTTAACCGAGTTATTCTTCACCGCGTCGATAAACTGATGCGTAAACTTCTCGCTGCTTACATAAAGCACCGTTTTATCTTCAAATCGATTTTTGATTTCGATTCCAATTGCATGGGCCAAATGCGTTTTTCCAAGACCCACACCTCCATATATCAAGAGAGGATTAAAGGCAGTACCACCTGGCTTGTTGGCCACAGCGAAACCAGCGCTGCGCGCAAGACGATTGCTATCTCCCTCTACGAAATTGTCAAATGAATAATTCGGATTAAGATTAGAATCAATCTGCATTTTTCGCAATCCAGGAATGATGAACGGATTTTTAATCGGAGTCTCTGCCATATCCAAAGGCATTGAAACCATGGAGTTCTTCACTGCCTTGCGATTTGACGCAGGAAGTTTGATCGTGTATGGTGAAGCGTCGTTTTGATTATTCTCCATGATAATGCTGTACTCCAGACTGCCCTCCGGTCCAAGCTCTTTACGAATGATTCGCTTCAGCAAACTCACGTAGTGCTCTTCCAACCATTCGTAAAAAAATTGAGACGGAACCTGAATCGTCAATACAGACTTATCAAGACGCACCGCTTTAATGGGCTCAAACCATGTCTTGAATCCTTGCTCGCTTACGTTATCCTTGATAATTTCCAGACAATTATTCCAAACTTGTATAAAATCTTTTGCCATTTTTCTTTTAGGTAGCTTTTTGGTTTAGCGCGTAGTTGTCATTCTAAACGCATGGGCAAATGAATACTGAAAAAAGTGAAAAAAAAAAGTTATTTGCTATTGACATTGGAAAATTTTCGTTTCCGAAATTGCTACAATATTTTTTTTCTGAAATCCTTGCAAATCTTGATGATTTCATTACTTTGCCCGCATCACATTATCCGCAACAAACTATTAAATCGTTTCCCTGCCAATGAAAGATTTCACTACTCATCTGCGCGTTCGCTATGCAGAAACAGACCAAATGGGCTTTGTTTACTACGGCATATACGCCACGTACCTCGAAGTAGCACGTGTAGAATTGATGCGGCAATCCGGGATTTCATACAAAGCACTGGAAAAAGAAGGCATACTGATGCCCGTTACACATTTTGAGATACAATACTTACAACCTGCGCGTTACGATGACATCCTTGAGATTTATACACAAGTAACGTCGATAACCGCCGCAAGAATTATTTTTCAATACAAAGTGACTGCTGCCAATGAAAAAATTTGCGAGGCATCTACAACTCTTGCCTTCCTCAACGCCAACAACTTGCGTCCAACCAGATGCCCCGAGGCCTTGGCAAACCTCTTCCTTTGATAGCTTTCAATTCATGAATATCAACTCACCTTCCGCCTCGATTTGCACATCACTATGATCCGGCTCTTCATACATTAATACATCACCGCGACCTTTAATAAGGCAGAACATATAAGAGCTAGCCTGCGCTTTCAATGGCTGAATTGACGACTGATTGATGAAAACATTCTGCGTTTGCAAACCAGACGCATCCAAATACCCTAATCCGCCTGCAAACAGCTCCGTTGTGTGGGAGATACCTGTGGCCATGCAATCGGCAGAACCCGTATGCATTGATAAGGAAACAGTATCACAATGAAACTTCAAATTCACCCTGCCTGTCGCATGACGGAAATTCATCATAAACCGTTTCTGTCTGATGGTATCGATAGAGTTTACATCGCCACTGGCATAATGATCAATCACACCGAATTCCGGAGCGCTAATACGAACAAAAATTTTACGCTTATACGACCGCATAAAATTGCAGGTGTTTTCATTGGATATAATCAACCTACCGGATTTCACATCTGTTCTAACGTCGTTCAGTAAGTTCTTCGGCCCCCTTATTTCCACACCGAATTGCTCGCTCTGAACAAGCTCGTATTGAATGTAATCACGTAACTCGAGTTCGCTAAAACCTTCCAGCGACCGAATCTCAGTTGCTTCATCACCGCCCGACTGAAAACAATCGGGTGCATTCTCGCGATCACATGATACCAGCGAAAACAAAAACACACTCAATGAAAAAAATAATCTTCTCATAAATTGAATTTCACCTTTCGCCAAGAAATGGCATACCCCATGCCGTATTCGCCATAATCAGCCTTTGCAAAGTGCGTCTTTAGCATAAGTCCAAGCCACCACTTTTCTGAAACGTAAAAACGCAGACCAACCCGTTGATACAACAAACCATCTTGTTTGTAGCCATCAACAATATAAGCGCCCTGTTGAAAGCGCAATTCAAATCGATTGAAATGCATGCTGCATCCGAATGTTGCACCAAGCTGCATCAAATCATTTACTGAGTTTGATCTTCCCAATTTCTCCTTCATTAATTCTGGTAATGACGAATTCCGCATACCATCAAGGCCAAAGCATAAAGAATATCGAGCGTTCATTCTTCGATCTATCCCCAGACTGGCGATACTCACAAAATACTTCCTTTCACCGGGAGGTAAAATTTCCTTAATACCGAATAAATATCCTACCGTGAATTTGTAACGACATATTTCCGCTGTAAGAAGTGAATCTCTCTTTATACTCTTTCTCGCATCTAAAGCGCCAATTCGCTTGGACACAAAAAATGAGAAGTTATTTGTGCCCAAATTCGGTGTTCTCAATGACCCATTGGAAAAGTGAGCTAATCTCAAACCCGCAGAAAATCGACTCCTCTCATTTCTCGTAAACTCAATACCATATTGCAAAGCAAGTGCTGTATTGAGGTGACTGCTCAACACCGGAGCTTGGTAATTGCTTTCTTGATTCCAAATTTTCGTTGTATAGCCAAGTCCAACACCCAATGCAAGAGTCTGATGAATTCTCCTTTGGCTATCCAGTTTCTGCAAGGGTAAAAACAATTGATGCAAAATCGAAAAATGACTACCCAATTGCAAAGGGTTCCCGGTGTTAAGATAAGTGGCCGTCCAAGTTTGCCGAGGTCCTGACCAGGCCCGATGCCAAAACTTTTCACGTTTATACCTCAATTCATAATCAGCGTTCAGACCCCAAGAATGTCCCTGAATCAAATTTTGGATTTCCTCTCTGTGAGGTATAATAAATCCATAGTGCGCAGTTAGTTGAATTGATGCTTGAGCCCTCAAAAGAGGCGGGAACATTATGGCAACAAATAACCCGATAATAACAGCAAGTGATTCATATTCCAGTAAATGGCAAATTGGCTTTACTCCACGCATCTGAGCTCAAAAATAAACGCTCCCCAAGAAAGAATTCAATTGTACATTCTGCCGAAGTCTTACCATTAGGTATTGAAATACAGAATTAGCGCTTACTGATTTTATTTCCGCTGATTGCTCGCTGTCGATTGCACTTGAAACGATTCATTTCGGCTGCACGTAACAAAAGATGCTTATTACTTACGCCAGTATTAACTCGCTTGCGCCACATATTGAAACTCTTCCTTTTCAGATAAGATCTCATCAATGAAATTACATCGGATTCATTCAACTTAAACTGAAAGTAAATCGCTTCAAAGGGCGTGCGATCTTCCCATGCCATTTCGATAATTCTATCCAAATCTTCCGGTGATAACACACCCTGCGCTATAACTTGATGGGCATACCTCATCTCTCAATTTATTTAAACAAAGCTGCAAAGAACAAGGCATAAACAATGCCTGGCATTTGATTATTTTTGCACCCTTAATTTTAACCCAAATGGCAGAAAACATCACTTTTACAATGATCAAACCCGACGCTACATCCGCTGGCAATACGGGAAAAATCATAGACAAAATCATCGAGTCCGGCTTTCAGATTAAGGCTATGAAATGGACTCAACTTAGCAAGGAGGAAGCAGGAAAGTTTTACGAAGTGCACAAAGAGCGCCCGTTCTACGGCGAACTTGTTGAGTATATGTCAAGCGGTCCAATTGTTGCCGCGATTCTGCAAAAAGACAATGCCGTAGAGGCCTTCAGAAAACTGATTGGCGCTACCGATCCGCAGAAAGCTGAGGAAGGAACCATTAGAAAAATGTTTGCTACAAGCATTGCTGCTAATGCGGTACATGGAAGTGACAGCAACGAAAATGCGGCCATTGAAGGTGCCTTCTTTTTCACCACCAGAGAGCATGTATAAAAACTTTAGATAAGATGAAGAAAATAAAGGTAGAGAATCCCATCGTTGAGATGGATGGCGACGAGATGACACGAATCATCTGGAAATTCATTAAAGACAAGTTGATTTTTCCCTACCTAGATCTCGACATCAAATACTTTGACCTTGGTATTGAGCATCGCGACGCCACTCAGGATGAGGTAACAGTGGAAAGCGCCAAGGCAACACTGAAATACAATGTTGCCATCAAATGCGCAACCATCACGCCCGATGAAGCCAGAGTACAAGAGTTTGGCCTTAAGAAAATGTGGAAGAGTCCTAATGGCACCATCCGCAACATTGTGGGCGGAACCGTTTTCCGTGAGCCCATCATCTGTAAGAACATTCCACGTCTGGTGCCCGGTTGGACCAAACCCATCAATATTGGTCGCCATGCATTTGGTGATCAGTATCGAGCCACCGACACCGTGATCAAGGGGAAGGGAAAACTTACGATGACCTTCACGCCTGAAGATGGCGGTGAGTCGAAAACGTGGGATGTTTATCAATTTGAAGGAGATGGTGTTGCATTGAGCATGTACAACATCGATGAAAGTATTTATGGATTCGCACGCAGTTGTTTTAATCAGGCGATTATGCGCAACTGGAATCTCTATCTCTCCACCAAAAACACGATCCTCAAGGCATACGACGGCCGATTCAAAGACATTTTTGAAGAGGTGTACCGCAAGGAATTTGCGGATCAATTCAAGGCCTTGGGCATCGGATATGAGCATCGGCTCATTGATGATATGGTCGCATTCTCCCTCAAAAGTGACGGGGGTTTTGTTTGGGCCTGCAAGAATTACGATGGTGATGTGCAAAGCGATATTGTTGCACAGGGCTTTGGTTCGCTGGGACTTATGACTTCTGCGCTGATAACACCGGATGGCAGAACCATGGAAGCCGAGGCGGCTCACGGCACAGTTACGCGTCATTATCGCATGCATCAGCAAGGTAAGAAGACCTCGACAAATCCTATAGCATCCATTTATGCCTGGACACAAGGCTTATCTCATCGTGCCAAGCTCGATAATAACCCCGAGCTTGCTGCATTTTGTAAGACCTTAGAGAAGGTGTGCGTGGATTTGGTAGAGGCAGGAATTATGACGAAGGATCTTGCCGTATGTATTCACGGCGATAAAGTTCAGGATGAACATTACCGCACCACGGAAGACTTTCTTGATGCGATTGATAGCGAGCTGCGCAAGCGGATGTCATGATAAAACGCATCTTACAAACTGATAAGACCCGCACTTAAATCGCGGGTCTTTTTTTTTCGTGTTTGTGTCCTGGTGATTGTGCATACTATACGTCCTCAGGCATTCAGCAACTTTTTCTATCCATCGCACTTCATTTTTCATCGCCCCTCTGGGCATACAATTGATTCTCAAGCATCGTCCTTTTCTCCCTTTCAACAAGAGAAACAGCTTGGTCAGCGACGAATACGCAAATGCATAGGTAAAAACTCTACCTTCTATGTTCTGATTTGTGTGCGAAAAAACTTGTACTTCTTAACCCATTCTGGAATGGTGTGGTTCACTTATAGAGTATGCGAGACAACTTCAATTTTGAGGGCATTGGTGAATTTTCCACGTTCGCGTTTCATAGAGGTAATTTATGGATTTGTTGATTTTGTGAGACTTGTCGAGTTTTACCCGACCACTGCACCTTTTAATCAAGTTAAAAATGTTGCACTAAAGTGGACGAGTCAGTTGGCGCAGCCGAGAGGCAGCGTTGAAAGTTTTGCCAATAGGGGAGATGGGGTGAATGCGTTGATTGCATTGTTTTTGGCAGCGCTGGGACACGCGAAGAAGTAACCATCATACAATGGCGCGGGTTTAGCGCAGCGGAACTGGTGCCGAGACTCAGGTTGGCATCTGCCCACGATGTGTACCTCGTTGAACGGTAAGTCAATATTAACTTATGCTCGGGTTACCCTACGCTAAATCCGATTGATAGTGATGATACAGAATTATCGGAGTTCGTCACTTCGTATTTAGGCGAAGGCTCATAAGGAATGCCGAAAATTACATTCATGGCTATAATGTGAGTGAGTAAAAATGAAATTATATGTTCACTCAGCGCAGTTCCAATAGCTCCTTGGTTATGTCCGAGAATATTGTATTTCTAAATTTGACAAGGGAGTTAATTGATTTGAAAAAAATATTGATGCTACGTTCGTTGTAGATTACTCTTAGATCTTTGACATCTTTAACGACGTAGGTGTCGCCATCCATTTTTTCAAAATCAATTGTAATAGGAAGCTCCAAGTTGGAAGGATTGTAAAAATCGAATTTGTTTCCTTTGACCGACAAGAGCGAATTGAAATTTGTAATATCACGTAATGCGTAGAACACATTATTTCTTTCGTCTGAAATTACTTTCTGAAATGAACTTTCAGTTAACGATGGTTTTTGTTTTGCGGAATTGTTCCAAAAGTGTTCTGCAGTTTTCTTCAAATCATAAGGGCTATAAACGGGTATGGAATCAGGTGTGCACTTCATATAACCTGTTCCACATTGAAAAAATCCCCATACAATTTCACTCCATTCCATTTTTGTAAAGGTTCGGACTGCTAATTTGCTGAATACCACACCATAGTCATTCCACCAGCCATCACTTACTATCCACATCATAACAAACTTTTCTGAACCAACTGGTTCCACCATAAATGTGCAGCTCGATATTTCACTCATGTTTGTGAGTTTTTCTCCACGCAAATTCATAATTTTTAAACGAAATCTATTGCAGTCAGGTCTATTCAATAAAACCCACTCTGTTGCCTCGTTTTCTAACTTTTCGATGAAGGCGTCATAGGCTGCTGCAGCTGCGAAAATGGCAATTCCGGCCCCAACTGCTCCTGCTGTTAATTCTTCCTTTTGCGCTTTTGCATGTGTGAGGTTTAGTGCGAATAAAACAATTAGAAAAATTTTTCTCATCTGAATGAAAATTAATAATATATATCTATGTTCCAAAGATGATTCGTGTTGGGTGATTTGTGTCTCCAATGCGAACTTATGACGTAAACCTTGAAGGATTGTCACAGTTTTGCGAGTATTTGAGTACTTTCAAGCAAAGACAAAGCTCATCCTCTGTGCATGTGCCAATAGATAATGTATATGGAATTCTACTGTGATAAGCTCTACCTAACTGCAATGAAGGCGGAGCCACAGAAGCGTTTAATGTCGACAAGTTCGTGTATAATGAAGGAATACGACACGTATACATGTCCCGCGGGTCATACGATGAAAACCCACGAGAAATTGCATACTAAGAAGGGTACCTCACGTGCTCAGCCAAATCGATAAAAGAAGTATCGCACGCCTGAATTTAAGGCATGTTCGCTGCGTGATCTGTGCACTTCACGCGTAAAAGGTGGCAGAGAAATAGAGCGAAGTGAATACGCTATTTAGTGGTCGGGTAAAACTGGACAAGTTGAACTAGAACAACAAATCCATAAATTACCCCTACGATACGCTATCGAAAAGATTTATCAATGCCTTCGAAACTGAAGTTGTCTTGGAGGCTCTGAAGGAGAAGTACACCATTGCAGAATTGGCTGAGAAGTACAAGATATTTCCCACGCAAATCAGAACATGGAAGGCCGAATTTTTAGCAAACGCATTTTCAGTTTTCGGCACCGACCAAGCCGATTCCCTTGAGGAAAAGGAGAAGAAGGCGATGCTTGAAAATGATTTGTATGCTCAGATTGGGCGATTGAAAATGGAGAACGACTGGTTAAAAAAAAAAGTTGCTGTAATGCCTACGGATGAAAAGCGTCAAATAATTGACTCGACCGATAAGACATTTACAATTGAAGAGCAGTGCCAACTCGTCGATCTTCCTCGAAGTACATTCTATTACTCAGAAGTTGGTGTAAGTCAGGAAGATTTAGCGATCATGCAAAGGATGGACAAGATGTATTTGGAGGATCCTACAAGAGGTACTCGCAGATACAGCTCGGAGTTACAATCTATCGGCATTAGCATCGGTCGTGACCGGGCTCGGTCACTTATGCAGTTGATGGGAATCTACGCGATTTATCCCAAGCCTAGAACAACCGTGATTGACAAGACTAAGTACAAGTATCCTTATCTGCTGCGCGGATTGCCCATCGTACGGAGCAATCAAGTTTGGGAGATTGATATCAGCTACATACCTATGAGGTATGGTTTCATGTACCTAACTGCGATAATAGACGTTTATAGCCGATACATTGTGGGTTGGGATATATCCAATACCATGGAATCGTCTTGGGTGGTTAAAACGCTTCAGAATGCAATTGCTCAATGCGGTATACCTGACATTATAAATTCTGATCAAGGAACACAGTTTACCAGTGAAGAATACGTGACATATGTAAAGTCATTAAGCGGTGTCAGAATCTCTATGGATGGCAAAGGTAGAGCTACCGACAACGCTCATATTGAAAGATTCTTTCGAACCATCAAGCATGACAGTTTATATCTAAAGCCCAGTGAAGACGGCCAAGAGTTATTCCGCGATTGTGAAGACTTTATTAACTATTATAACCAACGTCGCTCTCATTCATCCATTGGCAAAGTCCCACCGGCGAAGGTTTACAATAGTGCTGCATAGAAATCAATCTCAAGCTAAAGTCCATTTCTCTCAATACTCAAGAGAAACAGCTTGGTCAGCGACGAATACGCAAATGCATAGGTAAAAACACTACCTTCTATGCTCTGATTTGTGCGCGAAAAATCTGGTACTTCTTAACCCATTCTGGAATGTTGTGGTTCACTTATAGAGTATGCGAGACAACTTCAATTTTGAGGGCATTGGTGAA
>CAZKRL010000021.1:0-46779 GCA_964555295.1 uncultured Comamonadaceae bacterium | reverse complement strand
GAAGTGGAACGGGTGATTGAGCGCGAAGGGTGTCAGAATATAATGCTAGAGTGACCGCAACCAAAAGAGTAGAAATTCTCATGCCGAAATATTTGTCTCAAAAGTAGAGCATTACCTTAGATAGAAAAGCTGTGGATATGATTATCGTTCGATTACAAATGCAACGAGATCAACGTGGCACTGTCAGTACCATATAATTCGCATTTAAACGACAGACCTTGTTCGGAATTAATTTAGCGAACTAATTCTAACCTATATGTATCCAACGCTGTACCATGCTTTTAGGGATTTATTCGGTGTTGAGTGGCCCTGGGCGCAATTTCTAAACAGCTTCGGATTTTTCGTTGCTGTTGCTTTCGGCGTTTCGAGTTGGTTACTGACCTCAGAGTTAAGGCGCATGCAAACGGTTGGATTATTCAAATCACAAAAGCTCGAAGTTTGGAGAGGTAAGCCAGCTCCATGGTCGGAAATAATCACCAATGCTTTTTTCGGTTTTCTTATCGGTTGGAAATTTCTCTATTTGTTTTTTGGGCCCTCGGAAGGTCTCGAGCCAAGGGAGATTTTGTTTTCATCCCGAGGCTATTTTGTATTTGGTTTTATTTCGTCAATTGCTTTCGGGGCATGGAGGTGGTATGAGGGAAGGAAGTCTCAACTTGCCGTTCCGGTTAAAGAATCCAAGGAAATTTGGCCATTGGATTATGCTGGCAACATAACCATGTATTCTGCTCTTTTTGGATTTGCGGGAGCGAAGCTTTTTCATCTCATCGAAAATCCCCGAGAATTTATTCAGTTCTTCACGCATCCATCCGTGGAATCATTTATTAGCGGGCTTACTGTATACGGTGGACTTATTTTTGGCTCACTCGGAGTTCTGCTGTATGCACGTTCTAAGAAAATACCGTTGCGACGACTTTGTGACGCAGCTGCTCCCGCAATGATCATCGGATACGGTATTGGAAGAATTGGATGTCAGGTAAGCGGGGATGGTGACTGGGGTATTGCTAATCCACATCCACAGCCTGGAATTATATCCTGGATGCCAGGTTGGCTATGGGCATACGATTATCCCAATAATGTAAATCACGACGCACGCTATGAAGGTTACCTGGGTCCTTTGAACGATACACATGTAGTGAGAATTACTGACCCGGAAGTGCCCTGCTATGATGGTTATTGCACGCACTTAGTGCCACCGGTGTATCCCACTCCGGTCTACGAGACTTTCATGGCATTTATAATTTTCATGGTATTATGGTTGGTGCGCAGAAAACTGAAGATACCAGGTCAGCTTTTTTCTCTTTACCTGGTGTTAAATGGCTTTGAGAGATTCTTGATAGAACAAATTCGCGTCAATAATAAATTTGATTTGTTAGGGATGACATGGACACAGGCGGAATTGATTGCCGTTGGTTTCATCCTGGCAGGTATCGGATTTTGGATCTACTTGAGTCGATATAAAAAGGCTCCAACGGGTATGTACAATGGGGGTCATTAGATTTAATTTTCTTTAGGTTGGTTAACCTTAGGTTTGTCTAACTTTGACCCGATAATAAACTTTGAAATTCTAATCTATAGAGGATATGGCGATAGAAATAACGGATAAAAACTTCGAGGAACTGGTTGAGAAAAGTGCTTTTCCGGTGATGATAGATTTTTGGGCGGAATGGTGTGGCCCATGTCGTATGGTGGGTCCAATTGTCGATGAACTTGCTACGGAATATGACGGTAAGGCGGTGATTGGAAAGGTGAATGTGGATGAAAATCCCGATATCAGTGCCAAATTTGGTATTAGAAATATTCCCACGGTCCTTTTTCTCAAAGGCGGTCAGGTGGTAGATAAAAGTGTTGGAGCGGTGCCTAAAAATGTCCTCTCTGAGAAAATGGACGCTCTTTTATCATAGACATTATTTTAGGTTTACTGCCATCATAAGATTGGAGAAATCCATAGTCTGCTCCGAAAATGATGGAATGTGCATGGCTATTGTATCTGTGAAAACTCAGCTCATCGAGTTTTGACAATCAACCGGGAAGCTGAGTATGAATTTAGTTGTGGTAAATGATTGGGTTCAAGACTTTCTGATTCTAACTTCAGTAGCTCCGAAGCCGTAGGTGTGGTATGGAGCATCCATGAATTCACAGTTAGGGTAATACATAGTTAGCATTTTTCTAATTTCACCTCGTAAAACACCCTGTCCAACGCCATGAATGAAAATGACTTTAGGGATTTTTCGCTCTTCTGCGATTCTCAGCATACGTTCGAAATGTTCTAACTGAATCTGAATCATTTCTGCGGGTAGCATACTCCCCGTTTTCTCTGTTAGCTCGTGTATATGCAGGTCGACTTCCAGAACGTCCTTTGACAGGGGCTTTTCATTTCTTTCACTATAAGCTTTTTTGAATTGAGTGCTCGCTTTATATGCGGCATTTCGATCTACATTCCTCTGAATAACCTCCAATAAATCAGGTGTGGTTTGCTGATATCTGAAGTAGTCATTGGAACTCCCATCCGTTTTCACTAGTTCGGATTCCGCATGCTGATAGGTAAAACCTTCCTCATCTTTCACCAAAACATACCCCGAAGAATCATAACCTTCTACTATTCCGCTGCCACTATCATTCAGAAATCTTACTCGATCTCCAGATCTGAATCTCATAGGGGTTTATTCCACAATGAATGAACCCGTCATGGTGCCTTTTTTTGAAGTTGCGCTATACCAGTAGGCACCAGGCGAAAAAGCTGCTAGATTTATCACATTCCTTTCTCCCGTAAATTGAGTTTCTGAAACAAGCTTACCGTCGTAAGTGTAAATTCTTAATGATCCATTAGACATCGTGGGCGATACTTCAAATACGATTTGGTCTTTGGCAGGATTTGGGAACGCTTTCACAATTTGTTCAGGTGAAATCGGCTTTACGCTGGTAGCAACAAATTCTTCATTTTCAAACTTGATGATTTTGTTGGGTGTTGTGCCCGGGTATTGTGTTCCGTTGAGTGCGACGTAAAGTGCGCCCGTGTATGGGTTGATACAAACGTCTCTGAACCTTTGATTCAGGGATGTGAAGAGTTTGTCTTCGGAAAGTACCGACATGCCGTCATCACTCAAATGCAGAATAGAAACTCGGTCATTGGAAGAGCTTGTGCCATTCAAACCGCCCATAACACCCATAATTATTGAATTGCTCCATTCTGGTATCGCGGCATGATTATAATATTCGATGCCGTTTACTGCGACACATGGAGTCCATTCCAAAAGAGGTTCGCGAACATTGTTATCCGCGCAGAAAGTTTGCTCCGAAGAGGTATTGCATGCACCCTCTACATCGGGCCAACCATAATTTCTTCCTTGTTCAATGATGTTGAATTCATCACTACTATTCTGCCCGTGCTCACTTTCATATAAGATTCCGGTAGGTCCGTAGCATAAGCCCTGACTATTTCTATGACCGAAACTCCAAACGTAAGATGAAGGATCAGGATTGTCACTCGGAATGCTTCCGTCTAAATTGATGCGCAGGACTTTGCCATTGTAAACAGAGATATCTTGAGCCAGGGCAGATGAACCTCGATCCCCAACTGTCATCATGATTTTTTGATCAGGTGAAATTACAAGTCTGGATCCATTATGGATCTGATTGCCTTGAATATTATTGATGAGCTGGGTTTCATTGGTGAGTGATGTGCCATCCCAGTCGAATGAAACCAACCGCTCGCGCACGCTATTTCCCGAGGTGTAACAATAGACAAGAAAAACTTTAGGGGTATTGCTGAAGTCAGGATGCAGCGCCATTCCCAGCATGCCTGGCTCACCAGATCCGCCATTGGCAATGATGCTTCCAATATCCAAGATTGTTTGATAGTTGCCCGACAATGGGTCGATGTGAAGCACCTGACCTGTGCGAAGAGTACACCAAATGTAGTCATCCGGCCCCCAAAGAATTTCCCATGGTCTGGTGATGCCAGTAACAACATCTGATTGGGTTAAGGTAGTATTTCCAATGGTCCAAGGTTGTGCCTGTGATAGGCCGGAAATCAAAAGAATAAACAAGGTCACGAGGGAAAGTCGCATAGCAAAATAATTTGCACGAATATAAATACGAGCTGATTCGAACTTAAATAGTTATCCAAATTTCAGTCATACTTGGCCACTTTCAACCTCTCATATTTTCCGGATTTTAATTGAATGTCGAGAAAGTAAAAACCATTCGTCAACCTGGAGCAGTCAATACGTCCTAATAAGCCGTCATGCGAGCTCGATACAAAAAATCGCCCAGTAGCATCATAAAGTTGCCATGATTGTACCTGATCAGGTTTGTTGATTTCCCAATAACGTGAAGCGGGATTGGGTTGAATTGAAATTGTTGTCGCTTCATATTCGTTGATCTGGTTGGGCTCACATTCAAATGAGTTGATGTATTCCCAAATGTCATCTACCATGAGGATAGGAACATTCAGTTGGTCAGGGTTTTCACCCATTCTGATCCATACCAGATTTTGCGATGGTACCACACTGATGTATTGTCCGTCACGACCCATTGCCGCATACATCTCTTGCGGTGCCGCGGGCGAGAAATTGCCGGGGTAAACAAATTGATATTCTGGCAACATAAAGTTTTCGGTGTTGTTCAACCAGGTGAGGTAGCCGTATCCTTGATTGATGTCTTGGGAGGCATGCGTCATTTGATAGAAGTAGGCAGAATCTTGCAGCAAATCGTTTCCGTTCCAAACGCCTTTCGCCAATAGTAAAAGTCCGAAGCGCGCCATAGACCTCGCTCGTGAGTAAAATACGTTATTGAAGTCGGGTGAGACCCATACACCTTGCATGCCAATGGGTTGTAGTACATGCTCAATGGTAAATGAATTCAAACTTTGCCCCGTCGCGTTCTCAAGTGCGGCGTCAAGCAAGGTGTAAGGCGCGTTGTGATAGGCCCATCGGGTGCCGGCATCAGCTTCATATATGAGGCAGCTGTCAAGAGTGCAGTCATCATTCGCAACTGCATCATCTAGTCCGGTGGTCATGGTCAATTGATGCCACAAGGTAATGGCCGCTTCTTGCTCTGGAGTGCAGGATGTCCAACCAGCTCCAAGGTATTGCGAGGTGGTGTCGCTGAGGTTCAGAAAACCTTCTTGCTGTGCCTGGCCCACGAGGAATGCAGTGAGGGTTTTTCCGGCAGAGGCCCAATACCAATTGGTATTTGCATCATGCCCGTTGAAGTATTGCTCGAGCACAATCTTGCCATCCTTCAATAAGATGAAGGCCTTACTTTGGTTGTCGCCGAGGTATTGATACAAGCTGTCAATTTGTGGTTGGCACCATCCGAGCTCTTGAGGGGATAAGGTTTCCCAGGTGTCGCCGGCAGGCGGGAAATATAAATTCTGAGCTGAAAGGGTGAAGGAGAACAGAAGTGACAGTGCAAGTAGCGTTGCTTTCATATGTATAAGTTTTGGACTTGAGTGTGTCGACATTTTTTATGACCAGGGGTTTAACTCTCTTAACTGTTCTTCTACCAATAAACTATTTATCTCAATAGAGGTTGGATGAGATTATGAATCTCCTTTTCCTTCGCAATGCGTTGTTGGTTGTATTCTTCGGTGTTGTGAATGGGACGGTGTTCTGTAAATTGGATCAAGGATTCAATTTGTTGCATTACTGAAAGACTATGTTCGTCCATCGTGCCTCGTTGAAATTTCTCCCAGATATAGTCCACGGAAATCGAGGAAATATGGAGCATATCGTCGGTATACCACCGGTAATCCCGCAGTTCATCCATTACGATTTCATAAGCGGGGAAATAATGCACTTGTTGAAAGGATTCGCAAATCTGATGGGCGCTTTCAATGAGCAAGGCTTTCGAGCGCATGTTTCCTTGCACGCCATCGCGCAAGTATCGCACCGGACTTACACTGAAAATAAATTCTGCCGCTGGGTTCTGTTCTCGAATTTGGGAAATCACGTTGGAAAAGCTTTCGGTAATTTGACGAACAGTGGCGAGTTTCTTATTGAATTGATGGGCGGGAATTTTATGTGCGTTAGCAATGGCTTGCTTATTGTCGGCGCACTCCATATACCAGGCAGAGCCGAAAGTGAATATAATGATGTTGGCCTCCCGCAAAGCTCGCTGCAGAGATTGCAAACCTGCAGTGATATTTAGTAGGGTTTCGTTTTTACTATGCGAACTGAAGCTACTGTGATGTTGCAGACTGTGCCACATTCCATCATGATGAATGAGATCAGCTTCGGTTGGAGTTTGAAGTGATAACGCCTGTTCTGCATGTCTGGCAAGTGACAGGGGATCAAATGCAATCCCGCACGGATTAACAATTGCATTGAATTTTGTGCGTTGGAGTTTTTGGCCCATCCGATCTGCAAAGCATGAGCCACAGAGCAGAAATGTATGGCTATAGCCCCGGCGTGTTGAAAGTCCTTGCCATTCTACCGGAGTGTTCCATATATTCTTTCTCATAAAGGTTCAATCTTGGTGGATGATCAGATGACGGGGCATTGTCGCAAGAAGTTGTTTCGTTTCGATGTCGGCGCAAAGGAAGTGATGATGCGGACATTCTTTTCGGCCATGAAGTCCGCAAGGTTTGCAATCGAGCTTTCGATCTGTTTCAATGCAATGGCTTTGTTGAGAGAGCGGACCAAAACCGAAAGTAGGGGAGGTGCTTTGAAAGATGGCGCAAACGGGCGCGTTGGTGGCTGAGCAAAGATGAAGCGGTGCGCTATCATTCACGAAATTCATTTTGGCATGCCTCATCAATGCTGCAGATTCTGTCAATGTGAATTCTCCTGCCAACACTGCAACATGGTTCATTCCCTGAGCGATATCGTTGCACAGTTCGATATCACCTTTCCCCCCCAGCAGATAAATCTGACAGTCGATGGATTGCGCAAGGTTCTTCCATCGGTGTTTCGGATATTGCTTGGTAAACCAAACGGAAGCCGGACTGATGGTTACGAAATCTTTTTTTAGATACGGCGCAATTTTTTCTTCCGCTGTTTGCGGAATGTAAATCTCAGGTTTTGCGTTGCTCTCAATGCCGATGGATCTAAGGCAATCACTGATGCGATCTGTTTCGTGAATGATACGTTCACCCACGGCGGAAATTCGATGTGTAATTCTTTTAGTGAAGAAAAATGACAGTGGATTTTTACTGAATCCTACTTTGATATCAGCTCTTGCCAGTGCAGTGAGAAATCCACTGGCCGCGAACCTTTGCAGATTGATGACAGCGTTGTAACGTTCTCTTCGAATGGAAAATAGTGTTTGAAAAAGATGAATGTATTTGTTGCGTTTCTTCTCCCAAATAATGGTGCGATCAATCCTCGGATCGTTTTGATACAATGCCTCATTGCCTGCACGCACGAGGATATCAATAACAGCCGAAGGATGAGTTGCGCGAATGGCATGAATTGCACCGGATGCCAGTATTGCATCACCTACAAAAGCGGTTTGGATGATCAGGAAACGCTGGTTGCTCATGCGTTATACGGCTACATGGTAATCGCGAAGTGCATCGTTGAGTGAGGTTTTCAGATCGGTGGATTCTTTTCGCTTACCGATGATGAGTGCGCAGGGTACCTGATACTCGCCTGCAGGAAATTTTTTGGTGTATGCTCCGGGAATTACAACGGAACGTGCGGGCACTTCACCTTTTAGGGTTACGGCTTCACTTTGCGTAACATCGATGATATGTGTGCTTGCGGTGAGCACCACGTTGGCGCCAAGCACACATTCATTCCCCAATCTTACACCTTCAACTACGATACTGCGTGAGCCGAGAAAGCAGCCATCCCCTACGATGACCGGAGAGGCTTGTACCGGCTCAAGAACACCACCTATACCCACCCCGCCGCTGAGGTGAACATTCTTACCGATTTGGGCGCAACTACCCACCGTGGCCCAAGTGTCGATCATTGTGCCGGTGTCGACATAAGCGCCGATGTTCACATACGATGGCATCATGATGACTCCAGGCGCGAGATAAGCACCCTTTCTGCATACTGCATGAGGCACAACACGAACGCCGAGGGAGGAATAATTTCGTTTCAGTTCGAGTTTATCATGAAACTCCATTGGGCCTGCCTCCATCACTTTCATCTGGCTTATTGGGAATAACATAATCACCGCTTTTTTCACCCAATCATTTACCTGCCAATGGCCATCTTCGCCAGGTTGTGCTACTCGCAGCTCGCCATTATCGAGCTGGGTTACAACTTGATGTATTGCCTCCCTGTACTCAGTGTTTTCAAGAAGTGCGCGATTGTCCCAGGCGGCTTCAATGGTTTCTTTCAGATTCATATTGGCAAAGGTATTTAGTCAAATACAGTATTGAAGTCAGAACCACAAATAGCATTACATTGATTTTAGTGAGGATGATTTTTTTTGTGAATATTATAAAACCGTACGCAATGCTCAATGGCGGCATCAATGGTGTGGAGGTTAATAGAAATGTGTCTTTTTAACTTGCTGGTGTTGTATTTGTATTGAACTGATGCATTTCGAATGCTTTCAAAGGTTACTTGATTTTTTATTCCCCCGAAGAATTCTCTCAGTCTGGAATACAAGACTGCTAAGTTCATCAGTGCTATGCCGGCTTCCCGTTTGGGGGCTGGAATTCTCAAGGCTGAAGCTACTTTCTTGAAGAAATCCCGATGTTGCATATTTGCCTCAGCGAGTATGAATCTTTCTCCCATCATTTTTGCCTCCATCAGATGAATCATATAATCAGCGCAATCTTTGGCGGCGATGAATGCCGTGCCTCCCGGGGGAAAGATACCAGTATTCATCGCCACTGACGGAATAACTGAGGTGCTACTCCTGTCGGGGCGGCCCGGACCTACAATAAAACCTGGACAAACGATAAACGCCTTTAGGCCCTCGTGAATTCCCCGCCATACCTCCAATTCGGCGAGATACTTCGATACAGCATAGTGCGTGTTGTGTGATGACTCAACCCACTCGCTTTCTTCATCGAGTTCCAATACTCCTTGTGAACGACCGATGGCGGCAATCGAGCTTACGTGACAGAGATGAATGTGTGGTAGTTCAAGGCATAGATTTACTAATAATCGGGTGCCTTCCACATTGGTTGTATACATTTTTTTGCGTTCGTCTCGCCGATATGAAACCACTGCAGCACAGTGATAAACTACGCTGCAATTCTCCAATAGTTCATTGAGGGAAATGGAGTCATTGAGATCAGCTTTTTTCCATTCAGCAAGTGATATTTGAGCGTCGGAAAGTTCTTCGAACTGCAAGATTTTTTTTGACCATTCGAGACTGGACTCATGTGTGTACATGGCCACAACCTTCTCGCCGCGTTTGATTAGGGAACAAACCAATTGAATTCCCAGAACTCCTGTGGCTCCAGTAACTAGATTAACTTTCATATCGCTGGAAACAAAATAGCCGGCAAAGGCCGGCTATGGTAAATGAGTTGCAATAAATAAAAACTATTGAATTTCTTTGGTTCCAATCATCACAGAAACGCAGCCCTCATGGGTAAACTCGCTATTTCCGAGAGGGACTTTGAGCGTAACGATGAGTTGTTGAGTGTTTTTCATACGGAAATCGAACATGCCATTTTCACGCGTGGTTCCTTTGTGAATGAGTTCACCAGAGGTGTCTTTCACTTCGAAATCAACAGACCCAATGATGGGATGGTTACAAACGAGAATTCTGTAGTCTTTCCCTCCGAAGAAGGTAAGCAATAACTCTGCCTCATCACCTGGCACAAGCATGGCCGAGTTGTAGTTATCATTTTGCACATATCCGCTTAATCCTGGAAGGCATTTATTCTTTGTATACGCTCTGCATTGTGCATTACCCACGGAAAACGCAACAGTGAGCAACAAGAGGGTTGAAAGGATTTGTTTCATTTTGTTGATAGGAATTGATTAGATAGATGTGTATTTGTTTCGCAGTTCCGCCGCTTTCGTTGATATAGCCTTGAGGGTAGCATCATCAATACTGAGTGTAGGGCCTCCTGAAATCACTAACGTACCATCCTTATCTTTTGAAGTTGTTGTTTTACCCGGTGTTTCGGTGATGCCAGAATATAATTGATGAACAGAAACCAGGTCGGCTTTTATTTCTTTCAATCGTTCAATATCTCCGAACTTTTCCATGTAAAGGAGCAGATCGTTGAGGGCATATTTTTGCTCAGCGATACGTTGACGAAGTTCTGGACGACCGTCTCCGGCATAGTGTGTAACAATGTAAAGCGCCTCAATCCAGCCACCTGCAATCATCAGAGCTGAAAGCTCCACACGCTGATTTTCTTTCAGGTAATCAGTTAAGTCGGCGTATGCTGTTGTGATAACGTTAAGCATGGAGTCGCGATTGTTTTGGTTTTTGTCCATACTCTCGATAAGCTTACTATCGATTGCCTCCTGAATGCCCAAGTTCTTAGAAAGCTTTTGAGCTGCTGCAAAGTATTCAAGAGTGACTTGCTTCTGATCAAAAATGGATGCATAACTCAGATCAGCACCATAAATTCCGAGGTTAACGGCTTGCTTTATTTCTCCGGTGTATTTGTCTACATTGCCCGCAGGATTGAGTTTTGAGGCATCGAATTTGTATCCATTCTGCTCAATTACAGAGGCCATTTCCACTGGAGATGGAATGGAGAAGAAAATCTTCTTCAATTGCTTGAGTTTGGTGGAATCTAATGAGCCACCTGTGTTTTCAGTGGCATTGGGTTGCTTGACTTGAGGGGCGGGAGATTCAGAGCAAGAATTCATAACGAGGCTCATGATACATGCACCTAGTATGACCCGGAATGAATTGATTTTATTGAGCATATCTTTTACAGGTTTTGGTTTGAATTATTCAAAGCGTTGCAAATATGGAACAAATATCGCATTTGCAACAACGATTTTTCAAATCGACGAAATTTTAATCACCCGTGTTTATTCTTTGATGCTGTTGTTTCAATTGTGTTGTGTGTGGATTTATTATCCATTACAACAGCGGAAGTGTGAGTTGAATAATTAAGGGCCGGCAAAATTCAGTTCGCAATGGAGTGATTGTTCGTGAGCACAACTTTCAAAGGATGCCACAGAGCTTGACGCACTTCCTGAATACACTAAATTTGCCGCGCTTTGGCCTCGTAGTTCAATGGATAGAACGGAAGTTTCCTAAACTTTAAATACAGGTTCGATTCCTGTCGGGGCTACTCTAACTGTGCCGATTCTTCGGAAGGCGTATTATCCATTTCGTCTTCGATGCTGGTGAAGATGAGCTGCGGCATTACGTTTATTTTTTTCATCAAATTTGGCAGCCGATGACGGGATGTGTCGGTTACGAAGACCTGCCCTTGAAAACGGTCTTTCAACCATTGTAGGATTCTGAGAATCCGTTTTTCGTCAATCTTATCGAATATGTCGTCTAACAGCAGTATAGGTGTGAGTTGGAGTTGCTCCTGCATGTAAAGCAATTGGGCCAGTTTCACAGCCATCAGAAAACTTTTCTGCTGACCTTGTGATCCGAATTTTTTCAATGGTTTTCCTGAAAGCATAAACTGCAGTTCGTCTCTGTGAATACCTTTCCTCGTTCTCCCTGCCTGCAGATCTTGATCAAGATCTTCCCATAGCTTATGTGGCTCGGGATCATTCGATAAATCTGACTCATAAATAAGATCCACAGCCTCATTGCCACCAGAAATCAATTCGTAAATGGTTTTTGTATGGTAGGAAATGTGGTTTGTCCAGTTAAGTCTTGATTTATACATCATGGGAGCGATGCTTGCCAATAACTTATTCCAGGGTTCAATTTGATCAGCGATTTGGCTTGTTGAAACCCCTTGTAATCGCAACAAGGAGTTTCGTTGCAGCAGCGCCTGGTTGTATGACGACCAGTTTTGGAGATAAGCTTTATCCGTCTGGCACAGCGCGCCGTCCATGAATTTTCTTCGGTGTGCGCTGCCCTCCCAAACGAGTTCAATATCGTATGGGGTTATCATAACAACGGGAATGAGGCCAATGTGATCGGCCATTCGCTCGTATTCCTTGAAATTGCGCTTTAAGACTTTTTTCTGACCTCTTCTGAGAATACAAATGATTTGTTCGTTTGCCCCATCGCGAAGGAATTCTCCCGCAATAGATGCCTGTTCATGATGATGCCCGATATGCAACGAATCAACATTATTGAAATAACTCTTGGAGGTACACAAGTAATATATCGCGTCGAGGAAGTTGGTTTTCCCGGTTCCGTTCGCGCCGAGCAAACAAATGAATGGGTTTACGATAATTTGAGAATGCTCCTCCCAGTTCTTGAAATTGAACAGTGAAATTCTGTCAAGCTTGAGTTGCATTCTCGTAATTGTGATTGTTTCAGGCGCTGCCCCAAAGGCAATTGTTGCAGTGTTGCGGCATCAAAATTAGCCTTGATTGATGATTAGATGCATTTGTAACCTGAAATGATTATTTTTGCCCGCTTCAAAAACGAAATAGTTATGTCCAATGATGTAAATAAGTCGGGTGATTCCGGCATTAAAGTAGACGAGTTGTACTCTGGAACGGAGGCGTTTCTTGAGAAAAACCGTAAAACCATTACCGCAGTTCTTGTTGGTATTGTGGGTGTTTTCACTGGTTTCTACGCGTTCAATTATTTATATCAGGAACCCAAGGAGGCGGAGGCAGGTAGGGCAGCAATTCAAGCCGAGTTATTTGTTGATATTGACTCGCTCGAGCGGGCAGTTCTTGGTAACGGTGAATTCATGGGTTTTGAGGAAATCGCATCGGTTCATTCTGGAACGAAAGTTGCCCAGCGTGCGCATTTTTTCTGCGGAGTTTACTATCGAGACATCAAGAAAGATTACCAAGCTGCTCTTGATCATTTTAAGCAGGCAGATTTTTCAGATGATGCCATGTCGGTGGCATTAACCGGTTGTATTGGCGATATGTACGTTGACCTCGGGAATTTAGAAGAAGGTGCGAGTTGGTTGGAAAAGGCGGCCAGGGAGGCAAACGGTTCGAAGAGCCGCGACTACTCTGCCCCGCTCTTTAACCTCAAAGCAGCAAAAGTTTATATAGAGCTTGGCAAGAATGATAAAGCCATCTCTCTTTTGAAATCGACCACGGATAATTTTGATAATAGCGTGCCTGAATTCGCTGAGTCCGAAAAATTATTGGCCTATCTCTCCACTAAAAATTAATGGCATCAGAGAATCTCTCTGCTAAGCCGTTAAACATCGTTGATGGCAGCTCTTATAAAGTGGCTGTCGTAATTGCAAGGTGGAATGAGGAAATCACCTCCCTGCTCGCCGGTGCATGTATTAAAACACTTAAAGAGGCGAAGCTCAAGGATGAAAACATCCTTGTTGAATACGTGCCGGGAAGTTTCGAACTGCCGTTAGCGGCGAAATGGATAATCCAGCGTCATAAGCCAGATGCGGTAATCTGCGTTGGTTGCGTAATCAAGGGTGAAACCTACCATTTTGAGTTAGTTGCTGATGCAACGGCCGCGGGTATAATGAATTTGAATCTGGAGTTTGAGATACCTGTCGTAATGTGTGTTCTCGCCGATTTCAACCAGCAACAGTCTTATGACAGAAGCGGCGGATGTAAAGGCAATAAAGGTGTTGAGGCAGCCTATACAGCGCTAAGCATGATGGAGATAGGCCGGAAGTTCAAGTGAAATAATTCCTCTTAATATTTCTTGCAATCTCAGCCAGATCGGTAATGTCGAGATGATAGCCGTGAATTCATCACAAGAACAGAACATTATTCGTGACTATCAGAATTCACATTAAAGACTGAACTCCTGATACGATAATTCTTCCTTTCCTCGCTTAGTGAGCCGGTAACCCAGATTGGGTTTGTTGGATATATATCCATCGAGGTACAGCGCTGCGATTCTTTCTCCTAATTGCGCACTTCGCGTTGTCTGTGAGTCGTCTTGCTCTATCCTACTCCAAAACGCAGTCTCAAGTTGAGAAAGTTTAATCAATTCGTTACGGTTGTTCTTCTTGAATGATTGAATGATATCGAGTATTACGAAGTCGTATTTATCCAAGGGCATTTATAGATACAGGTTTAGTTAGTTGTACTGCCCGAAAGTAAGGCTTTGGTGATGTTGAAATCAACATTTATATCATATTGGGGTAACATTTTTATCAACATAAAAAACTACGTTGAGAACATACATGCATAGTGACGGAAATGAGTTGAAGTATTTTTTCATTGGTATCGAGCGACTAGAAAAATCCACACGCATACTTATAGGGTGACACGAACATTTTTGCGTACAGTCTTGCAGTGAATGATGGTGCAATTTCAATTTGATGAAAGTTTCATCGAGCTGTAACCACAACTTTTGGTGATTAGAATTGTCTATTACTTTTGATGAGTGGTGTTTCGAATGCGCAGTAAACTGATACTTAATAGCTTGGTTCAGCTCGCGCTTTGCCTATTGTGTATGAGGTGTTATGCTACGCATCTCGTTGGTGGCGAATTGACCTACCAGTATTTGGGCAATAACCAATATGAGATAACACTCATGATGTTTCGTGATTGTAGTTCTAATAATTCTTTAGGTACAGGTTTCGACGATGCGGTAAGTATTGGCATTTTTAACTCCGGTAATGGAAATTTGGTGAATGGTGGTATTTCTATCCCACTCGATGGTTTAAATGTTACCAGTGTGCCGATAAGCATTGATAATCCTTGTTTCACGCTACCTGATGACCTATGTGTTGAGCAGGCAATTTATAAGCAAATAGTCACTCTGCAACCCAATGGATGGGGTTATGACCTCAGTTACCAGCGTTGTTGTAGAAATCCTTCTATTGTTAACTTGGATGTGCCAAATCAACAAGGTATAACTTGCACCGCGCACATTCCTGGTACCAATGAAACCAGTGGTTTCAATAGTTCGCCCGTGTTTAATTCAATGCCACCCGCGGCACTTTGTCAGTATGCCAGCTTTACCATAGACCAATCGGCTACCGATGCGGATGGGGACGAACTAGTTTATAGTTTTTGCTCTCCTTATGTTGGCGCCAACACGGATCAACCCGCGCCTAATCCTCCTGACGCGCCACCATATACCACAGTGAACTGGGCGAATTCATTCAGTGGTGCAATGCCCATCACTTCTAATCCGCAAATTTCAATCGATCCCGCAACCGGTGTAATCACGGGCACGGCTACGGCACTTGGACAATTTGTTGTAGGGATATGTGTGTCGGAATACCGCGACGGAGTTCTCATCAACACTATTCTTCGCGATTTTCAAATCAACGTAACTTCTTGCGATCCAAATATCATTGCATCTGTTCCGTTACAGTCGGAATTTTGTGGAGGTCTTGAGTTCACGTTTCAAAACGAGAGTGTGAATGCGAGTAGTTTTCATTGGGACTTTGGCGTGGCCAATTCCAGCGCAGATACTAGCAATCTCGTAACACCGACATTTACATTTCCTCAACCCGGCACCTATACAATTACACTGATTGCCAATCCCACATGGCCCTGTGCAGATACACTCACAACCACGCATATCGCCTATGATTTCATCAACCCAGTTATTGATTATGGGAATTATCAATGTATCAATGGACAGGATTATTATGACTTTTCGGTATCAGGGAATATCACCAGTGCGGCAAGCATAAGCTGGAACTTCGGCTCAGGGGCACAACCTCTTACTTCCCTGAGTGCAATGCCAACCGAGGTGATGTTGAACAATGAGGCTCTCCAAAATTTAGTTTCAGTAACGGTCTCTCAAAATGGATGTGTAGAGAGCGATGAAGAGATCATCATCAACAACCCCAACCCAGTCGCCAATTTTCCGGTACAAACTGAATTTTGTCAGGGCCTGGTAATTACCATGCCGAATAGCTCAACCAACGCCGATTCATATTACTGGGATTTTGGCGCGTCGGCCTCGGGAGATAATTCCACTGATTTTGCACCAACCTTTCAATTTGTACAACCTGGCACCTATCAAATCAGTTTGATTGCGTCGAGTGATTTTGCTTGCTCAGATACTCTCTCCCTGAACTACGAAATTTATTTGCCTGTAAACGCATCATTCGATACTCCCCCCGCTGAATGTGCGGGAAGCGCCTCCTTTGATTTTGAGGCGACAGGAGCGAACTCGCCTGACGCGACGTATATGTGGTCATTTGGCGAAGGTGCAATTCCTTCTGCCTCGGGTGCGCAGAATCCTCAAGGAGTATTGATGGATGCGCCAGGTGGGCATAATGTGACACTCGTCATCAATGACCATGGATGCACGGGAACCTATACTGATTCCGTTTTTGTGGCTCAAGAGTTAATGACCTTATTCGATGTTGCAGATGTAGAAGCATGTCTTGGAAACGGAGTATACCTCACTGTGGAAGCTGTAAGCAATGTAATGGTTTTTTACCACTGGGATTTTGGGGATGGTGGCTCTTCCCAGTCTGCTGCACCTGTTCATGTGTATGAGACTCCAGGTGTATATAACGTTACTGTGAGTGCACACACTGAGGAAGGATGTTATGATAGTCTTTTACTCTATTTTCCAAACGCCGTAGTTATTCATCCTATTCCAGATCCAAGTTTTTCTATCGTTCCGCAGGTCATGGACTTTTTGAATGCGACATGCCTTGTTACGAGTAATACCGCATCTGAGAATACATGTTATTTCACTACAAGTGATGGCTTTCAAACTGAGGCGTGTGTATTCGAGCATGAATGGAGTGAAACCGGCACACAGTCTATTTGGCATACAGTGGTGAGTCCTTACGGCTGCACAGCAAGTTCAAATGGTGAGGTAGTCATATCAGGTTTTGCCCATTATATACCCAATTCCTTTACACCGGACGGAGACGGCATCAACGATGTTTGGGTGCCTGTTATAAAAGGATATACCTCAGGTAGTCTGACTATTCACAATCGCTGGGGTGATGTCGTCTACTTTTCCGACGACCTTTCAAAACCATGGATTGGCGGAGCAACAGATTCCGAGTATTATGTTGCCAACGGGATTTATAATTACGTTTTCTCTTTTAACGACTTACAGGGTTTTCAGCATAAACTGACCGGTACTGTGTCAGTGATTCGTTAACGGGTTGATTACTTTTTCTTGTTATTGTGACTGCATTTAATATATTTGATTCCGACGTATCTAAATTTTTAACCCTCAATCTCATGGCGGAAGGCTACAAAGAAGATGTGTATAGCACATCGGTTAAGGCAGGAAAGCGAACATATTTTTTTGATGAGAAGGCAACCAAAGGCAATGATTTGTTTCTCACAATAACTGAAAGTAAAAGAATTGGTTCTGAAGATCAGGGCTCGATTCGCTTTGAAAAACATAAGATTTTTCTCTACAAAGAAGACTTTGAGGGTTTCCAGAATTGCCTTTTGGAGACGTTAGATCAGATTCGTCGGCTACAAGGTACCGGTGTGTATCGAACGGCCGAGAGCAATCGCAAATCATCCGACGATGCGGGTGCCGCTTCCACTGATGGAATGAGTTTTGATGATCTTTGATGATACGATTCCGCTTTAATTTGCGGATATGGTCAAACAATCTTTAGCACGCCTCTACTTATTACCTAATTCTATTGGCAGTCCGGCGGCGGCGGTGTCGTCGGGAAGTTTTGTAACCCCGATGATGTGCGAGATTTGCTGTTCTGTAAAATTACTTTTTGCTGAGGACATTAAGAGTGCCAGAAGGCTCTTTAGAACCTGCGGTTACACGGGTGATTTTTCGGAGATGGAGATTTTACCTTTGAATGAGCATACCATAAAATCTCAAAATCATGATTTTGTTGAGCGACTGATTCAAATGGGCGCCGGAGTCATTGTGAGCGATGCGGGTATCCCCTGTGTTGCCGATCCCGGAAGTGGGTTGGTGGCATTGGCGCATCAACGAGGAATAGAGGTAGTGCCTATGAGCGGTCCGTCGAGTATTATACTTACGTTGGCGGCAAGCGGTTTAGGCGGGCAGCAGTTTCACTTCCAAGGTTATCTGCCCAAAGATTTAACTGAACGTCGAAAGAAAATTCGACAAATGGAGCATGAGTCGGCTGGTGGAGTTACTCAAATCTTTATGGATACACCATACAGAAATATGCAGGTATTTGATGATATTCTTATGAACTGCAAGAAGAACTGGTTGCTTTGTATCGGTTGTGAAGTAACCACCGAGAAGGGTTTCGTTTCAACCATGACCATTGAGGAGTGGCAGCGTAAGAAACCTGATCTGCATAAGCGGCCTGTGATTTTTGCTTTGGGAAGACCAGAATAAACGTGTCTTCGTTTTTCTTAAAAATTTGTTTTGTTAATTTCGTCGGATGAAGGTATTAAAGATCACCGCTGTCATGTTCATCTTGTTGTGCGGATCTTTCGCTATTCGCCTGTATAACCTCAATCGACAACCATTGAGTCATGGTGAAACGCTATCGTTGTGTATCGCCAATGGTGTATACGCTTCAGATGTTGGATACATAGAAGTTGATTCGCGTGTTAATGAGCATTTTACGCATCAGGATATCCGTGATTGGAAAAAATTGACCCATGTGCATGGTGCTACAATTCACGATAGTGGCAATGCCATCGCATACAATGTGATGTTATATGGATGGACACTCATCTTTGGCGATAGTCCTGTTTCTATTCGCTTTTTGTCATTGTTTTTTGGGATGCTTACAGTCATTCTTGGCTATTATTTCTGTCGTCAGCTTTTCAATGAGCGCACCGCGAATATTGCCGGAGTCTTGCTCAGTTTACATCCTGTCTTGATTGAGTATGGACAAATTGCGAGAGCGTTTGTTCCCGCTTCATTTTTTATTTTGCTCGCAACTTATAGTCTCTATCAGGTTACGATATCCAAGCGACATGTATGGCTTCATATTCCGCTCTACATTCTTTCATTGAATATCTCGTTACTCTGCCATTATGTTACGCTTTACATCTTTGTTTCTCACGTTTTCTTGGTGTTTCTTTTCTATGCATACCGTAAAGCTCTGATTCAATATGCAACAATGACTTTGATAGGTTTCGGATTATTCTCGATTTGGTTGGTTGCGGGAGGTTGGAGCGGCAAGAAGCCCATTCATATTGAGGAGAGCATCTGGCGTATAAATCAGGTTGCTCAAGCAGCTTCGGAAACTGAAATAAATTCAGGGGTTGAATATTTGAAACTTGTTGGCACTAATTTTTCACGAATACTCGGAAATGATTCAGATCCCGATAAGCTCACTGGTCTGGGATTCTTGTTGTTGCTTCTGCCATTGGTGAGCGTTGGTTTTGCTTTCAGGAAGATTAGGAAATCAGAGTTTTTCCGACAGGTGATGTTTGTTTGTGTTCCAATTCTGGCGTATATCTTTTTTACTATTTTAATGACTGTGAGAACAGGTCATGGGATTGCTTGTGAAATACGTTATGCGGTATTCATCATACCTTTCATCATCTTGCTGATATCGTTTGGTATTGACAGATGGATGGCATTAGGTGGATGGAACTACACTGTAGCTTCATTTGTAGGCATATTTATTGGGGCTATATTTTTTGCCGGTTTCCTTCCGGGAGTCTTGCGCTCAGGAACTATCAGAGAAGGGGAGTCATTTGCCATTGCAAAAACGGCGGGTTTGTTGATGGAAAAATCCCAATCAACAGATACATTGATTTATCAAAATGAGCGATCTGCAATTTTGGTGAATTTGATTCTACCCAAAGATTTTGACTTGCAGCAGAGAATTGACTCCTCTATAGACACCAACACAATTCAACTGCGCAACGGGGCGCTGCTCTTCGAGACCAAGTTGCCCATGATGGATTGGAAAGCCATCGGCAATTAAGGCTTAATTCTTTTGAACGGGACCGTAATCTTGCACGAGCTTTTCTAATACAAATCTCATGCTGTCTGCACTGATTTCGATATATTCCGGTTTCATAGTGAAGACATCATCCGGGATTTTTTCCTGAATGATCTCTCGCGCCTCGAGGTGCATGTGCATTCCCATCTGCTCTATATCGTATGACATCATCACACCAGTTATTTTATTCATTGGATTCCACCAATTGCTCTCAGGAAGACCAGAATCTTCCATAAAGTAAACTTCAAACTCTTTAGAATTTCTGAGATCTTTGATGGTGGCGTGTCGACATTCTTTATTGCATATGCGTCTTAAATCAATTCGCTGAGTAATTTCATATTGAGGTAAAAGGCTGCACCACTTCATGGTTTCTTCAGAGCTTAGTTTAATGCACTGATAAGAACTAATGTTTTTCAGTGTTTGTGAAAGTGTTTTATCCTCATGGTTGACAAATAATTCTGATGCCATAAGCCCTAGTGGTGAGGATATTTCCGATTTCATCTTGTCACCTTTGTAATAGACCACCATTTGCTGCGGATACAATTGCTCTGCGACAAGTGAGGAAGGCGCAGAGGGATAAGTGATGTCGTAAATAATTTTACATTCCGATTGCGTGCCTCGAAGTTTAATTTCGTCGCAACTAGAGAAGATTAAAATCGAACCACACAGGATAGCCCTACCAACAAGTCCAGGAGACAACAATATTTCTTTTAAATGAGTGAACACCCGACAAATATAAACGCTTCGTTCGTGACGAGTGAGCTTCTAATGATAGCACCGCGTGAGTTTGATATCAATGCTGATACCATCACCACCAATTCTTTTCAGAGGATAGCGACTTCTCCTTCGGACCTTGCATTTAAGGCCCATGTAGAATTTGATCAATATGTTGAAATACTGATTAAAAACAACGTACGAGTTCATGTGTTTGAAGGGATGAGTGATTGTTACTCACCCGATCGAATTTATCCTAATAACTGGATAAGTTTTCACCCGGAATGTACAATTCTATACCCCATGCAACCGATGAATCGGAGATCTGAACGTTGTCAGCCAGTTTTTGATTGTATTCCCGAAAAATACCGGCAGCGGTCTATTCTCGATTGGACTCATTATGAGCGAGAAGATAAGTTTCTGGAGGGCACAGGTAGTTTGGTTCTCGATAGAAAAAACAGCATTGCGTTTGCCGCGTTATCCCCACGCACAAATGAATCACTCGTGAAAAAATGGTGTGAACGAATGGAATATGATCCGCTGGTATTTATGGCGTATGCGCCGAAAACAAATACGCCTGTTTATCACACCAATGTTGTGATGAGCATATTGGAAAATCATCTAATTATTGGTTGGGATTGTATATCTGACGAGGGCATCAAAGCGAGTTTTTTGAAATACGCAGAGCGCTTCAACAAAAGTATAGTCGTTCTTTCTTCGGAGCAGATCTCTGAATTCGCTGCGAATATTCTAGAGTTTAAAGATGTTTCAGGAAGTTCGTGTATAGCTATTTCCATTCGAGCATTAAGGTCGTTATCACCCGAGCAACTGCGAGTTCTGGAAAAGGCTGGTAATATTATTCCGGTCAATTTGGATTACATCGAACGTTTCGGGGGCGGAAGTGCACGTTGTATGCTGACCGAACTTTTTTAGAACATCGAGTGTGATTTTTTTATGAAAGTGAATCATTCATCATGTGAATTGCATTGTTCAGTTAGTTTCGCGGTAGAATGAATCAAGCCGAAACACTCGCTTATGTTCTCAGTGAATTGTTGAGTCGTGGGATTGATCAAGTGATATTGTCACCTGGCTCCAGAAACGCCCCGTTGGTATTGGCATTGAGAGGCAATGGCCAGTTTGGCATTCACGTAGTTGTAGATGAACGCAGTGCAGGATTTGTTGCGTTGGGCATGGCTCAACAACTCAGAAAACCTGTGGCTATGATTTGTACGAGTGGTACCGCTGTTCTTAATTATGGTCCGTCACTTGCTGAGGCATATTACCAGGGAGTTTCATTAGTTGCCATAACAGCAGACAGACCTCCTGAATGGATTGATCGCGGCGAAGGTCAGTCTATCCGGCAAAATCAAGTTTTTGCCAATATCGTGAAAGCATCTTACTCGATAGACATTGCTCAGGAATCAGCAGAGACCGATCGAAAGAATATAGCCGGTGTAACTGAGGTTTTAGCCTTGTGCGTTGATGGTTTCGCAGGGCCGGTGCATTTGAATTATCCATTTCGCGAACCTCTGTATGGATGGAACCTGCCATCAATTATAGATACTTCTGAAGCTTCATTGAATTCTCAGCCATCAAGCGCAAGTTTTGAGAGTCTTGAAGCATTACATAAACGGCTTGCAAAATCGAAACGAGTTTTGGTTGTTGCCGGTCAGTTGGCTCCAAATAGCGATCTTCGGAAGAGTCTCTCAAATTTCGCTCGTTTACCGAACGTGGTGGTGATGTCAGAGCATCATAGCAACTTAAGTGACGAGAGTTACTGTTGTTGCATTGATCGTTTGATAATGAATATGGAGCAGGGTTTCTTGGATTCGATGGCTCCGGAGATTGTAATCACCATTGGCAGAAACATAATTTCGAGAAAGCTAAAATCATGGCTTCGGCGATCAAATTCGAGGCACTGGCAAATAGAGGAATCTCCCGACTCAATCGACGTATTCGGTCATTTAGAAACTTGTATACGATGCAGTCCGAGTCGTTTTTTCACAGCGGTTGATGGGTCGGTGAATGAAATAGATGATTGGAAATTAAAGTTCCTTACCATGAGCCAGAAGAATGAAAAGCTCGCCGGGGATTATCATAGTTTCATTTCTTGGAGTGACCTCAAAGTCATTCGGCAAATTCATGATATGCTTCCCTCTGGTAGTGCACTGCAAATGGGAAACAGCTCGGTGGTTCGGTACTTTTTGTTGAATAAAATGCGCGCCGATATTACCTATCATTCCAACAGGGGAGTTGCAGGCATCGATGGCTGCATGAGTACTGCCGTTGGTGCATCATCGGTAACTGAGGTCATAACCACTGCGGTAATAGGTGATATAAGTTTTTTGTATGATTCCAATGCATTTTGGAATGAATTGGATTTGTCACGGCTCAGGGTTATAGTTTTAAATAATTCGGGTGGTGGTATTTTTCGCATCATTGACGGTTCAAGTGGCCTGCCTGAAGAAATTATGTCGACCAACTTCGAAACTTATCATAGCCGCAGTGCAAAGCATTTAGCCGCTATGTATGATAAGCCATATTTAAGTGCTAGCAACGAGCACGAATTGATTGATGGTGTTGAATGGTTGTATGCCCAGAGCGAATGTTCCATTCTCGAAGTATTTACTGACCGTCATTTGAACCCACAAGTCTTAAAAGAGTTTTTTAATCATTGTAACGTAACAAAATGAGTATGAAACAGCATCGCAACTGGCAGTCTATAAAGACCTACAATGACATCCGTTTCGAGTTTTTTGAAGGTATCGCAAAAATTACCATCAATCGTCCACAGGTCTATAATGCTTTTCGCCCGGAGACCAATCAGGAAATGATTGATGCTATGGATATTGCAAGGGAGCGCGGAGATATTGCAGTGATTGTTCTCACGGGTGAAGGCGATAAGGCCTTTTGCAGTGGTGGTGATCAGAATGTGAAAGGAATTGGTGGGTATATCGGAAGCGATGGTGTGCCGCGACTAAACGTGCTTGACCTGCACAAGCGGATTCGTGAGATTCCAAAGCCCGTTATTGCCATGGTAAACGGTTATGCTATTGGCGGTGGCCACGTGTTGCATGTAGTATGTGATCTGACCATTGCATCGGAAAATGCCCGATTTGGTCAGACGGGTCCAAAAGTTGGAAGTTTTGACGCAGGATTTGGATCGAATTACCTTGCCCGACATGTTGGCCAGAAAAAAGCGCGAGAAATATGGTTTCTATGTGAGCAATATACCGCTCATGAGGCAGAGTCAATGGGAATGGTGAATAAGGTGGTTGCGCTCGATGAATTGGAGAATGAAACCATTCGCTGGTGCAAAACCATGATGAAACGAAGTCCATTGGCACTTCGAATGATCAAACGTGGTTTGAATGCTGAACTTGATGGTCAGCGCGGTTTGATGGAGTTTGCCGGTGATGCTACATTGTTGTATTACTTAACTGAGGAGGCACAAGAGGGAAAGAGGGCTTTCCTCGAAAAACGTGATCCTGATTTTCAGAAGTTTCCCAAGTTTCCATGAGAAACTGGATTCATGCAGCGCGCTTAAGGACGCTGCCACTGGCTTTATCTGTGGGGATCTTGTCAATCGCTGTTTGTCATGAATATTCCCTAAATGCAGTTAGTGTGGTACTGCTTCTTCTAACAATCCTGTTGTTACAGGTGCTATCCAATTTCGCCAACGATTACGGAGATTTTAAGAATGGAGCTGATGGCGCATTAAGAGACGGACCTAAACGGCAAGTGCAGTCGGGAAATATTTCTGTACAATCGATGAGGCGTGCTGTTTGGTTAACTGCTATTATGGCTTTTGTTGCGGGCTTGTCGCTGTTGGTGTTGTCTAATATTTCACTGGCCGAAATCGCGGTATTACTCGGTGTTGGATTGTTTTCGATATGGGCGGCGATTCGATACACAGCTGGGAAAAACCCATACGGATACAGATCTTTGGGAGATCTCTCAGTCTTTCTATTTTTTGGTCCAATCGGTATGATTGGGTCAGCGTTTGTTCTGACATCTCAAATTGTCGTTAACAGTATTCCAGCGTCTCTATTCACTGGATGTATTTCGGTAATGGTGTTGAATCTTAATAATTTGAGGGATGAAAGTTCCGATCGCGCATCAGGAAAGGTTACGCTAATTGTTCGGTACGGACAAATGATGGGGCGTAGGTATCATTTCATACTGCTTTTGGTCGCAGCAACGGGTGTTTTTTGGATGTCCTTTAGTGGCAGCATATTATACCTTGCCATCGATGCTGCTTTCATCTCATTTGTTTTCTGGAATCAGCGTCCTGTTTGGAAGAATGATTTCCAGCAGTTTGACATTAAAATGAAGCCTTTAGCATTATCTGCATTTTCATTTTCGTTGCTTCAGGTTATACTTTATAATTTCACGCTCTAAAGACAATTCATTTGAAAGCCGCAAATTCAAAATTGTTAGGAATAGATTTTTGTTACTGGATTTCTTTAACCGGAACTCTGATATACACATACGCTATTTGTTTTGATCCGAAATTGATTTATTTTTTGAGTCACCATAAGTACTCATTTTGTCTTGATTTCTTTCCGGCATTCTTCCTTTTTATCAATGGATTTGCCGTTTCATTATCGTTACGTAATCATAAGGTAAGCTCCAGAAAAATTATGTCTTTTCTGAGGAAACGGGGTTTTATCATAGGTCTGATCGGGCTGTTGTTTGTTGGCATCTGGCCGATGAATTTATTGTTCTTCTGCGGAATTATATATCTGTTCGGTTCGTTAGTTGCCCAGTGGAATAACAATACTTTGTTCATTGTAATCATGGTTTTATTGGCCGCTTCTATGGCCCTTCTCTACGCAGGTTCAACCCATCATATAACCTACAAGAATTTCTCATTTGATAAGGGAGTATACTCAATTATTGGTTTTGTTTTCTTCAACGGGTATTTTTCATTTCTACCTTGGATCGTGTTTTTTCTGGCTGGCCTGTTGTTTGGCAGAGAGGACGTCAGACCTCGAGGTTTTTTTCCTCCCAGTAGCATCTTTGCTATGGTGCTGATGTTTATAGCTTGGCCATTGAACAGATATGCCAGTCTGTACGATTCTGATTTTAATATATATGCCAGGATTGAGCCCTTTTTTCTAAATAGTAAGTTGAATATAGAAGCCTTTGTTTTTCTCGCTGTTGGATTGGCTGTCGTGCTGATGAATATAATCAACTATGTTTTCAGACGTGGCACAATCAAATGGCTCGATAATTTTATTCAGGATATTGTTTCTGTTAAGTACAGTGTAATTTTTCTACATACTTTAATTGGTGCAATTGTTCTGAGGATAACGAATTCGGTAATGTTTGCAGATTTTGGAGTGAAGCTGATTTTTGTGATTGCAATCATACCGCTTATTTACACGCTGTTATATTATTGGAAGTTGAAGGTGAATAAAGTCGGTCCGATAGAACTGCTAATCAAAAAGTTCTCAGATTCAAATAATAAATGACCGCGGCAATTTTCGAGGCACCGTTTATTTTTATTAAAGGTGCTGCTACATCACGTGGGACTTTGATAAAAAAAACGCACTTCTTTGTTAGATTGTCAGATAGAAACGGTTCGGTCGGTTGGGGCGAGTGCGCGCCAATTTTCGGTTTGACTCCTGAATCTGACGATGAAGTGCGGCGTGAACTTATTTCCGCTGCACAATCCTGGGAGAATGATGATTTGTTTCTCACTAATGTCTCGTGTTCTGCAGTAAGGTTTGCCTTTGAGACAGCCATGGGCGCATTGGCGAATCATTCGCCGGGCGTGTTTTTTGAGCATCAGCAGTCTTTTGTAATAAAGGTGAATGGTTTGGTGTGGATGAATGACCATGAGGTTATGTATGCTGAAGCCATGGATATGATTGAATCAGGTTTTAGCTGTGTGAAGATGAAAATCGATGGTAGAAACCCAGGTAATTGTATTTCAATTCTGAAGCAATTGCGTAAAACGTTTTCATCTACGGATATAAAAATTCGCTTGGATGCAAATGGTTCCTTTCCTGCTACAGATGCATTGGATATGCTTGAGGATATTGCATCGTATGGAATTGATTTTATTGAACAGCCCATTCAGCCCGGCGATTGGGCTGCATTATCTGATATATGTAGAAACTCACCCGTGCCAATTGCATTGGATGAAGAGCTTATCAGATTGGAGAATGAGTGGGACAGAGCGGAATTACTGACTGAGGTAAAGCCAGCTGCTCTTGTGCTGAAACCATCCCTTCATGGGGGTTTTACTTCTTGTGATGATTGGATTAAACGCTGCGAGGCCCATGGTATTAATTGGTGGTGTACCTCATATCTCGAATCGAACCTCGGTCTTGCAGCTTTGGCTCAGTGGCTTTCAACTCGTGATAATGGTGAAAGACATGGACTGGGTACAGGCAAATTGTATCGCGATAATTTTAAAATTCCCGCATCCTTGTCGGCGGGTAATTTTATTTGGGAAGGAAGCTTTACTCCGTTGATTGAATCTTACCCAGGAATCACCAGGTTATGTTGAAGGAATTGGATTTTTCATTTTCTGGTGTCATCTCCACAGATGATTTCGGGCCTGTGGAAATGCAACATTTGATTGCAGATCTCCTTCAAATGTCAGAGGGTTTATTAAGTCAGGATACATTTATTTTCCAGACAAGTGGCAGCACTGGCGAGCCCAAATCAATTTCTTTCAACCGCCATGAAATTGTGAGTAGCGCAAAGCTAACAGCTGATTTTTTTCGATTGGAAAAGGGCGCTAAGGTTTTGCTTGCTTTACCTGTCAGATACGTAGCGGGCAGGATGATGTTGTATCGTTCTGTGATCAACCAATGGAAACTTTTTGTAGCTATACCAAGTCTGAACCCATTGACCGATTTGGATATAGCTATAGAATTTGCAGCATTAACTCCGCAGCAGTTAGCCGTAATCATTGAGCAAACTCCTGAAAAACTATCCTTGATACAAACTATAATTTGTGGTGGTGGAAAATTGGATAGGGTACTCAATGAGAAAATTCTTGAACTCGGCATTGCAGTATTCGAAACGTATGGAATGACAGAGACTCTTACACATGTGGCGGTAAGAGCGTTGCATCATGGCGAAACCACTTTTCACGCATTACCTGGAGTTACTTTTTCTTTGGATGAGAATCAATGTTTGGTTATTGAATGCGGTCATTTGTCAGGTGCTCCGATAATTACACAAGATATCGTTGAGTTGATTTCTCCCGTTGAAATGAGATGGATAGGAAGAAATGATTTTGTTGTGAATAGCGGTGGTATCAAAATCTATCCCGAAAGAGTTGAGGCAATATTGTCTCAGGTCTTTGATTTTTCATTTTACATCGGCGGTGTTACGGATGAATTGTTGGGTCAGCGGTTGGTAATTTTTGTTGAGGAAATTCCCACGGGGTTCAATTGGCAGGAGATGTTGAATGAAACCGAACTAACGAAATATGAACGCCCACGCGAGATGATTGCTATCGGAAAATTTGAGCGCACAGAGTCTGGTAAGTTGATTAGAAAAAAATGATTTATGGAAGTAGTTTTCGCAAGCAATAATCGTCATAAGCTCGAGGAGGTTCGGTCATGTTTGCATGACCTGGTTTTGGTTAGAGCACTTTCAGAGGTCTGGGAAGGGGCTGAGTTATTAGAGCAGGAGGATACGTTTAGTGGTAACGCATTATCCAAGGCGCATCAGGTCTTCGAGAGAACGCGTATGATTTGTCTTTCAGATGATTCTGGTCTTGAAGTAGATGCAATTGCGAGTAGGCCCGGAGTCTTTTCTGCCCGATTTGCCGGCATGAATGCTACCGATGCTGATAACCGAAATCGACTTCTCGAGGTGTTATACGGGAAAGGTTTACGCTCGGCGCGATTCAGAACCGTTTTATGTTTAATGTCTGAAGATTACACAGAGTTTTTTGAGGGCGTATTGGAGGGTACAATTGTTGATGAGCCAAAGGGTCTTAATGGCTTTGGGTATGACTCACTATTCGTGCCTTTGGGCGAAATCAGAACTTTAGCGGAGATGACTAAGGATGAGAAAAATGCAATCAGCCATCGCGGCATGGCATTGCGGAAGGTCAATGAATTCTTGAGTAGTTTGCGCACTAAAGGATGATTTGGTTCCAGAATCTATCAAGTGGTACGTAATAAATTCGTAGTCTGTATCAAAGCGGGCAATATTCCCTTGAATACCGGAATTCCGGTCAAAACCGGTGAATGATGCTGACACCTGCAGTTATTGCCTTATTTCTTTCATTTCGAACAGATGGTATGATCTTTTGTTGTAGTGTTAATTTCGAATCCTGAATGAACTCCCATATTAAGCCATACCATACCGACGCTTCAAAAAAGGAAGAGGTGGCAGAAATGTTTAACAAAATCTCCGGTTCTTATGATTTTTTGAATCGTTTTTTTTCTTTGGGCATTGATGTATTATGGAGGAAAAGGGCTCTGCGAATTGTTAGGCAATCCCATCCTGAGGTCATTTTAGATATGGCTACGGGCACTGCTGATTTTGCCATACTGGCTGCGCGAAGGAGAATAGGAAGTCGAATAATAGGTATGGATATAAGCGCTGGTATGATTGAGGTTGGTAATAAGAAGATTCGAAAACAAAAGTTAGATAATATTATCTCGTTGCGCATTGCAGACTCTGAATCCATACCACTGAGTGATGGAAGTGTTGATGTTTGTATGGTGGCATTTGGGGTAAGGAATTTTCAGAACCTGCAAAATGGTCTGTCTGAAATATGCAGAGTTTTGCGGCCGGGGGGTAAAATTGTTGTGCTTGAATTTTCAAAGCCTACTTCCTTACCAGTGAAGTGGCTCTTCGGTTTTTATTTCAAGATTTTGATGCCATTGATCGGTCGTCTGGTTTCGCGCGACAAAAGAGCTTATAGCTATTTACCTGAGTCTGTTGACGCTTTTCCGAGTGGTGATGCATTTGTGAATGAGTTGGCCCAAGCCGGATTTCAAGAGGGCAATGCGCTTGCACTCTCTGGCGGAATCGCGAGTATTTATAGTGGTGTAAAATGAAAGTAAGTGTTGCGCCTTCCGAGCTCAAGGGCCGCATAATGGCACCTACCGGAAAGAGCGAGGCACAGCGTATCGTCGCAGCGGCAGTGTTGTGCAGCCAAGCGAGTTATGTAACCCAATACCCGGACAATGATGATGCCCATGCTGCATTGTCATGCGCTGAGTTTCTTGGCGCCGATGTGCAAGCGGCAGATGTTGGCTTGTTGATTCGTGGAAACCCCCATGAGACATTACGTGAATTGCCTGAGAAAGTGATTCTTAACTGCCATGAATCGGGTTTGTCGGCAAGACTCTTTTCATGCATTGCAGCGCTGTATTCGTCGCGCTTTTCCATAACGGGAAGAGATAGTTTGAGCAGTCGACCCTTCGATTCTTTTCAGGAAGTATTTGATCAACTAGGAGTTGATTTTTCGAGTAATGAAGGGCTTCTGCCACTTGAGATACACGGCCCGATAGTGCCGGCCAATATTTCTCTTGATGGCTCTATTTCGTCTCAATTTTTATCAGGAATTTTGATAGCATTTTCGGCACTACCGGAGTCGAGAAGGGTGGTTGTTAGAAATCTGAGTAGTTTGCCATATGTCCTACTGACCTTGGATATTCTCAAGAAGTTTGGCGTTTCATGGAGTTATGATGGTAAGGAGGTTTTTGAAAAGGAGCTCGGTGCACTTCGTGCTACAAGAATCTCAGTACCTGGTGATTGGAGTTCTGCTGCGACGCTTCTTGTAGCGGGTGCGCTGTGTGCACCTGATGGCATTGAGGTGGTGGGAATTGATATAAATTCTTTACATGCCGACAAGAGCATTTTGCAATTGCTGGATGTTGCTGGAATCAGAACTCATAAAATTTCAGATGGTATACGTGTGAAGAAAACCGTGCCTCAGTCTTTTGAATTTGATTTCGGGGATTGTCCTGATCTTGTTCCCATTGCAATGGTCTTGGCTGCTTCCAGCACAGGTGACTGTATATTAAAGAACACCTCCCGGCTTCGCTATAAGGAGAGTAATCGAGGTGAGGTTATGAAGCAGCAACTTTCGAAAGCTGGGATAGAAATAATGATTTTCGACAATTCTATAAAGGTTAAACCGACAACTGCAAAATATGCCGATTTCTCGGCATGTGGAGATCATCGGATTGCTATGGCGCTAACACTTTTTTCGATGGTAAATAACGGAGGGAGTGTTGATGGTGTTGAGTGTATCGGGAAATCTTATCGAGATTTCTTTAAGGATTTGCGATTGTTGGGCGCTTTGATTTACTGAATTGGAAATTATGTTATATCAGCTTTACTGAAGTTATTGTGATGTTGAGATTCTTAGTTCGTTTTGCTTGTTTTTGATATGCTGCCTCATGCATCCGATGGAATGCATCGAGAGTTTCTTTCTGGACATACAAATCTTTCCCTGACATCTGCGCAGGAACTTTGGTGAAAAGCGCATCTAGAGCATAAGAGGTGTTTCACTACAATGTTCTTGAAAAATTAATCATATGAATTCCTTTGTTGTAATCGTTACAAAGAGCCGCTTTTATGGCTTCATATTGGGATTCGTTGGCCATGAAGTCGATTCCGTTAAGTTCGATCAATAAGATGCGCATGTCGGGATGCTGCTTGAGGAAATCGAGATATTGTTGTTGAATATTCTCTAAATACGAATTCGAAATATTTTGCTCGTAAACTCTGCCTCTTTTTTTGATGTTGTGTTGCAGGTTGTCTATGTCGCGGTAGAGATATACCAATAGGTCGGGAAGGGGACAGGCTGCCTTAATTACTTCGTATAGCTTTAAGAAAAGTGAATACTCATCTATTTGCAGATTGTTCTTGGCGAAAATTTGACACTTCGCAAGGAAGTAATCCGAAATGACCTGTGGCTGAAAGATGTCGCCTGATATTACCTCTCTTTTTAATTGTGAGAATCTTTCCGATAGAAAACTCAATTCTAATGGGAATGCATATCGATCCGGACTTTCATAGAATTTTTGCAAAAAGGGATTCTCAGCGAATTCTTCTAGTACAAGTCGCGCATTGAAGTCTTCTGCCAATCGTGTAGCAAGGCTCGTTTTGCCTGCGCCGATATTTCCTTCTATTGCGATGTATTGATATGGAATCACAGTTTTTTCACTTTGCACTTGTCGGTGCAGATTTCAAGTAATTCAGCAAGGGTTTTTTGGATCGCTGGGTGCACGAATTCCGGAGCTATCTGCACCATGGGCTCCAGTATAAAACGTCGATCGATTATCTTGGGATGGGGAACCGATAAATTGGGTAGATCTATGATTTCTTGGTCGATGAATAGCACATCAACATCCATCTCTCTCGAAAGGTATTTTTCAGCAGATCTTTCTCGCCCGTAGAATTGATCAATTTCTGCTATCTCAGTAATGATTTGTGCATTGGTGAGCTCAGACTGCACCCCAATGATTTGATTGAGAAAGGGCTGAACATTTTCCATTCCCCATGGCTCAGTTTCATAAATGTCTGAGGCCACAACAATATCCCCCACATTGAAGTGAATGAAATCGCGTGTTTCACTCAGCAGCTCCTCCCGGTTCCCGAGATTACTTCCCAAAGAGAAGTATATAAATCGCATCGTGTCTTCTGGATTGTAGGATAATATTTATCTCAAAATGGAGTAGTGAAATTACTCTCTAATACACCTAACGGCATAACCACAGCCACTGTGGCTGAAGGCTTTAGATGCCGATCCGGAATGTGTTAGTGCAATGTACCACGCTGTTTCATTTGCGTCGCCGGTAGAGGTCCACCAGTATACAGAATTGTTGCCGTTATCATATACTCCCGTTGACATTCGACTACAAAATGGTTTGGCAGAAAAACCGGAAGAATTAGTGCCAATGGCATCTGCGCTCCATCCTTCCATAGATTTCATTTTAGATCCTGCTCTTGATTCCGATCCAAGCATGTCGAACAATTGTTTCCAGTCGTCTTTAGATGGAATCTTCCAACCTTCAGGAGCGAGCTTTCGGCGGTCAGAAACAGCGAAGAAATTATACAGTTTACCTGTGCCAAAAGCACTCAGGCCGTTTGAGTCGGTTTCACACGCACACCAAGCCGGCTCCCCCGCAAGTACGAATGCCCTCCATTCTCCCTCGGTCTTGGCCTCAGGAATGGGATCGCCATTCCTGAATTGAGTAACATCTAAGTTTTGTAGCGACCATACCTGACTCCCTAATTTCAATTCGGTTTCTGAATTCTCAACTTTTGGCGGCGGGCCACCAACTCGGTTCATCAAATAAAATGTCACGAGGCCGATTATGCCTGCAATGACCAGAAAAATGACGGAGGGCTTGTATTTCGCGAGTACACTCAACGCTGCTAAAGATTATGATCAACTTTTATTTCAGGCCAAACGCGCGCTTTACCTGAGACACCTGGTCGAGCTTTTCCCAAGGGAATAATTCAACTTTAACTGACTTATCCTTTCCACCAATTCTGAACGTTTTGGAAATGACTTGCGGCGCTCGTCCCATGTGACCATAGGAAGCAGTCTCTTCATAGATGGGCGTACGAAGCTTGAATCGCTTTTCGATCTCATATGGACGCATGTTGAACCCTGGAAGCCCTCTCATGATGGAGGCTATTTTTCCGTCGCTCATTTTTACTTTGGCGGTTCCGTATGTGTTGATGTATAATCCAACGGGCTCCGCTACGCCGATTGCGTATGCTACCTGTACCAACGCCTCATCACATACTCCGCATGCCACGAGGTGCTTGGCCATATGTCTCGCGGCATAGGCCGCAGAGCGATCAACTTTGGATGGATCTTTTCCAGAAAAAGCTCCCCCTCCGTGAGCCCCTTTACCACCATATGTATCAACAATAATCTTACGGCCAGTGAGACCAGTGTCTCCGTGTGGTCCGCCAATTACAAACCTTCCTGTAGGATTGATGTGGTATTGAATCTTATTGTTGAATAGCTTCTGAATGTGCGCAGGGAGTTGCTTCTTTACACGCGGAATCAGGATGTTGATCACGTCTTTGCGGATTCTTTCTCCCATCTCTTTTTCAGAGGCAAAGTCATCATGTTGGGTAGATACAACAATTGCATCAATCCGGATGGGTTTGTGATTGTCGTCATACTCTATTGTCACTTGGCTCTTGGCGTCAGGACGGAGGTAGTTCATTCCTGTCTTCTTCGAAGATTGAGCCTCTCTGCGAATCGCTGCCAATTCTCTCAGGAGAAGATGGGCCAGCTCAAGCGGTAATGGCATGTAATTATCCGTCTCACGTGACGCATAACCAAACATCATTCCCTGGTCTCCTGCGCCTTGCTCTTCACGCTTCTTTCTGTCAACACCTTGGTTGATATCTGAAGATTGTTCATGAATCGCAGATAGTATCCCGCATGAAACAGAATCGAACTGGTATTCACTTTTGGTGTAACCGATTTTTTCGATTACCCCTCTTATCGTTTTGTGTAAGTCAACAAACGCATTGGATTTAACTTCTCCCGCCACGATTACCTGACCTGTCGTAACTAATGTTTCGCAAGCCACTTTCGAGTCTGGATCTTGCGCTAAAAATTGATCAATAAGCGCGTCAGAAATTTGATCTGCAATTTTGTCGGGATGGCCTTCAGAGACCGATTCGGAAGTAAATAAATAGGGCATAAAAAAATTTTCGGCGAAAGTAAACCTAAATCTTCATTGACGAAATGTCAAATGTGATGATGCTTTTCATCAACGAGTGTTTGCACCGCCGCGACTGGAATGGCCCCGTCGTGTTATTCCAACGGAATTATTCCGCAACTGCTCAATGGTTTGTCATTTAATTTCATTGTGTCACTTTATTTTTGCCGTCACTTATGTTGAAACTTGTATACGTAACACGACGGGAGAGATTCAATGCTGCACACAAGTTATGGAATCCCGGTTGGAGCGAAGAACAGAACTTGAAGACCTTCGGAAAATGTGCAAACCCTAATTGGCATGGACACAACTATGAGTTGTTCATCACGGTAAAAGGAGTGCCTCAGGAAGACACCGGATATTGTGTGGATCTAAAGTATTTAAGTGATCTGATCGAGGAGAAGGTCATTTCTCAAATGGATCATCGAAATTTGAATCTGGACGTTCCTTTTTTAAATGGTAAAATGACCTCTTGTGAGCTGGTGGCTATTGCCATTTGGGAGCAACTTGAAGAGCCGATACGCGCCAAGAATTGTGAGTTGCATTCGGTCCGATTGCATGAGACGGAAAATAATATGGTTGAATACTTTGGCGGTAAATAACTGAACTTATGCCAATGCAATCTGTTCTTACAGAAATACACGAATATGAATGCTATTCCACCATTGGTCACAGAAGAAGCAATTATGTCTGATTCACAGAAAAAAATTGCCACCGCAGTCGGTCAAATTCTGGAGCAGATCGGAGAAGACACCGCTCGTCAGGGCCTCCTTCGAACACCCGAGCGGGTAGCAAAGGCATATGGTTTTCTAACGAAGGGATACGAGGAGGACGCAGGCGCGATTATTCGCGGGGCCATGTTCGACGAATGTTACAGCGAAATGGTACTGGTGAAGGATATAGAAATGTACAGTCTTTGTGAGCATCATATGTTACCTTTTTTCGGAAAGGCCCACATTGCATATATTCCAAATGGCAGAATAGTTGGCTTGAGTAAATTACCTCGCATTGTCGATGTTTTCTCACGCCGCCTTCAAGTGCAAGAACGTCTGACCATAGAGATCAGGGATTGCATTCAGGAAACATTGCAACCCATAGGCGTTGCCGTTGTTATAGAAGCGCAGCACTTGTGTATGCAAATGCGCGGTGTAAGCAAACAAAACAGCATGACCACCACAAGTGCTTTCAGCGGTGAGTTTCTTGAAAATGACAAAACGCGAAAGGAATTTTTCTCGCTCATCCACGGACGTGGCTGAGAATTAGTTTCTGATGGTTTATGTAAACTCTCTCTAGTTGCCGCTGCAAAAGAGAAGGTAACGTCTCCGATTATTATTTGCTAGGTGTTTATTTTTCATGCTCACAATGATATCTGCGCGCGGCACTATCTTTCCCTCTATTTAATTTATCATCTATGAGATCACTCCTCTATGTGTTGGTGTTTTTGTGCTGCATCCCATTGAGCGCTCAGCAACTAAAGTCTTTTGCTTATCACCGCGAAACCGCTCCTGATTGGGCCAAGGCAATGTATGGCGATCATCCCAATTTCTATGAAGTGGTAGATGCGTATCACGATTACTACGCCTCGCACTTGTGGGAGAAGAATGTACACACACAATATTTTCGGCATTGGGTTTCGGAAGTGCGTGCATACGTTCAACCCAATGGTGAGGTGCGCTTTCCAGAAGCTTCACAATTGCAGCAAACAATTACCGCTGACAACCGCGACGATATCTGGTCCTTCGAAGGACCCATGCATCATGTCGATGCCGACGGAAGTATGACACCCGGGTTTAGGCATGCCAATGTCTATACTATTGATCGTAGCGCACAAAACCCCTCCGTGTTGTATTGCGGTACAGAGTCGGGCGGGGCCTACAAAAGCATGGATGCAGGTCAGCATTGGGAGTATATAACAAAGGGTGAAATCATCGGTGCCGTTACAGCCATTCGCATTCATCCATTGAATGATAATCTCGTTATGATGAGCGCTAACAATGAGTTGTGGCGCACCTTAGATGGCGGCGTGAGTTGGCAAATCATGGGTCAGGATTCATTGCAGAATCTCAATATCTCCGCGTGGGAATTTTTGTTTCATCCTGCAGATTCTTCAGTGGTCTTCGCAGCCACAAATCACGGACTTTTTCGCAGTGCAGATTTGGGGGATACATGGATCGAAATACTGCCCGACAATTGTGAAACCATTGTTTTCAAACCCGATGAATGGAATACCTTCTATACCATTCACCAGGATGATGTGGGTTTCGCAAGGTTTTATAAGAGCACAGACAATGGTATGAATTTCAGTTTGTCGGTCAACGGTTGGTTCGATACATCATTGGGTGATATTGAAATCACCGGCGGACGATTGGCCACAACTGCAGCCGACCCCAATCGCATTTATGCCTTGCTCGTTGGGTATCAGAATCCTGGCTCTTCTGTCATCACCAATGGATGGGTGGGCACTTGGGTGAGCACTGATGCCGGAGCTACCTGGTCGCTGCCGCATGGTGTCATTGGTGCGCCTTACACCGCAGACCATCCGAACCTCATGAATTTTTCAGGCGACGATGGTGACTATACACAGATTCATTACAATACAACGATGGTTGCCTCTCAATTGGATCCCAACAAAATTCTCATCGGCGGTTTGAATCTCTGGGCGAGTTACGATGGCGCTGCTACCTATGAACCGTTGGGAGGATATTTGGGTGATATGCAGTATTTCCATGTCGACCAGCAGGAGTATAGAATATTTCAGACCGGTCCAGACAGTGAAGAGATATGGTTTGGCAACGATGGCGGCATAGGATATAGCACTGATTTTATGACCACACACGACAATCTCAACCGAGGTCTATTTGCTGTAAATCTTTGGGGATATGATCAGGGATGGAATGAAGATGTGATGGTGGGCGGTCGCTATCACAATGGCAATATGGCTTATCTGCAGAACTATCCCGAGGGAGAGTTTCTGGCTCTCGGCGGGGGCGAGGCAGCCACAGGATATGTACAATATTCAGACGATAATCGCACGCTTTTTAGTGATATCGGTGGAAGAATCTTGCCAGAAAATTTGAATGAAACGCCAACCTATTTTGGTGTGGGACAAACACCCAATGAGAATTACTGGAACAATGCCAGTTCGCGTATCATGTTTGATCATGCCTATTTTGATGTTGCCTGGCTAGGGCGGGATCATAAACTTTATCGCTCTGAAAACGGCGGTGGTAGCTTCAGTGAGTTCTATGCTTTCGGCACAAGCGATGCCAATGACTTGTTTTGGATGGAACAGAGTTATGCAGATCACGATGTTATGTACGTGCAGCAGGCCATGGGTAATAATACATCGAAGTTGTGGAGAACAGGCGATCACGGTAACAGTTGGGAAGAAGTGCCACTACCTTCCAACATGAGATATATTTCCTTCACCACCTCTTCTTCTAATGCCGACGAATTATGGATTTCATATTACGACGCAGGCAACAATAACAAGGTGTATCACACGGTAAATGCGGGAACAGATTGGGACAACCTTACAACACCCACGTTGAGTGGCCAGAGCGCCTGGGCCATCGCGCATGCATTCGGAACGGATGGTGGCGTTTATCTCGCTACGCTTCATGGCAATGTGTATTATAGAAACAACACCATGAATGATTGGGCTGAGTATTCTGCAGGATTGCCAGCGGGCACGGAACCGCTTCGCCTGGTGCCCTTTCACAGAGATCAAAAGTTGAGATTGGCATGTTGGAATCTTGGTGTATGGGAAGCGCCTTTCTATGAACCCAGCGCTCTGATCGCTGATTTTGCCGCAGAGTCAGCCACATATTTTTGTCCGGGCGATGAGGTGCATTTCGTGAATCACAGCGTTTGTGGTGCAGATGCAACGCTACAATGGTTTTTCCCCGGAGCTACTCCTTCTTCCAGTAATGAGCCCTATCCGACAGTGGTTTACAACAATCCTGGCGCTGCTGATGTAACCCTGATCGTGACAGAAAATGGTGTGAGCGACACCATTACTAAAGTGGCCTATATCAGCGATTACGACAATGTTGCTACATTAATCGAGGAAGATTTTGAATCCGGCGCTATTCCCTCCACGTGGATTGCTGAGGGCAATGGTGCTTGGTCTATCGCTGCAGACGTAAGCGGTTTTGGAGTCGGTGCATATTCTATGCGCTTCGATAATTATTACTACGACGCACAAGGCGCGCGCGATCGCATATGGACAGGAAAGCTGAACAACCCTGGCATGAACCTCAGCTTTGATGTGGCGTATGCACCGTATGGTGGTATTTATTCAGATACCCTTGCGGTGATGTATTCAACTGACTGTGGCAACACATGGACAGAGTGGTGGATGCGTGGCGGTGCTGATTTGGCTACGGCCCCTGACAACGCCAACTATTATGTGCCTGCTGCTTCGGAGTGGATGACGTACGAACTGCATCTCGATGCACCCTTGCAGAGTGACGAGATCATCATTGCATTTGAGAATCGCGGTCGATATGGCAATGTTATATACGTTGATAATATCCTTGTGGGAACAGATGTTTCGGTTGCTGCACAACATCTTTCACCTCCTGTATCTCGCATTTTCCCCAATCCTGCTAATGATTCATTCACCTTTGAATCGCAAGGTTTGAAAAGTGGAGAATATCTTCTTGAGGTATTTGATCATGCGGGTAAGATGGTGATCTCCAAAACTGTGTTTGCTTACAATGACATGATGCGGGCATACATCAACACCACGCATCTTTCCGACGGAAATTACAAGGTCGTTTTGCAGAATGATGTGCAATCATCAGAGCAGGGATTGATGATTCGGCGGAGGTGATGTCAGGCAACTTTTAATGGCCTAACCACTTTCTCTTTCAGCAATGCCTTCTCAATCACTTCATACATCTCTGTTACATAATGAAACTTCAATCCCTTGAGGTAGCGTTCGTTGATTTCATCAACATCTTTCCGGTTGCGCTCGCAGAGGATGATCTCTTTGATGCCCGCACGTTTGGCAGCAAGTATCTTTTCTTTGATGCCACCCACCGGTAGCACTTTTCCTCGCAGCGTTATTTCACCTGTCATGGCCAGGTATTTTTTTACCTTCCGTTGCGTAAAGGCCGATGCCAGTGCCGTCAATAAAGTAATACCCGCAGACGGACCGTCTTTTGGCACCGCTCCTTGTGGCACGTGTACATGCACATTCCACTTTTCAAAAATGTCCTGATCAATTTCGAGGATGTCAGAATGCGCCTTTAGATATTCCAATGCAATCACTGCGCTTTCTTTCATAACATCCCCCAGATTGCCTGTGAGTGTGAGTTTGCCTTTGCCTTTGGTCAATGAGGTTTCAATAAAGAGGATGTCGCCGCCCGTGGGGGTCCATGCAAGTCCGGTTACAACTCCGGCTGTGTCATTGTCGCCATAACGGTCTTTTTCATACGGAGTACCCAGCACTTTAATAACTTCATCTACATTCACAAGCACCTCGTAAGGTTCTTCCAGCGCAAGTTGTTTGGCCCGGTTGCGAACGAGTTTGCCAATACGTTTTTCCAAACTGCGAACACCGCTCTCGTTGGTGTATTCTTCAATGAATTTTGTGATGATGGTGTCGTCAAAACGAATTTGTTGTTCGGTCATGCCATTCTCACGCAACTGTTTGGGCACAAGGTGTCGTTTGGCAATTTCTAATTTCTCTTCTACGGTATATCCCGTAACTTCTATAATTTCAAGGCGGTCTCTCAGCGCGGGCTGTATGGTGGCCAGTGAATTGCTTGTGGCTATGAACATCACCCGTGATAAGTCATAATCGAGTTCTACATAGTTGTCGTAGAAGGCATGATTCTGTTCGGGGTCTAATACTTCGAGCAACGCAGACGACGGATCACCGTGCACGCCTTGTCCAATCTTGTCTATTTCATCAAGCACAAAAAGTGGATTCGATGTTCCCGATTTTTTGATGGATTGCAGAATCCTGCCGGGCATGGCGCCAATGTATGTTTTGCGGTGTCCGCGAATCTCCGCTTCATCGTGCACACCGCCCAGAGCCATGCGCACATATTTTCTTCCCAGCGCTTCCGCTATGCTTTTTCCCAGCGATGTCTTACCCACACCCGGAGGTCCGTACAGACAAATGATCGGGGCTTTCATATCACCCTTGATCTTGAGCACTGCCAGGTGTTCAATGATTCGTTCTTTCACCTTTTCCAGTCCGAAATGATCTCTGTCAAGCACTTTCTTGGCGTGCTTCAAATCGAAGTTATCATCTGATAATTCATCCCACGGCAGATCCAGTAATGTGTCGACGTAATTGGCCTGCACACTGTATTCCCCGGCTTGCGGATTCATTCGTTCGAGCTTGCCGATTTCTTTGTAAAACGCTTTGGCAACATAATCTGGCCATTGTTTTGTTTGCGCCCTTTTTTTCTTTTCTTCAATTTCTTCTTTCAATGGATTGGCGCCCAGCTCATCCTGTATCTGCTTCATCTGCTGATGGAGGAAATACTCGCGTTGTTGCTTGGAAATATCAGTGTGCACCTTGCGCTGTATCTCATTCTTCATCTCGAGCATCTGCAATTCTTTGTTGAGCAGTTCGAGTGCCTTGCTCGCTCTGGCCTGTAAATCGGCCAGTTCCAGCAGACTTTGTTTTTCTGCCGTGGCTATCTTCATATTGGAGGATATGAAGTTGGTGAGGAAACTCAGTCCGTTGATGTTCTTAATGGCCATTGATGCCTCACTGGGTATCTCAGGATTGAGTTGAATGATTTTGACCGAGGTTTCTTTCAACGATTCAAATAAGGCCTGTTGCTCTTTGCTTCCCGAGTCGCGATTGATTTCCGGAAAATCTTTTACCCTGGCCATGAAGTAGGGATCACTGGTCAACAGTTCGGTTACTTCAAATCGTTTCTTGCCTTGCAGAATTACCGTGGTGCTTCCGTCGGGCATCTTGAGCATGCGCATGATGGTGGCCTGTGTGCCTATCGTATGAAGGTCTTCAAACACGGGCTCATCGATATCAGGATTTACTTGTGAAACAACGCCCACGGTCTTGTTGCCTTTGTTGGCATCTTGTATCAGTCGAATGCTCTTGTCTCTGCCCACAGTGATGGGAATGACCACTCCGGGAAAGAGCACTGTATTGCGCAATGGCAGCAGGGGTAGGGTTTCCGGGGTGTCTTCTTTCCCCATCATTTCCTCGTCTTCATCCGAGATCAGCGGGATGAATTCATGATCAGGTACATCTTCGCTGGAGAGATTGCGGATGAGTTCTTCGAGTGTATTCATTCAAAAATAAATTTTGCACCCCGTTTCAATGAAAGTGCCATTGTAAATGTTGTGACGTTGTGACCGACTCACCGTGCGTTATGGTGCAGATGTGTCAGTAAAACGCGGTCGGCTTCAGTGAGTGGCAGATTTCTGCGGCCCATTACGGCGGTTGCCGTTTCAAGCGCTTCTTCAAGTCGATACTTGACCATGCCTTGTGGTCCGCCCCAGCTAAACGATGGGATCCATTTTTCCGGAAAGCCGCCACCGAAGATGTTGGCACATACGCCGGCCACGGTGCCTGTGTTGAACATGGTGTTGATGCCGCATTTGCTGTGGTCGCCCATGAGCAATCCGCAAAATGTAAGTCCGGTATCGATGTATTGCTCTTGCTGTATCGACCAGGTTTTGACCTTGCCGTAATTGTTTTTGAGGTTAGATGTATTGGTGTCGGCACCCAGGTTGCACCATTGCCCGATCACCGAGTTGCCCACAAAGCCGTCGTGTGCTTTATTGCTATAACCCCAGAATACACTGTTGGAGACTTCACCGCCCACTTTGCAATGCGGACCAATGTTCGTGCTGCCATAAATCTTGGTGCCCATCTTCAGTTGGGCATGCTCCCCAAGTGAGAAGGGTCCGCGTATCATACATCCTTCCATCACCTCGCTGTCTTTACCGATATACACCGGTCCGCTTTGCGTGTTGATGATAGATGCGGTAACCACAGCGCCTTCCTCGAGAAACAACTGAGATGTATCACCGATGACGGTAACACTTTCATGAACTGCGCTGCTCACTTTGCCCCTGGTGAGCAAGGCAAAATCGAAACGAGTGCAGCTATCGCTGTGGCTGAAGATGTCAGGAGGTGTGCACAGCATTTTCACTTCTCCTTGAAACGACTTGATGTGCTGACCATTGCCGCGCCGCGCGAGCACGATGTCTTGCTTCACGAGGGTTTCATCATTGCCTAATTCTTGGATGGCTGCAATGATATCTTCTACGGGCAGCAGACGCGCGTTGATTTGGCAGATCGAATGAGCAACAGGGGGAAAAAGTTCTCGCAGATATTCTCTTGTGTCGTGATGCACTGCATCCTTCATGATCACCGACCAACGCTCCGATTGCGTTAAGATACCGCAACGCAATTCTCCCACGGGTCGGGTATACACGAGGGGTAGAAAATGGTGCCACTGTGAATCTTCAAATAGAATTATCGCCATTGCATCAAAAGTAAGTTACTCTGAATTTTAGCCGAGCAGGCATTTTCGAAATGTGGATGCTACGGTATTCACATCATCGTTTGACATAGGAACAAATAAAGGAATGATGATGCTGCGGTCGCAGGCATCTTCGGTGATCGGGAGAGAAGTGATGCCGTCTCTTTTTGTGTAGGCCGTTTCACGATGTGATGTCATAATTCCTCTGCGACTTGCTACACCGGCATCGAGCATGCGTTGCATGAGGTCGTTGCGTTCAATAGGCGCATTCGGCAAAAGGTAGATGGAATAGGATTGCCAATTCGAATAACATCCTTCAGGTTCCTGAGGAAGTCTTATGCAGTCGATGTCCTTGAGCAGTTCTGCGTATCGCTGTGCAATCTTTCTGCGTTCGTTTACAATGACATCTAGTTTGGCAAGTTGCTGTATGCCAACCGCCGCCTGAATATCGGTTAGGCGATAGTTGTATGCCACCTCCAAGTGATCTTCAAAAACCACTTTAGAAGATCCATGCCTCGCCCTATCGGTGATACTCATTCCATGTTGCCGCAGCAGTTTCATGCGATCGGCAAAGTCTTTTCGCGATGTGGTAACCATGCCGCCATCACCTGTGCTAATTACTTTTCTCGGGTGAAAGGAGAAGCATACCAGGTCTGAATGGGAGCCGATTTTTTTTCCTTTGTAAGCAGAACCAGCAGCGCAGGCCGCATCTTCTATGAGCAATAGATTTCGTTCTCGGGCAAGCGAGGCAAATGCGTCGATTTCAGCCGGCATTCCGATTTGATGAACAAGCAGAATGGCCTTTGTTTTTGGGGTGATTCGTTTTTTGACGTCGTCTATGTCGAGGTTGTAGGTATGCGGATCGATCTCTGCAAAAACAGGTCGAGCGCCGCAATACACGATGCAATTCGCTGTGGCGATGTAGCTCATACTCGGGCAAATGACCTCATCACCTGCACCTACACCCGCCACAACCATCGCAAGATGTAGGCCTGTGGTGCAGTTTGAAACAGCTACCGCATATTGGCTTCCGGTGTAGGCGGCAAATTTTTCTTCGAATTCCTGAACCCTTGGTCCTTGAGTTATCCAGCCTGTAAGTATGGTGTCATGAGCGGCCTTAGCTTCTAATTCATCAAGAAAGGGTTTGGCAATAGGTATCATGCTTTTAGTTTTTACCGATTCCAATATATCGTATGCCCGATTTTTCTACGAGGCTTTTTTCAATGGCATTGCGTCCGTCGATCAACAGCTTCAATCCATTCGCGGCCATTTTCACCCAGTCAATACTCTTGTATTCTTTGTGCATGGTCACCAGAAATGCAGTGTCACATCCCGTCTCGTATAGATCACTGCACGGAGTAAATCCTTTCTGCGTAATCTCCGCGTCGCTGAACTCCGTGTCGTGCAGTTGATAGGGGAGATGAGCGGCGTCCATAGCGTCTTTCAATAAGTAGGCGGTGCTAAATGTGTCTTCTTTGATGTTGGGTCGGAAACCCAGTCCGAGGATCAGATTTTTTTTGCCGAGGCCGGCCTGTTGAGCAAGTGAAACTGCATACGCGGCCATTTGATCATTGATGCCTCTTGCCCTTGAAGCGAGGTCGAACTGCAATCCTTGCGCTGCGAAATTCCGTATCAGGAAGTAGGGGTATACGGGCGTGCAATGTCCGCCTACACCAATACCCGGACTGAGTAAATGCGCTTCGCCGTCGGTATTGATCAACGGGATGAGTTCACTGAAGGGAACGCCAGACTTCTCTGCGAATACGGCAAGTTGATTGGAGAGCGCAATGTTGACATCGCGGTAGGCCATGCCTGCAAGTTTTATCATTTCTGCTGCCTCAATGGAATCAACAACATGAATGAGTTTCTCATCAAAGAACCAGCGATAAATCTCTGCGGCTTTCTCGGCTGCCTCGCGTGTTACACCACCAATGACCTTCGGGGTTACCACGAGTTGCTGCAGCATCGTTCCGCTTTTGATACGCTCCGGACTGTGCACCAAGAAAAAGTCGACACCATGTTTGGAGCCACTCTGCTCGATCACTGGAATGACTGTATTGCGGCCATATCCTACGGGAATGGAAGTTTCAATGACAAGCACTGTACCCTTTTTCAGATGAGGTCCGAGGTTTCTGAAGCACTCGAGAAAAGGTTGATCCAAAACATTTTTTTGTTTGTCGACCAGCAACGGAATCGCCACAATCACAGCGGCAGAATCCTCAACGCTTGCGAAGTCTGATGAAATGGTGAGTTGTCCTTTCGCGAAGGATGAGTTGAGAATCTCCTCCAGACCTTCTTCGCTTGAGGTATAAGATTTGGAATCAAAAATTTGCTTCAGTGCGGGATTGATATCTACGGCGTTTACTTGCACGCCGTGTTTAAGCATATTGGCAACGATGGCCTGACCGATTTTTCCGAAACCGACTACACTAATTCTTTTCATAGGATTCTATAAACCATTGTAATGTATTGAACACTCCTTGCGATAGATTCACTTGTGGCGACCATTGATACTGATCACGGAGTTTATTCACTTTGGGATAGCGCACGCGAATCTCGGTAAAGTCCATCGGAACAAAATCGATTTTGGTGTTCTTCCAAACGCCGAGATCTTTGGCGGCACGTATTACTTCTTCACCGAGACTTACGGTGGTAGCGATGGCCCAGGGGTTTCCGAGATTGAAACACTCAGGACCCGGGTGAGGGCGCTCGAAAATGGCCATGAGAGCATCTATGAAGTCGGTGATATAGCACCATGATCGAATGGCCATTCCGCTGCCTTCGATTTTCAGATCGCGTCCCTCGAGGATGTTGCGGCAAAAATTCGCGATAGCGCCTTCACCGATTTGGCGTGGGCCGTAGATATTGAACGGACGAATCACAGTAGCGCTCCACTTGAACTCTTCAGCATATCGGAAGATGAGTTGCTCGCCGCCGATCTTACTTCCTGCATAGCACCAGCGCTTATCTTGAGGCGGACCGATACGTTGGTAAGATTCTTCATCAACCTCTACGGCATCTGTACCGAAGGTCTCACTCGTGCTCATGTCGAAGAGGCGGTTTATGCCCAGCTCCTGCATACATTCTAGCACGTTATAGGTTCCAATCAAGTTGACCTTCAATGTTTTTGCAGGGAAGTTGTAGTAATTGCTCACTCCGGCGATAGCGGCCATATGGAAGACCATCTCGCATCCGCTCATAGCAGCTTTGAGAGCGGGCAGGTCGAGAATATCACCTTGTGTAAAAGTTACGTTGGGATGTTCGAGCGCTTTGGAGAACCGAATGGCATTGCGATGCAGGTTGTCGAATATATGCACATGGTGACCGGCGGCGGTGAGCCTTTCGGTGAGATGTGATCCGATGAATCCGGCCCCGCCGGTAACAAATATTTTCATGCGAAAAAATTGAGCGCCGAAGGTAGTGAGTGACATGTAAATGCGCTTACAAGTTTTGTGATCGGTGGAAAAGGAAGTTATGTAGGTGTGTAGTTGGCAGGTATGGAGCAAAGAACTGCAGTGAGTTTTTTGGACGCTTTTCCTAATTTACCCAACTGCCACCTACCCAAGAGCCGGTGATTAGGTATGTAGTTGTAAGGTATGTGGGATTGGAACTGCAGTGAATTATTGCCCGCCAATCCCACCTACCCAACTACCACCTACCCAACTACCACCACATTTTCCATACTTTCGCTACAAATATGTAACGCCATGAAAAAACAGGCCGCTATACTATTATTCACCGTACTCACTATTTCTCTATTCTCCCAATCGCCTGACTTGATGACCTACCAGATGGTAGTGCGCGATAATGCGGGCAATATAGTTGCGGGCAGCAGCGTGGGCTTGCGATTGTCTATTCTGCAGGGCAGTGCAGCGGGTGCTGTGGTGTTTGCTGAAACGCATAATGCGACCACAAACGGTAACGGCCTATTGTCTGTGCTCATTGGCAACGGAACGAATGTGAGTGGCAGTATTGCGGCCATCAACTGGGCGGCGGGTCCGTATTTTCTGCGGGCACAAACCGACCCTGCCGGAGGTACGAATTATACCATTGAAAATATTTCGCAATTGGTGAGTGTGCC
>CAZKRL010000020.1:41243-48124 GCA_964555295.1 uncultured Comamonadaceae bacterium | reverse complement strand
AAATTTATTGTCCAATTGCATCGATAAGTTCTTTCATGTTTTTATAATTCCAAGTAATTCTAATTAAATCACCTGCGTTTTGAAAAATAAAATGGCCCTGAGCCGCCAATCTTTCAAAATGTCTTGTTACGTCATAACGGTTGTATCCAAAAAGTTTCCATTCTTCGGCACTAGCAATGGCCTCATCGGAATAGCCTTTAAAATGTAATTCGTGCGTTAAATAATTCGCAGTTTTATCAGATAAAAACACCGGAATACAGTTGTATTTTTTATCCAAAAATTTAATGTCCATAAGTGTAGCAATAATATATGATGCCACTCTTTTTTTAGTGCCATCAGACCAAGGCAACGCTATTCTACCATCTTTAATAGCATCATTGATAAAAGACGTTGCATCATTAGATTTGACAAGAGTATTTTCTCTGCTTTTAAGCCAATAAACATCTGTAACGAAATCGAAAAATATTCTATTTGATCTAGCTATGTAGATCAGTATGATTTGAATAAGTTGATTCAAGCCAACATTGTAACGATGTAATTGAAGCAAATAAACAGGCACGTATTTATCTTGGATTACATATCTTTTGTAGAACACATTGTGAATGATGTCCTTTATCCTCTTTTCGGAAGATTTAACTAACACATTTGAATCATATACTTCTTTAATGAAGTTATCCTTACTGTTTTCAGGGCTATACTTTTCCAATAGCAGAAGCGTCTCCTGAATCATCCCAGTGCCTTTGCACAAATCAACATTATATAAGCTATTAGTAACCATCAATTTAAATATGGATAAGTTTTGTAGCCAGCTTTGAATGCTTCATAATAATGTCTTGCAATGGATTGAAATAGAGAAACTTCATTTATCTCTTCATGATTGCCAATCAAAACAGGACCTATGGATGCATTTATGGAGATTCCAGAAGCCATCTCTTGTAAAATTTGAAGCGCTTTATTTTGATCTAATTGACCATAAGATATTTGATTATTTTTCAAATCATGAAAAATATTTTCTTCTAATTTTTGAGTTAATCGAAAAATATGATACCGCCCTGCACTTACATGTTTATCATGTTCTTGTCGTCCAATTTCTGTTGCTAATTGATACACAGCGGAAATCTTGGTTTTAGGTAGCACGTAGTCTAAAAATTCTTCACCCTTTCCAGAAATAACATTTGCTGGCCACCATTGGTGGTATTCACCTAGAGTGGCGATTATGAGTCGGAGTTCTTTCCAATGGTAAATATCGATTTCCATATACGTTTGTGTTTTAAGCGTATTTGCGAATGTATGTAACCTGTCCGAAAATTTGTGCTTTTTAAAAATAGCATTATACACATTTAAACTCCATAAGATTAAAAAAAACAAAGTTTACCGAGACCCAGATTGTATCTGCGCTTAGCGAGTATGAGGTAGGTAAGTATGTTAGGTGGTCGGATGGGCCGATAAAATTCTTATTTCAAATGTAGTTTTAGTTTTGAATATGGATGGGGTTTGAAATTCCATCGGAAACTGATTTCAGATTCGAAGAACCTTCTAAGGATTTTGTGATGATTTGTAAATACCTTACAATCTGCTTCTCCATCTTTGTGATTCATGCAACCCCACAGCGTCAAACCCCTTACCAACGCCATAATCCAACTAGTGATGGAAGAGGCGTTCTTTGGGCATGTGTTGCAGAATTTATCGCGGCAAATGACTACAGAGGTGCCCACGGCTGCGGTGCGGCTGGTGGGGCCCGCTATTGAATTGCTGGTCAATCCTCATTTTTTTAATGAGACGTTGTCTGCTAAGCATCGTCAGGGCGTTTTGAAGCATGAAGTGCTGCACATTGTGTATCGCCATCTTTTCCGGCGGTCGCTTTACGATAAGGTGCCTCATCTGGTCTACAATATCGCAGCCGATATTGTGGTGAATCAATACATCGACAAGGGGTATTTGCCGGAAGATGCCCTGCTGCCCAGGTCGTTTCCGGATTTGAATCTGGACTGGAGCCGTTCGCTCGATTACTACATCGAAAAGTTGATGAGTAAGAAAGGGCAAGCGGCAATGAAAAAGTCGGGAATTAAACGCTTGGAAGCACACATATTTTGGGATGAGGTCGAATCGGAAGAACACGCTTTGGACGCGCAAATGGCTTCCTATGCGTTGGATCGTATAGTTGTAGGCGCGTTCGATCGCGCAACGCGTGAAAAGGCGATAGGCAAGCTTCCTGCTGATCTCATCCGACAAATAGGGGAGATACGGAAATCGCAGAAGGCGCTGCTCAATTGGAGAAGGGCTCTGCGGGTGATGGCTGAGTCGGCAAAATCTACGCGGGTTAACATGACCTATAAGCGGGTGAGCAAGCGTTTTGGATACAGACCCGGTGTGAGTATACGCCGACGCAACCGATTGCTGGTGGCTATTGATACCTCTGGTTCGATCAGTAATCTCGATTTGGTGGCATTCTTCGAAGAAATCTACCACATCTGGAAGGCGGGGGCCAGCATTCTGGTCTTGGAATGTGATGCCAAGGTGCAGCAGTACTATGAGTACAAGGGAAGGCCAAACTTTAATTTGAAGGGAGGCGGAGGCACCTCTTTCGATCCGGTGTTTGAATGGATGTTGGCCTCAAGAAATACGTTTGACGGGTGCATTTATTTTACGGATGGTTACGTAGATCAGCCAACTATTCATTGCCCCGCGAAATTGATCTATGTGGTAAGAGGTGATAACGACAATCTGAATCACCTAAAACCCGGAATAATAATCCCCATGAAATCTTGATAAACTATGAATGAAAACGGATACGGTAAGGCACTTTCAGCCTCGGAAATAGATCATCTACTGAGCACGCTGATAAAGGAAGGGAATCAGCAAAATAACAACGGACACCTCATACAGCCAGTTTGCATATGGGGAAAGCCCGGCGTGGGAAAAACACAAATAGTCATGGATCTGGCGCGCAAGAAGGGGTGGGGTTTCAGCTACTGTGCACCCGCTCAGTTCGAAGAAATGGGCGATTTTCATGGTATACCCGTGGTAGAGAATGGACGCACGGTTTACAATATACCCAAGTGGGTGCCCCAAGACAACGGTCAGCCGGGTATTCTGCTGCTGGATGATTTCAACCGCAGCGACGATCGAATTTTGCGCGGCTTGATGCAGCTTCTCCAGCATCATGGACTAATGTCGTGGAAATTGCCATCCAATTGGTTCATCGTGTGTACTGCCAATCCGGAGGGTGATGAATATTCTGTGACTACGTTGGATAGTGCCATGCTCACGCGCATGATGCACGTAAGTTTAAAGTTCGACGCTAAAGAATGGGCCGGGTGGGCCATTAAAAATGGCGTAGACCCCAGGGGGGTGGATTTCGTGCTGACATATCCGGAAATAGTCGCCGGTTATCGCACCAATCCTCGCTCGCTCACTACTTTCTTTCACCATCTAAAGAGCATTAAAAGTCTATCGGAAGAGATGGAAAAGGTCCACACGCTTGCCATGTCGTTGCTGGATGAGGAAACCGTATCTGCGTTCATGGTATTTATCGATCATGAGTTAAATACACTGGTAAGCCCCGAGGAGTTGTTCGCTGCAGAGAAGTTTGAGTTGATAAAGGATAAAGTAAGGTCGGCCATCATGCGCGACAAGAAGCCGCGACTGGATGCGCTCTTTACCATATGCACTCGAATCATGATAAACCTCGAACAAGATTTGAGAGCCAAAAGAAACTACTCAAATATTGTTTCATTCCTTCTTATGCCCGAAATCCCTAATGATATGCGTGTGAGCATGCAAATTCAACTTAACAAGCTGGACATACCAGAACTAAAAAAGAAGATGCTCGATCCTAACCTCGTGAAGATGATTTTGGAGTAAATGTTTTTTCTTTTAGCTGTTCCGATTGTCTTTCAATTCTTCGTCTTTGAACCTGTGTAATGTTGTGCTCAAGCTTGAATTGTTTGGTTTCATACACCGGAATTGGAATGCGAATACGCCGCTTGAAAGAAGAATGAATGGAGAGCTTTTTAAGTTTATTGCATTGAAGAATTTCTTCCGATATGGACTTCAGCCAATTCTGATTTAAGTCTAGTTCTTCTAGTTGACTGAATTTTGAAATGGAGTCATCAATGAATCTTAGTTGGCAATGATTGGCCTTCAAAACTTTTAAATTGCGGGCATCGTAAAGCCACTCCGGTATTGTGGGTGCGGGTACATATTTTAGCTCAATGCGCTCAAGTTTTTCGAGAGTGTTATTCCCCAGTTGCAGATTCGATAAGGAGAAATTCTCAATTTTAAACTCGGATAGATTTGTAGTATTCTCGATCATCAGTTTTGAATTTTCCGAGTTTTTGGGAATGCTGATGTTAATTTTCTTCAAGTTTGGACACCCCGATATTTCTATGTTACTGCTATTTTTCATTGAAATATCTAGCTCCAAAAGATTGGGCATATTCAATATTCGAAGGTCTTGAAATTCTGAATAATTTATTTCGAGTAATTCTAAGTTATGGATTCCATCAAATGACACTACATGAGATTCATGTCCAGGCGATTTACATTGAGACACTTCTAGTTTTTTAAGTGATTTCATCGATTGCAAGAACGCGGTAGAATCAAAAAATGCATCTTCAATTTTTAGTGTATGAATGGTCGAAAAGGAGACAATTTGATTTGGAATAGTTGATTGTTGACAGTCGATTTCAACTGTTTCAAGGTTGGGTAATTTCCAAAAGAAATCACCTAGTCGGAGGTATTCTAAACAAAAATCAGCTTTTTTGGTATTGAATATTACTTCTCTGAATTTTTTCAGATTATGGTAATCAAAATGGAATGCGATATAGCAGAGTACATGAATTCTCTCATTGTTTCTCCAACTGCCTTGTTCAATTTCGAAAGGTTTATTGAAGTTGAATTTTAAGCCTTCGTTGATAATGTAGCTGCAAACCTCCGGTGAGTTTAAGGTTTTGAGCATTTCCAGGCCGATGATGATTGTTTCGAATTCCGCTGAATTGAGATAGCTTAGTATGAGATTGGCTGTGCTAATTGTCTCCTCGCAATAAGGCGATTTATGAACTAATATTGGTTCCTCGGGGGATGTTTTTATGTTGGTTTTTTCATTATTGGAGACTTGAATTACGGATTGGCTATTGTTAATCTCAGTGTTTTTCTTTTTAATCCTTTTCTTCGAAAAACGCGGTATAGCGCCATACTTCCTCTTGATTTTAATGAAATACTCTTGAAGATCTTTTCCTTTTAAGTAACGCAGGTGTGCTTTGGGTAAAACATCTTCGCATACGCCAAGGCCCAGGTATTTAAGTTTTTCTAATTTTGATAGACCTAGTGGTAATTCTCTTAGCCCTCGGTTACCAGAAAGTTCTAATGATGAGAGCCCTTTGAAGGTTCCTATCTCGTTTGGAATTGTTTTCAGTTCGTTGTGACTGAGATCCAGCGTTATGAGTTTGGTAAATTTTCTTATTAGTGATTCTACTGTGGTAAGCCGATTGTTTTGTAGACCTAATTCTGTAAGTCGGATTAAATTCATAAAGCTTCGAGGGAGGAACTCTAATGGATTGTGACTAAGAATTAGGCGATTTAGCTTTTTAAGATTCCCAAAGGATTCTGGTAATCTTCTGATGGCATTATCCGATAAATCCAAATCAATCAACGATCTAATCTCACATAGGGATTTAGGCAAGGTGCCTTCTAAGGCATTGGACTGAAGATGCAAAATTTGAAGTTTGTCCCAGCATGCTATTACAGTTGGGAATTGTTGTATCTTGTTTTGTGCTAATCGCAGGGTCGTTATATTTCTTAATTGGGAGTATTCTTCGGGCAATTGTTCAATTTCGTTATTCTCGGCGTCGATTACGCTCAGATTTTTAAAGTATAAAAATCCGGAAGGTAATTTTTTTATTCCGTGCACATGGTTAGTGATGCTTTCATAAGGCGGAAAGTGCACTTTCTTAATCTTGCCTTTTCTGATTCGTGCAGGAAGGACATCGTTGGATGGTGCCCAGCCGATGAGCTGCCAGAAGGCATAATCTATCGCAGGCTGCTTAGGGGAGGGGACAATGAATTGCCATGGAACTCTGACAGAGTGATTTTTTCCGATGGAGCAGCCAATTAGAAGTGCACGATAAACCTCAGGTTCGTTTGCACTAATCAGGTCATTTATTGCCAAATCGATTTTGTCATAATCGGCACTTAAAATTTCCTTTTTGGTATAATGGAATAGCTTTAATTGATTTCTTGTCATTTGTCGGAAATTGTTTACTTAAGCATATTGATTTTCTATCGGTAATTCATGCTTTTGGAATGTGGAAAAAAGATATGACATAGTATTTGTTGTGTACAAGTCATGCAACTGATTTTAACATATAAGATATCTGGAATAATTTATGTAAAAGCTTTTGTTTACTCGATTCGTTCCGTTGTTTTTGGACCATAATTAGAATTTGGATTGAATGGTGCTGTCGATCTTTTAATTATTGCAGCTGCTCCAGTATCCACTCATGAAAGTTTTCCGCACACTCTCTGGGATCATCGGCTTCGAATTTCCAAACTGCAGATGTAAAACCGGGTAAACCGGATTCATCTTCTTTATCAGAATTTTTCGAGCAATTTCCACCGAGGCTTTGAATTGTATCACGCAGCAGACGGAAGTAGGCATCTTCTTTGATGTCAACTTCGCCGAATTCAGGCGAATACGAGGCTTTGGCATGAACCCAGATTTCCTGGATGTAGGAATTTTCGAAAGTTGGCTCGACCGCTTGTTCAAACAATGCAATTAGACCTTCGATGAGACTCTTAAAAGCCCCGTCCTCACATAAGTATCCATCACTTATCTCTGAGAATGTGGTGTCGTATTCTGCCAATAAGGTTTCAGGTGATGG
>CAZKRL010000020.1:0-41205 GCA_964555295.1 uncultured Comamonadaceae bacterium | reverse complement strand
ATTTTACCGTGCAAGATTGTAGGTGCGTATTGTACTCTATTTACAATGGTTCATCAAAAAATAATTCCTTATCGACACATCCATCATCGTTAGGCCGACAGCTGAATTGGTATGTGAATTTTCTTCAGCAATACAAAATCTTTTGGGTTAGTGAGGCATCATGTTCTATCGAAGCAAAAGGAGTCAATACCCGATCCAGAATCTATGATGTTCGCAGTTGTTGGACTAATGGGTTTTATCGAGGTTGAGCGTGCATAAGCTTTCGGTTGCAAGCTGTCAGTGAATGCCCATATAGTGATAATGGGTTGCTTAATATACCATCTTCGCACTTGCCTGAATCCAAAACGGAGTTTCACCTTAACCCCGGAAAAATGTATCCAAACACACTTTTAAGGGGTTATTTGTGTGTTGTGGCACACTTTTCAGGACTTAAGGGGTTTTGAGTCTATTTTTGTGATACATGAAAAGGATGGCTTTTGATACGTTGCGCAGTTGGAAAAATTCGACCGACCGCAAGCCTTTGATTATTCAAGGGGCAAGGCAAGTAGGTAAAACGTATTTGATGAAGCAGTTTGGTGCTGAGGAATTTCGACATGTTGCTTATTTCAATTTCGAAAGCCAACCATCCTTGGCTAGGATCTTTGAAAAGGATCTTTCTCCTCAATCCATCATCGAAAGTCTCAAGCTCCTGAGCGATGCGTCAATCGAGCCTGAAAATACTCTCATCATCTTCGATGAAATTCAAGCCTGTCCTAAGGCAATCACTGCGCTAAAGTATTTTCATGAGAATGCGGCCGAATATCCTACTATGGCTGCTGGCTCATTGCTCGGTGTTGCTTTGCATCAAGGTGTTTCTTTTCCTGTTGGTAAAGTTCAATTTTTGCAACTTCACCCATTCGATTTTATTGAGTTTTTGCATATAACCGGCAACGAGAAATGGGCAGATCTTCTGCTAAAATGTAATTGGGAACAACAGGAGACGGTGGCCCAGGAACTTGTCGGATTGCTCAAAAAATACTTGCTCGTCGGTGGTATGCCGGAGGTGGCAGCGAACTTCGGGAAAAATGGCGACTTGAAACAGGCACGTGCTTTACAGGAGAATATTTTGAAAGCCTACGAAAATGATTTTTCTAAGCACGCACCCATCGAGCAATTGCCAAGAATTCGCATGGTGTGGCAGTCGATTGTAGGTCAGCTGGCAAAAGAAAACTCAAAGTATATGTATAGCTTATTGCGGAAGGGCGCTAGGGCGAAGGACTTTGAACTTGCCATTGAATGGCTGAAAGATGCAGGGCTCATTCACAAAGTATCGCGCGTGAGTAAATCGGCCTGGCCCTTGGACGCATACGCGTTGTGGTCGGACTTCAAAATATACTTGCACGATTGTGGATTGCTCGGTGCGATGGCTCAATTGCCTTCGACTATTATATTAGAGGAAAATCGACTTATTACTGAATTTAAGGGTGTATTGGCTGAGCAATATACCCTTCAGCAATTGGTTACACAGAGTATTCAACTCTTTTACTGGCGACCCGAAAATGCGGATGCCGAGGTGGATTTTCTGTTGCCTTTGAACGGAAAGATTATTCCTCTTGAAGTGAAGTCTTCCGATAATGTTCGGTCTCGTAGCTTAAGTGTTTATGCTAAATCCTATTCACCTGAAGTTTGTTTGAGAACCTCTGTCTTGCCATACAGGCATCAGCAATGGATGGAGAATATTCCTTTGTATGGATTGTCCGGATGGCTGAAACGGGAGCTGACAAGTAACGGAATTGACCCCAATTCGGCATGAGCATGAGCTGACGAAATTCACCCCTGACAATCGCATTCCTTGCCAACTGTTAGGCGTATATATTAACTCAGGACTTCCTCTAGTACTTTATAATTGTAAGCTCAATGGTTCAATTAAGTTGCGCTTGCAGTGATAACGAAATTTTGGTGTCGGCATAGAGGAAAATCACTGGCCTGAACTTTTTGCCTCAGTGTCTTCAGTCGATGGCTATTGAATAGTATTTATCATTCTAACGCTATTGCTGAACTAATCCTTTTTTTGGGATGAATGATGAATTGAAGATTTGGTTTGGAATCCAAGGCAGAGGCAGTTTGCGTTGGTTTAATTTTGGGTCATGTTGTTTTTGACTCTTGTGTTCGCTCATACTTTCGTGAAATGATTGTCCTACTTCTCAATTCATAAAAATGACACCACGAGTTTTTGCATGGCTTTTTGTTCTTGCCATTCTTGCCGTAATCGGATTTAGTGGATACAAGCTGTATGAATATTATAAAGTCACTGATTTCTCTCTTATTTCACCTGATACCGAGCGCCAGCTGGGTGATGCATTATACGCGCAAATGAGCGCATCAGAGACTATTGTTGCAGACAGTGTGGTTCATTCAGCTATTATGAAAATCATACGGAGAATAGACGATGACATGATCGTTCAGGGCAATCCTTTGGTGTTACATATTCATAATTCGAACGAATTGAATGCATATGCACTTCCGGGTGGTCACATTGTGGTCAACTCGGAAATGATTCGGTTTTGTCATTCACCTGAGGAATTAGCGGGAGTTTTAGCGCATGAATTGGGACATGTTGAGCATCGGCATGGTGTGAACCGATTGATACAGCAGTTCGGTTTGACTATTATATTGGCGATTGCAACAGGATCTGAATCTTCAGCCCTTCAGGATGTGGGAATGTCGTTACTCAATAATTTTTTTAGTAGGGAAGATGAAACTCAGGCCGACGATTTTGCTTTGCAGCACTTGGTGGATTCGCAAATAGATCCGATATGTATGTCAACCGTTTTCAGCCGTATGTCAGAACAAAGTGGTGATATGAGCGGCGTGATGAATTTTCTAAGTACGCATCCTGAACTTTCCAAGCGTTCGGCAGGTGCGGCGGCATATCCTAAACCTGACGGCTTTGTTGCGTTGCCCATAGAGCTTGATTGGCCTAATATTCAAATTCTACTAACTCAAATAAAATAAGCATGATACGAGTCTTGATTACTATATTATTTCTTTCTGCCTGTATATTTTGCGTAGCTCAAAAGCGCGATGATGAATATGCGAGTGAGAACGGCAATCCCACTCCCAAAAATGAAAGTAAAATCAATAAGGATCGTTGGGTCTTGGGGGGGAATTTTGGCGGTTTCATTGGAGAGGTTTCTTTCGTGCAAATCAGTCCAATGGTTGGCTATAAGCTTACTGAAAATCTTACTTCAGGTGTGGGTCTGAATTATATTCTCGCGGCATCAAATGACCTTACTATGAACGTTGTAGGTGGAAGTGTCTGGACGAGATATAGGATTTTACCCACCGTGTTCTTGCACTCTGAATTTGAGCAACTCCAAATCAATGCCAGAGCTGCTGGTTACCAACCTTATCGTGCAACCGCCCCTGTTTTCATGATAGGAGGTGGATATCTGCAAGGGAATTTTGGGGTAACCGTGTTGTATGATGTTATTCAAGATTCAGATTCACCCTATCAAACTCCAATTATACGTATCGGGGGTTTATTCAATTTGCGATAGTTCGGCCGGAAGCACCGAAACACCCATCGGATGTTGTCAACTTTATTAAGGTTGACAGAACAAGATGCCGGGATGAAAAGTGTTAGTGTTTATTCTGATTTCGGCAGACTACATTTTGCCGCTTTTCAATGAATTGATTGCGATGCTCAACGGGCTTGATGCGAAGTAAAAATGCTGCACATTCTTCAGCATCGAAATAGTGACTGAAAAATTCTTTCAGTGATAAAAAATTATCGTCTCGACAGTATTTGAGTAGTTGAATGACCTGCCACGAGCGGGATAGTTATTACTGTTCCGCCTGATTTTCTCACCTCAGCGCTGCCAACAATAAAGCGCGGGTGGGAGGCATCTTGGCACTCGGCATCATAGTCGCCCCCTTTCACCAGAACATCAGGTTGAACCTGCTGGATGATATTGTGCGGCGTATCTTCCTCAAAAATGAAAACGGCTGAAACACTTTGTAATGCTGTTAATAATTGAGCTCGGTCTGCGGCTGTATGTATAGGTCTTTCGGGACCTTTATTCAGTCGCTTCACGGAACTATCCGAATTGATGCCAACCAAGAGCACATCTCCATACTTCGCCGCTGCCTCTAAATAGGTGGCGTGTCCGAGATGAAGGATATCAAAGACTCCGTTGGTAAAGACAACTTTCTTACCTTCCTGACGCCAGGTTTGCAATTGTGTCTTAAGCTCATCAAGACTGAGTGCCGGGTGAATCATTGATGTTACTTTTTCGGAATTTTCTTAGACACCAAAAAGAAGCCCAGTGATCCTACAATGATTTCGAATGCAGTTTTGACCGACCATGACAATAGCGAATAAATCTTGCCGGTATCGGCCGAATAACCTAATGTCTGAAATGCAAGCATTGACATTCCGTGAAACGATCCGGCTCCTCCGGGCGTAGGCACCATCATTCCTAAGCTTCCTGCCGCAACAAAGAAAATCGTATCAGCCAATGTCATATCAGAAGTTATGTCCATCGCAAGCATACTGAGGTAGGTCATCACTATCCAACAAATCCAGATACCCAGGGTGAGTGACCAAAATTTCAAAGGTTGTTTCAACCTGGCGATAGAGCGAATTCCTTTTCCGATGCCAATGAGAAAATCATCCACCTTCGCAATCCATGGGATGTGCCGCAACTTTTTCGTCATCATGAGAAAGACCGTCATCATGGTAATGCCTGCAACGGCCACTAATAGAATCAATGACATTTTGCTGCTGTCAGCACTGGCCAGGAGTTGAGAGATTGCCTGTTGATGAATGACAAGCGACAGGAGAATCACGAGGCCAAGAATGATGACATCCACAATCCGTTCCAGTATTACTGTGCCAATAAGAATATCCACAGGAATTTTTTCTGCCTTGTTGAGCATGGTGCACCTTGCCAACTCGCCCGAACGAGGAATAAGGTAATTCATGGCGTATCCGAACGTGACCGAATGGGTTCCGTTCCATCCGTTCGCAGAATAACCCAAAGGTTCGAGTAAATATTTCCATCTGAAACCTCTGCATGCTGAGGCGAGAAAGTTGAATCCGAAAGAAAGCGCTACCCATTCCCAATGCACTGACTTCAGCGCAGGAAGGAGTTCATTTTGCCAACTGATGTCTTTATATAAAAACCACATCAGCCCGGCAGCAAGCCCGAGAAATAGCGTGTATGTGAGATATTTCTTCAAAAATTATTGAAGTCGATTGGTTGAGGTCTCAGGAAAAATAATGGTGGGTTTGAAAACTCTTGCCTCCTCCGTTGTCATGAGACCATACGAAACGACAATGACAATATCGCCGACGCTTACTTTTCTGGCAGCGGGTCCGTTGAGGCAAACAACACCACTTCCTCGCTCGCCTAAAATCACATAGGTCTCAAGCCGCTCGCCGTTGTTGCAATTAAGTACCTGAACTTTTTCTCCTTCTATAAGTCCGGATGCTTCAGTAAGCAAAGGATCAATGGTGATGCTTCCAATGTAATTGAGATCTGCCTCGGTTACAGTTACCCGATGAATTTTTGATTTTAGTACCTGAATCAACATGGCGGCAAAAGTAAAGGATTCATTAAACGACGCGCAGGTTGTTGTAAGTTTGGTGTGTTATCTTTGAAATAACCAAAGCAAATACTAAAATTTTGGCATGACGTATTGTGAAAATGTGGGTCGGTCTTTATTCTCAGCCCTTGTGGGAAAGTGTTTTTGTGTTTCCATCATTTTGTTTGCTTTCTCCATAGATGTTATTGGTCAATGTCCGCAAGTGAATGGGGAAAGTATCACCACCCCCGGGCTCACTCCCTCTGCAACGCCGAAGTGGTATCAGTGTGCGAATCTGCAGACGGCTTTCAATCTCAACGTAACAACACCTACGGCTTGGACGGGACCTGTTACGGTGAACTGGGGTGATGGAACATCGAACACAACAGTGCCAACTTTCGCGCCCGGTTCACCGATACTGCATTCTTTCGCTCCACTGGCACCAGGACTTACCGACGGAGATTCTTTGTTCATTACCATCAGCAACGGCACCTGCACGGTAACCGGTATTCTTTATCGCGAGTTACCAGTGAATGCGTTGATTGGCATTCCTTCAGGCGATAATACGTTTTGTGCTCCTGCCAACTTGGTCTTTACCAACCAATCCAGCAATGTGTCAGAGACCACAACCTTTATTTGGAATTTTGGGGATAATACGCCACCACTGAACTTTGACGATCAAACTCAACCGCCAACGGTTCCGCACACATTCAATTCTACTATTACCTGCACGCCGTCGATCTCACTTACGGCATCCAATTATTGCCGACGAAAAATCAGTGGTGGCGCTTCTGTTTCTACTACTACAGCCATAACCATCATCAATAAAGACATTCCAATCATATCGGCAACGGCCGGCGCAAATTCATCGGCCACCAGGTTTTGCTATCCTGACACCGCTATTACATTCACCAATAACAGTACCCAAAATTGTCCGGGTGCCAACAGCGGTGCACGCACAGAACGTTGGATTTTCAATCGGGGTTCTTTAGGTACAACTACAGTGGGCCCAACTACATGGCCTCCGGCAATACCGCAGGAAGTGACCTTTCCGGGGTTAGGTTCCTATCAGGTTACGCTGGAAGCCACCAACGAATGCGGAATGGCGGATACGACCATTACAGTGCAAGTGGTAACTCCGCCGACCGTAACCATAACAACTACTACTAACAGCGCTTTAGATGGTGTAATTTGTCAGGGTGAGGCAGTAACTTTCACTGCCACACGCACTGGGAATCCTGATGTACGGAAATGGAATTTTCCTGGCACAGGTTGGTTTAGCTTGAATGCAAGCTCAACCCCTTTCACCTTCAATACAGCGGGCACTTTTCAGGTGGGCACCATGGTAGGATTTGGCAATGGTTCAGCAAGTTGCACAGATACGGCTTTCTTCACCATAACGGTATTACCAAGTCCGGCAGTAACCATTGTTGCCGATGACGATACAGGCTGCGATTCTCACACGGTACTGCTTACCGTGAATGCACCAACGGCTACCGCATGGAACTGGAATTTTGGAACAGGTATGGGTACCTCTAACGGGGAAGGACCCCATACCAAGACCTATGCCGATGGCACCAATGTGCTAACCACTTATACGGTTTCACTCACAGTGCAAAATGCCCAGGGATGCTCGGGCAATGACACACAAACCATCAACGTTTATAATTCACCCAATCCAACCTTTACGGTTCAGAATCTGTGTGAGGGACAGACCGCACAATTCACCGATGCAACACCTCCAAGGCCTGCTGATAATCTCACCTCATGGAACTGGTCTTTTGGCGATGGTACACCCAATTCAAATGTTCAGAACCCGAGTCATTTTTATAACAGTACGGGAACTTTTCCAGTAACGCTGAATGTTACATCAGTGCATTGCTCCGGTAGCGTCACGCAAAACATTAGTGTGGAAGAGGCGCCTGTTGCGGTAATGACATCCAATACAATTCAAGGGTGCGCCCCGTTAACGGTGGCATTTGGAAATAGCAGTGAGCCGGCTTTTGATTACGAATGGACCTTTGGTGATGGCACCTCACAGACGACAACCACACTCAATAATTCACCTAACCACACATATTTCAACGCCACCGATCAATCGGTAACTTTCACTGCAGTTCTATCAGCGCAGAATCAATTTGGTTGTGGGTCGACCGATACCCTGCTGATTACTGCACTGCCCGCCGCCAATGCTGATTTTGTGATACCCAACAACACAGGAGGTTGCAGTCCGTACTTGTCATCATTCACCAATCTCTCCACTAATGCAAGCACATACAATTGGAATTTTGGCGATAATACTCCCACCTCCAACCAGGTCAATCCAACTCACACCTACATCAACAGTGGAGGATTTTTGCAGAATTTCGATGTGCGGTTGATCGCCGCAAGTCCGAATGGCTGCAACGATACTACCCTCCAAAGTGTACCGGTTTTCCCTCTTGCCAATTATAATTTTGTATTGCCTCAGCAAACGGGATGTTCACCGGTAACCTTGCAAATGCCTGCTATCTCTGGCGTTCAGAGTTATTCATGGAATTTTGGTGATGGATCACCAGTGGATATCAATCCTGCGCCGATTCACACCTTTGAAAATATTACGGGCGGTGAAGAAACCTATACAGTTACATTCATTGGAATTTCTCCTTTCGGTTGCAGAGATACTTCTACCGCTACCATTGATGTGTTGTCACAACCGGTAGCAGACTTTGCCCCAGATACAGTGGCGGGATGCTCTCCTTTCAATACAATACTCAGAAATTTCTCGGAGTTCGCTGATACCTATTTGTGGGAGTATGGCGATGGCTCAACCTCAGGTACAGAAGAAGTGATTCATGAACATCTCTTCACCAATAATACCGGCGCGCCAGTAACGCGCACTGTTACATTAACTGCTTCCAATGCCTCTGGTTGTGTGAGCGAGTTAAGCATCGAGATAGATGTGTTTCCTGCGGTACAGGCTGCAATTGAAGATCCAGGAGATTTTTGTTCTCCTGCCACTTTTGAATTGCAGAACGAGAGTGTCAATGCAAGTAATTTTATTTGGTCGCTTGATACCGGTCAGCCCGACGTTTCAGGCAGTGATCCTTTGGTTACCTACATCAACCCAACATCCTCCAACCAAAATTTTGATATACGCTTGATAAGCTCTTCCGTGTTCGGTTGCCGCGATACCGCATTTCAACAGATTACGATTTTCCCTGAAGTAACTTCCAACTTCACTCCTAATATCACATCAGGTTGTGGGCCACTCAATGTAAGCTTTACGAACGCAGTAACGAACGCGAATCAGTTTTCATGGAACTACGGCGATGGTGGAACAAGCAGCACATCGGCTGCAACACACAGTCATACCTTCGAAAATTTCGGTGCATCACCGATTACCCGACAAGTCACACTGACTGCGCAAAGCACACAGGGATGCAGTGATGTAGCCACACAAACCATCGTCATCAATCCTAACGTACAGGCAGGATTTGTGAATCCCACCGGTCTATGTGCACCGGCTCAGGTAGCTTTTCAGAACACCAGTAATAACGCAAACACTTTCCATTGGCAATTGGGTAACGGCAGCAATCCCGCGATTACTGCGCCCGTTTCTACTTTCAATAATACCAGTGCCTCCGACACCACATTCAATATTCGATTGATTGCCTCATCAAGTTTTGGCTGTGCTGATACGGTTTTCGGATCTGTGCTTGTGCATCCTGAGGTTGTAGCTGAGGTAAGTACGGATGTTATCTCGGGTTGTGCCCCATTGGAAGTTGCGCTGAACAATGCATCTGTCAATGCAAGTGATGTGATCTGGGATTATGGTGATGGCACAAACTCTACAACTGAGGCGATTGCGCATAATCATACTTTCGAAAATCCGGGTGGAGGAACTTTTACACGCAATGTTTTAATGCGGGTCATATCAGCCGCTGGTTGCGAGGATGAGGCCTCAGTGCAGATACAAGTTTTCCCGCAGGTGATTGCGAATTTCCCACAACCGTCGGCAGTCTGCTCACCCTCGAATGTTGCTTTAGAAAACACGAGTATCAACGCAGATGCTTTCAATTGGGATTTCGGTAATGGCAATACCTCAGCTGCTGTAACGCCATCAGAACTATTTATTTATGAGGGTAGTCAAGATACGCTTGTAGTGATCCAGTTAATTGCTTCATCGGTCGACGGTTGTGCCGACACCGTCCAAAAGAATCTTACCGTGAAAAGGTCGCCATTGCTAGATTTTACTATCAGCGAAAATGAAGGTTGCGCACCTTTGGAATTGAGCATTCAAAACAACTCAGAGAATGTTGATGTGATTTCCTGGGAATACGGCGACGGGGAGAACTCCGCTACTTTCCTCCAGGAGCATACTCATGAATTCGATAATCCCACCGGACAGACGATCATTCGCCAGATAACCTTAACGGCCAATACTTTCGGAGGATGTAGTGCGGAAATGTCTTTGCCACTTCAAGTTTTTCCCGATGTTATTCCGGCGTTTTCAGATCCGATTGATTTCTGCTCACCAGCTTCATTCGTGCTGTTCAATGCTTCCATCAACGGGTCTGATTTTCTGTGGGATTTTGGAAATGGCCTAATCAGCACCAGTGCATCTCCTGAAGTGAATTATGTCAATCAGGGAGTTGACGATACAACGTTTGTCATCAAGCTCGTTGTTGAATCATCGTTGGGCTGCACGGACAGCATTTCGCACGACGTTGTGATCAATCCCGCAGCCACAGCGGATTTCGAAATTTCTTTCACAGATTCTTGCTCACCTGTTATTGTGAGTATCGACAATCAATCATTCAACGCAGACAATGTCACCTGGGAATATGGTGATGGTGCCACCGACAACATCACTGCTGATCATGACCACTCGTATGTCAACCAGGGCAGTGATATTGACTCGTACGAATTGCGACTAACGGTTTCTAATGTGGAAGGATGCGGCAGTACGGTCTCGCGATTCTTTTCAGTTTATCCCGTGGTTGAGGCGGTGTTTTCGGATTTACCACCGGCATGCAGTCCGTATGCGGCACAATTCATCAGTAGCAGTGTAAACGCCGATGAATTCAGTTGGGATTTTGCAGGTCAGGGCTCATCGAATGATGAGATTGGTGAATTTGAATTTCTGAACGAAACCAATGAAACTGCTGTATTCACTGTGCGCTTGGCGGTGAATTCTGACTTTGGTTGTACCGATACCACCACACGTGAAATTGCAGTGTTGCCTTCTCCACAGGCACAATTCTCGTTGGATGTAAATACGGGTTGTGCGCCGTTCACCGTTAATCTTTCTAATGCATCATCGTCCAATGCCGATTCGTTCAGTTGGAATTACGGCGATGGCGACTCCTCTGTAATCAGTTTGAGTACACATGCTCATGAGTTTAATAATATAGGTGAGACCATTGTAATCAATAATGTCACCTTGACTGCATTTACCAGCGAGGGATGCAGTCGTTCCATGGTGCTTCCGGTTGAGGTAAAACCGATTGTTCAGGCGGCCTTCAATGACTTGGATCCACAATGTGCGCCAGTGGAAGTAACGTTTGTAAACAGCACCATACCGACAACAGGAATTACTTATGAGTGGGATTTGGGGCTTGCATCAGGAATCACCGAAGAGGAGCCAACGCAAGCTTATACTAATACATCAGGCAATTCTGACGAGTATAATATTAGATTGATTGCCTCTTCTGCTTTCGGTTGTCGGGATACTGCAGAAAATATTCTCGTCATCAACTCACGCCCGGTGGCGCAGTTCACAGCGGATACACTGACTATCTGCACACCGTTTGAAGTGAATTTCACCAATACCTCTATTGCAGCAGACTCAGTGCGTTGGTTCTATGGTGATGGTGCTGTTTCCTCGGTGAGCGAAAGCGTACATGCCCACGAATATTTCAATGGTTCTTCCTCACCAATCAATTATAATATTTTACTTACTGCTTTTGATTCTTCGGGTTGCTCAAGCGAGGCCTCTGCTGTTGTTCAGGCATTGCCCGATTTGAACGTGAGTTTTGTGGATCCTTTTGATGGATGCACTCCACTGGCTGTAACCCTTTTCAATACTACACAAAACGGTGGAGGGTATACCTGGGATTTCGGAAATGGCGCGAGCAATCAAACGGGTGTCAATGCGGTTACAGAATATGTGAATGAATCTGACACCAATCAAGTTTACACCATCCGACTTTTGGGGGTTTCGCCTTTTGGATGTGAGGAAGAATTCGAGCAGCAGGTTACAGTTTTTCCGGGTCCGCGTGCACATTTCGATATGAGTTCTTCGGAAGCGTGTCACCCTGCACCCATTAGCTTCTTCAATGAAACCATCAATGGAGAGACGTTTTTCTGGGATTATGGGGATGGAGAAACTTCTGAAATTTCAGACATAAGTCACATACACACGTTCGGAGCCCCAGTGACTGGAAGTACGGCTTACGTAGTACAATTGACAGTTACCTCAGCCAATGGTTGTGTTGATGAATTCGACAGCACGTTTACATTATATCCAGTTCTCATTGCCGATTTTTTCGCGGATAGTATTGGGTGTTCACCGTTCAGTGCTGGTTTTCAAAATGAGAGTTTAGGAGCTTCAGCGTATCAATGGGTGTTTGGTGATGGGGTTACGTCCAATTCAGTAAACCCGGTACACAGCTACACAACTCCCACGGGAGTTGATACCGTGTATACTGCTGAATTGACGGCGTTGAATGAATTTGGCTGCGAATCTGTTCGGGTTAAGGAGATTGAAGTACGAAGTACGCCGGAAGCGGAAGTGAGCATTATCGATGTTACGGGTTGCTTCCCTCGCACAGTCACATTTGCGAATACTTCTGAGGGAGCGAATTCGTATGTATGGACCTATGGCACGGGTGAAATTTCAGAGACGGAAGAGCCCGTGCATTCGCATGATTTTGTGAATGTCACTGATGAGATATACACATATCAGGTCTTGCTCGAGGCCGTGAGTGTATTTGGTTGCATTGATACTGCATTTGCCTCAGTGGAGGTGCCACAGGAAATCAATGCGCTGTTTACCTCTATACCGGGCGGTTGCACGCCGCTCGAGTTAACTTTTGACAACAACTCAGAAGGGGGTGTCAATTATGATTGGAATTTTGGAGATGGAAGTGATACCTCCGGCGTTTTTCAACCTACCCACACGTTTATCAATCCGAATACTTCAGATACTTCCTATACGGTTCAGCTCATAGTGTCGGATGATTTTGGTTGTGCGGATACTATGGACATGGATATCGGAGTGTATACAGATCCCATCGCTGCATTTGATGTAACACCTGAGATTCAAACCTGGCCCGATGCAACGGTAAGCATGACCAACACCACCATTGGTGGTCAGCTCAATGCTCAATGGAACATGAATACCGGTGATTTTCTCTTTGATTTCAATCCACCTTCATATACCTATAACACGTGGGGTGAATACACTATTCAGTTGGTTGTTGCCAATGGCTCATGTCAGGACACTGCTTATCGTGATCTGATAATTCTTCCTCCTCCTGCCGTTGCCAAATTCGAGGGAGATAGTATTGGGTGTGCACCACTTACGGTAAAGTTTACAAACCTGAGTGAGTACATTGTAGAATCTCGCTGGGACTTCGGCGATGGCGGAGAATCGCAGGTTACCGACCCGGTATACACCTATTACGAGCCTGGAACTTATTCGGTGAGACTTTCGATTCTGGGTCCTGATAGTGCGGTGGTAGATACATTGAGACAAGACATTGTTGTTGTCATTCCAACTGCACGGGCATCTTTCTCTGTGTTTCCAACGGTTGTAAACGTACCGGTTGAGCCGGTTAATTTTGTGAGCATATCGGAGAACGCTACACAATTTTCCTGGGATTTCGGTGATGGTGGAACTTCTGAAGACGAGAACCCGGAGTATACCTACACAGAAGTAGGAGACTACGATGTTACGCTTATCGTGAATAACGAAAATAATTGTCCCGACACGTTAACTCGATCAGCTGTGATTGAAGCAAGGGCATCTGGTGTGCTCGAGTTTCCCACTGCATTCACCCCGAATCAGCAGTTTGCCAGCGGCGGACCATATGATTCGCAGAGTTTGAATAACGATGTGTTTTTTCCACGCTATAGTGGTGTTGATACCTACGAATTACGAATCTTCAATAAATGGGGTGAAATGATTTTTTACACCAACGACATTAAGATGGGTTGGGACGGATACTATAAGGGAGAGATTGTTGAGCAGGGAGTTTACGTATGGAATGCAAAGGGCGTTTATTTGGATGGACGAACCTATGAAGACACGGGTGATATAACACTAATAATACGATGATGAAAGCGAGGCAATTGAATATTGTTTTGGTCTTCTTGATGATCGCGGCGAATGTGGCTGCGCAAGATCAACAGTTCACACAGTCGTATGCTCTTCCAACAGCCATGAATCCTGCGTTTGTTGGAATTTCTGCGGATAGTAAATTGTGTTTCCAGCTCCGAAAACAATGGCTCGCAGTGCCGGGCGGTTTCAATGCTGGAAATATCACGTTTGATCAGTTTTTTGGTAGTGCGAAAAGTGGAATAGGGGGTATGATAAATTATGAAAGGGCTGGCTCGGGTAGTTTGCGTTCAACCCATATAGTGGGTCAGTACGCTTTCGAGGCAAGGGTAAACAAGAATTTTTATTTCAGACCGGCTTTGCAATTTGGATATGGATCGCGATCAGTGGATTTCACACAACTAAAATTCTTTGATCAGATTCTTCGGGATTCAGATTTGAGTATTGAAGCTGTTGGTTTAAGGCCGGTAAATTATTTCGACATTGGTGCCGGGTTTCTTGCTTTTGGTAAGAAGGCCTGGTTTGGGATGTCGGCGTATCATCTTAACTGGCCGAATCAGTCATTGTTTCAAGGTGCTGAGGCCTTGCTTCCGATGCGGGCCAACATGCAAGCGGGTATGCGCATTAAGTTGAAGAGAAATTCGACATCGAGATTGGATCGATATTTTGTGATGGCATCCAACTTTATGTACCAGGATAAATTTCGGCAACTTGATATGGGAGCGTATTATGAGTTGTCTCCCATCGTGTTTGGTCTCTGGTACAGGGGAATTCCGTTTGTGAAGGACGCTTTCGAGGGTCCATCAAGAGATGCGTTGGCTTTGATATTCGGGTTTCAAACTGCAATTTACCGAATTGGATATAGCTATGATATAACCATTTCGTCATTAGGGCTATCGAGTTCTGCGGGTTCGCACGAGCTTACTTTTACATATCAATGGGCAAATACAACAAGTAAGGTAAAGAAACGTCCGCGTGTTGTGCCTTGTGCGCAATTCTGAAAAATGAACTTATATGATGTTCACTTCACGCTCAAGAGTGATGCCGAACTTATCGTAGACATCGTCAATAATCTTTTGACTTAATTCCAGAATCTCTTTTCCCGTTGCGCCACCATGGTTTACAATCACAAGTGCCTGTTTGTTATGTACACCACATCGATCGATGATTTTGCCTTTCCAACCCGCTGTTTCAATGAGCCATCCGGCAGGAACCTTTACTTCTCTTTCATTTATAGGAAAGCAAGGCGCGTTATTGAAGTCTTTGCTGATGTTATCATAAACACTCAATGGCACGACGGGGTTTTTGAAAAAACTTCCCGCATTTCCCAGCTCTTTCGGGTTGGGTAGTTTGGATGATCTGATATTGATGACCGCCTGTGCTACATGATGCGGCTGAACATTATCGACATTCATCTTATCCAGTTCCTCTTCAATGGCTCCGTAAGACGTGTGCAAATTGGCCCGACGATTTAGTCTGAAGGTAACATTGAGAATTACAAATTGATCTTTCTCCCTTCGTTTGAAAATGCTCTCACGATAGCCGAATTCACATTCTTGACCGGTAAATGTGTGAACGGACTTATCCTCAATATGCATTGCTTCAAGTGAATGAAATACATCCTTAAGTTCAACTCCGTATGCGCCGATATTTTGCATAGGACCAGCTCCAACGCAACCCGGAATAAGTGCGAGATTTTCGAGCCCCGCCATCTTATTGGAAACGGTGTGCATAACAAACTCATGCCAGTTCACTCCGGATCCTGCCTTCACATAAAAGTGTGTTTCATCTTCCTGAATAATTTCAATTCCTGGAATTTCATTTTTCAATACAACCCCTTGGAAGTTTTTTGTGAGGAGAATATTACTTCCTCCGCCCAGTATCAATCGTTGTTCATTCTGTAATTCTTTTTCTTCCAACAAAGAATGTAATGCATCGATACTATTAAAAGCGGCGAATAGCTTGGCATTCGCTTCGATACCGAAGGTGTTAAACTTCTGGAGCGAGAAATTTTTATGTATCATGCATGCAAGAAATCATCTATCACATACTGGGATTTCATCTAAAAGGAAAAGTTATTCTCAAGGTTTTTCACTTGATGTTGAGATTTTGGCCGCGAAGGTGAGAAATTCTTCTTCCGAACATTCTATATACGCTCCGCCCGCGCAGTTGATCAGATCGGATATCAGTAACCGCATAGGTAATATTTCGGCTACCGATTCATGCCTGACCCAACGCGAACCGACCGCCTGGATTTCGATGAACCGGTTGTGGGCTGGAAGACAAAAAAAATTCTGGGAATTCGTCGTTTTGCGGTAAATCGGAAATTTTTGATCAATGTTTGACATATCTTCCCGCAAAGATGGAAAATTCGAAAAAATATCTTGAACGAGTTGCAGAAATGCTTTGGTCTAAGCACGGAGAGGCAATTGAGGATATAAGCGTCATTTTACCCTCACGTCGTGTTCGTTTGTTTCTTACTGATGCGCTTCGACGTACCGCCGGTAAAACTTTTTGGACACCCAGGTTTTACACAAAGGCTGAGTTCTTTAGTGAGGTGAGTGGATTTGATTTGTTGCCTCCTCTCCGTCAGCTGCTAATATTGTATGATCTATATAAATCCATAGCAACTGCTCCAGATTCTTTTGGAGATTTTGTTAAATGGGCGCCGATAGCGCTGAATGATTTTTCGGATGTAGAGACGTCACTCTCCGATGCCAAAAAGGTTTTTTCTGATTTGCGCAATATTCGAGAAATCGAGAACTGGAGTTTCAACGAAGAAAATTTGAGTGAAGGGCAAAAGAAATTTCTGCAGTTTTGGGCTGAGTTAGGCGCGTTGCATAATGCATTTAGAGAATGGCAGCGAAACCAAGGTTGCTATACTTATGGCGCACTCGTTAATAGGTTATGCGAAGATCCTTTGGTGCATGAAAAATGGCAGGATCGGAAAACGTATTGGTTGGCTGCGGCAGGTCTTACGGATGCGGAATTAAAACTCATCAAAAGTTCTGGGGTTAATGAATCTATTGAAATCATTCCGGATATAGATTCATATTATTATGGCGACGAGAACCACGAGGCGGGAAAAGTCTTTCGTCGAATACAGTTCGATGCAAAATGGATTTCGAATCGACTGAGTAATTCAACCAGAACAATTGATGTCTATGAATGTGCAACCTCTTATACTCAGACACTTCAAACGGCGAAAATTTTATCTGAATTGAATGCCACGGATTTGCGGGATACAGCGGTTGTCATTGCAGACGATCAGTTGTTGGAGCAAATGATGTCGGCCCTTGCAGGTTTGCCAGTTTCACTGAATATTTCAATGGGTATTCCGGTGTTTCGAACACCTGCGGGTCGTTGGATCCAATCTCTGCTTAAGTGTTTTATTTCATTGCGTCTGGATAGAGCTTCTATTCATTATAGATGGTTTGCGCAATTTTTGAATTATTCTGTCGAGACAGGAATGGGGGATGAAAGTTGTCATCTATTGCTCAAAAAACTCATTGATAAGAATTGGAATTTTATTTCTGCTAAGGACCTCGATGCCTACAGCGAAGAATATCCTGGCTTAAAGTATTTGATGGAGGTTGTTGCTTCTAATGACGTCAGTCAATTTCTGATCAACACCATTGGTCTGTTGAATGCAGCGCAACCTTCGAGTGAATGGGCTGCAGTTTCGGTGGTGAAACTTGAGCGGATAATTGAAGAGTTGAGTAATGATATACTGCAATATCCTGTACTAACAGAGGATCGCTCATTGTCAGAGTTCTTGTTTATGCTTATGCAGCGTGAGCGTATACATTTTGAAGGTGAGCCGGTAGACGGGTTACAAATTTTAAGTTTAAATGAAACTCAGGGCATCGATTTCAAACATGTGATTGTTGTTGGTGCAAGCGAGGATTATCTACCCGGTAAAAACTTTGACCAGACCTTGTTACCTTCTGATTTAAGAGCTTATTATGGCATGCCGGTACCTGCGGATAAAGAGGCCATGCCTTCTTATTTGTTTTGGCGGCTCTTGCAAGGTGCCGAAAAATTGAATTTGCTTTACCCTTCGGTTTCAGGAGATTTTCGAATATCCGAACAGTCACGTTATATAACTCAACTATTTACCGAGTTCCCTTTGTCGGGATACAGTCAGCGAATGCAGCATATTATAAACTCGCCTGCAATGCACGTGACATCGGGCGGTGTGGTGTTTGATGATTTTTGCAGAAACCGGGTGCTGCAAATGTTCGAAAGTGGTATATCACCTTCAGCTATTAATAAGTTCAATGCTTGTCCGCTTGATTTCTATTATCGATATATTCTCGGATTGGGCGAGCAAGATGAATTGGAGGAGCAGATGAGCAGCGCAAGCTTTGGTCTTATCATTCATAAAGTTTTGGAAGATTTTTATACGCCCTTCAAGGGATCCGCTCCCACCCTTAATGATTTCAACCACCTGCAGGCCAACATTGAAAAATATGTTGCTGATGCAGCGGCCGATCAATTTCATACCACCAGCGTGAAATTCGGATACAATCGTTTAGCAATTGAAATGGCAGGTAGAATTCTTAAGAAATATATCGCCCTGGAAATTTCTGCACTCCATCAAGGCTGGAAGGTAATTGAACTGGAAACGAAACTTAAACGTGAAGTAATTACGAATCCGCCATTGCCATATGTTTTAAAAGTGCGCGGTACGGCAGATCGTATTGATGCATTGAATGGTGTAAATAGAATACTTGACTATAAAACCGGGAAGGTAAAGGAGCGGGATTATATCATCAAGGACAAAGCAGTTTTGGAAGATATTCTTTTGAGTGGTGACAGCAGCAAGTTGATTCAGTTATTGTTGTACAGGTATATGTATTCTCCCGGAAGAGAAAATTTATCGCAGATTGATGCGGGTTTTTACAGCTTCTCTGGGGTTGACCTTGGATATAAAATGATCGCTGCTGTGAACGAGGAGTTTTTTGACGATTTCGACCGTAAAATGTCGGATTCATTGGCTTTATGGGCGAATTCTGTGCTTTCAACCGATATCTTTCTACACAATCCCTCATCTCGATATTGTGCCTATTGTCGATAAAAAAATCTCGGTGTTCTGATGCCGAGCAGTAGCATCATTCAATAGCGAAGCCCATCTATCTTTTTTGGTATCGAATCTTGAGAGTTATACTTAACGGTATGATTCATTGCTATGTAATAAACCAATGAATTTCGATCAGAATCAAACTTATTTGTCTAATTCTAATAGACGTTTCCCAGTGATATAATACAGTATGCCGCGGATAGGTTTAGCGCTAATTTCTTGAATGGAACTAATGTATTGCCGCAATTGTTTCTCATGTGATTCACGCTCTTTGCCGGTTTTGAAATCAATCACTATCATTTCATTCTCGAGCTCGATTACTCTGTCTGGTCTGATGATATCGCCATTGGTTAGGCATAACTCACGTTCGGTATATTGTTTGCAATCGGCCTTGAACCAATCTTTAGAATTGGGGTCATTCACGATGTCGGTGATGTGTTTTTCTAATTTGTTCCTCTCTTTAACATCATGTATATTATACTTTCTGTATGTATTATTCAATGCTGTATGTATGTCACTTTGAGTTCGGATAAGTGAGATGCAATAATGAAATATGATGCCTTCACGCTGCTCCTCGGTTTCTTCACCCTTCAATTTTCTCAGTCTTAGCGTGCCTTCAGAGGTGGCTATTGGCAATATAATAGTCGATTTTTCGCTGGATGGGGTTGTGGGTTTATCTGAATGGAAAATTTCCTTTACACCGTCTTTCCATATTCTCTCCTCTTTGAATGGCGTAAATTCTTGCTCAAGAATCTTTATAAAGTTTGCTGATTCAGCCAATTTGCATGAGGTTTCTTGTATAATATACAAGCGGTCTTCCGGCCTGGTCGTTGCAACATAAAAGGTGTTTAATTGATCAAGCGCAGAGTAGTCTGCTTCCGTCTGTAATGCCTGTCGGAGTTCGTCTATATCTCCCAGTGATGCCGATGGTGTTGCTTGAATATTAGGAACTCCGAATTCAGACTTAGGAATATCCAACCAAATTTTTGAATCCATTGGTGGCGCAGTCGCGAACCGTGGATAAATCACCACGGGATACTGCAGTCCTTTCGACTTATGGATAGTCGAAATTTGGACCGCATCCGGATCTTTTTGTTCGGTGATATATAATCTTGATTTCTCATTGTTCCACCATTGTAAAAATTCATTGAGGGAATTGTTGGCACCCACACAACGTTGTCTTATGGTGTCAAACAAAAAGTCAACTCCACTATCGTGTGGAATTGAAAATTGTTGCATTACTCTTTTAAAGAAGTCAAAGACATTTCCGTCGGTTGGAATAATAGCTCTAGAGTCGCCCAATTCATTGATGAGTGATATGTGGTGTATTCGCATCTTTCCGTCGACATATTCTACATGGCGTTCCACCAGGTTTGTGAGACTTTGATTCCTTAATTCACATATAGCTTCTGCGAAGAAAATTCCATTCACTTGTATATCTAATTGCAGACTCACTCCGAGATAATGCACCAATGCCCTTACCGCAGGTGAATGTTCAGCACGAAAACTTTCCCGTGTAGTAACTGGTATATCATTATCCGTCAGCGTTCTTGCTATTTCGCCTCCATCTTTTCCTTTTCTAACCAGAACAGCTATTTGTCCCTTTCGATACCCCAGCGATTCACACTCTTTGATGATGTCTATAATTTTTTGCATCGTTCGACTTCTCACATCCGCTTTCGTTTCGCCATCTTTAGTGTCGATAGCACTTGCTTCGACATAGCCTTCTTCTGTTCGAATGATCTTTTGGGCATGTTTCTTATATACACTCTCAAGCTGTCCCAATGATGATTTCATCTTTTCGAAAAGTTGATTATTGAAGCGAATAATGGCAGCACAACTTCGTCTGTTTTCGAGAAGATTATCAACGTCTGCGCCTGAAACAAAGATTCTTTCTGCGTCAGAATTCTTGTACTTCCCCATGAGTTCTGGCAATTGGATTAATTGCTCTGAAGAGCCACCTCGCCATCGATAGATTGCCTGTTTGCCATCACCCACAATTAAACTTTGATGTCCTTCAGCCAGTGAATTGTGCATGAGAGGAATCGTATTATACCATTGTAATTCTGAGGTGTCCTGAAATTCATCAAAAAGAATATGATTGTATCGGTTACCGATGCGCTCGTAAATGAACGGTGCATGACTATCTTCAATAACCTCTCGCACCATCTTGTGTAAATCTGAAATCAATACGATGTTTTCTTCATGCTTGATATCCGTTGACTTTTCGTGCATGTAGCGCAAAAGACCAAGGCCAAAAACAGAACTTTTGATGGTGCTCTTCAATTTCACTCTCGCCGTATTCCTTGGATTGTTATGTTCAACAATGGCCCGAATGAGATCGAGGCCTTCTTCCCGGAAAGCAGAGAGTTTGGCGCGAATATCGAGGGGGGTTTTTTTAGTTCCCCAGTAGGGTTCATGAGGAAGTTTCTCGAAAAGTGTAGATAGTTTAATAACCGGTGTAACTATGGGCTTCAGGAACGGAGCAAATATTTTTCTTCCGTTGGAGAAATCCGTTGGTACGAGATCATGATCATCCATCAGGCCCAATAAATACTTCACCATACCCTGCAATTGCGCGCAATCATCGTTGAAGTCTTTGGTTATCCTTTCTCGCAGCGCCTTGGCCTCATCGTAACCCAAGCCAGATAAATTCTTCATGGGTCGTTCGCTACTTTCCTTTTCAATGAGTCGGGCATTTTCAATCAGTGCATTACGAAATTGCCAGCTTCCTCCCTCCTCCTCATTCTGAACGGCGAAATGTGTCATGTAATCTGTGAGAATTGCATCTCTGCCTATTTGATCAAGACAGGCATCAGCAAGTAACTCATGAAACGCACTGCTCTGAATCTCAATTTTGAAATCCGATGTCAGTTTAAGGTCGCGAGAGAAACTTCTCACCAATCGATGGGTAAATGAATCTATCGTTAGTATGCTCAATTTTCCGTAGTGATGCAACATGTGTTTCAGCACTGCCCCGGCTCGCTCGCAAAGCTCATTTGAACTCAATTCACATTGTTTGCAGAGCTCATCCGTTAAATGCTTATCGGCCTTCTCAATTGCAATTTCCTTGAGTCGAGACAATACCCTGTCCTTCATCTCAGCAGCTGCAGCATTCGTAAATGTGATGGCCAAAATGCGCTGGTAATAATCAGCTTGCTTTTGTCGCAAGGCAAGTACTAGATATTGCAACACAAGGGCATAGGTTTTACCGCTTCCGGCACTTGCCTTGAGTATCTTTAAAGTGGTTGCTGAGTTCATGCTTTTTACAGGAAATTTCAATTAAACTCCGATTATCAGTTTTAATTGCCAATAAATATAGACGTTAGGGTTATGGCTTATTACCTTGCTCATAAATTCTTCTGTATGAATACAAAAATGTGGTTGATAATCGCAACTGGTATGTTGGTTCTCAGTTCGTGCAAAGACAAAGAAGGTGATTCAGACACCCCCGTTTTGCCTGCAGAAACTAACGCAACACTTCAGATTAAGTATTCATGCTATTGGAATGATACACTCTTTCAATTACAGCAACCCTATGTCGACGACTTTGGAACGACTTTCCGTATTGACCTTCTCAAGCAGTATTTTTCATTTATCCAATTGAGGAAAGAAGACGGATCGTTTCAGGCGGTTGAAGACTTTGATCTGATTGATTTTTCCACCGCAGTTACCAGAACTTACACGGTGCCGGCAGGAAAATACACCGGTATAGATTTAGGGCTGGGTATTCCCGCCAACTATAATACCGGACAAGATCCGTCGCAGTACGCCAACTCTAGTCCGCTGAGTGTTGCGGGTTCTCAAGGTATGTTTTGGACATGGAATACAGGGTATATATTCTCGAAATTCGAGGGCAAGTGTGATACAACTGGCACTCCCGGCAATGCTTTGTTAGTGCCCATCGCGATCCACGCCGGAACGGATAGCTCCTATAGAAGTATTAGCCGGGCTTCAGATATAATCCTCTCCGCTGGTCAGGTGAAAACCATTGAAATCCGATTTCATATCGATGAACTCCTGAGAGGTACACAGAATGAGCCACTCAACCTTGAGGAGAACGCTGTGACCCATACCTCAACGGATCCGGATTTGGCTCGATTATATCTCGATAATCTGGTATTGTGCATGGATATCGTGGAATGAGATGCATTGCGGCATTAGCATCGATTATTATATTCTTTGCATGCGGCCATGAATATAATATACCTAATGATAAGCCCTTTGAATATAATAGACCTTCCGCGTTTCCGGAATTAACCTTTCCTCAAGGTAGTGAGCCCACAGTTCTTCGTGCGAAATTGGGACGATTGCTTTTCTACGACAAGAGACTTTCCGCCAGCGATCAGTTCAGCTGCGGATCATGTCATGCGCTGAGCGCAGCGTTCACCGACGGGAAAAAACTGCCCATCGGATTGTCGGGTATTCAAGGCAAACGGAATGTTCCAACTTTGACAAACATTGGTTTCCAACCCTACTTTCTTTTCGAGGGAGGTGTGCCAACATTAGAAACACAGGCGCTAGTGCCATTGCACGATTCGCTGGAGATGGGCATGAATATGATGGTTGCTATTCAGAAACTCAACGATGATGATTATTTGAGAGCACTTGCAGTCAAAGCGTTTGGCCGTGATTCCATAGATCCATGGGTCGTCACCCGTGCATTGGCGATTTTTCAGCGTATGTTCATATCGGGCGACTCATACTATGATCGTTATAAAATCGGCCAGAAGGATGCTCTCTCCGAATCGGCGCTGAGAGGAATGGAATTGTTTTTTTCTGAGCGCACGCAATGCGGAAGTTGTCATGGCGGTGTTTTTTATACGGACTTCGGTTTTTATGATGTGGGAATACAGTCGGAGGATCAGGGCCGATACCGCGTTACTCATAATCCCTCTGATATTGGTAAGTTCAAGACTCCCAGTTTGCGCAATATCGCGCTCACCTCGCCATACATGCATAACGGAAGTTTGAATTCTCTCGGTGAAGTGCTCAAATATTATAATCGCGGTGGCGACGATTCAAGGAACAAGGATTCAAGACTGCGGCCATTGGGCCTTACTGATGTTGAATTGAACGATATGGAAGAATTTTTAAAAGCTCTTACCGATTGGAACTTTGTTCAGGATGAAAGACTTTTACCTTTGGAAGAATGAGGAAGCTATTATATATGTTCGCCGCCAGTGTCGTTGCGCTTGTGATGGGTTGCAGAGAGGAAGAGCCCGAATCTCCGGTGATTCCTTCCGTTCCTGTTTTTGCAGCTACGCCATACAATCTGGTAATTCCGCCGCTATTCCCGCCGATGGATATTCCTGCAGATAATCCTCTCACTGTAGAGGGCGTTTCCTTGGGCAGATATTTGTTTTGGGAAAAAAAATTGTCGGGCAACAATACACAGAGCTGCGGTAGTTGTCACTTCCCTGAACATTCGTTTAGCGATACTCAGCAATTCAGCACAGGGATTACAGGAGCCCTAGGGACACGCCATTCTATGGCACTCGTCAATTTGGGATGGGCCTATAATTATTTCTGGGATGGTCGCGCAATTACTCTCGAGGATCAGGTCATTGAACCTGTTGTGAACCCCATTGAAATGAATGAAGATTGGGATCATGCGCTGGAAGAGCTGCGCGCTGACCCTCTCTATCCGCCCATGTATCAAGCCGCTTTTGGTACGGCTGACATCACTAAGGATAGAACAGCAAAGGCGATGGCATCCTTTCTGCGAACCATGATCAGCGCCGATTCAAAGTTCGACAGAGAAAGAGCAGGGAATTATACATTCACTCCACTGGAGGAAATGGGATTCAATCTTTTTATTGCAGAAGGTGGTATCAATCAGAACACAGGACAACCCTGGGGTGGCGCTGACTGCTTCCATTGTCATGGACACGCTGGCATGCAGATGGGCGACTACCTGATGCACAATAACGGAATTGATTCAGAATTCAGCAGAGATCCGGGAAGGGCAGGAATTACGGGCAATCCATTGGATAGTGGAAGATTCAAAACACCAACGCTGCGAAATATAGAACTCACTGCTCCCTATATGCATGATGGCAGATTCACAACCTTAGAGCAGGTCGTTGATCACTATAATACCGGAGGGAAAATCAGCACCACCATTGATTCATTTATGGAGGCTTCAGGAGGAGGACTTTTTCTCGACGAGGTTGACAAGCTTGCCCTTATTGCTTTCCTCAAAACCCTTACCGATACTTCGTTCATTCATAATCCCGCATTCAGTAATCCTCACTGATGAAAGAAGCGGATAAAGCGGCTCTTGCTCGCGCTCATACAAGAAAAAAAGAAAACAAAAAATTTCTCAGGGGCCTCTCGGGCAAATCACATCTGGATCGTCATTTTCACGATTTGCACGAGAGGGAATTTGAAAAGATGGACTGTTTGACGTGTGCAAATTGCTGTCGTACAACCTCGCCCATATTTCGTGATGTTGACATTGACAGAATCTCCAGGCATCTAAATATGCGCCCATCGGATTTTATCACTCGGTATTTACATATGGACGACGAACAAGATTGGGTATTGAACTCAGCGCCTTGCTCTTTTCTGAGAGATGATAATACCTGTTCAATCTATGAACATCGTCCGAGAGCATGCCGAGATTACCCTCACACCGATCGGAAGAATATGTCGCAAATTCTTGAGCTCACTTACCGAAACACATTGGTTTGTCCGGCTGTTGCGCGCATCACGGAAGAGTTGAGGAATATGTTATAGAATTTTATTCTGCAGATTGAGATGGATTACACGTAGTTAGTGGATATGATTTTCCATGACTATTTGGCCGATTTGGCCTGTCTGTTTTTTCCAGCCACTTGCGGATCATGCGGCACACAACTATTCATCCATGAAAAGGCGGTATGCACGAAATGTCGACTTGAATTAGAACCAACCGATCACTTTACATCGCCCGACAATCCGGTTGAGCGATTGTTTCATGGCAGAGCTTACATTACCTCAGCAGGTGCATTATACTATCTGCCACAGGGTGGAGTGGCTCGCAAACTGATTCACTCGTTGAAATATAAGGAGCGCCCGGATGTAGGATTGTGGCTTGGCGAGATGTTGGGTCGACAGTTGATGCTTTCCAACAAGCAGAAAGAATTTGACTTATTGATTCCGGTACCTGCAGATAAAAAGCGAGTGCGGCAACGAACCTATAATCAATGTGACCTCATTGCTGAGGGCATGGCGGAAATTCTTTCCATAGAGGTGGCTTCCGACGAGCTTATCAGAAAATCTAGCGCGGGTTCACAAACCAAGCTTGGACGATTTGGAAGGTGGCAGAATAGCCGTCAACAATATGAAGTGAGACTTGCACATAAGATCCGGAATAAGCGAATTCTACTGATTGATGATGTGGTTACCACGGGATCTACATTATTGCAATGTGTTGATTGTTTGAGAAGTTCCGGGGCATCTGAAATTCATATTGCTGTCATTGGAAGCCCAAGCGAAAATTGATTTCCTATTCTCATTTCTGTCCTGCGGATACAGCTAATAGAATGGCATCGGCGCAATAATTTTGGTAATATGAAAATTAGATCAATCTATCATATTTTCGACGAATGCAATTCTATTGGGTAAGACTACAAGTGGTGTGTTGCATCATGCTTACGTTATGTTGCGAACGACTTTTTTGTCAGGATACATTACTCTTGATGAACGGGCGCGAATTGGTTTGCAAACATTTATCCGATTCCGGTTTGGTAATGCACTTTGATATTCCCAAAAAGTCGGGTAAATCAAGGGTGGTAAAGTTTCACCGCAACGAGGTTTTTTCCATTCGAAGCAGCGGAATGGAGAGAATTATTTATGACCAGGATCCAATGAGTGAGAATTTTTACTCGGTGGATGAAATGCGTTTTTACATGGCAGGTGAGCGCGACGCACGTGAGAATTTTCATGCGTGGGTGCCGTTTGGTATCAGTATGGCGGTTTGTGGCGCTGCCGGATATTTAGGGCAAGATGGCATTGTGCTTAATGTATTTCCGCCAATGGTTTGTGCGCTGGCTCAACTTATCCCGAAGGTTAGAATTCGTGAGAGATACATGAGCAGTTCGGTCTATAAGTACAATGATCTTTATCTTGAGGGATTCACCCCGAAGGCCCAAAGTCGCAAAGTTGCGCGCTCTCTTATAGGTGGTTATATGGGATCAGCATTGGGTGTATCTACATGGCTGCTGTTTTTTAAAAAATGATTGCAGTAAACCTATTCATTGTAAATAGGTTACAATCTCGAGCCGGAGCTTTGTCAAAAATTAAATCTATGTTGAAGGAAAATTCAGTTTTTTTCAAAGCCCTCAATGATGATGCAGAACGCGCTATTCAACCTGTTGAGGTAATGGATGTGGAGGTTCAAGCGGAAACGGATGAGTCACCGCTTACGTTCATTCACCTGACGATGAAACCCTCACCGAAGTATGTGAGCGACTGGTGGTGTAACATCCGGAGTAATACCTTTCTGGAAAATCCCGCCACCGGTGAGAAATTGCCCATGCAATTGGCTTTGAACGTGCCCGTTCATCCACGCAAACATTATTTCAAAAAGTTCAATGAGTGCATTCATGTTACTCTGGTGTTCGACGCTATTCCTAAAACCTGGAGTTGTTTTGATTTGATTGAAGATAACCTGTCTCCCTTGAATGGCTATACCTTCCTAAATATCGCTCGCAATAATTCGGGGATATATCAGCTCTGATTCAGGGGGTGGCGCTTGTGTGATTGAAAATGTCAGAAATCTCTTTCGGACGTTTGTCGGTGATCCACTGAAAATCTGCGAACTGTAAATCTTCACGCTTCACTTTGCTGAGAGGGGCATATACACTGTCGGGTTGTTTGTCGAGGACGATGGAGGAAATTTTTTTTTGGCTGAAAAATGCTTTCATCATGGAGCATTGTGAGGTGTTGACACATTGCTCTTCTTTGACATCATTCTCAGGGAAATAAATCATCTGTGCATTACCGTTGACCAACGCGTGATGCAAGGTGTCGCCATAGAAAAATGCATCGATTTGTTTGCCTTTAATCTGATTGAATTTTGGTCCAATACTGTCGGTCCTCGCTGTTTGATATTCCTCTATAAGAAAGCCGTGCCCGAGTGCGGCGAGTTGCTGCAGAGATCCGTTTTTAAGATGAAGTATGATGCTGTCAGCGGAAAGTTGTTGGGCTTCGTTCCAGACGACAGGATTATAGTACATTCTAAGGGTGCTGTCGGCGCTTCGAAATACCGCTGAATCAGCCATGCCTTGAGACATATGACTAAAGAATTTCATTCTGTGATGGGCCAGCAGCCAAGTTTGTCCGGCACTGTCACGAATGCTAAACAGGGTGTCGGCGTGCATATACAATGTGTCGCTTTGTGACTTAGTGATGAACAGGGCGGAGTCTGTCATATGAGACACCCCCAGTTTCGCATCGTATTTGCATTTTCTGCCATGAACTTCATAAGTGTCGGTGGAGTCAATCATGATGACCCGTCCGCGTGCATCCCCCAACTCATTGAATTTATCATAGTATAAGGTGTCGGCACATAGCAGATTGTCATTCGATCGCATTTCTACATTTCGGATGAATTTGGATTTTCCGGTCTTGGATTCATATTGTCCCAGCTCACATTCAATGGTGCCGCTGTCACTCGTGATGAGTGTATATCCCATGAAATCGCTGCGTTCTGTGAGCGTGTGGTAATGCATGGTGTCGGTTACCACTTTATAATCTTTGTTTTTGAGTTTCACAGAACTGCGGAACCTGAAAAGATTATTGCGTGTTTCGTAGATGCCCGTCTTACTCTCAAGAACATCACCCGCTGAAATGATTTTACCTCCATGAATGAAAACCGCTGTTTCGCTGTTAAGATGGTAGGTGAGATGATCTGTGAAGAGCTGACTTCCTTCGTCCGTGAATACTACTTTTTGTGTCATCACGGCAGTTTCACTTTGTTTGATAAAATCAAGGTGGCTGCCTGTTACGCGATATCCCTCTTTGCCTTCTATACGGATGTTGGAAAAACCTTCAAAATTGTCGTTGGGATAGAGGTACGCGCTGTCTGCATAAAACCTGGTGCCATCAAACTCAAGAATAACGTGACCTAACAATCGCTGAGCATCGGTAATGGCCTTGTTGAATTCTAATGCATCGGTATGAATGAGTTTGATGCGGTTGATTTGATTCTGAGCGGATAAGAAAATGGGGGGACATGAAATAACAAGGGAAAGCAGAATGTGTATTGCTTTCCTATGAATCATGTATCAATTGTTCTGTAAACGGTTTCTTCACGGTCTGGTCCCACGCTGATGATGGTTACCGGTGCGCCCGCATTTTTCTCAATCATTGCAACATATTCCTGCAATGCTTTGGGAAGATCATTCCAGTTCTTTTTATCACGAATGTCACATTTCCACCCCATCATTTTTTCGTAATCAACCGCAAGCTCAGGGTCACCAAGTTGATAGGGGAAATCAGACAATAGTTTCTCACCGATCCGGTATTGATGAGCGTAGTGTATTTCATCGAGATGCGACATCACATCGCTTTTCATCATGATGAGTTGACTAACGCCATTGAGTGTGCATGCATACTTTAAGGCGGGTAAATCGAGCCAGCCGCACCTTCTGGGTCTGCCGGTAGTGGATCCGAATTCTCTTCCCACCTGACGAAGTTGTTCACCTGTCTCGTTGTTGAGTTCAGTAGGGAAGGGGCCACTGCCAACTCTTGTACAATAGGCCTTGAAGATTCCGAAAACCTCACCAATTTGGCGCGGTGCGAGGCCCAATCCGGTGCATGCACCTGCTGCAACAGTATTAGACGAGGTAACGAATGGATAGGTGCCGAAATCCACATCGAGCAGCGAGCCTTGTGCTCCTTCGGCAAGGACTTTTTTACCCGACTTCAGGGCTTTTTGAATGTATCCTTCTCCGTCAATAATCTGCAACTCTTTCATACTGTTGATGGCCTGGAAGAAATCCTCCTCCATCTGATGTAGCTCATCTTGGGTGAAACCGGCATTGCCATATAAATTCTCGAGCATGAGCACATGCTTACTTCTCAGTGAATCGTATTGCTGACGGAAGTTGGCCGCGAGAATATCGCCCATGCGCAAACCGTTGCGTCCGGTTTTATCCATGTAAGCCGGTCCGATTCCTTTCAGTGTCGAGCCAATTTTGGCATCTCCTTTTGACGCTTCACTTGCACGATCCAGCAAGCGATGCGTAGGTGTGATCATATGTGCCTTGCGAGAGATGAAAAGACGCTGAGTGACTTTAGCGTCTTGGGCGCAAAGCTTGTCAAGCTCTTTTACAAATACCACGGGATCGATAACGACACCATTGCCCACAAGGTTTTCTACGGTAGGATGAAAAATGCCCGAGGGTATGGTGTGCAGTATATGTTTTGTGCCGTTGAACTCAAGCGTATGTCCCGCATTGGGCCCGCCCTGAAAACGAGCGATAATGTCATATTGCGGTGCCATAACATCCACAATTTTACCTTTGCCTTCATCGCCCCATTGAAGGCCCAGTAATATATCAGCTTTTCCTATCACGTTTTATTAAAAAGGCGAAATTACACTTTCACGATGCAATCACTTCAACCCTTTTTCTTGTTTTTGCGAACGCCATAAAAATGGAGTGAGTGATGCATGATGTCGATGTCGAAAAGTTCTTCGAGCGTGGTTTTTATGATTTGAAGCCGTGGATCGCAAAATTCAAGCACCTCGTTGGTGTCGGTGAGAATGATGTGGTCATGTTGCCTGTTTTGGAAGGAACGCTCGAACAGCGAAGTGCCGTTGCCAAAGAGATGTTTTCTGACCAATGCGCAGTCCAGTAAAAGATCCATGGTATTGTAGAGCGTGGCTCTCGAGACGCGATAACGTTTCTGTTTCATGCCGTTGTACAACGTATCGATATCGAAGTGACCTGGTCGTTCGTAAATTTCTCTCAGTATTGCAAATCGCTCCGGTGTCTTACGATGCTTATGCGTTTCGAGGTACTGAGTAAAAATGTTCTTTACTTGTTCCTGAATTTCTTCCGAATGGATGTGTTGTTGAGTTGCTGTCATGAGCCCGGCAAATGTAGCAATGGATGTAGTTCGTGAAGGATGGAACAGTTTCCTTTACCCGTCACTCTGCAGCTCCCACGAGAATGGGTTCGGTAAGTATCATTCTTCCATCCCTCATCCAGCGCATAAAGTATAGACCTTCCTTCAGTGCGTGTAGCGAGATGATATTGCGCTGGTCTGTGATCGGGTGGCGCGCGCAAAGAATACCGGCGGCAGAGACAATCTCTAAGAACTCCTGGCCCATGTTGACCGAAAAAATCTCCACGTTTACGTTGCCCCGAACAGGGTTGGGATAGATGTGAAGAAAATGGTTTTGTAATTCTTCAACGCGAGTTGCTATGAAATTGATCTCCGCGGTGGCGGTATCGATGAGACCACAGCTGCTGGCGTATAGATCTACCTCATACATTCCCGGTGCAAATGAGTGACTTGGACTTGTTTCATCACTGAAGCTGCCATCACCAAAACTCCAGTAGTATTCTGCTGCGCCTGCTGTTTGGTTTTGAAAACTTACGATATCAGAAGTGCTGTCAATGTCGAATGTAAAGGCCGCTTGCGGATCATATTCGCCAACGTGCCACTCTGCAAGGTCGTTGTATACCACCGTCTCAACTGCGTTACGAATGATTGTGGCTTGATCGGCACTTACGTTGCCTATGTAACTTATCAGCAAAGGACTTTTGCGAAAAATAATGCTGTAGAATGTGCATGCTGCGGCATAGGTTCCGGCCTCGGATGGGTGACTATCATCGGACTGATACAATTGTATTTCGGGATGTTGGTCGCGGAGATAATGCCAGACCTCACCCACTGGGGCGAGCAACGCATCGTTGTCATCGGCCATGGTTCGGTAGCGTTCGTTGAGCAAACTGTCCATGCCTTCATACGTGCAGACTGGCGGCCAGTTCGGACAATTGGATGCATCACCATTGGCTCTGCCCCAGGTCATGTAGAAAATCGTTTCTGTGCAGGGGTTGGCCTGGTGAATGAGATTATCGAGTTGTGTAGCGAATGGAAAAACTTCTATTTCAACTTGCGCTATTGGAAATGACGGGCGCTGACTTTGTTCTTGCAGCACAACGAAATCCCAATTGCCCAGTGCGATTTTTTGGAGACTTGTAGGATTGGTGGAATGACCTTCAAAAGTATATCCGCCGGGTGTATTGCTATCCACTATGAGACTGTCGCCGGCAGATAGGGCGCAGGCCGCAGTCATGGCCGGGAGGTTATTTACGGAGGTATAACTATTACCGAGGAAGAGGACGCGTTGGGTTAGCTGTGCGAAAGTATTTCCGGTTGTCATGAGCAAGGCACAATGGGCCATAGCGAGAGTCCAATTTTTCATTTCGGTTTGTTTGATACTACAATGATAGCAACGTTGTTCATCTTTCACGTAATGATGCTGTTGGGTTTCACTTTATTCTTCATGGTCGAGAGGCAACAATATCTCATTCGGTAAGGTTGTTGTCAACATGCTATGGATTCTTGTGTTCGGCACTTTTTTGTTTTGTATCTGTGAATCAACACTAATTTTATCACATGAAAAAATTCATGCTTCTAACCGCCCTGTTTTTTATTTCAGGAATCGCTTTCACCCATCCCGTTACAAACGGTGATCCTACCAAACCCAAAGTCGGTATCAATGTCGGCGATCAGGCGCCCGAACTCGAATTGCAAAACCTAGACGGCTCTACTGTAAAATTGTCTGACCTCAGAGGTAAAATTGTGCTCATCGATTTCTGGGCCTCATGGTGCGGCCCCTGTCGCCGTGAAAACCCTAATGTGGTGAGCGCCTACAACAAATACCAAAAAGCTAAATTCAAGTCGGCCAAAGGTTTTGAAGTGTTTTCGGTTTCACTGGATAACGATAAACAGAAGTGGGAAGACGCCGTTAAGAAGGATAAACTGATCTGGAAATTCCACGGTTCTGACCTTCAGGGATGGGGAAGTCCCGCAGCCGCTAAATACAACGTGTCTAGCATTCCTATGAGTTTTCTGATCGATGAAAATGGAATCATCCTCGCCACGGGATTACGCGGTTTAGATCTCCACATTGAAATCGATAAGCATGTAAAGAGCTTCTGATGACGATGGCAGAATTTTCTGCCAATCAAGTCATTTTGTTGGCCTATTCGCCACACCTTGTGACAGATTGTCCCACCGCTGATCTATGGCAAGAATGTTGTCATTCGCCCAATTGAAAAAACGAAAACCATGAACGAACACCCCACGCCGGAAGAGAAATTGAATGATAGTGAACCCGTGGCCTCTGAGACACAGGAAACAGTCAACGATACTTCAACAGAGGCGACAGCTGAGAACGCGGCATCTGTAGATACCCCGGAACAGGAGAACCTGAAACTCAAACTAGAGCTCGCTGATTGGAAAGACAAGTATGTGCGTGCCATCGCCGATTTTGATAATTTCAGAAAGAAGGCGAACCGGGAGCGGGTCGAGTTGATCGCCTCAGCTTCTTCTGAAGTGATAAAAGCTTTGCTGCCTGTGCTCGATGATTTTGATCGCGCCATCAAAGCCAATGAGAGCACGGATGATGCCGGGGTTTTGAAAGAGGGCTTCGGGCTCATTCAACAGAAGTTTTTTAAAATTCTCGAGTCGAAAGGCCTCAAGCCCATGGGTGCAATGGGGCAGGATTTCAACACGGATTTTCATGAGGCCATCACGCAAATCAGCGCGCCTGAACAAGCGGGCAAGGTGGTTGATGAACTCGAGAAAGGTTATATGCATCACGATAAAGTCTTGCGCTACGCCAAGGTGGTGATCGGACAATAAATAACATCATGGCGAAAAGAGATTATTACGAAGTATTAGGGTTATCAAAAAATGCAGGTGAGTCGGAAATCAAAAAGGCTTACCGAAAACTGGCCCTGCAGTATCACCCCGATAAAAATCCCGGTGATAAAGCTGCTGAAGAGAAATTCAAAGAAGCTGCAGAGGCATATGGAGTTTTGAGCGATCCTCAGAAAAAGGCGCAGTATGATCAGTTCGGACATGCATCGCCCGGCGGCGGTTTCGGCGGCGGTGGTTTCCATATGAACATGGACGACATCTTCTCACAGTTCGGTGATGTTTTTGGGGGAGCTTTCGGTGGCGGTTTTGGCGGCGGTTCGCAAGGATCAAGAAGGTTTCGTGGTTCGAATCTCCGCATCAAAGTGAAGCTAACACTTGAGGAGATTGCATCAGGTACAACCAAGAAAGTAAAAGTCTTCAAGCTGGTCAATGCTGATAATGTGACTTATGATAATTGCTCGGGCTGTAATGGCTCCGGACAGGTTCGCAGGGTTACCAATACCATCCTCGGTCAAATGGCCACCGCATCAACTTGTCCGAAGTGTCAAGGCACAGGCAAATTCGTAAAGTCGAAGCCCAAGGATGCAGACGAGAATGGCCAGAAACGCAGCGAGGAAATCATTGAAATCAACATCCCTGCGGGCGTTGGCGAGGGTATGCAGCTCAGTGTTGCCGGCAAGGGAAATATGGGGCCGTTTGGCGGCGTAGCCGGGGATCTCATTGTTTTAATTGAGGAAGAAGAACATCCGTTGCTCAAGCGAGAGGGTGTTAATTTATATTATGATTTATTCATCAGTTTTGTGGATGCTGCACTTGGTGCGACCGTCGAAATTCCATTGGTTGCGAGCAAGGCGCAGGTGAAGATTGATCCCGGAACACAAGGGGGCAAGATCATTCGTCTAAAAGGAAAGGGATTGCGCGAAGTGAATGGTTACGGCACGGGAGATTTGTTGGTGAATATCAATGTATGGACGCCACAGAAGCTCAGCGATGATGAGCGCAAGACGCTCGAGAAGCTGAGAGAATCAGAGAACTTTCAACCTCATCCGGGCTCGCGTGACAAGAGCTTTTTTCAGCGGGTTAGGGAGATGTTTTCGAGTTAGAACTGCTGTCGTTCTGTTGCTCCACTGGCTTCTGTATCTGTATTGAGTTTTCCTCTTTTTCGTCGTCGGGTTCAATTACTTTCAAGTCTTCCTCGGGAATGGATTTCAAACGATCTTCTCTTTGCTTTTCTCTTTCTTTTTCTTCTGCTGCTTTCTGTGCCCTAATGAAATAATCACTGCCAATGGCATTCATAAGTTTTACGATTTGATTCTGGCGCTTTCGCATGTAAGGCCCGGGTTTGGCAACACTATATTTAATTGGATTTGGAAGACAAGCTGCAATCAGTGCCGCTTGCTCGGGAACCAGCTGTGAGGCCTTCTTCCCGAAATACACGTTGGAAGCGGCCTCAACACCGAATATACAGGGGCCCATTTCAATCACGTTTAAATACACTTCGAGTATTCTTTCCTTCCCCCAAATCCATTCGATCAAATAGGTGAAGTATAGCTCAAACCCTTTTCGGATCCATTTGCTGACTTTGGATTTTCCTGGCCAGAGAAAAACGTTTTTTGCGGTTTGTTGTGTAATGGTGGAGGCCCCGCGATACTTGCCTTTTTTCTTTCCCTCGGTCTCATTGTATTCTCTGGCTTTCTCTACTGCGTCCCAATCGATACCACCATGCATCATAAACCGATTGTCTTCAGATGCCACCACAGCAAGTTTCATTTTATCGGCAATCTCGTTCGCATCAACCCAATCTTTCTTCACGCTGCTTCCCTCAGGGCAATCACATGTGAGATGCAGATAAGTAGTGGGTGGATTGATCCACTTGTAAGCCAATACCCAAAGGGCAGTATATAAAATGAATAGCACCGGAATACGCCAGAGCCAACCTAACCAACCCGATGATCTACCGCCTCCAAGAAATAATATTGAGAGACATCCGAAATTTCCTTTCTTCTTGGCCGACATGATGCTGTTGGGTAATTGATATTATTTAGACGAAGAGAAAAACTTCGATCGTATTTCAGCAGGAATGGCGTCTTTGTGCAATACGATACCAACGGTTTTCATTGCTACATAAGGAGCAGAGATGTACTGATATCCTTTGTATGGATTTGAAGTGCCCCACGAATTTTTAATAATATAATAGCGTTTGCCTTCAGGGCCATTTGCGTATCCCATCATGTGCATGAGATGATCATCCGTTGTGGCATAGGTCTCAAATTCGGATTGTCTGCGTTGTGCATTGATATCTAGCTCTTTCATGGGTATAATATTATCGGCCGGTTTGTTTTCTGCAATCAATACACCAAGCCCTCGATCAAACAGAAATCCGGGCTCACTAACATCGGCGTCCCATGCGATGCTGTATCCTTTTTCCAGAGCATGATCAATGATTTTCATCATTTCTTCTAAGGGTACATTTATGAAGGAGCCCTTTGACCAGTTATCAGGTACTTCGAGAACAAAGGGACGATAATACGGGTGGTGAGTAAAGGATGTGATGGATATATAATCATCGGGCTTGAGTCCTGTGAACTCCAGGAAACTCGAAGGTGTATATTTCTTTTGGTCGTAGGTAAATTCTGATGGAATTTTTCCGACTTGCTCATCTAAAATCGTATTGACCGATGTTCGCCAGTGGTCGGTTTTCGCGGGACTTAGTTCTACAATCGATTTCGAAAACTTCGCGAGGGTATCGTCAACCGATCCGTGATCATAAATGCCGCTCGCGGTTTGCGTTCCCTTGAGAGCCATTTCAGGCATGAGGCCGGATTGCTGCATTACGTATAATACATCGTGTGAGAGACCGCCGGGTCCAAACTGCTGTTTGCCTTGGTACAGTACATACGACTCTACCTTCTTTTCATAGCACCAGCGCACAGGATGCATTTCCGATAAATCTATTTTCAAATTGGATTTCCGCATGATCTCGGATTCCAAAAACGAGATGGTCGCGAAACTCCAGCAGGTGCCTGTCTTGCACTGGTTCTCTACCTCGCCGCATGGAATTCGTTTTTCTTTTTCAAATGAATACAATGCAGGCGGTTCTTTCTGAGCGCTTATACTTAGTATAATCAGCTGAAAGCATAATAAATGAATAACTGACTTTTTCATGTGGGCGAATGTATATCATCCAAGCCATTCATTCGTCCTAACGGATAGTTGTTCATAGGTCAAAGCATGGAGTTCATGTAATTTGGATTTTTGCGGCAATTTGGTCTTATGAGCAATTCGAGAAAAAACATAGCTGTTGTATGTGGCGGCTTCAGTGGTGAGGCGGTAGTGAGCATGCGCAGTGCCACAATGATCATGAACAACATCGATCGACGTTTATACAATCCGGTTAAAATCGTTGTGAGCAAGGAACGTTGGTATGCAGAATGGGAGGGAAGTGAAGTGGAGATAAATCGTGCTGATTTCACTCTTGTTCTCGCCGGCTCGCAAATCCATTTTGATGGTGTTTTTATGATCATACATGGTACCCCGGGTGAAGATGGAATCATGCAGGGGTATTTTGAGCTTTTGGGAATTCCCACCACCACGGGTGATACGCTGAATATGTCGCTTACATTTAATAAGAAGATGACGACGCGTATCCTCAGCGCGATGAAATTCAATACCGCTTCAAGTGTCGAGGTTGATGGTCATGTGCCGTGTCAAGTGTCAGAAATTATTGCTGTAACGGGCTTGCCTTGTTTTGTAAAACCCAATCGTGGCGGAAGCAGTCTTGCCACAACTATGGTAGAAGATGAGAAGGATTTGGCCGCAGCTATTGAGAGGGCAGCCACAGCAGATCAATTTGTGATTGTGGAGGAGTTCATGCGTGGAACGGAGGTCACTTGTGGCGTGATTCAGATCAACGGTAAGATCACGGCACTCCCAATAACGGAGATAGTGAGTGAGAATAAGTTCTTTGATTATGAGGCGAAGTATCAGGGTAAGTCGAATGAAATCACTCCCGCTCGTCTGCCGGAGAATATTTATCAGGACGTGCAGCGACAGTCTGAAAAGATATACGCAGTGTTAAAGTGTCGCGGTATGATACGGGTGGATTATATAATAAGGGAAGGAATACCGCATGTGATTGAGGTGAATACCACCCCGGGTTTTTCAGAAGCGAGTATAATTCCTCAGCAAGCTGCTGTTGCCGGAATCGATAAGACTACTTTAATTACTTATGTAATTCAAAGTTCGTTTTAGTGGGGTGAATCAGTTTTGACCTATACTGATTTTATGCTTCTATGATTTCAATCGATTGTATTTTATCTCCTTGTCGAATTTCGTCAATAACATCAAGACCGGCAACTACCTTGCCAAAGCACGTGTGATTTCTGTCGAGATGGGCGGTATTTCTGCGGCTGTGACAAATAAAGAATTGTGAACCTCCGGTATCTCTTCCGGCGTGAGCCATGCTGAGTACACCCCTGTCATGGAATTGATTTCCACCGTCAATCTCACATTTGATTTTATATCCGGGTCCACCGGTTCCCGAGCCGTTCGGACATCCGCCTTGGATCACGAAGTCTGGAATTACCCGGTGAAACGTGAGGTTATTATAGAACCCTTTTTCACTCAAATCAATAAAATTATTTACGGTTCCGGGAGCATCGTTGTGATAGAATTCAACATGCATATCCCCCTTGTCGGTGTGGATTATTGCTTTTTTCATAAGGCGGCAAATATAATAATTACAGACGGCGAACAGCAGCTTTGAACTGACGGCCTCTGTCTTCATAATTTTCAAACAAGTCAAACGATGCACATGCGGGCGAAAGAAGAACGCTGTCGCCCTCTCTTGCCAAATCGTATGAAGCTTTTACTGCTTGCTCGGCGGTTTGAACGTCGATAATTCTCTCTACGATTTTTTCAAAAGCAGCGCGAATTTTTTTACTGTCTTTGGTGAGGCAAACAATGGCTTTTACTTTATTGGTTACAAGTGGCAGGAGCTCGCGGTAGTCGTTTCCTTTGTCTTGACCGCCGGCAATCCAAACAGTTGGTGTTTTCATGCTCTCGAGTGCATACCATGTTGAGTTGACATTGGTGGCCTTACTGTCATTGATGAAGGTGATGCCGTTGACCTTCGAAACGAATTCGAGGCGATGCTCAACGTTGTCGAAGTTTTCAAGGCTTTCACGGATCAGCTCTTTGCGGAGATCGAGAATTCTGGCCGCGATACCTGCTGCCATGCTGTTCGCAAGGTTATGTCTGCCCTGCAATGCGAGTTCTGTCATTTTCATAGAAAATTGGTTATTAGTATTGATTTGTATGGTAAGATTTTCGTTTTGAACAAAAGCACCGGATTCACCAAATGGTAATGTGCTATTCAGTGTATATGGATAGAGATTCATCACGGGTTGAATTCTCTCCATTGCCTCGCGTATTACATTGTCGTCGGCAAAGAATATGAATGCATCATCAGCCGTTTGATTCTGAAGGATGCGCATTTTAGACTGGATATAATTCTCGAATTTGTATTCGTACCGATCAAGATGATCCGGTGTTATATTGGTGAGTATGGCTATATCGGCTTTGAATTCATACATGCCATCAAGCTGAAAACTGCTGATTTCAAGTACGTAATAGTCATGGTTTTTTTCGGCTACCTGTCGCGCATAGCTTTTGCCAACATTCCCCGCGAGACCAACATCGAGTCCAGCGTTTTTGAGGATGTGATAAGTGAGGAGTGTAGTAGTTGTTTTTCCGTTGCTGCCGGTGATGCAAATTTTCTTGGCATTACAATAGCGTGCAGCAAATTCAATTTCGGAAATTAAGGGTATTTGAGCGGCCTTGAGGGTTTGAATAATCGATGCATTATCCGGTATTCCCGGCGATTTGACAACCTCTTTGCAGGATAAAAGCACTTCTTGAGTATGGCCATTTTCTTCAAATGCGATGGCGTGATTATTTAATTCTTCGGCGTATACCGGTTTGATTTTTCCACCATCAGAAAGAAACGCAGAAAGATTTTTATTCTTTGCGAGAATGGCTGTTCCCACTCCGCTTTCTCCACCACCTAATATGCCAATATTATATTCCAACGATTATCTTGTTTTTAGGGTGATGATGGTTAGTACGGCAAGAAGAATTCCTGTGATCCAGAAACGAGATACAATCTTGGATTCGTGAAGTCCTTTTTTTTGATAATGATGGTGCAGTGGCGACATCAGAAATATTCTCCTTCCTTCGCCGTATTTTTTCTTGGTGTATTTAAAATACGAAACCTGAATCATCACCGACAAATTCTCGATGAGGAAGATTCCGCACAGCACGGGAATGAGCAGTTCCTTGCGGATGGCTATAGCAAACGTGGCGATAATGCCACCCAGCGCCAGACTTCCGGTATCACCCATGAATACTTGAGCAGGATATGTATTATACCATAGAAAACCAATGCACGCTCCTACAAATGCACTGATAAATATTACGAGCTCACCAGCGTGCGGTATATACATGATGTTCAGATAATCAGCGAATATGTAATTGCCGGAGAGGTAGGCAAGAAGAGCAAGTGTTACCCCAATGATGGCCGAAGTGCCCGCAGCCAGTCCGTCAATTCCGTCTGTTATATTCGCTCCATTACTTACCGCGGTAACTATAATCACTACTATAATCGCGAATATGATGAACAGTGTGGTTTTATTTTCAATGGCATCGGGCACAAGCCAGGCATAATTGAACTCGTTGTCTTTAACAAACGGGATAGTGGTTTTGAGCGATTTTTCGGCTTGCCATAATGATGGGTCAACATTTTCTTCGTTGTGGTCAAAACTGTCGGGTACTGTTTTAATAAAAACGTTGGGATTATAATAGAGGATGCTCGCTAATATGAGTCCAACGCCTACTTGTCCTATAATCTTTGATTTACCCGCAAGTCCTTCTTTGTCTTTTTTGAAAACCTTTATATAATCATCAAGGAACCCAACAAATCCAAGCCATATAGTAGCAATTAACATGGTAATTATATAGACATTGGTGAGTCGCGCAAATAGAAGTGTAGGGATAAGTATGGCCGCTAGAATGATGAGACCTCCCATAGTGGGCGTTCCCTTTTTTTGCATTTGTCCATCTAGCCCAAGATCGCGAATGGTTTCGCCCACCTGTTTGCGACGGAGCATTTCAATAAGCCTTTTTCCGAAAATGAGCGAGATGGTTAACGATAGTAGAATGCTGCATGCGGCTCTGAAGGAGATGTATTGAAAGAGTCCCGCACCCGGAAAATGATAGTGTTCGTCGAGGAATTGAAAGAGATAATATAACATTATACTTTATGTTCTTTGAGGATTTCACTTAC